>CALUHH010000010.1 GCA_944320385.1 uncultured Atopobiaceae bacterium | reverse complement strand
TTCCGCGTCTCGGCGCCCGCCCTTCGGGCGCCCCTGTCACGGATTCTAGGGGCGGTACCATTCGAGCCGATTTCCGGTACCGCTGGCGCTGACCGCCGGTACCAGCTTTTGCTGACTCGCGTTACCAAACAGGGTTACTACTCACGTATCGCATACCATCGAGAAAAACGTGGCAAAGCGACCTTGTTTTTATCGGAAAAACGTTGCAAGAGAGCTGCTAAAATCTGAGAAAAACGTTGCGAAAAACGTGGCAGGTGAACCATGCTTTACAGAAAGGCCTGGCAGAAGCTGGAAAAATGGCATGCGTCCCCCAGCAGAAAGGCCCTCCTTATCACGGGTGCCCGGCAGACCGGTAAGACCACGCTTGTGCGAGAGTTTGCTCGAGAGCGGTACGAGTGCTTCGCCGAGCTCAACTTTCTTGAGAACCCGCAGGCGAGCGAGCTCTTCTCCGGAGGGCTCGACGCCAACTCAATCACCGAGGGCATCACGGCATATCTGCGGGTTCCCCTCAAACCGGGCAACACGCTCGTCCTTCTCGACGAGATTCAGGAATGCCCTGCGGCGCGCACGTCCATCAAGTTCCTCGTTGAGGATGGCCGCTTTGACTACGTCGAGACGGGGTCGCTCCTCGGCGTAAAGACGGCACAGGTGCCCTCCTATCCGGTGGGCTTCGAGCGGAACCTCCAAATGTTTCCGCTTGACTTTGAGGAATTCTGTTATGCGGTCGGCGTTCAGTCCCAGACGGTGGATCTGCTCCGTGATTGCTTCGATCGCGTTGAGCCGGTGCCCGAGCCAATACACCAGACCATGCTGCGGCTGTTTCAGACGTACTGCGTGGTGGGCGGCATGCCCGAGGTAGTGCAGCGCTATGTCGAAACGCACGACATCGCCCAGGTGGTGGGACTGCAGGAGGACCTTCTCGCGCTCTATCGCCTTGACATAGAAAAGTATGCCGATAAGGGCGACAAGGCCAAGATCAGGTCCATCTTTGACGCGGTTCCCTCGCAGCTTGACGACAAGAACCGTCGCTTCGTTCTCGCCGACTTGAGCAAGTCAGCACGGCAGAATCGTTATGAGAGCAGCTTTCTTTGGCTGGCGGATGCGGGCGTTGCCCTGCCGTGTTACAACGTGACTGAGCCGAAGGCCCCTCTCGCGGGCAACGACAAACGCAGCCTCTTCAAGCTGTTCATGGGCGATACGGGCCTGTTGTGTGCCGCCTCGATGGGAAACGCGCAGATTGAGCTGCTTCGGGGCAACCTTGAGGTGAACATGGGCGCGATCGCGGAGAACGTTGTCGCGCAGGAGCTGAGAGCGCATGGCTTTGACCTGCATTACTTCAACAGCAAGCGCGAGGGCGAGGTCGACTTTGTTGTTCAGGACGGCGCGAGCGTGCTGCCGATCGAGGTCAAGTCGGGCGAGGACTGGCAGCGGCATCGTGCTCTCGACAACGTGCTCGACATGAAGGAGTGGGGGCTCAGGCGCGCGATTGTGCTCTGTAAGGGCAACGTCGAGCAGTGCGGTGCCATCACCTATCTCCCGCTCTACATGACGATGTTTCTCGCGAAGAAGAGATGGTCGGGCCCTGCGACCTTTGAGGTCGATCTGTCGGCGCTTGGCTCGGCCTGAGCGATTGGCCCCGCCCCGTCCTTCTCGCCGAGCGAAACGCGACGCTGCCCGGCATGGAGCCGAGCGCCCGCGCTGGCCGTGATACGCTGCGCGCACGGACCAGGCTGAAAGGAGCCCCATGCGCATCAGCAACTTCCTCGAGAACGACGACATCAAGGTCATCGCCCAGAACGGGCCCTTCAAGGTCGCGGAGTGGCAGCGCGACCTCTCCGTCCCGTACGGCGGCGCGATCGCGGCGTACTTTGCCGCCGAGATGGGCGTGCGCCGGCGCCAGCTCGTCTGCGAGCTGGACGGGCGCGTGGGCGTGACGCTGCAGGCAGGCGCCATGCAGTGGACCGCTGGCGACGTCCGTGCCACCACGGGCGTGAAGGGCGTGGGGGACTTCCTGGGCAAGGCGCTGCGCGGCTCGGTCACCGGCGAGTCGGCCATCAAGCCCGAGTACGTTGGGTCGGGCGTCATCGTCTGCGAGCCCACGTACCGCCACATCCTGCTCATGAGCCCACGCGCCGAGATGGGCGGCACCATGGTGATCAACGACGGCCTGTTCATGGCCTGCACGGCCGACATCCGGCACCGCGCCATCATGGTCAAGCGCCCGAGCGCGGTGGTCGCGGGCAACGAGGGCCTGTTCAACCTCGGCCTCGAGGGTGACGGCGTCGTGGCCCTTGAGTCTCCCGTGCCGGCCAGCGAGCTTGCCGTGGTGGACCTCGACGGGGACGAGCTCAAGGTGGACGGCAACTTCGCCATCGCGTGGTCGGAGTCCCTCGAGTTCTCCGTGGAGCGCAGCGGCAAGTCCCTCGTGGGCTCCGCGGTCTCCGGAGAGGGGCTCGTCAACGTCTACCGCGGGCGCGGTCGCGTGCTGCTCTCGCCGGTGGCCTCCCTCACCGAGAACCCCAACGCCGGCAGCGGCGAGGTGTAGCGCGGCAAAAGGGCGGAAATCACAGGAGGGGGCGGGCCGCCCGTTGGGAGCGACCCGCCCCTTTTTGCTGCTAAAAGCGCCCGTCCCTAATCAGCGTCCAGCTAGCAGGTGGCGCCGCCGGTCACGTCCTTGGCAAGGATGGCGTCCTTGTCGATGGGCGCCGTGAGCAGCTTGTCCTGCACGTAGTCAAAGCCGAGGCGCGCCACGGTGTCGGCAAAGCGCTCGCCGCTCTGGCCCTCGTCGCGGAAGAAGAGAATCGCCCGCTCCACGACGTCCATGACCTCGTCCTCGGTCGTGAACAGCTTGTCCAGCGCGCGGCCGTGCGCGGTCTTCTTGCCCCAGCGGCCGCCGATGTAGACCTTGTAGCCGGCAAGACCCTCGGTCACGGCACCAAACGGGCACGCGCCCACGCAGCGTCCGCAGTGGTTGCACGCGGAGCCGTCTATGGTGATCTTGCCGTCGGCTCCGATCTGCGCGTCGCCCATCGGGCACGCCTTCACGACCTGGCAGACCTTGCACGCGCGACACTTCTCGAGGTCGATCTGCGGCACGCGCTGGCCGACGATGCCCAGGTCGTTGAGGTCGGGCTTGACGCACATGTTGGGGCAGCCGCCCACGGCGATCTTGAACTTGTGCGGCAGGTCCACGCCGTGATAGCCCACGTAGAAGCGCTCGTGCAGCTTCTCGGAGAGATCAAAGGTGTCGATCAGGCCGTACTGGCAGGTGGTGCCCTTGCAGCTCACGACCGGGCGCACCTTGGAGCCGGTGCCGCCGGCGTCCAGGCCGTGGTCCTGCAGAAACGCGATGCACGCGTCGATGTTGTCGTACGGAACGCCCTGGATCTCCAGCGTGAGGCGCGTGGTCATCGTGACCTCGCCGGAGCCAAAGCGCTCGGCGGCCTCGGCGACGGAGCGCTGCTCGTCCGCGGAGATCTTGCCGTTGCGCGTGATCACGCGGATGTTGAAGACGTCGTCGTAGCGCTTGTCCTGCAGGCATCCCAGGCCCTTGAGGCGCTTGACCTCGGCGGCGGGAAGCTTCTTGCCGGCGGGGCGCGGCACGCGGACCTCGTTGAACGTCACGCCGCCCTCGAGCACGCGCGTCGCCGTGTAGCCCGCGGCCTTGAGACGGTTCTGCGCGAAGTAGCCGCGCTTGCCCTTGGCGCACACCAGCAGGAGCTTCTCGTCCTTCTCGTGACCGGGCAGCCCGTTCGGCCCGATCTTGGTGAGGTCGACCCACTCCGCGCCCGGGATGGTGGGCGCGGGCAGCACGTCGATGACGCGGTAGCCTGCGGCGGCGCCGGCGGCGTACTCGGCCGGCGTGAAGCTCTCGAGCTCGCCTGCGAGCTTGTTCTCCAGGATGTAGGCGGTCGTGACCAGCGGATGGATAGCGGTCGAGAAGGGCGGCGCGTACGAGAGGTCCATCAGGTCGAGGTCCTCCACGCGCGCCTTCTGGTAGAGCGCGGTCACCACCACGTCGGTGACCTTGTCCACGGCGCCCGCCCCCAGCGCCTGCACGCCGAGCAGGCGGTGCGTCGCGCGGTCCGCGACGAGCTTGATGAAGAAGCTCGAGGAGCCGGGGTAGTAGTGGGCCTTGTCGTCTACCACGGAGACCACGCTCACCGGGTCAAAGCCCGCCTCGCGCGCGGCCGCCTCGGTGAGGCCGGTGCGCCCGCCGTTGAGCGTGGGCAGCAGGCGCACCACGCCGGTGCCGAGCGCGCCGGGGTAGGCGGTCGGCGTGCCCGTGAGCGTGCGGGCGATCGCGCGGCCGGCGATGTTGGCGGTCGAGCCCATGGCGCTCCACATCGGCTTGCCGGTGATGGCGTTCGTGACCTCGGCGCAGTCGCCGGCGGCGTAGACGTCGGCCACGTTGGTGGCGCCGAACTCGTCCACGACGACGCAGCCGCGGTCGAGCGCCACGCCGGAGCCCTCGAGCCACGCCGTGTTGGGCCGGATGCCAATGGAGAGGATCACGAGGTCCGCCGGCAGCGTCCCCGCACCGGTCTCGACGCCCTCGACCTTCTCGGCGCCCCTGATGGCCGCCAGCGGGCACGACGTCATGACGCGCATGCCGGCCGCCTTGAGCTGACGCTGGACAAAGCCGGCCATCTCGGGGTCAAAGACGTTGGGCAGGATCTGCGGCATCGCGTCGATCACGGTGACGGAGAGGCCGCGCGCGAGCAGGTTCTCGGCCACCTCCAGGCCGATGAAGCCGGCGCCCACGATCACCGCGCGGCGCGCGCCGGCGTCCGCGTAGGACCGGATGGCCTCGGCGTCGTCGGGGGTGCGCACGGTGAAGACGCCCGGCAGGTCGGCGCCGGGGATGCTCGCGGGCACAATCGGCGACGCGCCGGTGGCAATGACCAGCTTGTCGTACTTCTCGGCATGCTCGGAGCCGTCCTTCTCGCGCACCGTGACCTCGTGCGCCGCGGCGTCAAGCGCCACGGCCTCCACGCCCGTGCGCACCTCCACGCCGGTGAGGTCAGCGTAGGCGGCCGGCGTGTTGACGATGAGCTCGCCGCGGGTCTTGATGTCGCCGCCGATGTAGTACGGCAGGCCGCACCCGGCGTAGCTGATGTCCTCGCTCTTGGTGACTACGGCGACCTCGGCCGAGCGGTCGCAGCGCTTGAGCTTGGCCGCGACCTTTGTTCCGGCGGCTACGCCGCCGACGATCAGGTATCTCATGGCATTCCTCTCCTCTTGCGTCGCCTCGCGGGACGTGCTCCTTCTATGGTAGGCCGAGAAGGGCGCCCTCGATTTGGGGTTTGTGACAGCGGTGCCGGAAACGCCTTGTCCGGTGGGCTAGAATGGCCACGTCAAACACTGCGGGCGCGCCCGCAACGAGAGGAGAGTCCCATGAAGGTTGCCATCCCCACCCTCGGCAAGGGCGGTCTGGACTGCGAGCGCTCCGGCCACTTTGGCCACTGCGACTGCTTCACCGTGGTCGACGTCGAGGACGGCAAGGTCGGCGCCGTGAGCGTCATCGACAACCCGCCCCACGAGGAGGGCGGCTGCATGCGCCCCGTGGCGCTGCTCGCCCAGAGCGGGATCGACGCCATCGTCGCCGCCGGCATGGGCATGCGCCCCATGATGGGCTTTGCGCAGGCCGGGATCACCGTCTACTTTGAGAACCAGACGCCCGGCGTGGGCGACGTCGCGCAGATGGCCGCTGCCGGCACGCTTCCCGTCATGGGCGCCGAGCACGCCTGTCACCACTAATGACACGAGGGGACAGTCCCTTCGTATCATTTTGGACAGCGAATGCTTGATGCGCTGGTCATAGCCGGGTGCCTTTCCGGCGAGCGTGGGGACGCGGGCGTTGCGGCCCTCGTCGAGGAACTCGCCGCGGCGGTTGGCGCCGACGTGACGCTGCGCGCCCGCACGGGCGGCCGGCCCGTGGGGCGGTCCCTGCCCGAGGCGCTCGCCGACCTTCGGCGCGAGGGCGCTCGACGCGTGCTCGTGGCGACCACGCACGTTGCGGACGGCCGTCTGCAGCGTGAGGCGGCGTCGGCGGTGTGTGCTGCCGCGCCCGGCTTTGAGTCGCTGCGCCTCGCGCCGCCCCTGCTTGCGACCGAGAAGGACCGGGAGCTCGTCGCCCGAGCGCTCGATGCGGCCCTGCCCGCGGCGCCCGGGCGCGTCGTAGCGCTGGCAGGACACCGGGGCGCGGAGTGCGAGGCTTCATTTGCCCGACTCGAGGTCGCGCTGCAGGCCAGCGGTCGTGCCGACGTCCTCGTTGACTCCCCGGCGCGCCTTGCCGCGCGCCTGGAGGGTGCGCGGCGCGAGGTCCTTCTCGGCCCGATTTTGATGGCGCTCGGCCACCATGCCCGCCGTGACGTGCTGGGCGACCTCCGCGACGAGCTCGCGCGGAGCGGCGCTCGCGTCACGCCCTGGCCGCATTCCCTGGCAGAGCTGCCCGAAGTCCGCCGCCTCGTCGTCTCCCACGCGCTCTGTCATTTGGGGACAGTCCCCAACTAACAGAAAAGTTTTATGTAAATTGGGGACTGTCCCCAACTGACAGACCCGCCTGATAGAGAGGAACGCCCATGAAGCTCGTCATTGCCTCCGACATCCACGGCGCGGCAGACGCCTGCGTTCGCCTCATGTCCGCCATCGAGGCGGAGGGCCCCGACCGCGTGGTCCTTCTCGGCGACCTGCTCTATCACGGGCCCCGCAACGACCTGCCGGCCGACTACGCGCCCAAGCGCGTGATCGAGATGCTCAACTCCATCGCCGACCGTGTCATTGCCGTGCGCGGCAACTGCGAGGCCGAGGTCGACCAGATGGTCCTCGCGTTTCCCTGCATGGCTGACCACAACATCCTCGTTGACCCAACGGCCGACGGCGGCCCGTGCACGCTCTTCCTCACGCACGGCCACATCTACGGCCCCGGCTATCACAACAGCGTCGACGCGTGGCCCGCGCTGCCCGAGCGCTCCGCCCTCGTCTACGGCCACACGCACATCAAGGTGAGCGAGAAGAACGAGGAGCACGAGGCCTGGGTCTTCAACCCCGGCTCCGCGGGCATCCCCAAGGACGGCTCGGCCAGCTTTGGCGTCTACGAGAACGGGCACTTTGAGCATCGCCTGCTGTAGGCGCGTCTCTTGCTTGGCGCCGCTGGGCCCTCGGGGCAGAAGCCAGCACCCTCTGTGTCACTTTTTAGGCGATGTGGGTAAGAGCTGACAGGCAACGCCTTGCGGCGGTGCTTTCGGATAATGTCCAACTTGTCATAATATGCGCCGTCGTCGCTGCCGCTGCCGCGGCGATGACGGCGTGGTACCCACTTCTCGCGAAAAGTGACACGGGACCCCCGGAACGGCGCCCCTCGCCGCTTGGCGGAACCACCTCAACTCCACGCGTCAAAAAATCTCATATGTGGAGACTTAGATAATGTATAGAATCGAAGCGCATGGGGGATAAACTCCACCGTACAGAAAAGGAATCACGCGAAAGGGGCGCGCACGCGGCCCCGCGCAGGAAAAGGAGAGCAACCATGGGCAAGATTCTTGGTATCGACCTGGGCACCACCAACTCCGCGATGGCGGTCCTCGAGGGCGGCGAGCCCACGATCATCGTCAACGCCGAGGGCGACCGCACCACCCCGTCCGTCGTGGGCTTCCGCTCCGACGGCGACCGCATCGTCGGCAAGGCGGCCAAGAACCAGGCCGTCACCAACCCCACCAACACCGTCTTCTCGATCAAGCGCTTCATGGGCCGTCGCTACGACGAGGTCGGCTCCGAGCTCAAGACCGTCCCGTACAAGGTCAAGCCCGGCGTGGGCGGCCGCGCGGTCGTTGAGATCGACGGCGAGGACTTCACCCCGGAGCAGATCAGCGCCATGATCCTCTCCAAGATGAAGGCCGATGCCGAGAAGTACCTCGGCGAGCCCGTCACCGACGCCGTCATCACCGTCCCCGCGTACTTCAACGACGCCCAGCGCCAGGCCACCAAGGACGCGGGCAAGATCGCCGGCCTCAACGTCCAGCGCATCGTCAACGAGCCCACCGCCGCGGCCCTCGCGTACGGCCTCGACAAGAAGGGCATCGACCAGAAGGTGCTGGTCTTCGACCTCGGCGGCGGCACCTTCGACGTGTCCCTGCTCGACCTCGCCGACGGCGTCGTGGAGGTTCTCGCCACCAACGGCGACAACCACCTCGGCGGCGATGACTGGGATCAGCGCGTCATCGACTGGATGGCCGACAAGTTCCAGTCCGACAACGGCATCGACCTGCGCAAGGACCCGATGGCCCTGCAGCGCCTGAAGGAGGCCGCGGAGAACGCCAAGAAGGAGCTCTCCTCCGCCCAGCAGGCCCAGATCAACCTGCCCTTCATCACCGCTGACGCCACCGGCCCCAAGCACCTCGACTACACGCTGACCCGCGCCGAGTTCGAGCGCATCACCCGCGACCTGCTCGACCGCTGCAAGGGCCCCGTCACCAAGGCCCTGCACGACGCCAACCTGCAGCTCTCCGAGGTCAACGAGGTCATCCTCGTCGGCGGCTCCAGCCGCATGCCCGCCGTCCAGGAGCTCGTCAAGCAGATGACCGGCAAGCAGCCCAACATGTCCGTGAACCCGGACGAGGTCGTGGCCGACGGCGCGGCCGTCCAGGGCGGCGTCCTCACCGGCGACGTCTCGGGTATCCTGCTGCTCGACGTCACGCCGCTGTCGCTGGGCGTCGAGACCATGGGCGGCGTCATGACCAAGATGATCGACCGCAACACCACGATCCCCACGTCCAAGACCGAGATCTACTCCACGGCCGCCGACAACCAGACGTCCGTCGAGATCAACGTCCTGCAGGGCGAGCGCGAGATGGCCGCGGACAACAAGTCCCTCGGCAAGTTCAACCTGACCGGCATCCCGGCCGCCCGCCGCGGCGTGCCGCAGATCGAGGTCACCTTCGACATCGACGCCAACGGCATCGTGAAGGTCACCGCCAAGGACAAGGCCACCGGCAAGAGCCAGCAGATCACCATCTCCGGCTCCACCGCCCTCTCCGACGACGAGGTCGATCGCATGGTCAAGGACGCCGAGGCCCACGCCGAGGAGGACAAGAAGCACAAGGACGAGATCGAGGTCCGCAACCAGGTCGACTCCCTTGCCTACTCCACCGAGCAGACCCTCAAGGACCTGGGCGACAAGGTCCCGGCCGACCAGAAGAAGGCCGCCGAGGACGCCGTGGCCGAGGCCAAGAAGGCCCTTGACGGCACCGACGTGGACGCCATCCGCGCCGCGGGCGACAAGCTCCAGGAGGTCGGCCACAAGCTCGCCGAGGTCGTCTACTCCGCCACCCAGGAGGACGCGGCGGCCGGCGCCGGCGCCGGCGCGCAGGGCGGCTCCGCTGACGACGTGGTCGACGCCGACTACGAGGTCGTGGACGACGACAAGAACAACTAGTCCGCGCCCGCGCACAACGGATTGAGATCGGGGGCGGCCACGGCTTCGCGGCCGCCCCTTATAGGTCAAAAGGGGACAGTCCCCTTTTGACTCATCGGGAAGTTCGAGGAGGGTGACGTGAAAGTGCCCATCGAGGTAGAGGACGAGAAGAACGAGGTCGTCGAGTCCGACGAGGCCACCGTCGAGGACGAGGCCGCCGAGGTCGCGGAGGCCGACGGGGACGCCGAGGAGCGCGCCCGCGTGGAGGCTGCCATTCGCGCCGGCGAGGAGGCCGCCGAGCGCGAGCTCGCCGCCGACGCCAACAGGATTCGCGAGGAGCGCGACGAGCTGCAGAAGAAGCTCGCCGACGTCGAGGACCAGATCGAGGCCGCCAAGAAGGAGGCCTCCGAGGCGACGGAGCGCATGCTGCGCCTCCAGGCCGACTGGGAGAACTACCGTCGGCGCACGGCCGCGGAGCGCCTGGCCGAGAAGGAGCGTGCCGCCGAGGGCCTGGTCACGAACCTGCTGCCCGTGATCGACGACATCGAGCGCGCCATCGAGCACGCCGGCGCTACCGAGGGGGACACGCAGTTCCAGCAGTTCGTGGACGGCGTCTCCGCCGTGCACGCCAAGATGCTGGGCGTGCTCGCCAAGGAGGGCGTCGAGCCGGTGGACCCGGCGGGCGAGGCCTTTGACCCGCTCGCGCACCAGGCGGTCGGTCGCGTCGAGGACAAGGACGCCTACGACGAGACCGTGGCTCAGGTCTACCAGAAGGGCTATCGCATGGGCGAGAAGGTCATCCGCACCGCAATGGTGACGGTGACCTACGGTGGTCCCAAGCGCCCCGCGGAGCCCGAGCCCGAGGCCGCGCCCGAGGAGGAGTAGACGTCGCGCCCGGGCCACGCACCCGGGCGCGTCTGTGAATTGGGGACAGTCCCCAATTCACATAAAAGTTTTCTGTAATTTGGGGACTGTCCCCAATTCACACACCGAGAGGGGGCTCGTGCAGAATGGCAACCAAGAAGAGCTACTACGACGTGCTGGGCGTCAAGCGCGACGCCACCGACGATGAGATCAAGAAGGCGTTTCGCAAGCTCGCCGCCAAGTACCACCCTGACGCGGGCGGTGACGAGCAGAAGTTCAAGGAGGTCAGCGAGGCGTACACCACGCTCTCCGACCCCCAGAAGCGCCGCGAGTACGACCAGCTGCTCATGTTTGGCGGCATTCCCGGCGCCGACTTTGGCGGCTCGGGAGGGCGCGGCCGCTACACCTACACCACCAACGTGGGCGGTGACTGGTCCGACATCTTCAACAACATGCGCGGCGGCGACGGTTTTGGCGGGTTTGACTTCTCGTCGATCTTCGGCGGCGCGGCGGGCGCGCGAGCTGCCGGCAACCGGCCGACCAAGGGCAGCGACCTCACGATGTCCGTGGACGTGTCCGCCGAGGAGGCCTTCCGCGGCGCCACGCGCAAGGCCACGTACCGCGTGCCCTCGACCGGCGAGGAGCAGACGCTCACCATCAAGATTCCCGCCGGCGCCGTGGACGGCGGCAAGCTCCGCTACCGCGGCCGCGGCGAGTACGGCGCCAACGGCGGCGACCGCGGCGACCTCGTGATCACCACGCACGTGGCTGAGCACCCGCTCTTCAAGCGCGACGGGGCGGACGTCCGCATGGACCTGCCCATCAGCGTCTACGAGGCCGCGCTCGGCGCGACGGTCGACGTCCCCACCCCCGACGGCACCGAGGTGCGCCTCAAGGTGCCCGCGGGCACGCAGGACGGCAAGACCTTCCGCTTCCGCGACCTGGGCGCCCCCAACGTCAAGCGCAAGGGCTCGCGCGGCGCGCTCTACGTGACCGTGCGCGTGAAGATCCCCACGATGCTCACCAAGAAGGAGCGCGACGCGCTCGAGTCGCTGCGCGACGCCGATACGCGCGCCTACCGCGAGGAGGTCAACCGCTATGGCACGAGGTCGTGAAGAGTCTAGCGAGGGAACGGGCCGCAACAAGCCCCTCTACATGATTAGCGTCGCCGCCGAGCTCACCGGCATGCACCCGCAGACCCTGCGCGTCTACGAGCAGAAGGGCCTGGTCACGCCCGGACGCTCGCGCGGCAACACGCGCCTGTACTCACAGTCCGACATCGACCGGCTGAACCTCATCTCCAAGCTCACCGACGAGGGCATCAACCTCGCCGGCGTGGTGCGCATCCTCGACATGCGCGAGCGCATGCTCGAGCGCGAGGACGAGCTCGAGGAGCTGCGGCGTCGCGTGCGCGAGCTCGAGGAGGAGGTCCACGAGTACCGCATGCAGGAGAAGATTACCGCGCTCGCCCGCCACGACGAGCAGGGCAGTCCCGAGCAGGTCATGCGCCGCCTGCTCCTCGGGGGCGCGCCCGACGAGAAGAACGAGATACCCGGGGAGTAGCGCGGCCCTTCTCGCCTCGCCGGCAGGCCGACACGGGCCGCTTGAGATCTGCGGCGGCCCGACTTCCCGGACGCGCGGCAAACCGTAAGCGCGGCGACGTCCGGCCTCCCCTCGGACGCGCGGCAAACCGTAAGCGCGCGTCCCAGAGCGCCCTCCGTCCAATCCGCAGCGCCGTTTCCGTCGTGACGGAAAAAGCACTTGTGGAGACTACGTGCTCCATTCCCTAGGATGAGGGTAGGGAAGGAGGAGCCGTGGACGAGAAGCTCGCAAAGCTCATCGAGATCGTGTGCGCCGAGGGCGAGATTTCGCCTGTGGAGCTTGCCGAGCGTCTTGACGTGAGCGTTCGCACCGTCCGCTCGTACGTGAGCCGCATCAACGAGATGCTCGCCTCCGCGAGCTCCGCCGACGCGACGAGCCCCGCGGGCCGCATTGAGATGAGGAGCTCATCGGTCTATCGCCTTGAGGCCGCGGACCATGATCGCCTGTTCGCCCTGATGGGAGACACGGCGGCGGATGTCGCGCCCGGCGCCGCCACCCCTGTCACCGAGGAGCAGCGCGTCACCTATCTTCTGAGCGACCTCCTCTACCGGACAGGCTGGATCACCATCGATGACCTCGCGCAGATTCTCTTTGTCTCGCGCGCCACGGTGACCGAGGACCTTCGGGAGGTCGAGCGACGCCTCGGCCGCTTTGACCTCTCTGTGGAGCGACGCCCGCGCTACGGCATCCGCGTCGTGGGTCAGGAACTCAAGCGGCGCCTCTGCCTCGCCGCCGTGTCCGCGGGCGGAAGCATCGCCGCGGGCGCCGAGTCCCCTCTCGTGAGCCATGATGCCCTCGACGCCATCGATGCCTGCGTCGCCGAGGCAACCAAGCGCAACGGCTTCCAGATCAACGCGCTCGCCAGACAGAACCTGCTGGTTCACATTGCCGTCGCGGTCTCCCGAATCCGCGAGGGATGCTACGTGCCCATGGAGGACGAGCAGCTGGGCCGCATCGTCGCTACGCGCGAGTTCTCGGTAGCGCGTGACGTCGCCAGGCTCGTGGCCTCCCGCTTTGACATCTCGCTCCCCGATGAGGAGGTCGCCTACATCGCCATCCACCTCGCCGGGCGCCAGCGCCTGTACTTCTCGCTTGACGCTCCGGAGAACGACCTTGTGATCTCCGACGAGGTGTGGGACGTCGTCTCGCGCATGATCGAGCGCGTGTGGGACGCCTTCCGCTTTGACTTCCGCGATGACCTCGAGCTTCGCATGAACCTCGCGCAGCACGTGACCCCGCTCTCCGTGCGCATGCGCTTCAACATGCGCATGGACAACCCGCTGCTCTCGGACATCAAGCACCGCTACCCGCTTGCCTGGACCATGGCCGTCGAGGCGTCCGCGGTGCTCATCTCGACCTACGACGCCACCCTGAGCGACGAGGAGATCGGCTACATCGCGCTCTCCTTCGCTCTCGCGTTCGAGCGCCTGAAGGGAGGCCCGGCGCGCAAGAACGTTCTCATCGTGTGTGCCTCGGGGGCGGGCAGCGCGCACCTGCTCGAGAACCGCTACCGCCGCGAGTTCGGGGCCTACCTCGACCGCATCGAGACGTGCGACGTGGGCGGCATAGACGACGTGGACTTTACCCACATCGACTACGTGTTCACGACGGTTCCGCTCAACCGGACGCTGCCCGTTCCCGTGCGCGAGGTCGGCTTCTTCCTGAACGAGGGGGAGATTCATCGCGTCCGGGAGGCGCTTGAGGTCCGCTCGAGCGCTCAGGGGGTCGAGTCCTACTACGACGAGAGCCTGTTCTTCTCGCACTTTGAGGCGGCCGACAAGAACGAGGCGCTTGACCGCCTCTGCGCGCTCGTTTCCGAGCGCCGGCAGGTTCCCACTAACTTTGCCGAGCTCGTATGGGAGCGCGAAGGCGCGGCCCCAACCGCGTTTGGCAACAACGTGAGCATGCCGCACCCAGCGACGCCGTGCACCCAGGACACCTTTGTCGCCGTCGCCCTTTTGGACGAGCCCGTCCTGTGGGCGCCCGACGTCACGGTCCGCGCGATCTTTCTCGTGAGTGTCTCCACGAGTACCGAGAAGAACCTTCAGGACTTCTACGACCGCACGGCGCGCCTGCTCACGAGCGAGGAGGACGTCAAGACGCTGATCAGCCGGCAGGACTTCACCACCCTGTTGGAGCTATTGAACCGGTGACATGCGACCCCACCAACAGAGAGGAGGACAGAATGGACGAAGCAAAGTACGAAAACGCCATGCAGATCATCCTGCACGCCGGCAACGCCCGGTCCGCCGCGCTCATGGCCATCGACGACGCCGCGGAAGGAGACTTCTCGGCTGCGGACGCGCATCTCGTCGAGGCCCAAAAGGAGCTGCATGATGCGCACGAGAGGCAGTTCTCGCTCATCCAGAGCGAGGTCAACGGCGCTCCCGTCGACGTCAGCGTCATTCTCGTTCACGCTCAGGACCATCTCTCGATGGCCATCATGGCAGGCGACTTGGCGGAGCGCATGGTCGAGATGCATCGTCGCCTTGCCCGACTTGAGGCCAGTGCCTAGCGTGCCCGAGGCAACGCCGGTGCCCGGCGGGCTTGTATTCTGAGAGAGGAACGATCATGAACATCATGTTGGCATGCGCGGCAGGAATGTCGACCTCCCTTGTGGTGAGCAAGATGCGCCAGGCCGCGGAGAGCCAGGGAAAGGACTACAAGATCTGGGCCGTTGACCAGGGGCAGGTTGCCTCGGAGATCGGCAACTTCGACGTGCTCCTTCTGGGTCCGCAGATCCGCCACATGGAGCGCAAGCTGGTTCAGACGGTGAACGGGGCCGCCCCCGTGGCGGTCATCAACCCCATGGCCTACGGCCGCTGCGACGGAGCCGCGGTCCTCAAGCAGGCCGAGGAGCTCGTCGCCAACAAGTAGCGGCTGAGCGCGCCCTTCCTACAATCTACGTCCTCACGACACTCTGAGAGGAGTGACACCCCATGCTTGACAAATTCACCGACCTCATGGAGCGAATTCTGACACCCGTGGCCGACTTCATGAACGGCAACAAGTACGTGGTCGCCATTCAGAAGGCCTTCTCCACGTACACGCCCATCGTCATCACGGGCTCGTTTGCCTTCATGCTGAACCTCATGCTCTGCTCCACCAAGAGCGGCCTGGCGCAGTTTGCCGGCTTCGAGTGGCTGGCCAACTACGCCAACATCTTCAGCACGGTCAACTACGCCTGCATCTCCTGCATGGCCCTTTGGATCGCCTTCCTCGTTGCCTATTCCATCGGCGAGCAGGACGGCCAGAAGCCGCTCATCTGCGGCCTGATCTCGTCGGTCAGCTTCATCACCGTGCTCGACCCCGAGAACATCGCCGGCAGCCTCGACGCCTCCGCGCTCTTCCTGGCCTTCTTCGTGGGCATCATCTCCATGGCGATCTTCAATGGCCTCATGCGCTTTGAGCGCATCAAGATCAAGCTGCCCGACTCCGTCCCCGAGATGATCGCCAACAGCTTCAACGCCCTCATTCCGGCGTTCATCACCATCATGGTCTTTGGCATCTTTGCCGGCGTCCTGTACGCCACCACCGGGACCTTCATCAACTCGATCATCTACACCGTCATCCAGATTCCCTTTAACCAGGCCATCGGCACGCAGATCGGCGTGAGCATCATCACCGTCCTCTCCCAGCTCCTGTGGTGGATGGGCATTCACGGCCACATGGCCATGAACGCGGTCGCCAAGCCCGTGCGCACCGCCGCCCTCGCGGCCAACATCGCGGCCGTGGCCTCCGGCGCGCTGCCCCCCGAGTTCTACACGCTCGCCTTCGTCCACCTGTTCATGAACCTGGGCGGCTCCGGCATCGTCATCTCGCTCGCCCTCTCCATCCTCGCGTTCTCCAAGCGCGCGGACTATCGCGAGGTCACCAAGCTCTCCTTCGTGCCCCTGATCTTTGGCATCTCCGAGCCCATGGTCTTTGGCCTCCCCATCATGCTCAACCCCACGTTCTTCTTCCCGTTTGTGATCGCGCCGCTCGTGACCTGCAACATCGGCTATTACGCCATCACCTCCGGCTTCCTGACCTCCGCCTACGTGGAGTCCATCGCCGGCGCCCCCATGTTCCTGCAGCAGTTCCTGGCCTTTAGCGGCCAGTGGCAGGCCCTGCTCATGGTCGTGGTGGTCATCGCGGTCGCCTTTGCCATCTACACGCCGTTCGTGCTCGTCTCCAACAAGCAGTACGAGCGCGAGCAGGCCGAGGCTGCCCAGCTCGAGGCCTAGTCCCGTCCCCCTCACCATGGTGCCCGGCAGGGTCACGCTACCTGTCGGGCACCGGTTTCACTGACATGCCGACGCCCGCGGCCCCGCGGGAAAGGAGATTGTGACGATGGAAACGACAACCGCTGCCGACGTCGCCCTCGAATCGGGCGGTTCAGCCACGTTCGAGTCCCGGAGCGTCGCCGGCCCTGCCTCCCCGGGCATGCCCGAGGGATTTCTCTGGGGCGGGGCCGTGGCCGCCAACCAAGTCGAGGGGGCGTATCTCGAGGGCGGCAAGGGCCTCTCGATCGCCGACGTGCAGACGCCGGGCGCCCACGGCGTCCCTCGTGAGATCCACGACCATGTCCGCGAGGGCGTCTACTATCCAAATCAGACCGGCATCGACGCCTACCACCGCTACAAGGAGGACATCGCGCTCTTTGCCGAGATGGGCTTCACGTGCCTGCGCACCTCGATCAGCTGGCCGCGCATCTTCCCCAACGGCGACGACGCCGAGCCCAACGAGGCGGGACTTGCCTTCTATGACGCCGTTTTCGATGAGCTCCTGGCCCACGGGATCGAGCCGGTCATCACGCTCTCCCACTATGAGACCCCGCTCAGCCTGGTGACGCGCTACGGCTCCTGGCGCAACCGAAAGCTGATCGACTTCTTCGTCCGCTTCTGCGAGACGGTCTTCACGCGCTACCGTGGCAAGGTCCGCTACTGGATGACCTTCAACGAGATAAACGAGGTCATGAATAAGCGGCTGCCGTTCAACCAGGCGGGGCTCGTCTTTGCGGAGGACGAGAACCCCGACGAGGTCAAGGTCGTGGCGAGCCACAACATGATGGTGGCGTCGGCGCGCGCCGTGCTGCTGGCTCACAAGATCTGCCCCGACTACAAGGTCGGCTGCATGATCCAGTACACGCCGACCTATGCAAGGACGTGCCGCCCCGAGGACGTGCTCGCCCGCCGTCTCAACATAATGCCCAACTACTACTACCTGGACGTGATGGCCCGTGGGCGCTACACCGGTCTCTGCAGGGCCCAGCTTCGCCGCCTGGGCGTGGAGTTTGAGGCGAGCGCGGAGGACGCCGCCATCCTCGCTGCCGGCACGGTGGACTACATCGCGCTGAGCTACTACTTCTCGTGCGTCGCCTCCAGCGAGACGGGCGACGACCTGACCGTGGCCCGCAACAACCCCTACCTCGAGCGAACGGACTGGGGCTGGCCGATTGACGCCGTTGGTCTGCGCGTGAGCCTGAACGAGCTCTATGACTGCTACCAGCTGCCGCTCTTTGTCGTCGAGAATGGGTACGGCGCGCATGAGGAGCCCGGGGCCGGGGGAGTCGTGGAGGACGACGAGCGCATCGACTTCCTGCGGCGCCACATCGCTCAGATGGAGCGCGCCGTGAACGAGGACTATGTCGAGCTCATCGGCTATACCACGTGGGGGCCCATCGACCTCGTCTCGTGCGGAAGCGGCCAGATGGAGAAGCGCTACGGCTTCATCTACGTGGACCGCGACGATGCCGGCAACGGGACGCTCGCGCGCAGCAAGAAGAAGAGCTTCGACTGGTATCGGCGCGTGATCGCCTCCAACGGCCGCGAGCTCTAGGGGCGGGGCGGCCGGCCGAGAAGGACGTCTGGTCGACACCTCGCCTGCCCTTCTCGCCAACACGTAGAAAATCTACTATGTAGACGCTTAGATTTATGTATAGGCCCCCGTTCTCGCCGGGTATAACTGCTTGTGATAAACAACAGACCCGAGAAGGGGGCAACTATGAGACTAGACAAGTGGGCCGTCACGGCCCAGGAGGCGCTGCAGGCGGCCGTCGGCATCGCCACAGACGCCAATGCGGGCCAGCTCATGCCCGTTCACGTGCTCAAGGCGCTGCTGAGCTCTGGCGAGCACAACATCCGCGCCATCATCGAGCGCGTCGGTGCCGACCCGGCCTCCATCGAGGCGCAGGTCGACGACGCCATCGCGCGTCAGCCGCAGGTCAGCGGCGACACCGCGCAGATGGGCATGGCCGACGCCACGGTGCGCGTGGGCAACGCCGCGGAGAAGCTCGCGTCCAAGATGGGCGACTCCTATGTCACCTCCGAGCACCTGCTCTGCGCGCTCGCCGACGACAAGACCGATGCCGGCTCTGTCCTCAAGGCGGCCGGCGTCACGGCAAAGCGCGTCGAGGAGGCCTACGACGACCTGCGCGGTGACGCGCGCGTGACCAGTCAGGACTCCAAGCCCGAGTTCGAGGCGCTCGAGAAGTACGGCCGCAACATCACCGACCTTGCGCGCCAGGGCAAGCTCGACCCCGTGATCGGCCGCGTCGAGGAGATCCGCCGCACCATCCAGGTGCTCAGCCGCCGCACCAAGAACAACCCCGTGCTCATCGGCGAGCCGGGCGTGGGCAAGACCGCGATCGTGGAGGGCCTGGCCCAGCGCATCGTCAACGGCGACGTGCCGTCCACCCTGCGCGACAAGGACCTCGTCGAGCTCGACATGTCCGCGCTCGTCGCCGGCGCCAAGTACCGCGGCGAGTTCGAGGACCGCCTCAAGTCCGTGCTCAAGGAGGTCGAGAAGTCCGACGGGCGCATCATCCTCTTTATCGACGAGCTGCACACCATCGTGGGCGCGGGCGCCACGGAGGGCTCGATGGACGCCGGCAACATCCTGAAGCCGGCCCTCGCGCGCGGCACGCTGCACGCCATCGGCGCCACCACGCTCGACGAGTACCGCAAGTACATCGAGAAGGACGCGGCGCTCGCCCGGCGCTTCCAGACCGTCATGGTCTCCGAGCCCACGGTGGAGGACACGATCTCCATCCTGCGCGGCCTCAAGGAGCGCTACGAGCAGCACCACCGCGTGCGCATCACCGACTCCGCGCTGGTCAGCGCCGCCGACCTCTCCAACCGCTACATCTCGGACCGGTTCCTCCCGGACAAGGCCATCGACCTCGTTGACGAGGCTGCGAGCCGCCTGCGCATGGAGCTCGACTCCATGCCCGCCGACATCGACGCCGTGGACCGTCAGCTCACGCAGATGCAGATCGAGGAGCAGGCCCTCATGAAGGAGGAGGACGCCGCCAGCAAGGAGCGCCTGGAGACCCTGCGCGGCGAGATCGCCACCACGCGCGAGAAGCTCGACGGCATGAAGGCCAGCTGGGAGAACGAGAAGGGCGCGATCGACCGCGTGCAGGACCTCAAGTCCAAGATCGAGGACGCGCGCGTCGAGATGGAACGCGTGACCCGCGAGGGCGACCTCGCTCGCGCCTCCGAGCTGCGCTACGCAACCATTCCCGCGCTCCAGCACGAGTACGAGGAGGCGGAGTCCGCGCTCACCGCCAAGCAGGAGGAGGGCGGCCTTCTCAAGGAGGAGGTCACCTCCGAGGAGATCGCCGAGGTCGTGAGCTCGTGGACGGGCGTGCCGGTCTCCAAGATGATGCAGGGCGAGATGGACAAGCTCAAGAACCTCGAGTCCGAGCTCCATAAGCGCGTCGTGGGCCAGGACGAGGCCGTCTCGGCCGTGGCGGCCGCCGTGCGCCGCAGCCGCGCGGGCCTCTCCGACCCCAACCGCCCGATCGGCAGCTTCTTCTTCCTCGGCCCCACCGGCGTGGGCAAGACCGAGCTCGCCAAGGCGCTCGCCGAGAACCTCTTTGACGACGAGCGCGCGCTCGTGCGCATCGACATGTCCGAGTACATGGAGAAGTTCAGCGTCCAGCGCCTCATCGGCGCGCCCCCTGGATACGTGGGCTACGACGAGGGCGGCCAGCTCACCGAGGCCGTCCGGCGCCGCCCGTACTCCGTCATCCTGCTCGACGAGATGGAGAAGGCACACCCCGACGTCTTCAACATCCTGCTGCAGGTGCTCGATGACGGCCGCCTCACCGACGGCCAGGGGCGCGTGGTGAGCTTCAAGAACACGATCATCATCATGACGTCCAACGTCGGCAGCCAGTTCATCGCCGGCGTCAACGCCTCGAGCGACCCCGACGAGGTCCAGTGCCAGGTCAACGACGCCCTGCGCCAGACCTTCAAGCCGGAGTTCCTCAACCGCATCGACGACGTGGTGGTCTTCCACTCCCTCGGGCTCGCCGACATCGAGCGCATCGTCGACATCCAGCTGCGCGACGTCCGCGCGCGCCTCGACCGCGACCGCATCCAGCTCGAGCTCACGCCGAGCGCCAAGCAGTCGCTCGCCCTCGACGGCCTCGACCCGGTCTACGGCGCGCGTCCGCTCAAGCGCCTCATCCAGCGCCAGGTCGTGGACAACGTGGCCAACCTCATCATCGACGGCAGCGTCGGCGAGGGTGACGTGGTGCGCATCGACGTTGGGCCCGACGAGCGCCTGTTCGCGGCCCGTGACGACGCGGCCTCGGAGCGCCGCCGCTCCGGCGAGACGAGGGTCGCAGACGACGAGCCCCTCGAGCCCGACGCCCTGGAGTAGCTCAAAAGGAGACGAAGGGACAGTCCCTTCGTCTCCTTTTTCGTGCCGGTCGGGTAGGATAGAGGCACGTTCAACGAGAGGTTGGGGGAGGCATGGCGACGGAGGGCACGAAGGGCCGGGAGGCCGAGAAGGACCTGCGGGACGAGACCGTCGCGCTGCCGCCCGAGGACCTTCCGACGCAGGCGCCGAGCCCGGACCCGGATGCCACGCGCCTCGTCGACGACGCTCCCACGCACGTGATGTCCGACGACCTCCCCACGATCGCGATTCCCGCCGACGACTCCGAGGGCCCGCTGCCCGACGGCCTCGACGCGCTGGACGACCCCTACTTCGCGCCCGCGGCGGCGGGGGAGGAGCTCACCTCCGCAAACGCGCCCGTGGTCATACCCTCTCCGGTCCAGAGCCTGCCCGAGCGCCGCCGGCGCCTGCCGGGGTGGGCGATCGCGCTGATCGTCGCGGTTCTTCTCGCCCTTGCGGGAGGCGCGGCGTATGTCACCTACGAGCAGGAGCTCTGGGGCGGCAAGACCGTGCCGCCCGTCGTGGGCATGACGCAGGATGCGGCCACGCGGGAGCTTGAGGAGCTTGGCTTTTCCGTGAGCGTCGAGGCCGTCGTGACCGACCAGGGCGTGGGCACGGTGCTCGCCTGCGACCCGGAGCCCGGGACTCGCGCCGACCCGGCTGCCGGCGTCGTGATCGAGGTGGCCTCCGAGCGCGTTGTCCCCGAGGTGGTGGGCCTCGACGAAGGCGCCGCCCGCCAGGCGCTCGTCGAGGCCGGCGCCCAGAGCATCACGACCGACTACGAGGCGTCGAGCGAGCCGGCGGGCACCGTGATCGCGGTGACGCCCGGCGAGGGGGAGCCCTTTGCTGCCGGCGAGCAGGTCACGCTCACGGTGGCGCGCTCCTTCACGGTGCCGGACGTGCTCGGCAGGGAGCTTGACGAGGCGCGGGCGACGCTCGAGGAGGGCGGCCTTGCGGCGAGCGTGACCTATGTCGACTCCGTCGAACGGGCGGGGACCGTCGTGGAGACGAGCCCCGCTGTGGGCGCGGAGGTCGCTGAAGGCGCGACGGTCGAGCTGCGGGTCGCCGTGGCCTACCCGGACGAGCCCTTCGACCTGATGGCCTACCTCGACCTTGCGCCCGAGGCGCTCGCGGACTACCTCGAGCAGGAGGGCTTCGACCTCCAGTACGGCGAGATCTTCGCGGCCACGGGCAACGCCCACGCCGCCTACTCCGGCCCCGACGGCGAGCTGCTGCAGGTCTCCGACTATCCCGAGAGCGGGCGCTATTCCGGCGGCTCGCAGACAGACGTCCTGTCGGGGGGCGCCGGCGTGGGCGGGGTGCGCTACGCGTTCTCGGCCGACACGCTGCCCGAGGGCGGCGCACACGTGTCGGAGGAGGGCGTGCGGGCCGTGATGAGGGCCTGCGGCCTCGACGGTCTTCTCGACACCTGCACGCAGGACGACATCGTGGCGCCGGGGCTGGGAGATGCCGCGGACGCGGAGGAGGGCGACGGCGCGGACGCTGAGGGAAACGCCGCGGAAGACAAGGACGCGGAAGCCTCAGACGATGCCTCTGACCTGGAGTTCATATGCGGCTACGGGCGTCAGGGGGACGGCGTGTGGGCGGTCGTCATCAGCAGCTCCGAGGGGCGCACGAGCGTGGTTGCCCTCGCTGCCCCCGCCGCGCACTTTGATGACGTTGACCTGGGGCCCTATGATGGCGGCATCTGCGACTACGTTGCGTACGCCGACCTGTATGTGGAGTGAGGAAGCATGGACAAGAAGAGCGAGAAGGACGAGAAGCGCCGTGCGCAGGACGCCCCCGACCAGGAGTTTGTCCGCGCGGAGAACGAGGACGACGACGGCTACGACCCCTACTCGGACCGCAGGCCGGACCCCGAGCCGCTCTTTGAGCGCGATCCCTGGGCCTGACAAAGGGGCGATGCCCGAGGGGGCGGGGCGGCACTAGCCCGTGGCGCCCCAGTTGGTCTGCATGTACTCCCACAGGAAGTAGGCCGCGGCGGCGAGAAGCGCCAGGACGGCGACGAGCGCAAAGAAGGTCTTCACGCGCGTCTTGCGCTCGCGCGAGACGAAGATGTCGCGCCTGCCCTTGGGAATCTCGAGGTACTGGCCATAGTGAAGGTCGCGGCGGAGCTGCTGGCCCTCCGCGCGGGAGCGGCGGTAGGCGCGCCCCGAGAGGGCGCTGCCGCGGACGGTGTAGTCGGAGTCATGGGCGATGGGCGCGCTTTCCTCCCTGTCCTCCGCCAGGTCGTCGATGGGCTCGACGGTGCGGTGCGCCGGGCGCTTGCGCACGTAGGGCTCGGGCGTGGGCGCGGCGTCCGTGTTGACGTCCGCGACGTCGGTGGTCTCGAGCTCGTTCTCGTTGGCCATGGTGCCTCCGGTGCCGGTCAGATACAGCAATGCACCCATTCTATGCCAGCTTTGCGGCAAGGACGAGTTCTGCTCGAATCTATACAAATCATACGGGCCCCCATAGTCAATATCTAAGTGCATACGACTTAGATATGATGAGTTTGTGTCGCTAAGAAAATGGCGCGTCTCGTGCATAGAACCGGCCTGTCGGGGAACAAGAGAAAGTGAGCAACAGGTGCTCGGCACCAATCACCAAGGGAGTGATCGATTATGGCAAGCATGGTTCCGTACGATCGTTACACGCGCGCACTGCGCAACTGGCCGTTTGACGCGCTCGACAGCTTCTTCGACGCGCCGTTTGCTCCGCTGTCCTCCACGGCGTCCAGCTTCAAGATGAACGTCGAGGACGCGGGCGACAAGTACGTGGTCTCCGCTGAGCTGCCCGGCGTCAAGCGCGAGGAGATTGACGTCGAGCTCAACGAGGGGCGCCTCTCCATCTCGGTCGAGAAGAAGGAGACCGACGAGGAGAAGGGCAAGAACTACCTCTACAAGGAGACCTCCGACTGGAGCGCCACGCGCGGCGTCTACCTCAAGGACGCGGCCGTCGCCGGCCTCACCGCCAAGCTCGAGGGCGGCGTCCTCACGGTGAACGTCCCCAAGCAGGTCGAGAAGGCCAACGTCACCAAGGTCTCCATCGACTAGCTCTGCCGTCAGCGGCGACTCAGCGGGCCGGGGCCCTCGGGCTCCGGCCCGTTTTTTGCAGGTGGCGGCGGTGATTAGGTGACAATTAGGACAGGTTTAATTGTCACCTAATCACCGCCGCCACCTGTCCTACCACACGGACAGTGGCCAGTCCTGGGCGGCGCAGCAGATCGTGAGGCGGCCGTCGGGCGTGCGGGCCTCGGGGCGGCCGTCCTCGCCGGGCACGACCTCGGCCCCCACGGCCTCGGCGAGCGTGCGCACGCAGACGCTCGGCCGGTTGTTCTCCTGCGAGAGGTGCATGGCCACGACCGTCTCGGTGTCCTCGCCCACAAGCCTCCCCAGGGCATGGGCAGCCTGGGCGTTGGAGAGGTGCCCGGTCGGCCCGCCCACGCGCGCCTTGAGGTAGGCGGGGTAGTCGCCCGTGGCGAGCATGCGCTCATCGTGGTTGGACTCGAGCGCCAGGATGCGCACATCGGTCAGCGCCTCCAGGGCGCACTCGCCCAGCTCGCCCGTATCGGTGCAGAAGCCGAGGGCGTCGTCTGCGGTCGAGAAGCGCAGGCCCACCGGGTCGGCGACGTCGTGCGAGGTGGGAAAGGTCCTCACCCGCATGCCCGCCAGCTCGAACTCGTCCTCGTGGCCGACTAGCGTGAACGGGAGCTCGGCGAGGTAACGTCGCGCCCCCGCCGTTCCCGCCGTGGCAAAGAGCGGCCCGTCGAAGCGGTTGCAGAACACCGTGAGGCCGCCCACGTGGTCGGAGTGCTCGTGGGTGAGGATCACGCCCACGACGTGCCCGACGTCCACGCCCAGCTCGTCGGCGCGCGCCACGAGCGCGCGGCGCGAGAGGCCGTCGTCCACGAGCACCAGGCCGCCGGGCCCCTCCACCAGCGCGGCGTTGCCCTTCGAGCCGCTCGCGAGCACGTGAAGATGGATCTCGGGGGTCATGGGGCTCCTCTCGCTGGCGTACACTGAGCTTCTAGGGTAGCCGTTATGGAGGTGGTGCATGCCGAGCGTTTCCCGTCGATACGCCTCTGCCAGGAGTCGCTTCGAGCGCCCGAGCGGGCGGCCGGACGAGGGGCTCTCCGCCCCCGTCGTGCTCATGGTCTCGGGCGGCGCGGACTCGACGGCCCTTCTCGTCCTGGCCGCCACCTCGACGCTGGACATCGACGACGGCCGCGGCCCGGCGCGCATCGCCCGGGAGCGCCTTCACGTCCTGCACGTCAACCACGGCCTGCGCGGCATCGACGCCGAGGAGGACGAGGAGTTCGTGCGCGACCTCGCCGCCCGCTTTGGCATTCCGTGCACGATCCGGCGCGTCGACGTTGGCGAGCTCGCGGCCGAGGGCGACGGCAACGTGGAGAACGCGGGCCGCATCGCCCGCTACGCCGAGGCCACGCGCCTCGCCAACGACCTCTCGGCGGAGTTTGGGACGCCCCGCTCCGCCGCGCGCATCCTCACGGCCCACACCGCCGACGACCGCGCCGAGACCTTCTTCATGAACGCCATCCGCGGCACCGGCGCCGCGGGCCTCTCGTCCATCCCGCGCCGCCGCAACCGCATCGTGCGCCCCCTGCTCGACCGTACCCACGCCGAGCTCTGCGACCTGCTGCGCATGCGGGGCATCGTCT
Organism: uncultured Atopobiaceae bacterium; assembly: GCA_944320385.1. GTDB lineage: Bacteria > Actinomycetota > Coriobacteriia > Coriobacteriales > Atopobiaceae > Thermophilibacter. The sequence goes on along the minus strand of CALUHH010000010.1, from coordinate 42,421 downwards.
GGCGCGAGGACGACACCAACGCCGACACGCGCTACCTGCGCGCCTTCGTGCGCCACGAGGTCATGCCCGTGGCGCTGCGGCGCAACCCGCGCGTGGTGGCGAGCCTCTCCACGACCTGCGACATCCTCTCCGACGAGGACGCCTACCTCACCGCCGTCTCCGCCCGGGCCCTGCGCGACCTCACGCGCGAGGAGGGCGAGGGCCTGCTGGTGCTCGACGCGGCACGCCTTGCCGCGACCGAGGTTGCCGTCGCCCGCCGCGTCGTGCGCGCGGCCGTCCTGGCGGTCTGCCCCGAGGCCCGCCTCGAGGCGCGGCACGTGGCATCGGTGCTCGAGGCCGTGGCCGCGGGCGCCGGCTCCACCAACGTGCCGCTGGGCGCCGAGGCCCGCGTCGACCACGGCCTGCTCGCCGTTCGCTCGCGCCGCGCGCCGCAGAGCCTCGTGGCCGCGTGGCTCAAGGTCCCCGGCCGCCTGGAGCTGCCCGGGGGGCGGGTCCTTCTCGCCCGCGTGAGACAGGTGCCGGCGGGCGTCGACGTCGCCGCGCTCGCGCGCGCCCACGCCCTGGAGTGGTCGGGGGACTCCGTCCTGCTCGACGCCGTGTCCGCCGGCGTCGACCCGGCGCGCGGGGGCAGGCTCTGGGTGAGCGCCCCGCACGCGGGCGAGGTCCTGTGCCCCCTGGGGATGCACGGCCAGTCCAAGAAGCTCTCCGACCTCGTGGGGGAGGCGCGCGTGCCGCTCGAGGAGCGGGCGCTCGTGCCCGTCGTCCACGCCGCGCCCACCGGGCCGGTCGTGTGGGTCGCGGGCATCCGTGCCGACGAGCGCGCGCGGTGCACGCCGCAGACGAGGTGGCTGCTAGAATTGACCCTGGCACAGGACGAGGGGCACGCGGCCCCTCTCGGCGAATCGTGAGCGTGCACGAGGAAGGGGAGCGCAATGGAGGAGCTGCATCCGGACGTCAAGGGCATCCTGCTCGGCGAGGACGAGATCCGCGACATCGTGGCCCGCATGGGCGAGGAGATCACGCGCGACTATGGCGACAAGAACCCGCTGGTCGTCGCCGTGCTGCGCGGCGCGGTGGTCTTCATGGCCGACCTCATGCGCGCGATCGACTGCCCGATCGGGATCGACTTCATGGCGGTCTCGAGCTACGGCGACGGCGCCAAGAGCTCGGGCGTGGTGCGCATCGTCAAGGACCTGGACACCAAGATCGAGGGGCGCGACGTCTTGATCGTGGAGGACATCCTCGACTCCGGCCTCACCCTGTCCTACCTCATCGACCTGCTCAAGGGCCGCGGCCCCGCCTCGGTCGAGGTGGCGGCGTTTCTCGTCAAGGACGTCCCCGGCAACACGCCGGCCGTCAAGCCGCGCTACGTTGGCGCGCACGTGCCCGACGAGTTCATCGTGGGCTACGGGCTCGACTTTGCCGAGCGCTACCGCAACCTGCCCTATATCGGCATCCTCAAGCCCGAGGTCTACAAGTAGCACCGACTCCCTGACGCCGGCGCCCGCCGGCCCGTCAGGTCCCATGCAAGGAGAGACGCTTGTCCGACAAGAACAACTACCCGCTCGGCCCTGCGGGCCCCGAGGGGCGCCCGCGCTCGGCGGCCATCACGAGCGCCGTCGTGGTCGCGATAGTCCTGTACCTCATCTTCTCGGCGGGGACCGGCGGCTTTGGCGGCGGCAAGACCACCGACGCGCTCGCCACCAACGAGTTCGTGACCGCCGTGAAGGACGACCGCGTGGACAGCGTCTCGTTCAAGACCGAGGACGGGAGCGTCTCGGGCTCCTACTGGCGCGACGACGCCGCCAGGGGGAACGAGGACGCCCTCGTCAACTACACGAGCGTGTACGTGGGCGAGGACTCGCTCGCCGAGCTCATGGCCGAGCACCCCGACGTCACCTATCGCATCGACACGAGCGACTCGGGCCTGCTCGAGACCGTGCTCGTCTCGGTGGTGCCCACGCTGCTGCTCGTTGGCGTGTTCGTGTACTACATGAGCCGCATGTCCAACCAAAACGACAAGACCATGTCGTTTGCCAAGACCAAGGCGCTCACCACGGAGGCGGAGCGCCCCAAGGTCACGTTCGCCGACGTCGCCGGCGTGGACGAGGCGGTCGAGGAGCTCCAGGAGATACGCGACTTCCTCGCCGAACCCGAGCGCTATCACAAGATGGGCGCGCGCATCCCGCGCGGCGTGCTGCTCGTGGGCCCGCCCGGCACCGGCAAGACGCTGCTGGCCAAGGCCGTGGCCGGCGAGGCGGGCGTGCCGTTCTTCTCGATCTCCGGCTCTGACTTCGTGGAGATGTTCGTGGGCGTGGGCGCCTCGCGCGTGCGCGACCTCTTCAAGCAGGCCAAGGCGGCCGCCCCCTGCATCGTCTTCATCGACGAGATCGACGCGGTGGGACGCCAGCGCGGCGCGGGCCTGGGCGGCGGGCACGACGAGCGCGAGCAGACCCTCAACCAGCTGCTCGTCGAGATGGACGGCTTCGAGGAGAACTCCTCGGTCATCCTCATAGCCGCCACCAACCGCCCCGACATCCTCGACCCCGCGCTGCTGCGCCCGGGCCGCTTCGACCGGCGCGTCACCGTGGACCGCCCCGACGTGTGCGGTCGCGAGAAGATCCTGCGCGTCCACGCCGAGGGCAAGCCCTTCTCCGACGACGTCGACTTTGCCCGCCTGGCCAAGATCACGCCGGGCTTCACGGGCGCCGACCTCGCCAACCTCATGAACGAGTCCGCGCTGCTCGCGGCGCGCCGCCACCTCTGCGCCATCGGCGCGGGGGAGGTCGAGGAGGCCATGGAGCGCGTGATGGCGGGCCCCGAGCGCAAGAGCCGCATCATCACCGAGCGCGAGCGGCGCGTCATCGCCTACCACGAGTCGGGCCACGCGCTCGTGGGGCACGTCCTCGAGAACTCCGACCCCGTCCACAAGATCAGCATCGTGAGCCGCGGCCAGGCGCTGGGCTACACGATGCAGGTGCCCGAGGAGGACCACTTCCTCGAGACGCGCGACGGCATGCTCGACCAGATCGCGGTGCTGCTCGCGGGCCGCACGGCCGAGGAGCTCTTCTGCGACGACGTCACCACCGGCGCCTCCAACGACCTCGAGCGGGCCACCAAGCTCGCGCGGACCATGGTCACGCGCTACGGCATGAGCGACGAGCTGGGGGCGCAGGTCTTTGGCGAGGCGCAGCACGAGGTCTTCCTGGGCCGCGACTACGCCAACCACCAGGACTACTCCGCCGAGACCGCCAAGCGCATCGACGACGAGGTGGAGCGCATCATGCGCACCGGCCACGACCGGGCGCGATCGGTGCTGGACGCCCGTCGCGACCAGATGGACACGATGGCGCGCGTGCTCCTCGAGCGCGAGACCGTGGAGGGCGCGGCCGTGGAGGCCCTGCTCGACGGTCGCTGGGAGGAGTACGAGGCGGGCGAGAAGGACGAGGAGCCGCAGCGCTAGGCCCAAATGAGGGCAGTGACCCAAATGGGGACAGGATACTTTTGGGACATGCTCTCAATGTCCCAAAAGTATCCTGTCCCCATTTGGGTCACTGCCCCCAAAACCATTTCAAACTCGGAACCCTTCGCAGCCGCCCTGCCCCTTCCGCGTACAATGGTGCGCAGTCAGCATCGTCGAAGGGGGCCGCCCATGTCCATCAACGAGAAGAGCCGCGCATACGGCGCGCAGAAGTCCTCCATCCGCGAGATCGCCGCCTACGCCGGGGCGCGCAAGGCAGAGATCGGCGCCGAGAACGTCTTTGACTTCTCGCTGGGCAACCCCTCCATCCCCGCCCCGGACGAGGTGCGCGCCTCGATCGAGCGCAGCCTCGCCCTTCCCGCGACGCAGCTCCACGGCTACACGCCCGCAAACGGCCTGCCCGCCGTGCGCGAGGCTGTGGCGGCGAGCCTCTCCCGCCGCTTCGGCGAGGGCGCGGCGAGCGCCGGCGACCTCTACCTCACCTGCGGCGCGGCGGCCTCGCTCTCCATCACCTTCCACGCGATCGTCAACCCCGGCGACGAGGTCATCGTGATCGCCCCGTACTTCCCCGAGTACCGCGTCTGGATCGAGACCGCCGGCGCCACCTGCGTGGAGGTGCTCGCCGACCCCGCCACGTTCCAGGTCGACGCCGCCGCCGTCGCCGCGGCGGTCACGGAGCGCACCAAGGCCGTGGTCATCAACTCGCCCAACAACCCCGTGGGCTCGGTCTACTCGCGCGCCAACCTCGACGCGCTCGCCGGCGCGCTGCGCGACGCCGAGGAGCGCCTCGGCACCACCATCTACCTCGTGGCCGACGAGCCCTACCGCGAGATCACCTACGGTGCGGAGGTTCCCTGGGTGCCCGCCGTCTACGACCGCACGATCGTCTGCTACAGCTACTCCAAGAGCCTCTCGCTGCCTGGCGAGCGCATCGGCTGGGTGCTCGTTCCGCCTGCCAACCCCGACCATGACGACCTGGTCCTGGCCATTGCCGGCGCCGGCCGCAAGCTGGGCTTCGTGTGCGCTCCGGCGCTCTTTCAGCGCGTCCTGGCGGACTGCGTGGACGTGCCCAGCGACGTCGAGGCCTACGCGCGCAACCGCGCCGCGCTCACCGAGGGCCTCTCCCGCCTGGACTATGAGTTCGTCGAGCCCGAGGGCGCGTTCTACCTCTGGGTCAAGGCGCTCGAGCCCGACGCCGAGGCCTTCTTCCAGCGCGCCAAGGCGCTCGAGCTCCTGCCCGTCCCGTCCGACTCCTTTGGCTGCCCGGGCTGGGTGCGCGTGGGCTACTGCGTCTCCTACGAGACCATCGTGAACTCCCTGCCCGCCTGGGCCAAGCTTGCCGCCAGCTACCGATGATACGAAGAGACAGTCCCTTCGTATCATTTTGAGGAGGACCATGCTCGAGAACCGCTGTGACGTCCACACGCACACGCTCTACTCGCGCCACGCGTACTCGACGGTGCGCGAGAACGTGCTCGCCGCGCGCGACGCGGGCCTGGAGCTTTTGGGTGTGACGGACCACTTCAGCGACATGCTCTTCCCGGGCACGGACCTGGGCCACGCCGACCTGCGCGACTACCAGCACTTCATCAACATGGGCGTCCTGCCGCGCGTCTGGGAGGGCGTGCGGCTGCTCCACGGCATGGAGGCGGACATCCGCACGCTCGAGGGCGGGCTCTTCGGCCAGGAGATAGAGGTCGACGCCGACATCACCGGTCGTCCGGCTCGCAGGCCCTCGACCCTCTATGCGCGCGCGACGCCAAACTGCGACTACGTCATCGCGAGCGTCCACTACAAGAACTTCGCCGACGGCGCGTCGCTCGAGCGGACCACGCAGATGTACCTCGGGGCGCTCGCCCAGCCCAAGGTGCTCGTGCTCGGCCACACGGGGCGCGCGGGCGTGCCCTTTGACGTCCGGGAGGTCGTGGGCGAGGCCGCGCGCCTCGGCAAGCTCATCGAGATCAACGAGCACAGCCTCGAGGCCGCGCGGCGCGACGGGCGCACTTGGTCGAGCTGCCGCGCCATCGCCGAGACGTGCGCCGAGCTCGGCTGCCAGGTCGTCGTCAACACCGACGCCCACGTCTGCGCCGCCGTTGGCCGCACGCCCTGCGCGCTCGCGCTGCTCGAGGAGATCGGCTTTCCGCAGGAGCTCGTCGCCACGCGCTCGGCCGAGGCGTTTCTCGCCGCGATGGCGGGGGCGGGGCTCGACGTGCCGGAGCTCTAGGCGCCGGCGGCCCCGCGCCGCGCAAGCCCGCGCGACTTTTGCTCGAGCAATCCTGCCGCGGCAGAATGCCGCCCGAACTTTTCCCAGCTCAGCGTTCTTCTCGCCAGACGAGAAGAACGAGGTGCCCGTACATTTCTCGGGTGAGTTTGTACGACGTCCGCTACAGCTCGATCGTGAGCTCCACCGGGCAGTGGTCGGAGCCGTACACCTCGGAGAGGATCGATGCACCGGTCACGCGGTCGGCGATGTCGTTTGAGACGAGGAAGTAGTCGATGCGCCAGCCGGCGTTGTTCTTGCGCGCGTTGAAGCGGTAGCTCCACCAGCTGTAGGCGCCCGTGAGGTCGGGATGGCGCGCGCGGAAGGTGTCGGTGAAGCCCGCGTCGAGCAGGCGCGTGAAGCTCTCGCGCTCCTCGTCGGAAAAGCCCGCGTTGCCCCGGTTGGGGCCGGGGTTCTTGAGGTCGATCTCGTTGTGCGCGACGTTGAAGTCCCCGCAGGTCACCACGGGCTTCTCGGCGGCAAGCCCCACGAGGAAGTCGCGGTACGCCGCGTCCCAGGCGAGGCGCGTCTCGATGCGCGCGAGCTCGTTTTGCGCGTTGGGCGTGTAGACGTCCACGAACCAGTACCCCGGGAACTCGAGCGCGCAGACGCGGCCCTCGTCGTCGGCCTCCGGCGCGCCGATGTGGTTGATGACCCGCAGCGGCTCCTCGCGGCTGAAGACGGCGGTGCCGGAGTACCCCTTGCGCTCGGCGTAGCTCCAGGTCTGGTGGTAGCCGGGCAGGTCGAGGTCGATCTGGCCCTCCTGGAGCTTGGTCTCCTGGACGGCAAAGACGTCGGCGCCCGTGGCCTCCACCACGTCGACGAAGCTCGGGTCCTTCTTCATGACGGCGCGCAGGCCGTTGACGTTCCAGGAGACGAGCCTCAGCTCGCGCGCGGGGGTGTCGGGCATGGGGGTCCTTCCGTTTGGGGTCCCCGTCATCTTACCCGTTTGCCGCCCGCCGGCGCTTTGGCGCCGTCTGCGAAGGTTTGCCGAAGCTATCGCCGTGCGCCCACTTTTGACTTTTGTACGACCAACGAGCACTTTTTCGCGCATCGTCTCATCGTTTCCGCAGGTCGCGAGAATGTCCGTCGAGGAGAAGGGCAAATTAGCTCGCACATATCTTTGTTTTGGTGCGCTCGCATGCCCCCGCGTCCCGCGCGGCGCCCCCACGGCGGTGATAGCGTCGTCCCATGGAGACGATCATCTGCGACAGATCCGCGTTCCTTTATTGGCGCACGCCGCCAATAGCGCACCTTCTGGCCTCGGGCCGGGAGGACGACTCGCTGTTGCGCAACCTGTTGAGCGCTGCCGACCTCGCTCGGCTGCGCGCCAACCTTCGGGCGGCATCGCTGCTCTTTGATCGGGCGTACGGGCCCGGGGGCTCCCGCGCGCACTACGGTCCGGCGGGGCAGCGCCTCGGCGGTTCGACGGCGCTTCTGTCCACGGAGTTCGGCGGCCCCGTGGACGTGCTGTCCACTCTCCCGCGTGACCGGCGGCCCTCCGCCATCATTCGCCCGCGCGTCTGGAGCGAGGCACTGCCCGCGGGAGCCATGTGCCACGTCGACGAAGGCGTCGCGGTCTTCTCGCCCGTGCTTGCCGTTCAACAGCTTGCGGTACGGACGAATCCCGTGCGGGTGGCCTTGCTTCTTTCGGAGCTCATGGGGACCTTCTCGGTCTATCAGCCTCCCGGGCCGCTGGCGGCGGCGCTGCAGGGGCTGGCGGACGCCGACAGGCTCCCGGCATACTGCGGGTGGAGGGCGGCGCGCGACAACGATGGTGGGCTGACCGGGCTCTGGTCGCGTCCGCCCCTGCTGGATGCCGCGGCGCTGCGGGCGCATCTCGCGCACGCCCCGTCGAGGGGGAGGTCATGCCTTGCCAAGGCCTCGCTTCTTGCGCGGGTCGGCGCGGCGTCGCCTTTTGAGGTCCAGGCGGGGATGCTGCTCGCCGAAGTGCCCGCCCATGGCGGCGAGGGGTATGGTGAGCTCATGCACAATCGCCGCGTCCAGCTCTCCGTGGACGCGCGTCGGGTGTGTCGGCAGGGAGCCTGCTACTGCGACCTCTTCTGGGAGTGCGGGGAGCGGGGCGTTGACGTTGAGTGTCAGAGCGCGTCCCACCATTTCGGCGCCAAGAGCTCCGCGCGTGACGCCGATCGGGCCACGGCCCTCCAGATGATGGGCATTGAGGTGATTCAGCTCACGTACGCGCAGATGGCGGACGCCTCCCGCTTTGAGGTCTTCTCGCGCTTCTTGGCGGAGAAGATCGGCGCGGAGTATCGGGAGAAGAGCGAGCGCGAGAGGCGGGCGCAGCGCGAGCTCCGCGCAAAGGTCCTCGTGAGCTGGGAAAGCCTGCCAAACGTGTAGCTCGTACAGAGCCTATCGAGAAATGTACGAGCTCGCCGTTCTTCTCGATAGGCGAGAAGAACGGCGAGCTGCGGAAACGTAACGCGGAGCGGCGAGGGTCCGGGTTTTGCTCGAGCAAAACCCGCCGGCGCTTTGCGGTCGCCTAGCCCAGCGTGATGTAGCCGGTCCCCTGGTCGGGGTCGTCGGGCTGCGGCCCGCCGGTTGCCGAGCCAAACAGGAACTCGCGCACGCGCGGCATCTCGCGCGCGTACTGCGCATGTCCGGCGTCGTAGGCGGCGGCGAGCTTGCGCGGGCTGACCGTGGCGTTTTCCACCGGCATCTCGTCGGGGTAGAGGATGAGCGCCTTGCCCTGGGCGGCGAGCTCCTCCACGTGCTCGATCGCCGCGTTGTAGCGCTCCCAGCGCGTGAGCAGCGCCTTGCGGAGATAGGGGTGGTCCTTGGCAACGGCCTTGAACATCTGCGCGTCCTTGGCGCCGGGCTCCTTCTTGCGGTAGCCGCGGGGGCGCGTGGCGACGAAGACAAACCGCTCGAAGCCGTCGTCCTCCGCCATGCACACGGGGATGCCCGCGCCGGTGCCCAGGCCGCCGTCCAGCAGCACGCGCCCGTCGACCTCGAGCGGCCTCATCATGCCGGGCAGCGTGGAGCTGGCGCGGACGAGGTCGATCATGCGCATCGCGTCGGTCATGTCCTCGCGGCCAAAGCGCACCGTGCGCCCGGTGTCGCGCTCAAACGCCTGGATGCGCAGGCGCGCCGGGTTGGCGGCAAACGTCTCCCAGTCGAAGACGAGGGTGCCGTCGCGCAGGGCGCCCTCGTAGAGGGCGTCGGCGTCGAAGTAGCCGCGCCCGCGCAGCAGCGAGCGAAGCCCGACGAGCCCGCGCGCCGGGCCGTCGGTCATGAACGCCTCGCGCACGCGCTTGCGGTCGCGCGAGAGGTAGTTGACGGTGTTGCTCGCCCCGGCCGAGAGGCCGCAGACGTAGTCGAAGTAGATGCCCTGCTCAAGAAGAACGTTGGCAAAGGCGCAGGTGTAGCTCGCGCGGTAGCCGCCGCCCTCAAAGACGAGGGCGCAGTCAAACACGTTGCTGACAGGTGACTCCATGCGAACCTCCTTCTGACATGACGCAGCCGGCCGCCCGTCATTCGTTGCGCATGAAGCTTGTTCTTCCCCAAACGCCGTCCCCCGAACCGTCGCCGACGGATTCTCCATCATGTGCCGGGGCGGGGCTACCATGGGAGGGGGCAGCAGAGACGAGGGGGTCGCACATGTCACGCATGGTTTCAGATCCGCGCGAGGCCGCGGCGGAGCTCGCCGATCGGTTTGGAAGGGCGAGAAGCGCCGTCTTCTTTGGCGGGGCGGGGGTCTCCACGGCGAGCGGCATTCCCGACTTCAGGAGCGCCGACGGCCTCTACCGCCAGCACTTCCGGTATCCGCCCGAGGAGATGCTCGGCCACGGCTTCTTTGTCTCCCACACCGAGGAGTTCTACCAGTTCTACCGGGAGCGGATGATCTGCCTGGGGGCGCGCCCCAACCGCGCGCACGAGAAGCTCGCCGAGCTCGAGCACGAGGGGCACCTCGCCGCCGTGGTCACGCAGAACATCGACGGCCTCCACCAGGCGGCTGGGTCCCGCACGGTCTTTGAGCTGCACGGGTCGGTGCACCGCAACGTCTGCCAGCGGTGCGGCGCCACCTACTCGGCGGCGTGGGTCCTCGAGTCCGAGGGCGTGCCCCGATGCGAGAAGTGCGGCGGCCTGGTGAAGCCCGACGTGGTGCTGTACGGGGAGCAGCTCGACGAGCGCGTCCTTCTCGCCAGCGTCCAGGCGATCTCCCGCGCCGACCTGCTGGTCATTGGCGGCACGTCGCTCGTGGTGTATCCGGCGGCAGGGCTCGTGGACTACTTCCAGGGCTCCGACCTCGTGATTGTCAACCGCGACCCCACCCCTGCGGACTCCGGCGCGGACCTCGTCTGCGCCTGCGACATCGCCGCGGCGTTTGACTTCTGAGGGTCCGGCGGCGACCCGCTTGGGTCAGGCCGACGGTGATTGAACCCGTCCTCATTGCCGCGCGCCCGGGTACAATGGACGGATACCGAGTCGGCCCGAGAGGGGAAGTCATGCTCCGAGAGAACTTCGCTACCTGGCACTGCGGCGCCCACGAGATCTCGCTCGCGCGCCCACGAATCATGGGCATTCTCAACGTGACCCCCGACTCCTTCTCGGACGGGGGCGAGAACCTCGACGAGAAGGCCGCCATCGCCCGCGGCCTCCAGATGCTCGACGAGGGCGCCGACATCATCGACGTGGGCGGGGAGTCCACGCGCCCCGGTCACACGCCCGTCTCGTCCAAGGTCGAGGCGCAGCGCGTGGTCCCCGTGGTCCGCGCGCTGGTCGAGGCGGGCGCGGTCGTCTCCATCGACACGCGCCACGCCGACGTGGCGCGCATGTGCGTGCGCCTGGGGGCCGCCATCGTCAACGACGTCTCGGGCTTCACCGACCCCGAGATGGTCAAGGTGGCGGCGGACACCTCCTGCGGCTGCATCGTCATGCACTGGAACCGCGACGGGCTGGGCACGCGCGCCCCGCGCCGCCAGGTCACCCTCGACCAGAGCCGGCCGAACGGCAGCGCGCTGCCCCGACCGGTCCTCTCCCAGCGCCGCTTCACGCTGCCCGAGGAGGCGCCGATCATGCGCCAGGTCATGGGGTTTCTCGGCGACCAGGCGCGCACGCTGCAGCGCGCCGGCGTCAGCCACGACCGAATCTGCATGGACCCGGGCGCGGGCTTTGACAAGTACGCCGACGAGGACGTGGTCATCCAGCGCTCGACGCGCTCCATGGCGTCGATGGGCTACCCGCTCGTGTGCGCCGTGTCGCGCAAGCGCTTCGTCGGGGCGCTCTCCGGCGTGAGCGACGCCGCCGCCCGCGACGCCGCGACGGCGGGCGTCTGCATCTCCGCCATCGAGAACGGCGCGCGCATCCTGCGCGTCCACGACGTCGCCGGCGCGGCCCAGGCCGTGAACGCCTACTGGGCCGTCTCCCACAAGGACCCGCGCCAGGGCTTTGTGAGCCTGGGCTCCAACGTGGGCAACCGCGTGGGCAACATCGCGCGCGCGGTGCAGCTCATCGACGAGATTCCCCTCACCTGCGTGGTCAGCGTGAGCCATGCCTACGAGACCGAGCCCGCCTACGGCATCGCCACGCCCGTGGCAAACGCCGTCGCCGAGATTCGCACCGAGCTCCACCCGCTCGTGCTGATGGGCAAGCTCCTCGAGGTCGAGGACGAGCTCGGCAGGATGCGCGAGAAGGACCGCGACCCCAGAAAACCGGGCTCGGGCCCGCGCACGATCGACTGCGACCTCGTGTGGGTCGAGGGCGAGCGCCACGCCGGCGCGCGCCTGACGCTGCCGCACCCGCGCCTCGGCGAGCGCGACTACGTCATCGTTCCCATGGAGGACCTCATGCACAGCCCGGAGCGCTTCCTCGCCCACGCGGGCGTCGAGGTCGCCCCGCGCGAGGAGCGCGTCGGCCACGTGACGGCCGACCTGGGGGAGGTCGCATGGGAGTAGGGACGTCGCTCATCCTGCGACCGGCGGTTCCCATGGGGTTTGTGACGGGCGCGCCCTACGTGTGCGCTCTCGGCGTGGCGCGCGAGCTCGGCGCGCGGCTCTCCTGGCCGCACGGCGTGGTCTCGGCGGAGGGCGAGCCGCTCGTCTACGTTGACGCGCGCGCCGGCTACGACGACGAGGGCGTCTTCGTGCGCTGCGACCTCACGTGGGACGAGGGCGGGGTCCTCGACGCCGCCGCGCTCGAGCGTGCGGCCGCGGGTGCCGTGGACGCCTGGGCGGGGGAGTACGCCGCCGGCCGCGGCGTCGCGGGGCCGCTGGCCTCCGTGCTGGGCGACTACTTTGACGTTCTTCTCGGCATGGGCGAGCAGGTCGAGGTGCTGCGCGGCGCTCGCGTCGTCGCGCGCGGGACGCTCGCCGGCGTCGACGTCTGGGGGCGCGCGACGGTGCGCCTCGAGGACGGCCGGGAGCTGGAGCTCGCCCCCGAGCAGGCCGCCCTCCGCGTTCTGTCAATTGGGGACAGTCCCCAATTCACATAAAAGATTTCTGTTAGTTGGGGACTGTCCCCAATTGACAGACGGAGGAGCCAGATGTCAAAGACAGCAGATCGCGTGGATGCCGAGAACGCCGCACGCCCCGGCGCGCCGTCCGCTCACCCCGAGTTCGACCGACTGGTGCGCACGATGTGGCGCCTGCGCCAGCCCGACGGCTGCCCGTGGGACCGCGAGCAGACGCACCGCTCCATCACCAAGCACATGGTCGAGGAGGCCTACGAGGCGGTGGAGGCCATCGAGGCCGGGGACGACGCGCACCTGGCCGAGGAGCTCGGCGACGTGCTCGAGCAGGTGGTCCTTCACGCGCAGATCGCGGCCGACGAGGGCGCCTTCTCGATCGACGACGTCATCCACGGCCTCAACGAGAAGCTCGTGCGCCGCCACCCGCACGTCTTCGGCGAGCATGTGGCGGCCGGTGACGGCAACGAGGTCCAGGACATCTGGGACGAGGTCAAGGCTGCGGAGCGCGCCGCGTCGGGCGAGAAGGACGAGCGGCCCCAGGGTCTTCTCGACAGCGTGCCGCGCGCCCTGCCGGCGCTCATGCAGTGCCAGAAGATCTCCAAGCGCGCGGCGAAGGCGGGCTTTGAGTGGCCCGACGTCGCCGCGGTCTGGGACAAGGTCGCCGAGGAGCGCGCGGAGTTCGAGCGCGAGGCGCCGGGCTCCTCCGAGCGCGCCGCGGAGTTTGGCGACCTGCTCTTCTCGCTGGTGAACGTGGCGCGCTGGGAGGGGATCGACGCCGAGGAGGCGCTCGCCCACGCCAACCGCAAGTTCAGGGCGCGCTGGGCGCGCATGGAGGCGCTCGCCCGCGAGGACGGGGCCGACCTTGAGGACCTGGGCACGGGGCGCATGAACGAGCTCTGGGACCGTGCGAAGGAAGAGGAGATGTCCTGACGCGCCCGTCGCCCGCGGCGCCGTCTGGTATAACGGGGTGAGAGCGGCCGTGCGCCGCCGCCCCGCCAAAATCAAGAGAGAAACGAACGGGCATGAGCGAGAGAACGTTGACGGCCTCCACGAGGAGGCAGAAGAGCGCCGCGACGGCCTCCCGGGCCGTGCGCCGTCCGGCGGGCAGGGCCTCCCAGGGCGTCGGGAGGCGCCCTGCGGCAAAGGGCGCGAAGACGTCAAAGCCCTCCAAGACGGCCGCGGGCCCGTCGCGCGCCGGCTCCCTCGCGGAGCGCGCCAAGGGCGTCGCGGCGAGCCTCGGGAAGGCGCGCACGCCCCTCGTCGTCGCCGTCGTGACGCTGATCGTCCTGGTCACGCTGTACGGCCCGGCCCAGGGCCTGTACGCCGCGTGGCGCGAGCAGATGCTCAACCAGGCCACGCTCGACGGCCTCACCGCCAGCATCGACGAGTACCAGCACGACATCGACCAGCTCCAGACCCGCGAGGGCATCGAGGACGAGGCCCGCAAGCGCGGCTACGTCACGGAGGGCGAGTCCGGCGTGACCGCCGTCGGCCTTCCCGAGGAGGAGGGCGACGAGCAGCCCGAGCAGAGCCTCCCGTGGTACCTCTCGCTGGGCGACTTCGTGTTCCAGTATCACGAGGAGGAGTAATGCCCCGCGTAGCCTGCATCGACATCGGCACCGTGACCGCGCGCCTCGCCGTGGCGGACGTCGAGGAGGGGCGCGTGCTGCGCCTCGCCAAGCACTCGGAGATCTGCAACCTGGGCGAGGGGGTGGACGCGACCGGCCGGCTCGCGCAGGGCGCCATGGAGCGCGTCTTTGCCTGCGTGCGCGGCTACGTGGAGTCCGCCCGCGACGCCCATGCAGAAGCGGTGTGCTGCACGCTCACGAGCGCGGCGCGCGACGCCGAGAACGCGGCCGAGCTCGGCGCGGCGCTCGACTCGCTGGGCCTCGACCCGCTGGTCATCCCCGGCGAGATCGAGGGCGCCCTCACGTTTTTGGGCGTGGCGCGCGACTTCCCCGGCAAGCGCATCCTCGTGGCGGATAACGGTGGCGGCTCGACGGAGCTCGCCCTGGGGTCGCTGCGCCGCGACGGTGCCCTTGACCTCGGGTTTGTTCGCTCCATCGACGTGGGTTGCCGTCGCGTGACCGAGAAGTTCCTCTCCGCGGGGCCCCTTCCGTCCGCAGACGACCTCGACGCCGCGCACGCCTTTGCGGCAAAGGCCTTTGCCCCGGCGATCGCCGAGGGCGGCCTCTTTGCGGCGGGCGCCGCGCGGGCGGCCGAGGGCGCGCCCGAGCACCTCGTCGTGTGCGGCGGAACGGTGACGAGCCTCGTTGCCGTGAGCCTGGGCCTCGACCCGTATGACCCCACGCGCGTCCACCTGGGACGGCTCTCTCGCGAGAAGGTCGAGGAGCTCGAGGGGCGCCTCGCCGGCATGACGGTCGAGCAGCGCGCCGAGCTGCCGGGCCTTCAGGCCAAGCGCGCCCCGGTCATCCTGGGCGGGGCGGTCGCCGTTCTGGAGCTCATGCGCCAGACGGGCTTCGAGGAGCTCATCGCCAGCGAGTCCGACCTGCTCTTCGGCCTGGCGACCACCGCCGCGGCCGCGCTGACCGGCGCGGAGTCCCCGGTGATCTGGAAGCCCACGATGCGCCCGCTGAGCTAGGATGGTATCTGTCGTCGCGGGGGCGTGGCGGAATTGGCATACGCAGGAGACTTAAAATCTTCGGCCGCAAGGATTGTGGGTTCGAGTCCCACCGCCCCTACCAGCGACGAGTTGAGTGCACGGACTCGAACCCGAGAGGGCGCGAGCGTTAAGCGGACGCGAGAGCGTCCGTAGCGAGCGGGCGAGGAGGCCGGAGGCCTCCGAAGCCGGCGCGTTCGCTGATTTTGCGAACGCGGAGTCCCACCGCCCCTAGGCGACGTCTTGAGCATGGGTTTGGGCCCGACGTTCTTCTCGTCTAGCCTCTGGTATACTCTGCTGCGCGTCCCCATCGTCTAGTGGCCTAGGACATCGCCCTTTCAAGGCGACGACACGGGTTCGACTCCCGTTGGGGGCACCACGACGTCTCGGCCCGGACCGTCCCGCGCGGCCCGGGCCTTTTGCGTCGCGCACCGGGCGACTGCTTAACAATCGCGTCCCGTCCGGGAGGGCCGGCGGCCCGCTGCTTAACAATCGCCTCCCGTCCGGGAGGGCCCGTTCTTCTCGCTTAATCTTTTTGCCCCGTCCGGAAAATCGGCGCTGGCATGCTTAACAAATCGGCCTCATCCGGCGAGAAGGACGAGCGGTGCTTAGCATTTGCCGCCCATCCGGAGGGAATGCCTCGCGTGGACGGGAGGCGCCCCTGGACAGGACGCGTTTCTTAAGCGCGGCGGCGTCATTTTCTCGAATGAGGCGCGATCTTTAAGCGCGGCGAGCCCGCTTCTCCGGACGGAGGCGAATCCTTAAGCGCAGCGAGCCCGCTTCTCCGGATGAGGCGCAATCTTTAAGCGCGGCGGGCCCGCGCCTCAGGATGAGCCGCGTTTCTTAAGCGGCGTGCCCGCCCCGCCCCACCGCGGATGCTACCAGTCTAGGTCTCGCCCCTGGGCAAAGCGGCGCGCGCCCTCGACCAGCCACTCCTGCTCCTGGCACCAGGGGATGAAGTCGGGCACGTCGGCGATGATGGGCTCCGCCTCGCACACCGCGAGCAGGCACTCCTCGAAGCTGCAGGGCGCGGCATCCTGCCGGTCGGGCAGGTACGTCTCGACGTAGGTGGGCCTCAGCAGCGCATAGGCGCCCCCCGCGCACAGCTCGGCGTAGCCGCGCAGGGCCCGGCGCGCCGCGCTCATCCGGTCGAGCTTGTAGAGCAGCAGCGTCCGCGCCAGGTGCGACCAGGCGCTCTCCTGGCGCGAGAAGCGCGCGCACGCGGCGTCGAAGCCCGCTTCGTCCTCGAGGCGGGCGCAGGCCAGCACGAGGGTGTGGCGCGCGCCGAGGGGGTCGCTCGGGGCGGCGTCCATCACCGAGGTCGCGGCGCTCTCGGCCATGCGGTAGCGTGCCCCGTCGAGGCAGACGCGCGCCACGGCGGCGCGCAGGCGCAGGTGGGGGCGGTAGAAGACGTCGTCCCAGGCGTCGCCCTCGGGCAGCTCGTCGCGCGCGTGGTCGCGCTCGAGCGAGAGCAGGCCCGCGAGCAGGGGGTCGGGCTCGAGGTCGGAGGAGAGGAGCTGGAGGAGGCCGGCGTCGAGGCTGCGCCCGTCGACCTCGAGCGCGCGCACGCACTCGGCGCGGAGCGCGGCCATCCTGCGGGCGCGCTCGGCCTCGTAGGCGGCGTCGTCGAGAAGCTCGTCGTCTCGGCAGCTCGCGCGGTACGCGTCGAGCGCCCGGGCGATCACGAGCGCCGCGCGCTCCTGCTCGGTGTCGACGAAGGCCTCGGGGTCGGCCCGCACCGCGAGCACGAGCTCCGCGTAGGCCTCGTCGGAGAGCGGCCCGATCTTCTCGCACCGGCGCCGCGCGCAGCGCTCGACCAGCTCCTCCCAGGCGTTCATCGCTGCGCCTCCTCCGGCTGTGCCGCGGAGGCCGCCTCGCGCGCCGCCGCGGGGTCGAGGAGCGCGGCCTCCCTGGCCACCCACGACCCGAGGACGCCGCGGCCGGAGCGGTCGTTTCCCTCCTGCAGCAGCACCACGCCCTCGCTGACGGCGAGGACGAGCTCGTCTTCGCTGTAGGGCGCAACGCGCAGGCGCGCGAACTCGCCGTCGGGCAGCTCCGACTGGCGAACGAGGGTCCCGACGGCGCCCGGATAGAGCTCGACGATGCGCCTGAGCTGGGCGCGGGCGCCCCTGAAGTCGCAGCGCTTGTGCGCGAGCGCGAGATGGGCGAGCAAGATCCACGCGTCGTCGGGCCCGCGCAGGGGCGAGATCTCGGCGTAGCGCCGCTCGAGCTCGGCGAGCCCCCTCTCGTCCTCCAGCTTGGCGAGCGCGTAGGAGAGCGTGAAGCGCGCGTCGGAGGTGTCGCGCGGGTCCGCCGCGAGGAGCCGCTCGGCGGCGTCGGCCGCGGCGAGGTTGCGCCCGCAGATCAGGGCCTCCTCCGCCAGCGAGGCCATCCAGCGCCAGTAGGGGCGCATGGCGATGTCCTGCGCGAGGGCGCGCCGCTCGCCGTCGAGCTCGGCGCCCGCCTCCTCGCGGGCCTGCTCGCAGGAGGCGCGCACGTCGTCGACGCGCTCAAGGAGGAAGCGGTAGCGCTCGTCGATCGAGGGCGTCTGCGAGGACGAGCGCATGCGAACGGCGTCGTGGCAGCTCGGGTCCAGCGAAAGCGCCTCGTCAAGGAGGTCCTTGCCGCGCTGGATGAGCCCGGGGGCCTGCTCGTCGGTGGCAAAGGGAAGCTGGTAGTCAACGACTTCCGAGGCGAGAACCACGAGGTGGAAGGCCCGGTCGGCGTCGGACTGCGGGAGGGCGTCGCGGTTCTGCGCGAAGCGGCGGCCAAAGCTCGCGAACGCGCGCGTCGCCGCGGCCGGGTCGCCCTGGTCGAGCTCGCGGGCGAAGCGCAGGCCGAGCCGCTGGTAGTCCTCGCGCTGTGGGTTGTGCGCCATCGTTGATGCTCCTCTCGTCCCTCTATGGTAGCCGAGCGCGGCGGCCCCCGCGACGCTCGGCGGCCCGATCGGGCGGGGACGGAAAAAGCGCTCTGTTGCCAACGCGTTTCTGCTATGCTGTGTGCGGCTCGAGTCATGGAGTTTTGGTGGCCGGGTCGCGGTACTTCTCGTTCGGTAAAAAACAGGGGGAGAACCCTGTTTGAGATCCGTCGCGGGGGCGACGGCACAGGAATTGGAGGAGTGTTATGGGACGTTTCACCAACCCGCGTGACCTGTACTTTGGCGAGGGTGCCCGCCACGAGGTCAAGAACCTCAAGGGCTCCAAGGCCATGATCGTGACCGGCGGCGGCTCCATGCGCCGCGGCGGCTTCCTGCAGGACGTTGAGGCTGACCTCAAGGAGGCCGGCTTCGAGGTCCAGATCTTCGAGGGCGTCGAGTCCGACCCGTCCGTCGAGACCGTCATGAAGGGCGCCAAGGCCATGGAGGCCTTCCAGCCCGACTGGATCGTCGCCATCGGCGGCGGCTCCCCGATCGACGCGGCCAAGGCCATGTGGCTCTTCTACGAGTACCCCGAGGAGACCTTCGAGCAGGCCATCGTCCCGTTCTCCTTCCCGGAGCTGCGCACCAAGGCCAAGTTCTGCGCCATCGCCTCCACCTCCGGCACGGCCACCGAGGTCACGGCCTTCTCCGTCATCACGGACTACGAGAAGGGCATCAAGTACCCGCTCGCCGACTTCAACATCACGCCTGACGTGGCCATCGTCGACCCCGAGCTCACCTACACCATGCCGCAGAAGCTCTGCGCCCACACCGGCATGGACGCGCTGACCCACGCCATCGAGGCCTACGTCTCCACCGCGGGCTCCATGTTCACCGACGCCAACGCCCTCCACGCCATCCGTGAGATCGTCGAGTGGCTGCCCAAGAGCTACCAGGGCGACAAGGAGGCCCGTCAGCACATGCACGAGGCCCAGTGCATCGCCGGCATCGCCTTCTCGAGCGGCCTGCTCGGCATCGTGCACTCCATGGCGCACAAGACCGGCGCCGCCTTCACCGGCGACCACATCATCCACGGCTGCGCCAACGCCATGTACCTCGGCAAGGTCATCCAGTTCAACGCCAAGGACGCCCGCGCCAAGAGCCGCTACGCCTACATCGCCAAGGAGGTCCTGCACCTCGCCGGCGAGACCGAGGACGAGCTCGTTGCCGCCCTCGTGCAGGAGATCCGCGACCTCAACGACAAGCTGGACATCCCGCAGGGCATCAAGAACTACGGCAAGGGCGGCGTGAAGGCCGACGAGTCCATCATCGACTACGCCGAGTTCGAGGAGAAGAAGAGCCGCATCGCCGTCGACGCCATCGGCGACGCCTGCACCGGCTCCAACCCCCGCCAGCCCACGCCCGAGGAGATGGAGAAGCTCCTCGAGTGCGTCTACAACGACGTCGACGTGGACTTCTAAGGCGCTCTCATCGCAGTGCGGAGGGGCCGGGCCTTCGGGTCCGGCCCCTTTTTGCGCCGGGCCGTCGGCGGGCCGCCGCTTAAGAAAACGGCCCTATCCGAGAAGAACGAGCCCCCTTGCTTAGAGATCGCGCCTCATCCGGGAGAGCGGACCCTCTTCGGGCGCCACCCCTCCCGGACGAGGCGCAAACCTTAAGCATTGCCCGTTCTTATCGCCAGACGAGGCGCGATTCTTAAGCGCCGACGCCTCGCCGCCCCGGACGAGGCGCAATTGTTAAGCGCCGCCGACGCCGGTTCCCGGACGAGACCGAGTTCCTAAGCGCGCCAACGCAAAAATCCCGGACGGGACGCAAAGTCTAAGCAGCCCCGGCCCCAGCCCGCCGCGCGCCCGCTAGACGAGCTGGATCTTCTCGACGCCCTCGCGGCTGGTCTCGCGATAGAGGACGAACTTGCGGCCGATGACCTGCACGAGCTCGGCATGGCAGCGCTCCGCGAGCTCCTCGCCGGCCTCGCGCACGTCCAGGCTCGAGGAGTCGAGCACGGAGCACTTGATGAGCTCGCGCGCCTCGAGCGCCTTGTCCGCCTGGTCGACGGTGCCCTCGTTGACGTCCGCCTTGCCGATGATGACCACAGGCTCCAGATGATGCGCCAGGCTGCGGAGCTGCCTGACCTGCCTTCCCTTGAGTGTCACTCCTTCTCCTTCCAGATGGGGGCACCTACGATACCTGACCCGCGTCGACGCGGCGGCCAAACTTCTGTACTTTATGGCAAGCCCCAAACAATGTGCACGCAAGCACAAGTTTTCTACCAGCGGTTTCTTAGATGAATGCGTTCGACTGCTCCGGCAAAGTACAGATCTTTGCTGGCCGGAGAACGCTTGCCGGCGCAGGTGCTACTCCTGCTGTCGCCCGGTCCAGGCAAAGTGCCGGCGCACCGCCGCCTGGAAGGCGTCCGCATAGGCCTCTCCTGGCCGGCCGAGAAGAACGAGCAACGTCCTTCTCGGCCTCCCGTAGCCGCGGGCGACGGCGGGCTCGATCGCGTCGAGCTCGGTCAGCACCTCCAGGGCAAACCCCTCGAACTCCTCGCGCGCCGCCTCGGTGATGAGCCGGCGGTCGCGGGGGCTCGCGCTCTGCTCCACGATGGCGCAGACGCGCTGGTCGGGCGAGAAGAGCAGCTCCCCGTGGCCGGGGACGCCGGACGAGGCGAGGCCCTCCTGCACCCCGCGCGCGCCGCGGCCCAAAAGCTCGAGGGTGGCGACGGCCGCCAGCGCGGGCGCCACGTTGAAGATGCCCGGCAGCGGGAGCGCCACGTCGGCGTCCCAGCTCGGCGTATGCGCTCGGAACTGCACGAAGCCGTAGCCGGCGCGCTCGTGGCTCGACCCCACGTCCGCGAGCGTGCCGCGCGAGGAGAAGCTCAGGCTGCGGCGCGCCCCCCGCACGGTGCCCGCCCCGCCCGGGCCGAGCGAGCAGAGCACGTCGAGGGCGGGAAGGTCGCTCTCGCCCGGGACGCGGTCGGGCAGCTCGAGCACGAGGTGAGTGAGACCCGCTGCGCGCGCGTGCTCCAGGTGCTCCTCGAGGCGGGCGAGCTCGGCGGCGGCATCGGCGCCGCGCGCGAACTCCGCACCGTCAAAGACCTCCCGTCCACCGATGACGCCCACGTGCTCATAGGGGGCACCGCCGTCCAGGACGCAGCGCAGGGCGGTCGCGATGACCGCGCGGTCGTGCTCGCCCGCGACCACGCCGATGAGGGTGGGGTCAGGCATCCTGATGCTCGGAGGGGTGCGCCCGGTCGTAGGCCTCGACGCCGCGACGCGCGAGCTCGCAGTCGGAGACGCAGGGGACAAAGCCCTCGCGCGTGTGCTGGTAGGCCTCGTGGCCCTTGGCGAGCAGCAGGACCACGCTGCGCCGGCCCTCTGCCAGCTCAAAGGCGCGACGCGCGGCCTGCTCGCGATCGACCACGATCTCGTGCGGGAAGCCTGCGGGCAGCGCGCGCTCCATCTCGCGGCAGATGTCGAGCGGGTCCTCGGTCCACGGGTCGTCCGAGGTCAGGACGATGTGGTCCGCGTAGCGCGCGGCCACCTCGGGCAGGTCGCGCCGGCGCTCCTCGGCCTTGCCGCCGACGGCGCCAAACACGGCGATGACCTGGGCGTCTTTGAAGGTGCCGGAGACCGCTGAGAGCAGCGACTCAAAGGCGAGGCGGTTGTGGGCGTAGTCGACGACCGCGGTGAGCCTGCGGTCGCGGGAGCGGTAGAACTCCATGCGGCCGGGCACGCGCGTGGCGGCGAGGCCCCCCGCGATGGCGTCGGGCCCGATGCCCAGCAGGTGCGCAGCGAGCGCCGCCGCAAGGGCGTTGGAGACGCTGAAGTCGCCGGGGAAGGGCAGGCTCACGTGGCGCTCCCAGCCGTCGAGGTGCAGGACGAAGGTCATGCCCTCCTCGGACGCGGCGAGCCCGTCCGCCCAGGCGTCCGCGTCGGGCCGCCCGACGCCAAAGGTCAGCAGGCGCGGGGCGTGCGCGGCGGCCTCGAGGATGCGGTCGACGTGGTCGGAGTCGAGGTTCACCACGGCCGTCCCGCACTGCGAGAAGATCTTGAGCTTGGAGGTGAAGTAGTCCTCAAAGTCCGCGTGCTCGACGGGGGAGATGTGGTCGAGGCCGATGTTGAGGAAGCAGGCCACGTCCAGGCCCACGCCAAAGGTGCGGTCGTACTTGAGCGCCTGGCTCGAGACCTCCATGACCAGCGCGGAGAGGCGGGCGTCGCGCGCGCGGGCGAGGTGGCGCCAGAGGTCAGGGGCCTCGGGCGTGGTGTTTCTCGAGGGCTCGTCCGTCACGCCGTCATAGGTCTCCACGGTGCCGATCATCCCGCAGGACTTCTCGCCGCGTGCCGCGTCCACGATCGAGCGCAGCATGTAGGCCGTGGTCGTCTTGCCCTTGGTGCCCGTGATGCCCACGATCGGAAGGTCGCGGTCGGGGCGTCCGAAGGCCTGCGCGGAGCAGAGCGCCATCGCTCGGCGCAGGTCGGACGTCACGAGGGCGGGGATGCCCGGGGCAACGCCCGCGAGCTCGGCGGCGTGGTCGGCGTCGCAGAGGTAGGCGACGGCGCCCCGCCCCACGGCGTCGGAGAGAAACGCGGGGCGGAAGGTCGCGCCCTTGCACACGAAGAGCTCGCCGGCGGCGACGGTGCGCGAGTCGCAGGAGGCCCCGGAGACGCTGACGTCCGCACCTGGCGTCAGGGATGTGAGGATGCCCGCCTCTTCGAGGGTGCGCGCGAGCTCTGCAAGCGTAGTCATGCCTCCAGTATAGTGCCCGCGCCGGCCCCGACGTCCGGCCGTCCTCTGCTAAACTTCTGTGCACGGGCGATTGGCGCAGCGGCTAGCGCAGGTGCCTTACACGCACAAGGTCGGCGGTTCGAACCCGTCATCGCCCACCAGGAGATCGCGGCCCCGTCGCATTGCGGCGGGGCCTCTTTGCAGGGAGGCATCATGGCAGACATCGAGGTCGCGCGCTCCTTTGGGCGCGGAGCGGGCGAGATGCGGCCGGTGACGCTCACGCCGGGCGTCATGAAGAACGCGGACGGCTCGTGCCTCGCGGAGTTTGGCGACACGCGCGTGCTCTGCTGCGCCACGGTCGAGCAGAGCGTCCCGGCCTGGCGCAAGGGGACGCATGCCGGCTGGGTGACGGCCGAGTACGCGATGCTGCCCGCCTCGACCGGCCGCCGCACCCCGCGCGAGTACCGCGGGCGCAAGGGCCGCTCCATGGAGATCGAGCGTCTCATCGGGCGCAGCCTGCGCTCCGTGTGCCGGCTCGACCGCCTGGGCGAGATCACGATCACGCTGGACTGCGACGTGATCCAGGCCGACGGCGGCACGCGCACGGCCTCGGTCACCGGCGCGTGGGTGGCGCTGCACGGCGCCCTCATGGGCCTGGTCGAGAAGGGCCAGCTGCCGCGCCTGCCGCTCACGGGGCAGGTGGCGGCCGTGTCGGCGGGCTTCGTCGACGGGCGCGCCCTGCTCGACCTCGACTATCCCGAGGACAGTCGCGCCGAGGTGGACCTCAACCTCGTGTGCACGGGGGACGGCCGCATCGTCGAGGTCCAGGGGACCGGCGAGCGCGCGACGCTCGACCGCGCCCAGCTCGACGAGCTGCTCGACCTCGGCCAGGCCGGTATCGCGCGCCTCGTGGAGCTGCAGTCACAGGCAACGGGCTATCGCCTCTAGGGGCATCGAAGGAGGACACATGTCACAGGTTGCGATCAGCGAGCTCGACCCGGCCGCCACGGTCGTGGTGGCCACGGGCAACGCGCACAAGGTCGTGGAGATCGAGGCCATCCTCGCGCCGGTGATGCCGGGCGTGCGCTTTGTCGCCCTCGGCGAGCTGGGCGACTTTCCCGACCCGGTGGAGGACGGGGAGACCTTCTTCGACAACGCCCTGATCAAGGCGCGCGCCGCCCAGGCCGAGACGGGCCTTCTCATGGCGGTGGCCGACGACTCGGGCCTGTGCGTGGACGCCCTCGACGGCGCGCCCGGGATCTTCTCGGCCCGCTGGGCGGGCGAGCACGGCAACGACGCCGCCAACAACGAGAAGCTCATGGAGCGGATGGCCGACGTCCCCGACGGGGCCCGCACGGCGCGCTTCCACTCGAGCGTGGTGCTGGTGCGTGGCGACGAGGTCCTGCGCGGCGACGGCGACTGCGAGGGCGTGGTGGGCCGCGTCCCCCGCGGCGACCATGGCTTTGGCTACGACCCGCTGTTCCTTCCGGATGAGACCCCGGGCAAGACCATGGCCGAGCTCACGCTGGACGAGAAGAACCTGATCTCGCACCGCTTCCACGCCCTGGAGGACCTCGCCGACAAGCTGTAGGCGGGGACGGACAGTCTCGCCGTCTCGCCCGCCCGCGGCAATTACTGGCCGCTCGCCCAAATGGGTGGCGAAACACGCTCGCAATGGTGCAAGATAGGAATCGTCCGGGGCAGTGCGCCCCGGGTCGCCGCGGACGGGCAGGGGCCTCGACACGGCGAGTCCTTCTCATAGCTTCTGGCGGCCTCGCCCTGGTGGTCGCAGTCACATTGGCCGCGGCCGATGGGGCCGCACGGCGGGCGGAGAGCTCGCCGTCTATGGAAAGGATGCGTTATGAGAATCGTTCGCGCCAAGGATTACGAGGACATGAGCCGCAAGGCCGGCAACATCATGGCCGCCCAGGTCGTTGCCAAGCCCGACTGCGTGCTCGGCCTTGCCACCGGCTCCACCCCCATTGGTGCCTACAAGCGCCTCATCGAGGGCTACGAGGCCGGCGACCTCGACTTCTCCCAGGTCAAGACCTACAACCTCGACGAGTATCGTGGCCTTCCCGGCACCCACGACCAGAGCTACCGCTACTTCATGAACGTGAACCTCTTCGATCACGTGAACATCGACAAGGCCAACACCCACGTGCCCGACGGCCTGGCCGAGGATTACGAGGCCGCTTGCGCCGCCTACGACGAGGCCGTCGCCGCCGCCGGCGGCCAGGACCTCCAGCTCCTGGGCATCGGCAACAACGGCCACATCGGCTTCAACGAGCCCGGCGACGCCTTTGTCAGGGGCACCCACTGCGTCGACCTGACCGAGTCCACCATCCAGGCCAACAGCCGTCTGTTCGACAGCATCGAAGACGTGCCGCGCCAGGCCTACACCATGGGCATCGGCACCATCATGGCCGCCAAGATGGTTCTCGTGATGGCCAACGGCGAGGTCAAGGCCCAGGCCGTCCACGACATGATCTACGGCCCGATCACCCCGTCCTGCCAGGCGTCCATCCTGCAGCTGCACCCCAACGTGGTCGTCGTCGCCGACGAGGCCGCGCTGTCGCTCTGCCCCGCCGAGTAGGCCTCCCACAGACCGAAGCAGGCCCCGAGCGGAGGTTCTTCTCGCCTCCGCCCGGGGCCTTTTCTTGTCGCGCCCCGCGCTACAGGACCGTGATGCCCTTGGGATAGCTGTTGAGCACCTCGCAGCCGTCCTCGGTCACGATGACCAGGTCCTCGATGCGCACGCCCATGTCGCCCGGGAGGTAGATGCCCGGCTCGATGGAGAAGCACTGCCCGGGCCGCACCGGCTCGTCGTGGGTGGCGCTCACGTCGCCGGGCTCGTGGTCCACGAGGCCGATCTGGTGCCCCAGGCGGTGGTTGAACTGCGGGCCCCACCCGGCGTCCTCGATGACCTGACGCGCCGCGCGGTCGATCTGGGCAAACGTCACGCCGGGCCGCACGATCTTCTCGGCTGCCTCGTTGGCGCGCAGGACGGCGTCGTAGACGGCGCGCTGGTGCTCGGTCGGCTCGGCCGAGAAGAACGTGCGCGTCATGTCCGAGCAGTACCAGCTGCGGCGGCAGCCCACGTCAAAGAGCACCATGTCCCCGCGCGAAAACGGCGTGTCGTCGGGCTCGTGGTGCGGGTCGGCGGCGTTGGCGCCAAAGCTCACGATGGGCGAGAAGGAATGGCCCTCGGCGCCCAGGCGTCGGTACGCGCCCAGAAGGCCGTCGGCGATCTGGCGCTCGGTCACGCCGGGTTGCACCTGGCCGACGAGCCAGGCCATCGCCTGGTCGTTGACGGCCGACGCCGCGCGCATGAGCTCGCGCTCGCGGGCGTCCTTGATCGAGCGGGCGTCGTCCACGGCGTCGGAGGCGAGCACAAACGAGCTCGCCGCGCCCGCCTCCATGAGCGGGACGAGCCAGCGCGCCGCCAGCTCCTTGTCCACGCCGAGCGGCCGCGTGCGGTCGGTCTCGGCGGCGACGAGCGCCACGGGGTCGTCGGTGTCGGAGAACTCGACGACGCGCGCGCCGCAGCCGGCGGCGTCGGGGAAGAGGCGGTTGGCAAAGAGCACGGGCGCGCCCTGGGCGGGCAGCAGCAGCGCGAGGAAGCGCTCGTAGGGCTCCGTGTGGTAGCCGCAGAGCCACCAGATCGAGAGCGGGTCCACGATGAGGGCCTGCTCGAGGCCCCTTCTTGCCAAGTTGTCCCTCACGCGCGCGAGGCGATTCTCGTCCATTGCCCTGCCTTTCGTCTTTGTGCTGGCTGCGGGCAGTGTAGCACCGCCAGGGCGCCGCGAGCGTGGTCTTCTCATGACATTAGGTTGAGGCGCGTTGCCCGTGAGCGGCGGGCGCAATATGATAAGCGTTCCGGCATTATGGGGGTTCCGCCCACGGGGCGTGTGGAGGTCCAGATGGAGAACGAGATTCCTCCCGTCAATCGGGTTGACGAGATTCGCGACGAGCTCAAGAACCTCGAGGGCAAGCGCCTGAGGGTCAAGGCCAACATGGGCCGCTCGCGCATCGTCGAGCGCACGGGCACGCTCGTCCACGCCCACCCCTCGCTGTTCATCGTCGAGGTGGAGGAGCGCCGCGGCCGCACCGCACGCCAGTCGTACCAGTACGTCGACGTCCTCACGGGCACCGTGGAGCTCTTCGACATCGAGACCGGAGAGCGCCTCTTCGACTTTGTCGAGCCCGCGGCCGAGTAGCCGCCGTGGCCGCCACGGTCGTCACGACCCCCTGCAAGGTCAACCTGCACCTGGGGGTGCATCACCAGACAGACGAGCGGGGCTATCATCTGGTCGACTCCGTCATGGTGCCCGTGGGGCTCTGCGACGTCGTGGCCGTGGACGATGCCCCTGAGCTCTCCGTGCGCTTCTCGCCCTCCCTTGAGATTCCCGCCGAGAAGACCGGCGTGTGGAAGGCCGCCACGCTGCTCGCCGAGGCGCTCGGGCGCGAGCCGCGCGTGAGCATCGACGTCGAGGCGCGCATCCCCGAGCGCGCCGGCCTGGGGGGCTCCTCGGCCGACGCGGGGGCCACGCTGCGCGCCCTGGCGGCGCGCTGGGGCGTGAGCCCGCTCGACCCGCGCGTGGTCGCCGTGGCGCGGCGCGTGGGCGCCGACGTCGCCTTCTTCCTCGATCCTCGCCCGGCGCTGTTCGCCGGCGCCGGAGACGTGCGCGTGCGCACCTTTCCCGCGGCCGAGATGCCGCTCGCGCTCGTGATGCCGCGCTCCGAGGGCGGCTCGACCGTCGCGGCGTACGCGGAGTTTGACCGTGCGGGCGAGAAGCCCGTGGGCCCCGAGCCCCTCTGCGCGGCCCTGTCCGCGGGGGACGTCGCGGCCGTGGCGGCGCGTCTCCACAACAACCTCGCACCAGCCGCGAAGGCGCTCTGCCCGGAGGCCGGGATCGTGGAGAGGTGGCTGCGGGGGCTGCCGGGCGTGCGCGCGGCGCAGGTCACGGGCTCGGGAACGTGCTCGTTTGCCATCTGCGAGAGCGCCGCGGCGGCCGACGCCGCTGCTCGTGAGGCCGCCGCGTTTGGCTGGTGCGCCTGGTCGACAAAAACAGTTGGTTTTGTCGGAGGAATCTGCTAGAATACTCCCTCGCTACGGGTTGTGGCTCAGCTTGGTAGAGCGCTCGGTTCGGGACCGAGAGGTCGCTGGTTCAAATCCAGTCAACCCGACCACGTAGTTGCAGGTCAGGGCTTCGGCCCTGACCTTTTTTCATGCCGTTCGCCGAATCGCCGCCGCGCCCCTCCCTCGACGCCCGTTGGCCCCCGCTCGACACTCGCCCCCTCGCCTCGACGCAGCCCGCGCGCCGCACCCCGCAGGTCGTGCGCGCTATCGACACAAGCGCGCCGCGTCGTCGCACGCCGCTCGCCTGAGCGCGTCCCCGCGCGCCGCTCTCCCTGCGCAACAATGACCGTGAAGTGCTCTGCCCTACGCCCAAGGAGGTACCCATGCTCATCAGCGAGGTCATCGACAAGATCGTCGCCAGCTCCGGCGACGTCATGATGGGGGAGAAGATCGACCCCGCCACCACGCGCGACATCGTCATCCACGGCTCCACGGGCAAGGAGTGCACGGGCATCGTCACCACCTGCTTCGCCTCCGTCGACGTGATCCGCGAGGCGGCGCGCCGCGGTGCCAACCTCATCGTCAGCCACGAGTCCATCTTCTGGAACCACATGCACAATGAGCCCTTGGCCGACTGGCCCACGTTCAAGGAGAAGGCTGCGCTGCTCGACGAGTACGGCATCACCGTCTGGCGCTACCACGACCACATCCACGCCGGCATCCCCGTGGGCCCTGACGGCGCCCTGCGCGACGGCATCTTCTACGGGCTCGCCGTAGAGCTCGGCTGGGAGGACTACCTCGTGCCCGACCAGCTCTCCTGCATGGACTACGTCATCCCCGCCACGCCCGTCCGCGAGGTGGCCGAGCACGTCGTCCGCTGCGCCGGCGTGACAGGCTGCCGCATCATCGGCGACGCGGACGCCCCCGTGAGCCGGATCCGCGTCCCGTACCACCTCTTCGGCAACGAGGACCTGCCTGCCATTCGCGCGCTCGAGTTCGACGGCATCGACTGCTACATCGCCATGGAGTGCGTCGACTTCACCGCCTCGGAGTACGTGCGCGACGCGAGCCAGCTCGGCCACCCGCGCGCAATCGTCAACCTCGGCCACTTCAACGGCGAGGAGCCGGGCATGAAGTTCATCGTGGGATGGCTCACCGACCTCTTCGAGGGCGCCCTCCCCGTGAGCTTTGTCCAGTCGGGCGACGTCTTCACCTTCGTCACGCTGCCCAGCGAGTAGCTCACCCCCATCCCCTCTCACAGGCAGCGGCTCCAGCGAGTCGGGCGGCCAACCGGGTGGCCGCCCGATTTTTCTATGCTCTTGGCATTGTGAGCGCTTTGTCGAGAGGAACTGTCGAGACGCCCTGCGCTCGGCCGACCGCGACAGTGGTTACGTCGAAAGATGACCAGCACTGGCGAAAGACGGCAATCGTGTGGGCCTTGTGAATTCAGGGCCCTAAGCTCGTGACCCAAGGAGGGGAACATGGCAACCGGCGAGACGAAAACCGAGCTGATCGAGTACCTTGACCGCATGACGCGCGAGGTGTCGGTGGACAGCTTCCCGCGCTTCTCGACGGCGACTATCGCCTCGGAGCTCAACATCTCGCGCAACCTCGCGTCCCAGTACCTCAACGACTTCGTGAGGGAGGGCGTCGTCGTCAAGGTCGGCGCCCGACCGGTCCTCTACTTCCACCGCGCCGGCTTCGAGCGCTACTTCCAGCGGCAGCTCAAGAAGGGCGAGTACGCCTCGTTCGCGGAGCTGTTCGACGAGCTCGGCATCCACGACGAGCCCAACTTCGAGCGCGCCATCGGGCACGACCGCAGCCTGGGCACGTGCGTGACGCAGCTCAAGGCAGCCGTCAAGTACCCGCCCTCGGGCCTGCCGGTGCTCATGGTGGGCGAGAGCGGGACGGGCAAGACCACGCTCGCCCGGCTCGCGCACCTCTACGGCATTGACGAGGGCGTCATTGACGCTGCGGCAGAGTTTGCCCCCGTCGACTGCTCGCTGTACGTGAGCGACGACGAGGGCTTCCGTCGCGCCTTCATTGGCGACGGGTCCGCACCCGGCCTCGCGTCGCGCGAGGACGGGGGCGTCGTCTACCTCAAGCACCTCGAGCGCCTTCCGCACGCCTCGCAGGAGGTCGTGATCTCGTGGCTCCACAGCCTCGACTCCATGACGCGGGGCGGCATCTCCGGCGCCGCCAGAACCCCGCGCCTGATCGTCTCGGTGCCGCCCGACGCCGATCCCGAGCTGCGCGAGCGCCTCGCCCACCTCATCCCGATCGTGGTGAGCGTGCCGGCGCTGCGCGACCGGACCGAGGACGAGCGCACCGACCTCATCATGCACTTCCTGCGCTTCGAGGGCCGGCGCGTGGGCGCCAACGTTGCCATCAGCCGCGGTGCCCTGCGCCACCTCATGGAGGCCGACTTCCGCGACAACATCGACGGCCTGCGCGCGTGCATTCGCAACTGCTGCGCCGAGTCCTATCTCGACCACAACGGCGAGCGCCTCATCATCCGCAACTGGAGTCTGCCCTCGAGCGTCCTTGGCTCCTCGGCCGCCCAGGAGGACGACGACAAGCTCGTGAGCGGCGACAAGGTCGACCGCTCCGGAAGCTACGTCGGCGACCGCCTCCTGCGCTACTTCTCCGAGGTCGAGAGCGCCTGGGAGGCCTATCGCTCCGGGGAGTCCCAGTTCAAGGACTTCGTCTCCTCGGCTACGGCGACCATGGAGCTCTACCAGGACTTCCTGAGCTTTGAGCGCCACGTGACCGGGGCGCGGGTGGCCACCTACGAGAGCGTGCTCTCCGGCGTCGTGGAGGCGGTGAACAGCTCCTACAACATCGAGATCTCGCGCAAGTGCGCCCGCGTCCTCGCGCAGTCGCTCTCGCTTCGGGTGTGGGACGGCATCGGGGGCGCGTCCTGGCGCCAGCAGGAGTCCGGCACGTTCAGCGCCATGTACGAGACGCTCGTTCGCGCCTACAAGGTCGCCGCCGCCGTCACCGCGCAGGTGGAGGCCGGCGTGCGCTCGGCGCTCGGCCTTGAGCTCGACGCCGCGAGCCGAGTGATGCTCTTCCTCGAGATCAACGAGGTCGTGGAGTCCTCCGAGGGGCGCAGCTGCCTCGGCGTGGTCATCTGCCACGGCTACTCCACGGCGACGAGCATCGCCGACGCCGCGAACCGCCTCCTGCACCGCCGCGTCTACGAGGCGGTCGACCTCACCTACGACGACAGCCTCCAGGACCTCGTGGCCCCGCTCGGTCGCCTGCTCGGCAAGTACGCCCACTGCCGCACCGTCGTCCTTCTCGTTGACACCGGCTCGCTCGCCGACGTTGACAGGTACCTCTCGGGCATGACCGACGCCGACCTCTACGTGGTGAGCAACGTCTCCACGGGCCTCGCGCTCGAGGTGGGCGCCTCGATCGCAGCCAACGAGGACCTGCGTCCCGTGCTTGACGCCTGCACCGATGCCTGTGCGCCGCGCTACCGCGTCATCACCGGCACGCGCGGCGAGGGCGCCATCGTCTTCTGCTCGGAGACGGGCCCCGACGCGGCCGACAAGGTCCGGCGCCTCTTCGAGAGCAGCCTGCCCAGGGAGACCTCGGTGCAGCTCGTCACCGGCGACTACGCTGACCTCGCCCGCAACGGGGCGGACTCGCTCTTGCTCTCGCGCTACGACGTGCGGGCGATTGTGGGTACCGTTGACCCGGGGATCGAGGGCGTCCCGTTCGTGCCCCTCGACGAGCTGCTCTTTGAGGGCTCCTCCGAGCAGATCGACCGCGCCCTCGCGGCGGACCTCGGTCGCGAGGGCATCCGCGAGCTCCACGCCAACCTGCTCAAGAACCTCACGCTCTCCAACGTAATCGAGTCCATCACGATCCTCAACCCCGAGGCTCTGTTCGCTGAGGTGGACCGTGCCATCCGCCGCCTCGAGGAGCACAGCGCCGAGAAGATCACGGCGCGCATGACCACAGGGCTCTACGTGCACCTCTGCTGCCTCGTCGAGAGGCTCGTGACGAGGACCCCGATCGAGTGCTACCCCGACGAGGAGGCCTTCGTCCGGGAGCACGCCGAATTCGTCGCCCAGTTCCGCGAGAGCTTCGCGGACATCTGTCGTCGCTACCGGGTCGAGGTGCCCGTGAGCGAGATCGCCTACGTGTACGCCTACATCAGGGGCATGTCCGACGCGCAGGCGATGCTGGCGGGGGGTGGTGCCGGCGAGGACGAGTGAGGAAGGCGGGCGGGCCGCCCCGGCGGCCCGAGCCAAGAGTGGCGAGAAAGCGAAAGGAGAGAAGTAGATGAGCATCATTGCAGCACGACTCGACAACCGTCTCCTGCATGGCATCGTGGCCACGATGTGGGCCCCGGAGCTTCATCCGCAGAGGATTATGGTGATCGACGACAACGTTGCCGGCGACCCGGCAAAGAAGTCCGCGATGAAGATGTCGCGCCCGTCCACGGGCTGCGCCCTCTCCATCATCGACCACGAGACGGCGTACAACAACTTCAAGGCCGGCAAGTACGACGGGCACACGGTCATGGTGATCGCCCAGGACCCCCAGGTCTTTCTCGACCTGATCGAGCTGGGGCAGGAGATCCCCGAGCTCGTCATCGGCGGCACTGCCGAGCTGGAGGAGAGGCCCGGCCTCATCAAGGTCAGCCGCCGCGCGTGCATCAAGGAGGAGGACGTCCCGACCTACCAGAAGATCGCTGCCTCCGGCACCAAGATCGAGGTCCGCTACATCCCCTCGGACCACGCTGAGCCCCTGTCCAAGTTCATCGACCTGTAGAAAGAGGTGCGAGGATGTTTTTTGAGTCCCTGGCCGTTGCGCTCATCGCAACGTTCTTCCAGCTCGACATGCTCTGCTCGCAGACCTTCGCGTTCATGTACGTGCTGCCGTCCTGGCTCGTCGGCGTGGTGCTCGGCGACCCGATGACGGGCCTTCAGATGGGCGCTACGGTCCAGCTCATGTCCTTCGGCGTCGCCGGCCTCGGCGGCTCGTCCGTCCCCGACTACAACAAGGCCGGCATGATCGGCACCGCCATCGCCATCCTCACCGGCCAGGACTTCTCGGTGGGCCTCGCCGTGGGCATCGCCGTCGGCATGCTGTTCATGCAGGCGGACATCGTCTGCAAGATCTTCAACGGCTTCGTCGGCAAGTGGTCCCAGAACTACGCGCGCCAGGGCAACTATAAGATGATGATCCGCACGATCTACCTTGGCCCCATCGTCTACGGCCTCTTCTCGTTCGTGCCCGTCTTCATTGCCGTCTACTTTGGCGTTGACATCGTGAACCTCATCCTCGAGGCCATGCCCGCCTGGTTCACCACGGGCCTCTCGGTCGCCGGCGGCATGCTGCCCGTCGTCGGCATGGCGATGCTGCTCACCTACATGCCCGCCAAGAAGTTCATCAGCTTCCTCATCGTGGGCTACGTCCTGGCCAGCTACGTGGGCCTCGCCGTCCTGCCCATCGCCCTGATCGGCATTGCGTGCGCCTACGAGTACTACAAGCTGCACGCCAATGACCTCGCTGCCGCCACTGCCACCGTCGCCATGGAGGGAGAGCTCGAAGATGAGTAACGAGACCACCAAGAACGTCGACATGACGGAGATCCCGGAGAAGCTCCCCGACGGCACCTACGAGCCCGTTCTCACCAAGAAGGACCTGCGCCGCGTCGCCCGTCGCTGGAACATCAACATCTCGACGTACAGCTACACCTACCAGGAGGCCTGCTCGGTCGTCTACGCGACCTGGCCCGCGCTCCAGAAGATCTACCGCGGTGACGAGGAGGGCCTGAAGAACTCCCTCGAGTACGCCTACCGCTACTTCAACGTCACCCCGCCGGTGGCCGGCCTCCTGCTCGGTGCTGGCCTCGCCATCGAGGACCAGCGCCACAACGACGGCCTTGCCGCCGAGCAGGACCTCAAGGTCGGCCTCATGGGCTCGCTCTCGGGCGTCGCCGACACGATCATCTGGGTCCTCATCCCCACGATCCTCGGCTCGATCTCGGCCTACATGGCCCAGAACGGCAACATCTTCGGCATGATCGCGTTCGCCCTCTACGGCATCGTGTTCCTCGCCTGGCGCATCTACAGCTTCTGGGGCTACGGATACGACCTCGGTACCCAGCTCATCTCCAAGCTCGCTGACAAGATCTCCGTGTTCACCGAGTCCGTCTCGGTCCTCGGCCTCATGGTCGTGGGCGCGCTCATCCCGTCGGTGGTCAAGATTACCTGCGGCCTGAACTTCCAGATGGGCGACGTTTCCATGTCCGTGCAGGAGGGCGTGCTCGACGCTATCCTGCCGAGCCTGCTGCCGATCGTTGCCACGGCCATCTGCTACACGCTGCTCAAGAAGCGCGTGAGCATGAACCTGATCATCATCGGCATCATCGTTGTGTCCCTGCTCGGCGCCGTCACCGGCGTCCTCGTGGTGCCCGCGTAAGGCCGCTCGCGCACCCGTCCCAGATTGGCCTTGATCGGGCGGCCGGGAACCGCACCCGGCCGCCCGACCTCTCTAGAAAGGACCTCCCCATGAGGGCAGCGACTGCCTTGGCAGACATCACCCCGCACGGCACCTTCTACATGGAGGGCTACGCCAACGACGTGCGCCGCCAGCCCGCGCTCGGCGTCCATGACGCGCCCTGCGCGGTGCTCCTCCTCCTTGAGGTGGGTGAGGTCCGGGTCCTGTTCGTCTCGCTCGACGTGTGCATCGTCTCCGCGGAGGGCTCGCGCCTGCTGCGCGAGGGCCTCGCCGCGTGCCTCGGGCTCCCGGAGGAGAACATCGTCATCAGCGCGATTCACTCCCACTCCTGCCCCAACGGCTTCGAGGGGGAGGGCGGCATCGTGGGCGTTCACAGCCACGGCTACGTGGAGATGGCAAGTGGCAGGGTCATCGAGGTCGCCACGGGGCTCGAGGGGGCGCTCGTCGAGGTCACGCCGGAGCTCGCCTCCCTGCACGTGCGCGGCTGGTACTCTAACCGCAACGACCGCGAGCGCCCCTTCGACGACAGCGTCCATGTCCTGCGCCTCAGGGCAGAGGACGGCACGGTGGCCGGCGCCATGCTGAACTTCAACTGCCATGCCACCGTCGTGGGCCCGTTCAACCGCTACCTCACGACCGACGTGATGGGCGGCGTGCGCGCTCGCGTCGCCGACTGGGTGGGCTGCGTCCCCTACACCTTCACGGGCGCCTCCGCCGACCTCGGCAACCGCCAGTTCCGCCGCGGCAACGACTTCGCCGAGCTCGAGCGCGTCTCCTGCGGCATCGCGAGCGCGATCATGGAGGGCGCCGAGTTCGCCCCGGTCGAGCTCGTGGAGCCGGGCATCTCGAGCTTCTCGCGCCGCGTGAGCTACAACAACGAGGACTACTTCGACCAGTACCGCGCGCAGCTCGCTGACGTCACGGCGGTGCTCGCCGATCACGAGACGGGCTTTGACGAGCGCAAGCTCGCCGACACCGAGCGTCAGCTGCTCGAGACCCAGCTGAGCATTCACGACGTCGACTTCACGATCGAGATGCGAACGATCGACTTCGGCGGCGTGGTCTTCGTGACGTTCCCCGGGGAGCTGGCGAGCGACCTGGGCGTGCGCGTGAAGGAGGCCTTTGGGGACCGCGTGGCCATCGTAATAGGCTACGCTAACGACTATCAGGGCTACTTCGTCCCGGAGGGCGACTTCGGCGGGACGAGCTACGAGTCGTATGTGACCAAGATGCCGCGAGGCGGCATCGAGAGGGTTCTTGACGAGTATGAGGAGTCGCTGTGAGACACGTGATACTTGCTTCTCACCATCGCTTCGCCGATGGGCTGAAGGACACGCTCGAGTTCATCGGCGGCGTGGAGAACGTCACCGCCGTGAGCGCCTACGTTGACGACACCCCGCTCGAGGAGACCGTGAGCAAGATCTTCGCGGAGATTCCCCCGGAGGACGAGGTGCTCGTTCTCACGGACATCATGCAGGGCAGCGTGAACCAGGCGTTTGCCCCCTACATCTCCGACCACGTGTTTCTCGTCGCCGGGGTCAACGTTGCCTGCTGCCTGGAGCTCACCCTTGA
This sequence comes from uncultured Atopobiaceae bacterium, assembly GCA_944320385.1. Lineage (GTDB taxonomy): Bacteria > Actinomycetota > Coriobacteriia > Coriobacteriales > Atopobiaceae > Thermophilibacter. Next base: position 6,892 of record CALUHH010000010.1, on the reverse strand, counting down.
GACGGGCCCGCTTTCGCCCGAGGTCATCCGAGAGACGATTGCCCAGGCGAGCCAGCAGATGGTCTTCATGAACGAGTGCCAGGTGGAGGATTGCGAGGATGACGAGTAGGCCGTCCGGCGCGGGCCCTGTCGTCGCCTTCTTTGACGTTGACGGAACCCTCACGTACCGAACGCCCGAGACCGGCTGGCAGATCATCCTCGCCGATGAGGTCCGTCGCGCCGTGGGCCGCTTCGTGGAGCGCGGCAACGTGGCGGTGCTGAGTACGGGCAGGGGCTTCTGCGCCGTTGACGACTGCGTGGCCGAGCTGCCCTTCGCCGGCTCCGTGACGCTCGACGGCGCGCACGTGGCGCTCGGGGATCGGGTGCTCGTGGACCGGAGCTTTCCGGACGAGCTGCTCGACGGCATGGTGAGCGAGATGCGTCGCGTGGGCATGGACGCGTTCTTCCAGGGAACGACGGGGAGCATCTGCGTGTGCCCGGACGAGAGCCCCGAGGACGACTGGGGCGGCGTCGCCGTGCATGGCGTGAGCGACCTCACCTCCGAGGTGCGCGCCTTCGGGCTCGCCAAGGTGGACTTCCGCGAGGGCTCGCTTGCCGCCTTCCGCTCGAGCGCCTTCCTCACCGAGAACCTGGGCTACTACGACGTGGGGGAGGGGTGCCACGAACTCGTCATGCCCGGCTGCAGCAAGGGGACGGGCGCCCGCGCGCTCCTGGAGGCACTTCCCGAGCGCCCCTCGCGCGTCATTGCGTTCGGCGACTCTGAGAACGACCTGTCGGTGCTCGAGGTGGCAGACGTCGCGGTGGTCATGGGCTCTGCGAGCGAGCGGGTGAGGGCGGTCGCGGACATCGTGGCGCCGCCGGCGAGCGAGCGCGGCGTCGCGCGCGTGCTCGAGGACCTCGGCCTCGCGTAGCTGATCGGGGAGGCGACGGTGCGCAGGGAGCTCACGGTCAACGGACTGCCGGTCACGGCCTCGTTCGCGGACGAGGACGTCGAGGGCGTGCTGCTCCCGCTGCTGAGGGACATCGCGCGGGCGGACGCCACCCGCAGGGCGCGCGACGACGGGTCAGGGCGCACCGTCGTCCTGCTCGCCGCGCCGCCGGGATCGGGCAAGTCGACGCTCGCCGCCCTGCTCGAGGGGCTCTCTCGCGAGGCGGGTCTTGTGCCGCTCTGCTCCGCCGGGATGGACGGGTTCCACTTCCCCAACGCCTACCTCGATGCGCACGGCCTTCGCTCGGTGAAGGGGGCGCCGGAGACCTTTGACGTGGCGGCGCTCACAAAAAAGCTCGCGGAGACCCGTCGTGCGGCGGGAACGGTGCTATGGCCCTCGTACAGCCGCGTGTCGCACGACGTGGTGCCCGACTCGTTGGCCGTGACGGGCGAGGCCGTGCTCGTGGAGGGCAACTACCTGCTGCTCGACGAGCCTCGCTGGCGCGACCTCCGTCGATGGGCCGACCTCACGGTGTTCCTGCGCGCCGACGAGGGCCTGCTGCGCGAGCGCCTGGTGGCGCGCAAGGTGGCCGGCGGCATGGCGCGCCCCGACGCAGAGGCGTTCTATGAGGAGAGCGACGGGCCCAACGTGCGCCGCGTGCTGGCGCGAAGCCTGCCGGCCGACGTGACCCTTCTGCTCTCCGCCGACGGGCGACTGCGCCTCGCGACCGAGCCGCGCTAGCCGAGCGGGCCCTCGCGCCGGACGGTGCGCGCGATGTGGCGGGGCACCGCGTGCAGCGCGCAGCTTCCGATGACGCTGCCGGCGGCGCGCTTGGCCGCTGGGCTCGCGCCGCTCGTTGCGTAGGCGTGCTCGAAGCGCTCGAGCATGGCAAGGTCGTTGCCCCCGTCGCCATAGACCGCGACCTCGCCCTCGTCCATGCCGAGGTGCCGCGCGAGCCACGCCACCGCCTCGCCCTTGTCGACGCCCGCGGCGGTGAGCTCGAAGAGGTCCCCGTCAAACGAGGCGTTCACAAGCGTGGAGGCGTGCTCTGCCACGAAGGCGTCAAGCTCGCGGCGCAGCCCAGCGTCTCCCGTGCGCACGTTGAGCTTGCAGACCTCGTGCCGCAGCACCTCGGCGTCGGTCTGGTCGTAGCGCGTGCCCGTGCTGCCCGGGCTCCTCCTGAAGCGCCACGACGCCACGCGGCCCATAAGCCCGCGCGACGGACGGTAGCTCGCGAGCTGCTGATTGCGCGTTCCGCGCACGAGGGTTCCCCCGGCCGTGACGCAGGTCGCGCAGATGGTGGGGAAGCGGGAGAGCAGCTCCTCGACGGTTTCCGGGTCGATGGGCACGCGGCGCAGGAGCTCGCCGTCCGAGCCGTAGACAAAGGCGCCGTTGCCGCAGACGAGTTCGAGGGGCATGTTGGGAAAGCCGAGCTCTGCGGGTGTGCTCGCCCAGCGTCCCGTGGCGAGCGCAACGTGGCGCCCGGCTGCGAGCGCCACGGAGACGCCGCGCCGGACGGCCCGGTCCGCCTCGTGCAGCGCGTTGAAGAGCGTTCCATCCAGGTCGCTCGCAAAGAGCCTGATCACGGGTGCCTCCCTAGCGCACGACCACGGCCCCGGCGGGCACGACGCCTGCCGCGTCAGTTGCCACCAGCGCGTTGTTGCCGGGCTTCTTGGGCTCGTCCGGCCACTCGGGCACGTAGCCCACGTGCGCGAACTCACGCCCAAAGGCCTCCTCGACCTCGCGCAGGACCCGCGCCCGACGGCCCTCGCGCGCGCAGCGCACGTTGGCGAGGTAGACGCCGTCCTCCGCGAGGTGCTCACGAATCGTCCTCGCGCCCTCCTCGGTTGTGAGCGGCCCGAGCGGGCGGTTGCCCGAGAACGCATCGTTCACGATCACGTCGTAGGGCTCTGCCACAGCGCGCACGTGCGCCCACGCGTCGTCGTTCACCAGCCGCAGGCGCCCGTCCTTCTCGGCGCCGGTCTTCTCCAGGCACTCGTCGAGGAAGAAGAACTCGCGCGCGATCTGGGTGATAGCGGGGTCGATCTCAACCACGTCCACGCGCGCGGCCGGCACGTAGGCGGCAAGGTACTTGGGCAGCGAGTAGCCGCCACCGCCCATCACGAGCACACGGAGCGGCCGCTCGGCCGACGCACTCCGCGTGCGCACCAGACGCTCGATCACGCGCGCCATCTCGCGATGGTACTCGCACGCCAGCTCAAAGCGCAGGTCCTCGGGCACGTAGCAGCCGCTCTGAAAGGTGCCGTTGACATTGAGCAGGCGCACCGGCGTGCCGTCGAGGTTCTCGGCGTCAAAGACGAGCGTGATGCCAAACTTGGTGCGGCGCATCTCGACGTTTCGCTTGCGCAAAAGCCACGGCATCGCGGCGAGAAAGACGGTGCACACGACGGTGAGCACGGCAAGGGCGATCAGGAGCTCTCTCAAGGTGCCTCCTCGGGACTTCTCGCGAGCGCGCGGCCCACGCCGCACTTCTCGCGTTTTAGAGATTGTGAGTAGCGCGCATCCTCGGCTATACTAGCTGATGCTGTATTGGGCCTGTGCGCCCGCTGGACACATCGCACCGGAAGGACACTTCATCATGATTCTTGGCCTGGGCATCCCTGAGCTGCTTATCATCCTCATCGTCATCCTCGTCATCTTTGGGCCCAAGAACCTGCCCAAGATCGGCTCCGCCCTCGGCAAGACCGTGAAGAACGTCCGCGAGGGCATGGAGGAGGGCAAGGAGGACAAGTCCGAGAGCCCCGTCGAGGCCCACGACGACGTCGAGGTCATCGAGGACGACGATGACGCCGACGCCCCCGAGGCCACCGATGCCGTGTTCTGCTCCAAGTGCGGCGCCAAGAACGAGGCCGACGCGGGCTTCTGCTCCAAGTGCGGCTCCAAGCTCGACTAACGTCACGCGCTAGATAGGGAGCAGAGCATGGACAACACCAAGAAGATCGAGCTCACCCCCGAGGGCCGCCAGCGCCTGGTGGACGAGCTCGCCTACCGTGAGGGCGAGAAGCACGACGAGATCGTCGAGCGCATCAAGGAGGCCCGCGGCTTCGGCGACCTCTCGGAGAACTCCGAGTACGACGCCGCCAAGGAGGAGGAGGCCCGCAACGCCTCCCGCATCAACGAGATCCGCCAGATCCTCTCCATCGCCACGGTCGTCGAGGCCGGCAGCGGCGAGCTGACCGTCTCCATTGGCACGACGGTCGAGCTCGAGGACGAGAAGGGCACCAAGACCAGCTTCACGATCGTGGGCACCACCGAGACCAACTCCCTCGAGCACAAGATCTCGAACGAGTCCCCCGTGGGCGCCGCCCTCGTGGGCCACAGGGAGGGCGACAAGATCGAGGTCGTGGCGCCGTCCGGCAGGAGCAGGAGCTACACCATCACGGCCATCAGCCGCTAGCGTGTCCTGACCCCGCAAGCTAAACGTTGGCGCCCCGTGTCTGCGGCATCGCAGGTGCGGGGCGCAGTCTGTGAGACATGAGGAGAGACCATGGCCCAGGAGACCACCGCAGCAACCACCGACGAGCGCTCGATGCGCCGCGCGCGCCGCCAGGCGCTCATCGACGCGGGCGTGAACCCGTATCCCATCGCGTCCGAGGTCACGGCCCACGCCGCCGAGCTCGAGGAGAAGTACGCCGCGCTCGAGGACGGCGCGGACACCGAGGACGTGGTGAGCGTCGCCGGCCGCATCCGGGCGCTGCGCAAGCAGGGCAAGGCCTGCTTCATCGTGCTCGAGGACGTGAGCGGCTCGATCCAGCTCTTCTGCCGCCACGACGTCCTGGGCGACGAGGGCTGGGCGCTTCTCTCCAACCTCGACCTCGGCGACATCCTGGGCGCCACCGGCAGCGTCCTGCGCACGCGTCGCGGCCAGCTCTCCGTCTCCCCGACGGGCCTCACGGTGCTCTCCAAGTCGCTGCGCCCGCTGCCCGAGAAGTTCCACGGCCTCACCGACCGCGAGGTCCGCTACCGCCAGCGCTACGTCGACCTCATCATGAACCCCGAGGTCCGCGACGTCTTCCGCAAGCGCAGCCAGATCGTGAGCCTCATCCGCCGCTACATGGAGGCCGACGGCTACATGGAGGTCGAGACGCCGATGATGCACGCCATCCTCGGCGGCGCCAACGCCAAGCCGTTCGTGACGCACTTCAACGCGCTCGACCGCGACTTCTACCTGCGCATCGCCACCGAGCTGCCGCTCAAGCGCCTCATCGTGGGCGGCCTCGAGCGCGTCTTTGAGATCGGCCGCAACTTCCGCAACGAGGGCATGGACCTCACGCACAACCCCGAGTTCACCTCGATGGAGGCCTACTGCGCCTACTCCGACCTCGACGGCATGAAGCGCCTCTCCGAGGGCCTCTTCAAGATGATCGCGCGCGAGGTCTGCGGCTGCGAGGAGGGCCACGAGGTCATCACCTACCAGGGCCAGCAGATCGACATGTCCGGCACCTGGGCGAGCCGCCCGCTGTCCGAGATCGCCTCGGAGTGCGTGGGCGAGGAGCTCACGATGGACACCCCGATCGAGCACCTGCGCGAGCTCTGCGAGAAGAACGGCATCGAGACCCAGCCGAGCTGGGGCGCGGGCAAGCTCCTCTTCGAGCTCTACGACGAGCTGGGCGAGAAGACCATCGTCAACCCCACCTTCGTCTGCGACTACCCCGAGGAGGTCAGCCCGCTCTCCAAGCGCAAGGCCGAGGACCCGCGCCTGACCGACCGCTTTGAGCTGGTCATCGCCGGCCACGAGTACGCCAACGCCTTCTCCGAGCTCAACGACCCCGTGGACCAGGCGGGCCGCTTTGCCGAGCAGGTGGCCGCCAAGGGCCTGGGCGACGACGAGGCCATGGGCTACGACTACGACTACGTGCGCGCCCTCGAGTACGGCATGCCCCCGGCGGGCGGCATCGGCTACGGCATCGACCGCATGGTCATGCTCTTCTGCGACCAGCCGGCCATCCGCGACGTCCTGCTGTTCCCGGCCATGAAGCCCGAGACCATCACCAAGGCCGACATCGAGGCGCAGGTCGCGGGCGTCGTGACCGACAACGCGGCCGCCTCCGTCGACGCCATCGCCGCCGACTCCGAGAAGGTCTCCGCGGCGGCCGAGGGTCCCGCGGCGCTTGTCGCCGGGCTCACCCGCGACGAGGCGCTCGCCCTTCTCGCCGCGCACAACAAGGAGGAGTTCCACCTCGAGCACGGCGCGACCGTGGGCGGCGTGATGCGCCAGTTCGCGCTCCAGGAGGACCCCGACAACGCCGACTTCTGGGAGGTCGCGGGCATCCTGCACGACCTCGACTGGGAGGAGCACGCCGACGACCCCGTGGGCCACACCACCTATGCGGGCGAGCTGATCCGCGCGGCGGGCGGCTCCGAGGCCCTGGTGCACGCGGTGCAGTCCCACAACTCGATGAACAACCCCGACCTGCCGGCGCCCGAGCTGCCCATGGAGAAGGTCCTGTTTGCCGTGGACGAGCTCACGGGCCTCATCGGCGCCGCGGTGATCATGCGCCCGAGCAAGTCCGTCATGGACTTCGAGGTGAAGTCGCTCAAGAAGAAGTTCAAGGACAAGCGCTTCGCCGCCGGCTGCGACCGCGACGTCATCCGCCAGGGCGCCGAGCTCTGCGGCATGGAGCTCGACGAGCTCTTCTCGCGCACCATCGACGCGATGAAGGCCATCGCCCCGGACCGCGACACGTTCGGCAAGTAGCGCCCCGTCCGCACTTCTCGCCTTCCGCCGGGAGCCCGCCCGCACTTCTCGCCATCCGCCACGACCGCGCCCGCACTTCTCGCCTTCCGCCGAGAAAGGGCCCGCACTCGACGCGCGGGGCGAGAAGTGCGGGCGGGCTCCCTGCGGATGGCGAGAAGTGCGGGCGGGCCCGCAGCGGACGCCGAGAAGTGCGCTTCTCGTCACGTGTTTAAGTGAGAAGTGATGTCTCGTTTGCGCATGGCGG
>CALUHH010000009.1 GCA_944320385.1 uncultured Atopobiaceae bacterium | reverse complement strand
CTCCCTGTCCTCCTGCGAGTACATGCGGACTCCAATCCGGACACGAAAGTGTCCAACTTTTTGTCCGTACCCCCGCGGGAACCGTTTTCCCGGATGAGGCGGAGTTCTTAAGCAGAGGCCACCCGCGCTACATCAGCGTCGCGTACATGACCGCCTTGATCGAGTGCAGGCGGTTCTCGGCCTCGTCAAAGACGCGGCTGCGCGGGCCCTCGAAGACCTCGTCGGTGACCTCGAGCTCGGCCAGGCCGAACTGCTGGTAGACCTCCTCGCCGATCGTGGTCTTGCGGTCGTGGAAGCTCGGCAGGCAGTGCATGAAGATCGCGTCGTCCGCCGCGAGCTCCATGAGCTCGGCGTTGACCTGGTAGGGCGACAGCAGGCGGATGCGCTCGCCCCACAGCTCGGCGGGCTCGCCCATGGAGACCCAGATGTCGGTGTAGATCACGCTCGCGCCGGCCGCCCCCTCGGCGACGTCGGCGGTCAGCGTGATCGTGGCGCCCGACTCGGCGGCGATCGCGCGGCACGTCTCCACGAGCTCCGCGTCCGGCATCTGCTCGGCAGGGCCGCACGCGCAGAAGTCGATGCCCAGCTTGGCGCACACGACCATGAGCGAGTTGCCCACGTTGTTGCCCGCGTCGCCCATGAAGGTGACCTTGCGGCCCGCCATGCCGCCGCGGCCGAACTCCTCCTCCATCGTGAGGACGTCGGCGATCATCTGCGTGGGATGGAACTCCGTGGTGAGGCCGTTCCAGACCGGAACGCCCGCATACGCGGCGAGCTCCTCGACGCGCTCCTGCCCGAAGCCGCGGTACTCGATGCCGTCGAACATGCGGCCGAGCACGCGCGCGGTGTCGGCGATGGACTCCTTCTTGCCGATCTGGCTGGCGCTCGGGTCCAGGTAGACCGCGTGCATGCCGAGGTCGGCCGCCCCCACCTCGAAGGCGCAGCGCGTGCGCGTGGAGGTCTTCTCAAAGATGAGCGCGACGTTTCTGCCCTCGAGGTAGCGGTGGGGCTCGCCGGCGCGCTTCTTGGCCTTGAGGTCGGCGGACAGGTCGAGCAGGTAGCGGATCTCCTCGGGCGTGAAGTCGAGGAGCTTGAGGAAGTTGCGTCCGGCGAGGCTGACGGCCATTGAGCCCTCCATTCGATTGGCGCGGTCACGAGAAAGCTGCATCGTAGCATGACCGCTCGCGGCCCCGCCCCGCGAGCGCCCCCGCTGGCCCGGCTCTTTTCACAACCTTAACCAAGAGGGCCCCGGCCGAGGCTCGCGCGGCTGCTATCATCGACATGACATGCCCCGCGGCGCTGCGCCGCACATCTTCGTGAAAGGCTTTCGCGATGAGCAAGGACAAGACCAAGGACGCCGCCGAGGAAGAGGCGCGCGGCAAGAAGGACGCCAAGGAGTCCCGCAAGGAGCAGGCCCTCAAGAAGGCCGCGGCCAAGTACGCGGGCGAGAAGGACGGCGAGGGCGAGAAGCACGAGCGCGACTTCTCCTACACGCAGAACCGCGAGCTCAGCTGGCTTCGCTTCGACGACCGCATCCTTGACGAGGCCTATGACCCCGAGGTGCCCGCCTTCGAGCGCCTGAAGTTCTGCGAGATCGTCGAGTCCAACCTCGACGAGTGGTTCATGATCCGCGTGGGCGGCCTCTCCGACCTCGCCTCCCTCAAGAACCAGCCCAAGGACAACAAGTCCAACATGACGCCTACCGAGCAGCTGGCCGCCATCTTCGACGCCCTGCCCGCCCTCGTCGAGCGCCACGAGAAGGGCCTCGCCGAGGTCGAGTCGCTCCTCGCCGAGCGCGGCCTGGTGCGCGTCTCCCCCGCCGACTACACCGACGATGACCGCGCCGCCGTCCAGCGCCACTTCGAGCGCCGCCTCGCGCCGATCATCTCCCCGCTCATCGTGGACCCGCGCCACCCCTTCCCCAACCTGCGCAACGGCCGCCTGTTCGTGGCCTGCTCGCTCGACGGAGCCGAGGAGACCGGCCTGCTCGGCATCATCGAGGTGCCGCGCACCGAGCAGCGCGTGGTCGTCCTGCCCGCCACCCCCAAGGCCTGGCGCTACACGCTGCTCGAGGACGTCCTCGAGACCTGCCTCGACCAGTGCTTCGGCGAGTACGTCCCCAAGCGCTCGGCGGTCCTGCGCGTCACGCGCAACGCCGACATCGACCCGGACGGCGAGGGCGTCGAGGAGGAGGAGGACTACCGCCAGCACATGAAGAAGGTCCTCAAGCTCCGCCAGCGCCTGCAGCCCGTGCGCCTCGAGATTCGCGGCAAGCTCGGCAAGGCGCTCGAGACGCTGATCGCCGACGAGCTCTCCCTCGAGCCGAGGCGCGTCTTCCGCCTCAACCGCCCGATCGACCTCGGCTACGTCTACGGCCTCGAGTCGCACATCCCCGACCACGAGCACGCCGCATGCGTCTTCCGCCGCTTCGAGCCCCAGATCTCGCCGATGGTCGACCTGAGCCTCCCCATGCGCGGCCAGGTCGAGGACCACGACGTCCTTCTCACCTACCCGTACGAGTCGATGACGCCGCTGCTGCGCCTCGTGCGCGAGGCGTCCGCCGACGACGCGTGCATCTCGATCAAGATCACGCTCTACCGCGTGGCAAAGTCGAGCCACCTCTGCGAGAGCCTCATCAGCGCCGCAGAGGCCGGCAAGGACGTCACCGTCCTCATGGAGCTGCGCGCCCGCTTCGACGAGGCCAACAACATCGCCTGGGCGGAGCGCCTCGAGGACGCCGGCTGCACCGTCATCTACGGCTCCGAGGGCTTCAAGTGCCACTCCAAGATCTGCCAGATCACCTACCACGACCGCGACGGCATCCGTCGCATCACGTGCCTGGGCACCGGCAACTTCAACGAGAAGACCGCGACCCTCTACTCCGACTTCATGCTGCTCACGGCCGACGAGGGCATCGGCGCGGACGGCAACACCTTCTTCCGCAACCTCTCGCTCGGAAACCTCCGCGGCACCTACCGCCAGCTCGGCGTGGCCCCGGTGGGCCTCAAACCCCTCGTCATGCGCGGGCTCGACCGCGAGATCGCGCGGGCGCGCGAGGGCGCCCCGGCGCGCGTCTTCTTCAAGATGAACTCGCTCACCGACCGCGACGTCATCGACAAGATCTCCGAGGCCTGCGAGGCGGGCGTCAAGGTCGTCATGATCGTCCGCGGCATCTGCTGCATCAAGGCCGGCGTGCCCGGCAAGACCGACGGCCTCGTCATCCGCCAGATCGCCGGCCGCTTCCTCGAGCACGCGCGCATCTACGCCTTCGGCGAGTACGCCGACACGATCTACCTCTCGAGCGCCGACATGATGACGCGCAACACGGAGCGCCGCGTCGAGATCGCCTACCCGGTGCGCGACCCCGCGTGCTGCGAGATCGTGCGCCACTTCATCGACCTGCAGCTCTCCGACAACGTCAAGGCGCGCCAGCTCACCGCCGAGGGCACCTGGGCGCACGTGGAGTCCGAGGAGGGCGCGCCGCGCATCAACTGCCAGGAGGTGCTGCTGCGCGAGGCCTACGAGCGCGCCCACGAGGCGGTCGAGGAGCGCGCCCGCGCGGCCAAGGCGCCGCGCGTCGAGCCCGCGCCCGAGGCCGTGCCGGAGCTCGCCGCAGAGGACACCGCCGAGAAGGACGAGGCCCCCGTCGCCGTGCCCGCGCCGGAGCCCGAGCCCGTACCGACACCGGCCCCCGCTCCGGCGCCCCAACCGGATGCGGCCCCCGCGCCCGTTGCGCCGGCCCCGCAGAAGCGGCGCGGCCGCGTCTCCCGCGCGCTCGGGCTCTTTGGCCAGGCGTTCGGCACCCTCTTTGGCGGGGGTGACGAGTGAGCGAGGCGCGTGAGATCGAGCTGACCTGCGAGCGCATGAGCTACGGACCCGACGCCGTGGCCCATGACGGGGGCGGCAAGACCGTCTTCGTCTCGGGCGGCGTCGCCGGGGACCGCGTGCGCGCCGTCGTGGACCGCGAGGAGGAGCGCTGGGCACACGCCACGGTTGCAGAGGTGCTCGCGCCCTCCGCTGACCGCGTGGCGCCCGCGTGCCCGTTCGCGGGCGTCTGCGGGGGCTGCCCCTGGGCCGCGCTCTCCTACCCCGCCCAGGCACGCGCCAAGCGCGCCGGGGTGGTCGACGCGCTCGCGCGCATCGGGCACTTCTCGCCCGACCGCGCAGAGGCTCTCGTGGCGCAGACCGTCTCCCCGAGCGAGCCCTGGGACTACCGCAACAAGGTTGAGCTCGCCGTGACGCGCCAGGGCGGCAAGGCCGTGCTCGGCATGCACGGCCGCGGGGAGTCCGACGTGGTCCGCGTCAAGAGCTGCATGCTGCTCGACAAGGCCCACGCCGGTGCCGTCAAGTCAGTCTCCGGCGCGCTCGCTTACCTCTCAAACAGCCACGACCTCGACCTCGAGCGCGTGGGCATCCGCGTGTCGCGGCGCACCAAGGACGTTGAGGTCGCGCTCTGGGACCGTCCCGGTGCCTTCCCGCGCGCCCAGGCCGCCAAGGTGCTCGCCGACGCGCTGCGCCCCACCTCCGTCGTCCGGGTGATGCAGAAGGGGCCCGCCAAGGCTCGCCGCATCGCCGGCGTGGAGTGCCTCTCCGGGGCCGGGTCATGGGGAGAGATCGTGGGCGAGGAGCGCATGCGGGTGTCTGCCCCCTCCTTCTTCCAGGTCAACACCAAGGGGGCCGAGAAGCTCGTGGAGCTCGTGATGGAGGCGCTGAGCCCGCGGGAGGACGAGGAGGCCATGGACCTCTACTGCGGGGCGGGCACCTTCACGCTCCCGCTCGCGCGGCGCGCCGGCTTTGTCTCGGCCGTCGAGTCCTACGGCCCCGCCGTGCGCGACCTGCGCCGCAACCTCGAGATGGCCGGGCTCGACAACGTCGACCCCATCGGGGGCGACGCCGGCCGCGAGTTCCCGGACACCAACGCCGACGTCATCGTCGTGGACCCGCCGCGCGCCGGACTCGCCGAGGACGTCGTGCGCAGGCTCTCCGAGCAGCCCGCGCGTGCCATCGCCTACGTGAGCTGTGACCCCGCGACGCTCGCGCGCGACCTCGCGCGCTTCGAGGCGGCGGGGACCTTCTCGCCCGTGCGCGTGACGCCCGTCGACCTCTTCCCGCAGACCTTCCACGTCGAGACCGTCACCCTCCTCCAGCGTCTGTAAATTGGGGACAGTCCCCAATTTACAGACGCGGCCCTCGGTAATCCCCCTGAGTTGCTAGGAATAAACTGCAGCTCAGGACGATGACCGACAATTTGGACCATATGGCCGCGACGGTTGCGCACTCGCCGCGAAACGTGTACAAAGATAGGCAACTTGGGCGAAGGGCCCGAGCAAGAGAGAGGATTTCACCATGAAGGCTACGGTCAACGAGGATTGCATCGGCTGCGGGCTCTGCGAGGGCACCTGCCCCGACGTCTTCTCCATCTCTGACGACGGCGTCGCCGTTGCCATCGAGGAGGACGTGCCGGAGGAGGCCGAGGACGCCGCCCAGGAGGCTGCCGACAACTGCCCCGTCTCCGCCATCGTGGTCGAGTAGCACGCTCGACAGCGCGTCATCTGACGTTGAGCGGGAGCCGCCAGCCGGCTCCCGCTTTTCTGTCAATTGGGGACAGTCCCCAATTGACAGAACACGCTCGCTCCAGGAAGGAACCGCATGATTCTCGCCTCGCAATCGCCGCGTCGCCGCGAGCTGCTCTCCGAGGCCGGCTTCGACCTCGACATCCGTCCCGCCGACATCGACGAGGCCCGCCTGCCCGGCGAGTCCCCCGTCGAGCTCGTGGAGCGCCTCTCTGCCGAAAAGGCTGAGGCGGCCCGCGCCTCGCTCGACGCCTCCCCCGCCGACGGCCTGCTCGTCGCCGCCGACACCATCGTCTGGATGGACGACGAGGCCCTCGGCAAGCCCGAGAACCCCGAGGACGCCGCGCACATGCTCCGCGAGCTCTCGGGCAGGACCCATCACGTCTCGACGGGCGTCTGCGTGCTGCGCCTTGTCGGGGACGGCTCCGCCGCGGCGCAGGCGAGCTTCGTCGAGACCACCGACGTCACCTTCTGGGAGCTCACGGACGCCGAGATCGCGGCCTACGTGTCGACCGGCGAGCCGCTCGACAAGGCGGGCGCCTACGGCATCCAGGGCGCCGGCAGGCTGCTCGTCGAGAAGATCGACGGCGACTACTCCAACGTCGTGGGGCTGCCGGTGGCGCGCCTCGTACGCGAGGTGACCCGCCTCATGGGAGAAAAGAAGGACTATGTGGCCGAGGCCATCAGGATCGGAGGACCCCTTGCCTAGCGAGAAGACCATCGAGAGCGTCACGCAGATCCCCGGCATCTTTGCCGCTCACGCGACAAACGAGGAGGCCGGCACGGGCTGCACCGTCATCTGCTGCCCCGCAGGCGCCACCGGCGGCGTCGACGTGCGCGGTGGCGCGCCCGCGACGCGCGAGACGGACCTCCTGCGCCCGGAGGAGACCGTCGACGTCCTCCATGCCGTCGTGCTCTCCGGCGGCAGCGCGTACGGCCTCGCCGCCTCCTGCGGGGTCGCCGACGAGCTCGAGCGCCGCGGCGTCGGCCTCGACGTCGCCGTCGCCAAGGTCCCCATCGTCTCCGGCGCGTGCCTGTTCGACCTTGCCTGCGGGGACGCCACCGTGCGTCCCACGCCCGAGGACGGTCGCGCTGCCTGCGCGGCGGCGCTCGACGGCGACGGCGCCCCGCTCGCCCGCGGCAACGTCGGCGCCGGCGCGGGCTGCACCGTGGGCAAGCTCGCGGGCCCGGAGCGCGCCATGAAGTCGGGCCTCGGCGAGGACGTGGAGCTGGCGGGAGAGCTCGTCTGCGGCGCCGTCGCCGCCGTCAACGCCTGCGGGGACGTCCTGGACCCGGACACGGGCGAGAAGATCGCAGGCGTCCGCACCCCGGACGGGACCGCTATCGCCGACACCGTCGAGGTCCTTCTCGGCGGCTACGCGCAGATGCCCCTCGCGCGCACCAACACCACCATCTCCTGCGTGGTCACCAACGCGCGCCTCACCAAGGCCCAGGCCACCAAGGTCGCCCAGATGTCCGCGGACGCCTACGCCCATGCCATCTCCCCCACCCACACCACCAACGACGGCGACACCGTCTTCGTCATGGCCACGGGCGCGGTCGAGGCGCCCGTCGACGTGGTGGGCGCCCTCGCCACCCGCGCGCTCGGCCGCGCCATAGCCGACGGCGCCCGCCAGGCCACCGCCGCCTACGGCTACCCCTCCGCCCGCGACCTATAACGCTCAGGGCCCGATCGAGCTCGCGTCCCCAAATCGGCTTTGTTCGCACCCCAAATCTCGGTTGTGTGCAACATCTTCTATATAAGCTCCTCAACATATAAAAGCTGTCGCACACAACCTATCTTTATTTGCGAGAAGAACAAGCGCCACTTTATCGCCGGCCGCCGGCAGGGCCCAGCATGGCCCCCAGCCCCCGACGAGCATCAAACTTGTTGCACACAACCGCCTCTTCGGGGTCAAATCAGGCCCCTTCCGGTGCGAGACGCCGTCGAGAGCGTGAGCGCCGCCCCGCCCTTCTCGCCTGGCGACTTCTGCGCGCAGCGCAGTGAGCCGGGGAGAAGGGCGGGGCGGCGCTCCCTTGCGCACGAGGCGTTAGTTGAACTTCACCAGCTTCTGCGCCGCGCGGTACCCCGCCAGCGTGAGCGCCTTGCCCACGGTGCCGGGCAGGTTCGTGGCCAGGCCCACGACGCCGTGGCGCGCCCGGCGGTACATGCGCTTGTCGTAGGCGCGCAGCTCGTCCCAGAGGCGCTGCAGCTCGTCCATCGCGTCGGGGCGGTCGCTCTTCTTGGAGAAGACCGAGCAGATCGCCATGATGATCGTGAAGTAGTTCATCATGTAGCTGCGCAGCTTCGCGGAGTCGATGTCGTCGTAGACGTGGTAGGCGTGCATCATGACGCGCGCGACGCGCCAGTAGTGGTCCACGCGGCTCGTGAGGACCTTGTCGTTGACGGACTGGTCCTCGCGGCCGATGAAGTAGCGGTAGACGTCCACGTCGAGGTAGTAGATGCTGCGGCACTTGGGGAACGGCACGTAGGCGTAGATGTTGTCCACGTAGAAGGTGTGCGCCGGCATCTCGAGCTTGGCCTCGCGCAGCACGTCCACGCGGTACGTGAGCGCGTGCATGAGCAGGTACTGCCACATCATGAAGTGCCCGATGTTGTTCCAGGTGAAGACCTTGTCCACGGGCAGCACGTGACGGTAGTCCACCACGTTGCGCGTGTCGTCCTCGACGTGCTCGTAGACGTAGTTGGTGATGACGAGGTCGACGTGCTCGCCCAGGCCGATGAAGTAGCGCAGCTTCTCGAGAAGGGCGCGGACCGCGTCGGCGTCCACCCAGTCGTCGGAGTCGACGTTTTTGAAGTAGACGCCGCTGGCGTTGGCAACGGCCTTCATGACCGCGGCGCCGTGCCCGCCGTTCTCCTGGTGGACGGCCTTGATGATCTGGGGGTAGCGCTCCTGCCACGCGTCGGCCTTGGCGGGCGTGTCGTCCTTGGTCGAGCCGTCGTCCACGATGACGATCTCGACGTCCTCGGCGTACCCCGTGCCCTCGAGGATGGACTCGATGCAGTGGTCCATGTAGGCGGAGGAGTTGTAGCAGGGGATGCCAAAGGTGATGGTCTTGGCGGGAGCGGTGGTCTTGGCGGTCATGCTCATCGTTTCCTTCTGTGGCCGCGCACGAAGCGGGCCCCGTGCTGCCGGGGCCCGCCCAAGGCGCAATCGTTAGTTGTGCTGCGAGACGATCTCGTCGGAGAGGTCGAGCGCCGAGGCGACGACGCCGTCCATGTCGTAGTAGCGGTACTCGGCGAGGCGTCCCACGCAGTGGAAGTTCACGACGCCGTCGACGCGCTCGCGGTAGCGGCGGTAGAGGTCGAGGTTCTCGTCCTCGAGGATGGCGTAGTACGGGGTCTCCCCGCTGCCGGGCGTGTACGCCTTGGAGTACTCCTTCATGATCGTGGTCTTGCCGGGGACGACCTGGCCGGTCATGTTCTTGAACTCGGTGATGCGCGTGAAGTCCTCGCTCGTGGTGTAGTTGACGGTGCCCACGGGCTGGAACTGGTCGACGTCGAGCGTCTCGAAGACCATGTCGAGCGTGCGGTACGGCAGCGCGCCGAGGTCGAGGCCAAAGAGCTCGTCGAGCGGGCCGGTGTAGATGACCTCGCCGCCGTAGGGCCTGCCGCAGACCGAGACGCTCATGTCGGAGACCTTGATGAGGTCGCGCGCGTCGACGCCCAGGAAGACGGAGATCAGGTCGTGCTCGAGCATGCGCTCGAAGAGCGCGGTGTAGCCCTCGGCCGGCATGCCCTGGAACGGGGCGCCCGGGAAGTAGCGGTCGTCGTCGCCCACGAAGACGGGAACGCGCCCGGTGATCGAGGGGTCGATCTGGTCGGGCGTCTGGCCCCACTGCTTCATCGTGTAGTGCAGGAAGACGTTCTCAAAGACGTAGTCGGCGACCTCGACGAGCTCCGGGTCGTTCTTCTCGCGAAGCTCCATGATGGGGACCTTCTTGTTCTCGCCGAAGGTCGCGACGAGCTTCTGATAGAGCTTCTCGCCCTTCTCCTCGCCAAAGGCGAGCTTGAGGGAGCGGTGGTTAAAGGGAACCGGCATCAGCGTGCCGTGGATGTTGGCGAGCACCTTGTGCTGGTAGCCGGTCCACTCGGTGAAGCGGGAGAGGAACTGGTTCACGCGCTCGTTGGTCGTGTGGTAGATGTGCGGGCCGTACTTGTGCACGAGAACGCCCGCGTCGTCGACGTAGTCGTAGGCGTTTCCGGCGATGTGGTCGCGACGCTCGAGGATGGCGACCTTGAAGCCGCACGACTCGGCGAGGCGGCGCGCGCACACGACGCCGGCGTAGCCCGCTCCAACGACGATGGCGTCATAGCAGTCGGGGTTGAAGCCCGCGGGCAGACCGTTCTCGATGTTCATACCTGTCCTCTCGAAGACCTTGCGTGCGTGCCGCCGGGGCGGCGGGGCGAGAAGAACCTCTCGCTCGCCCAATCGTCGTTAGATTCTAACACCTCGACCGTATAATGGTTCCGTGCCCGTCACCCACACCGCCGATAAGCACACTTAGCGGGACGAGCGCGCGCCATCAAGGGCTTTTTGTGAAGAGTCGAAAGGGATACCATGAGTGACTTTCTCGCACGCATGAAGGCGGCCGCCAAGGCCTACAAGAAGACGATCGTCCTGCCCGAGGGCGAGGACCCGCGCACCATCGAGGCCGCGCGCGCCATCGTGGCCGAGGACCTCGCCAACCTCGTCATCCTGGGCGACCCGGCCAAGATTGACGTCGAGGGCGTGACCGTCATCGACCCGACCTCCCCCACCGCTCCCAAGCACGAGGCCTACGCCCAGAAGTTCGCCGAGCTGCGCGCCAAGAAGGGCGTGACCATCGAGCAGGCCCGCGCCCAGATGATGGACGCCACCTACTACGGCACCATGATGGTCAAGATGGGCGACGCCGACGGCCTGGTCTCGGGCGCCTGCCACTCCACCGCCAACACCCTGCGCCCGGCGCTGCAGATCCTGAAGACCGCCCCGGGCACCAAGCTCGTCTCGGCCTTCATGGTCATGTGCACCAAGACCCCCGAGTTCGGCGCCGACGGCACGCTCGTCTTCGCCGACTGCGGCCTCAACATCGACCCGACCTCCGACGAGCTCTCCGAGATCGCCATCGCCTCCGCCAACTCCTTCGCCACCTTCATGGACGACGTCGAGCCGCGCGTGGCCATGCTCTCCTACTCCACGATGGGCTCCGCCGGCGGCGACACCGCCAAGAAGGTCCAGGAGGCCACCGCGTTTGCCAAGGAGAAGGCGCCCGAGCTCGCCATCGACGGCGACCTGCAGCTCGACGCCGCCATCGTGCCCGAGGTCGCGGCCCTCAAGGCCCCCGAGAGCAAGGTCGCGGGCCACGCCAACGTGCTCGTGTTCCCCAACCTCGAGACCGGCAACATCGGCTACAAGCTCGTCCAGCGCTTCGGCCGCGCCGAGGCCTACGGCCCGATCCTCCAGGGCATCGCCAAGCCGGTGAACGACCTGTCCCGCGGCTGCTCCGCAGACGACATCGTGGGCGTCGTCGCCATCACCGCCGTCCAGGCCCAGATGGCCGAGATGCACGAGTAGCGGGGGCAGCCCCTGCCGCAAGCGGGCCCCGGCGTCGCATGGCGCCGGGGCCCAATTTGATTCCATTTTGAGGGTGTGTACACTCCCCCATCGAGTGCGGCCAGAAAACCCGCAGCTCAAAGCTGTTGGCGAGAAGAACGGGCGGTTCGTGAGGTGTACACACCCGACGTAACCGCCGGGCATGTCAACGCTGCGGCGGGAGCGGCGGGTCGTAGCTTGGTGCGTCGCGGGACGGGTACACCAGGTCGCCTGGCAGGCATATCAGCACGGTGAGCATCCAGGTTGACAGGTCGTAGACCCCCACGTGCACGTCGGCGATGATGACTATCAGCGTGAGGACTCCACAGACGATCTCAAGGGCAACGCAGGCAGTGCGCGCAGCACCCGCAAGGCGTAGCCCGTCGTCACCGCGCCGCGAGAGAAGCAGGTCGATGAAGAGAATCGAGATGATCGCAAGGTCGCACGCAATCAAGAAGGGATAGGCGGCGCCCTCCCCGTCCAGCAGGGCGCAGCACCAGAAGACGCACGTGAACACCGCGACGCCCGCGAGCCTCAAGACCTGACCAAGAGACAGCCGCATCACAACCACCCGCCTTGACCGTCTAAGAACCATGTCCTTATCGGCGCTTATACCCCGTTCGCATCGCGGCAAACCGCGCGCTCGAGCTCCTCGCGCGTGATGCCGCCCATTCCCGCTGGCCCCACCTCGGCCTCGACGCGGACGGTCCAGCGCTCGTCGTCAACATCCAGACCGCAGACGCAGTTGACGCCGTTCTTAAGGCAGAGCTGTTGCAGACGGCGGTCGAGCGTGCACAGCGTCGAGCACGTCATGTTTTCTCTGGTGCCTGAATCCCGCAATATGCGTGAAATGGTGCCAAAATCCGGTCATATGCGTGTAATTGGAACGAGAATCCGGTCATATGCGTGTCCGCGACACGCAAACTGCGGAAATCCGGCACCGGGCCAAACCCACCGCCACAAAAAACGGGGCCGAGAAGAACCTCGACCCCGCTGCGCGGATCTATATGCGGCGAGCTCCTAGCCCATGATCGGCTTGGGGCCGGCGGCGCGAACCTCGGGTGCCATGGTCTGCAGGCGCTTCTCGGCGTTGTCGACGAACATCTTGGCGAGCTTCTCGGCCATCTCGTCGTAGGCCGCGCGGTCGGCCCAGGTGTTGCGGGCGTTGAGCAGCTCGGAGGGCACGCCCGGGCAGGAGGTCGGCACGTCGAGGTTGAAGCGCTCGTCGTGGACGAACTCGGAGTCGTCGATGATGCCGGACTGGGCGGCCTCGACCATCTTGCGGGTGTAGGCGAGCTTCATGCGCTTGCCGGTGCCGTAGGGGCCGCCGGTCCAGCCGGTGTTGATGAGGTAGACGCGCACGCCGCCCTTGTCGATCTTCTCGCCGAGCATCTGGGCGTACACGTTGGGGTCGAGCGGCATGAACGGCTCGCCAAAGAGCGAGGAGAACGTGGGCTGCGGCTCCTTGATGCCGCGCTCGGTGCCGGCGACCTTGGAGGTGAAGCCGGTCATGAAGTGGTACATGGCGGCGTTGCGGTCGAGCTTGGCGATCGGGGGCAGCACGCCGAAGGCGTCGGCCGTGAGGAAGATCACGACGTCCGGGGTGCGCTTGGCACGGCCCTTCTTGACGGCGCCCGGAACAAAGTCGACCGGGTAGGCCACGCGGCCGTTCTCGGTGAGCGAGGTGTCAAAGTAGTCGGCGGTGCGGGTGTCCTCGTCGATGACGACGTTCTCGCACATGGAGCCAAAGCGGATGGCGTTCCAGATCTGCGGCTCGGTCTCGGGCGTGATGTCGATGGTCTTGGCGTAGCAGCCGCCCTCGATGTTGAAGACCTTGTCCTCGGCCCAGCCGTGCTCGTCGTCGCCGATGAGCAGGCGATCCTCCGCGGCGGAGAGGGTCGTCTTGCCGGTGCCGGAGAGGCCAAAGAAGACCGTGGTGCCGTGGGAGCGCGGGTTCATGTTGCAGGAGCAGTGCATGGTGAGCACGTGGTCCTCAACGGGGAGCAGGTAGTTCATGACCGAGAAGATCGACTTCTTGATCTCGCCGGAGTACTGGGTGCCCACCACGAGGATGATGCGCTCCTGGAAGTTGATGAGGACGGCGGCCTCGGAGTGGGTGCCGTAGACCTCGGGGTCGAGCTTGAGGGTGGGGGCGGCCATCACGACGAAGTCGGCATCGCCGAAGTCGCGCAGCTCCTGCTCGGTCGGGCGGACGAGCATCTGGTGGACGAAGAGCGCCTGGCTCGCGAGCTCGCAGATGGCGCAGATCTTGCGGGAGTAGCGGCGGTCGGCGCCGGCCAGGCCGTGCACGACGAACAGGCGACGCTCGGAGAGGTGGCCGATGACCTCGGCCTTGATCTTCTGGTAGTTCTCCTCGGAGAAGGGCACGTTGACCTTGCCCCAGGCGATCTTGTCGTGGACGTCGGGCGTGTCGACGATGAAGCGGTCCTGCGGGGAGCGGCCGGTGTACTGGCCGGTGATGACGGAGAGAGAGCCCGTGCTCGTGAGCTCGCCCTCGCCGCGCTCGACGGCGGTCTCGATGAGGACGGCCGGGGACGCGTCGATGACCGTCTTCTCCTCGGTGTGGGCGATTCCGTAGCGCAGCAGTTCCTCGATGATCATGCGTTCCTCCTTAGCGGGCGGCTCACCGCCGACAACTTGACGCACTGATATGCTGGTCTGGACGCCGCTCGGGCGTCGGTCAACGGCACATTATGACACAACCTGCCCGTTTGCCGCACCATATGCCCCATTCAGCAAGACAAGCGCAACAAACACACGCGGCGCGTATAGAGTTTTGAGAGCTAGGGACAACAGAGGAGGAAGAAATGGCAACGCTCACAACCATCTCGGACGGCACCGTCTCCGCCACCATCACCTCGGACGGCGCGGAGCTCATGAGCCTGCGCCTCGACGAGGGCGAGTACCTCTGGCAGGGGGACGAGAAGTACTGGCCGCGCCGCGCGCCGATCCTCTTCCCCATCGTCGGCGTCCTGCGCGACGGCCGCGCCGTGAGCGAGCAGGGCCCCGTGACGCTCGGGCGCCACGGCCTCGCGCGCGACTACGACCACGCCATCGTGGAGCAGACGCCCAGTAGCGTGACCTACGAGCTCGACTCCAGCGAGCAGACCCGCGCCGCCTACCCGTACGACTTCCGCCTCAACATGACCTACACCATCGTCGACGGGCGCCTCGCACAGACCTTCAAGGTCACCAACACCGGAGGCGTGGCCATGCCCTTCACCTTTGGCGGCCACCCCGCCTTCAACGTCCCCGTCCCGGGAGAGGAGGGCGCGTCCTTCTCGGACTACGAGCTCGTCTTCCCCGAGGCGTGGACGGCACGCGTGCCGCGCATCGACGAGGCCGGCATGCACGACTTCTCCCACATGACCGAGCTCTTCTGCGACGCGGACCGCATGAGGCTCTCGCACGAGAAGATCGCCGAGCTCCTCACGATCGTGATGCTCGAGGTCCCGGGCCGCAGCGTGCGCATGGAGGGTCCGTCCGGCCACGGCGTCGAGGTCGGCTTCGACGGCTTCGACTTCCTCGGCGTCTGGACGGCGAGCGAGGACGCCCCGTTCCTGGCCATCGAGCCGTGGATCGGCTGCGCGACGGCCTACGACGAGTCCGACGTCTTCGAGGAGAAGCGCGGCACCGTGACGCTGGAGCCGGGCGCCTCCTTCGAGCGCACCTTCTCGATAAGGCCCTTCTAGTCATGGGCCAGATCCGGCGCGCGACCGCGCGCGACCTCGAGACCGTCTGCGCCGTCTACGCTGCCGCGCGCTCCTTCATGCGCGCGCACGGCAACCCCACGCAGTGGCCCGGCGACTACCCCGACCTGAGAGACGCCGAGAAGGACCTCGAGGCCGACGCCCTCTGGGTGCTCGACGAGGGCGCAGGCCCCATCGCCGTCATGAGCGTCCTTCCCGGACCGGACCCCACCTACGCCGTGATCGAGGGTGACTCCTGGCTGAACGACGACCCCTACTGGGTCATGCACCACCTCGCGGTCGCCGAGAGCGGTCGCGGCGCCGGCACACGCATGCTCGCGTGGCTCTGCGCGGAGCACGACAATGTCCGCGCCGACACCCACGCCGACAACCTCCCCATGCAGCGCACGCTCGAGAAGCGCGGCTTCGTCCGCCGCGGCACGATCTACGTTGAGGACGGGACGCCCCGCATCGCCTACCACTTCGTGCGCTGACGTTCTTCTCGGCCGCGTACTCAAATCGTCTTTTGTGTATCGAGCCTAGCGACACGCGTCCACGAAGCTGCGCCAGAGGCTGAAGTCGGACTCGATGGTGCGCCAGGTGTACTCGGGGTGCCACTGCACGCCCACGCAGAAGCGCCTGCCCGGGACCTCGATGCCCTCGGGGACGCCGTCGGTCGCACGGGCCACCAGGCGCACGCCCTCGCCGAGGACGTCGACGCAGCAGTGATGGGCCGAGTTGACCTGGGCCTCGGTGACGCCGCCCATGGCGCGGCTCAAGCGGGACCCCTCCTCGACCTTGACCGGGTGCGCCGGGCCGTTGAGGATGCCGGCGTGGTGCCACTGGGCCATGCCGTCGACCGCCCCGAGGCTCGGGACGTCCATGCACAGCGTTCCGCCCAAGGCGACGTTGAGAAGCTGGGTCCCGCGACAGGTGGTGAGGATCGGGAGGTCGGCCTCGAGGGCGCGCCTCACGAGCGGGAACTCGAAGGCGTCGCGCTCCTCGCAGAGGAGCTCGGGGTCATAGGGCTCGTCGCTCCCCCACCGGCGCGGGCTGACGTCGGGCCCGCCGGGGATTGCTACGCCGTCCGCGAGCGCCACGTAGGAGTCGATGACGTCCTCGTCGGTCGTGAGCGCCATCTGGAGCGGCAGCCCGCCGGCGGCGAGGATCGCGTCCACGAAGCAGTCGGCGATGGCCTCGAGCGACGCTATGCGCTCGGTCCCGCGCATGGTAGCGGGCACCCAGCGGGGCGCGATGAGGATGAGCGGTCTTCTCGGCATGGCTAGTGCCCCTTGATGGAGTCGAGGAAGTCGCGGGCGCGCTGGCTCCGCGGGTGGTCGAAGAAGTCGTCGGGAGCGCCCTCCTCGACGATCTGCCCGTCGGCCATGAAGACCACGCGGTCGGCGACGCGACGGGCAAATCCCATCTCGTGCGTGACAACGATCATGGTCATGCCGCCGCGTACGAGCTCGACCATGACGTCGAGCACCTCGTTGATCATCTCGGGGTCGAGGGCGCTCGTGGGCTCGTCGAAGAGCATGGCCTTGGGCCGCATGGCGAGCGAGCGCGCGATCGCGGCGCGCTGCTGCTGGCCGCCGGAGAGCTGGGCCGGGACCTTGTGCGCCTGCTCAGCCACGCCCACGCGTGCGAGAAGCTCGAGCGCGTACTTCTCGGCCTCCTCCTTGGGCTGGCCCAGGACCTCGCGCGGGCCGAGCGTCACGTTGTCGAGGATGCTCATGTGCGCGAAGAGGTTGAACTGCTGGAACACCATGCCGAGCTCGGAGCGCATCCTCGCGAGCTCCCGCCCCTCCTGCGGCAGCGGCTCCCCCTCGATGAGGATCTCGCCGGAGTCGATGGTCTCGAGGCGGTTGATCGTGCGGCACAGCGTCGACTTGCCGGACCCCGAGGGGCCGATGATCACGACGACCTCACCGCGCGCCACAGAGAGGCTGACGTCGCGCAGGACGTGCAGGTCCCCGTAGTGCTTGTCGACGTGGCGCAGCTCGATGACGGGCACGTTCTTCTCGGCCGCTTGCTCTTGGCTCATGGTGCTCCGTTCCCTAGCGGACGATCTTGACGCCGGTGCGGTTGGCCACGGCAACCGACGCCTTGTTGATCGCGTAGTTGATGAGGATGTAGATGACGGCGATGACAAGGTACAGCGAGACGAGCGCGTCGTAGCTCGTGATGAGGACGCGCGCGTTCTGCATGAGGTCGGGGTAGCTCACCACATAGGCCACTGTGGTGTCCTTGACCACGACGACGAGCTGGGCGATGAGCGACGGGATGACGTAGCGCACCGCCTGGGGCAGCACGATCTTGCGCATCGTCTTGCCCCTGGAGAGGCCGATGGAGAGTGCCGCCTCGACCTGCCCGCGCGGCACGGCGTTCACGCCGGCGCGGAAGACCTCGGCGAGCACCCCCGACGCGGCGAGCGCCACCGGCAGCGTGAGCATCCAGAAGGACGGCAGCTTGAGGCCCAACTGCGCCGGAACGAAGAAGAAAAAGTAGATGAGCAGGAGGCTCGGGACGCCGCGGAAGAAGTCCGTGACCACGCGGCAGAGCGCGGCGAGGGGGCGCACGCCGCTCGTGCGGCCGAGCATCAGCACGAGCCCGAGGACGAGCGCGATGGCGCCGGCGGTGAGCGCCACCGCGACGGTGCCGAGCAGGCCCTGGCCGAGGAAGCGCCAGGTCGTCCACTGCAGGAAGAGCGACCAGTAGCGCGGCGCCAGCTGTCCTGTGACCCAGAACTGACGGACCACCGCGGCGATGGCGAGAAGGACCACGACGGCCGAGACCGCCGTGCCGATGCGCACGCGCCGGCGCGTGCGCGGGCCGGGCGCCTCATAGAGGGCGTCACGCATGGAGAGGGTACGTGCGGCGCTCATCGTAGGATCCTCACCTTCCGGTCTATGCGGTTGCCCACGAGCGAGATAACGAAGGCGGTGCCCACGTAGCACAGGGCCGAGACCAGAAACGCCAGGATGCCGCCCGTGGCGCGCGTGTTGACGTAGGAGACGACGCCCGTGAGCTCCTGCGGGCTGAGGGGCACCTGGGACCCGAGTGCCGTGGTGAGCATGACGGCGATGAGCAGGTTGGTCATGGGCAGCACCGTGGTGCGCAGCGCCTGTGGAATCACGACCCTACGGATGATCTGCGTGAACGTAAGCCCGAGCGAGCGGGCGGCCTCGATCTGGCCGACGCCGATGGTGTTGATGCCGCTCATGAAGTTCTCGGACCCGAAGGCCGAGCCCAGAAGGATCGTCGTCACGATGACGCAGGTGCGCCAGTCGAGGACGATGCGCAGCTCGGGCAGGGCGTAGGCGATGATGATGAGCAGCGCCACGCCGGGGATGTTGCGAAAGACCTGCACGTAGAGGTCGCCGACGACGCGCAGCGGCCTGTACGGCGAGACGCGCGCGACCGTGACCAGGACCGCGAGCATCATCACGAAGACGAAGCTGACCGCCGTCATGGACCAGGTGGCGAGAAGGCCCTGCAGGTACTTCTCGCCGTACGTTGAGAGCAGCTCGGAAAGCCCCATCCCCACCTCCTGTCAATTGGGGACAGTCCCCAATTCACATAAAACTTTTCTGTCAATTGGGGACTGTCCCCAATTGACAGACTACGCGTCGATGGCGGGCGGCTCGGGGGCCTGCTCGATGCCCGCGCGGTCGCCGATGCAGACCTTCCAGAGGCTCGCCCAGAGGCCCTCGTCCTCGATGCGCTGAAGCCAGCCGTTCACGAACTCGACGCCGTCGGAGTCGAGCGGGAGGCCGATGCCATACGGGTCGACCGGGCCGAACTCCTCGCCGGCGAGGCGGTAGCGGCCCGGGTTGCGGGTCATGTTGCCCATCTGCATGGCGGTGTCGATGACGTAGGCGTCGACGCGCCCCTGCTCGAGCGCGCTTCTCGCCTCCTCGTCGGTCGCGAACTCCTGGACGGTGGCGTCGGGCGCGTACTCCTCGAGGATGCTCGGGCCGGTGGAGCCGGACTGCGCGGCGACATTACGGCCGGCAAGGTCGTCGAGGCCGTTGATGTCCTCGTTGTCCGCCATCACGAGGATGGACTGCTGCGTGGTGTAGTACGGGCCGGCGAAGGAGATGACCTCCTTGCGGGCGTCGGTGATGGAGTACGTTGCAAAGACGGCGTCCACCTGGTCGTTCTGGAGGACGGACTCGCGCGTGTTGGAGGTCACCTGCGTGGTCTCGACGGCGTTCTCGTCACCGAGGACGTAGCGCGCGAGGAGCTGGAAGAGGCCGGCGTCAAAGCCGCGGGTCTTGCCGTCCTTCTCGTTGAGGAGGCTGAAGAGCAGCGAGGTCTGCACGCCGCCGACGCGCAGCGTGCCGGCCTCCTTGACCTTGGAGGCCCACTCAGAGGCGGCGACCTCGTCGTCGGAGGCAACGGCGCCCGTTGCGATGAGGTCGTCGTAGGCGGTGACGTCGAGCTGGGCCTCCTCGGGCGTGTCGGAGGTGGCGTCCGGGGCGGGTGCCTCGGAGTCGCATGCGGCGAGGGCGAGGGCGGAGAGCGTGGCGGCACCGAGCCCGAGGGTGCGGCGGCGGCTGATCATGAGGTCGTTGAGGGCCATGGTGGGGATCCTTTCCCTTTGGGTCCGTTCACATCCCCAAATTGTACCCACGCCGGTAGGATTTAAACCGCCTGGTGCCGGAACGTTAACGAAGCGCGCATCAGACGCCGCGGACACAAATCCGGATTTGGGTCGCACGTGGAAGGCGCGTCGCAAGCGACGCCCAGCAACGCCGCCCCCGGCGCCGTATACTTGACGAGAAGGACCTCGGCCAAAGGGGACGAGATGCCGCGAGAGACCACCATCACCCGCACCCTAATGTGCCGCGACCACGAGGCGGCGACCTTCTCCTATGACCCGGTCGCGCGGCGCGTGGTAGGCAGGCCTGTCGTGCACGACCCCGCCTACCTCCCTCTTGGCTGCCTGGACCAGAGCGGGCGCTTCGCCGCACCGCGCCTGCGCGCCTGGCTCGCCAACCGCGCCGTCCCCGCAACGCGCCCCGGGCTCGCACCCGTGCTGCAGCGCCTGGGCCTCGAGACCCCCGAGGAGCTCCTCGCGGCAGGGCTCGGCCTCTCGCTCTCCGACCAGTACTGGCTCCGACCGCCGGACGCCGACCTTGCCTGGTCGGACGTCAACTACTTCGAGCGTCCCTTCTCGCCGGCACTGGGGGCGGCACTCGCGCCCCATGACCCCGACTCCGGCTCGGAGGCGCTCGAGGCGGCGGGGCGCGACGGTATCGTCATCGCCAGCTCGCCCGACTCCGCGCTCAACGGCAACCTGCCCAAGCGCTGGGAAGCGCGCGGCCCCGCGCGCGTGCTCGTGAAGTCCGGCAAGCCGGAGAACCTGTTCCAGGAACCCCTCAACGAGCGCATCGCCACTCTGCTCTGCGCCCGCATCATGGGCGAGAAGGACTACGTGCCCTACGAGCTCGTGGAGAACGGTTACCCGCGCCTGCTCTCCTCCTGCCCGTGCATGGTCGACGCGTGGACCGAGTTCGTCCCCGCGGCAGACGTCATCCTCTCGATGCCGGTCCCCAACGACCAGTCACGCTTCGAGGCGCTCGTGGGCGCATGCGAGCGCCACGGCATCGCCGACGCGCGCGCCGCGCTGGAGCGCATGCTCGTGGTCGACCACGTCATGGCGAACTTCGACCGCCACTGGGGCAACTTCGGCATCCTCGTCGACGCTGAGTCGAGGGCGTGGCTGCGCGTGACGCCGATCTTCGACACCGGCGAGGCGCTCTGGTGCGACCGCCCCCTGGCCAACGACTTCTCACCCTATCGCATGGCGCACCCCATGCCCTTCCTGCGCGCAATCGGCGAGCAGCTCGAACGCTATGCGGGCGGGCTCGCCTGGCTCAACGCGGACGCGCTGGACGGCTTTGCCGACGAGGCCGTGGGGGTGCTGGAGATGAGTCCCGCCATCGCAGGCATCCCCGGCAGGCTCGAGGGCGTCTGCGCGGCGATCGAGAAGAACGTGGCGGAGGTCCGGGCGATGCGCCGGTAGGCTGACGTCCGGGACGTCGCCCTCACTTCTCGCCCACCGCGTCCAGTGCTGGCATCCGGTGCGCACGCGACGCCTCGGTGTGGACCCAAACCCGGATTTGGGTCCGCGCCGGACGGCTTGCCGAGAAGGGCGGGCGGCCCCGCGGGACCGAGCATGCCATAGGGGACAGAATCCCCCTGGCAGACGTCCAAAACCGTCCCCTATGGCATGCTCGGGACAAAGAGACGCTAATCCGCCGACACAAGAACGGGCCCGGACCCCCACGCGGAGGGCCCGGGCCCGCAAACGGGTCGCGGAAGGGCGACTAGCCGAGAAGCTCCTCGACGTCGAGGGCGATCATGTACTCCTCGTTGGTCGGGACCACCATGACGGTGATCGCGGAGTCGGGCGTGGAGATCACGCGCGGCTCGTCGGAGCGGATCGCGTTCTTCTCGTCGTCGATCTTAACGCCCATCCAGCCGAGCAGCTCGCAGATCGCGGCGCGGATCTCCGGCGCGTTCTCGCCGATGCCGGCGGTGAAGGCCATCGTGTCGACGCCTTGCATGGAGGCAGCCATCTCGGCGAAGAGCTGGGAGACGCGATAGTTGAACATGTCGAGGGCCATCTGGCACTTCTCGTCGCCGTTGGCGGCGCCGGCCTCGATGTCACGCGAGTCGGAGGAGACCTCGGAGACCGCGAGCAAGCCGGACTTCTTGTTCATCATCGTGTCGATCTCGTCGACGCTCATGTGGGCCTCGCGGCTCAGATAGAAGACCGTGGCGGGGTCGAGCGTGCCGCAGCGGGTGCCCATGATCAGGCCGTCGAGCGGGGTGAGACCCATCGTGGTGTCCATGCACTTGCCGTCCTGGATGGCGCAGAGGGAGGCGCCGGAGCCGAGGTGGCAGCTCACGAGCTTGTGGGTCTTGTCGCCCATCATCTCGTGGACGGTGCGCCAGATGAAGCGGTGGCTCGTGCCGTGGGCGCCGTACTTGCGGACGTGGTACTTGTCCACGACGTCGCGCGGGATGGCGTAGCGCCAGGCGTGCTCGGGCATGTGGTAGTGGAACGCGGTGTCCGGGACGATGACGTTGCCGAGCTCGGGGAACATGTCGCGGCAGATCTCGATGACGTCGGCCTCGGCGTAGTTGTGCAGCGGCGCGAGCGGGGCGACCTCGCGGACCTGGGCGAGCGTCTCGTCGGTGACGACGGCGGACTCGGGGAAGTACCAGCCGCCCTGGACCACGCGATGGCCGATGCCGCCGATGGGCTTGTCAACGGTCTTGAGGATGTCAAAGACGTACTTGATGGCCGTCTTGTGGTCGGGAAGCGCGACCTCGAGCTTCTGCTTCTCGCCGCCCATCTCCTCGTGACCGACGAAGGAGCCCTCGATGCCGATGCGCTCGCAGTTGCCCTTCGCGTAGACCTCGCGCGTGTCGACGTCAAGAAGCTGATACTTGAGCGACGAGCTGCCGGCGTTGATGACAAGGACGTTCATGACTCTCCTCTCGCGGGGACTCCCCCACACACGTTCCCATGACGTGTCCCATGATACGCCCTCGGGCGCCGCGCGGGACTGTGCCGGAGAACAAATCGTTAAGCGGGCAGCAGGCCCTCGCCGAGGCTCGCGCCGCCCAGGACGTGCATGTGGAGGTGCATGACCGTCTGCCCGGCGGCCGCGCCCGTGTTCATGATGCAGCGGAAGCCCGACTCGGCGACGCCGCACTTCTCGGCCACCGCCTTGACGGCGCGTTCCATGGAGAGCAGCGTCTGTGCGGGGACGTCGTCGACGAAGTTGTCATGGTGGGCCTTGGGCACCACGAGCACGTGGACGGGCGCCTGCGGGTTGAGGTCCTTGAAGGCGACGACGTTCTCGTCCTCATAGAGAAACTCGCTCGGAATCTCGCCGTTGGCGATCTTGCAGAAGATGCAGTCGGACATGCGCGCCCCTTTCTGTTGGCTACTCGTTAATATACGCCGTGCTCGGCGCCGAGGAGGTGTCGGTGGTCGCGGCGTTCTCGTCCGTGGCGTCGAGAAGGACGCGCACCTTCTGCTCGGCGCCCGCGAGCCGCTCCCGCAGGCTCTTGAGCAGCTCGACGCCGCGCGCGTAGAGCGCGAGCGAGTCCTCGAGCTCGAGGTCCCCGGACTCGAGCTGGCGCACGATCTGCTCGAGCTCGATCGAGGCCTCCTTGAACGTCATCTGATCGATGGCCTTTGTGGTCTCCTGTGCCATGGTGTCCTCCTTCCGGGCGCGCGGCCCGTCTAGTCGCTGGTCGTGTGCGTCGCGGTGACCGACGCGTCAAAAGATCCCGTGCCGAGAAGAACGCGCACCCCGTCACCTGCGACAAGCTGGGAGGCGTCCTTCACGACGTGCCCCGCGGCGTCGCGCGCGATGGCGTAGCCGCGCGACAGCACCGAGAGCGGCGAGAGCGCCTCGAGCGAGGCCGCCAGGCGGGCGAGCGTGGACTCGGCGGGCCTGAGCAGGCGGGGCGCCACGTCGGCGAGGCGCGCGGCGGTGGCGCGGACGTCGGCGCGGCGGCGCTCGAGGGAGCGCGGGATGGCGTCGTGGAGGCGCTCCTCGGTCTGGAGCAGGTCCGCGCGACGGGCCTCGAGCGGCGCGAGCGGGTCCTGCAGGCAGCGCCGCGACCCAAGGGCCTCGACGGCGACCCGTCGGCGCGCGAGGTCTGCGGTCGCGTTGCCCGTCATGAGGCGGCTGAGCGCGTCGAGGCGCTGAGAGCGCACGGCGAGCGCGGCGGACATGGCCCTCCCCAGGCGGACCTGGCGCTGGAGCATCTGGCGCTCGACCTCGTCGATGGCGGGCGCGACGGACTCGGCCGCGGCCGTGGGGGTGGAGGCACGCCGGTCGGCCACCATGTCGGCGATCGTGGTGTCCGGCTCGTGGCCGATGCCCGTGACCACGGGAACCGGGCAGGCGGCGATGGCGCGCGCGAGGGCCTCGTCGTTGAAGCACATGAGGTCCTCGAACGAGCCGCCGCCGCGCACGAGCAGGATGGCGTCGGGACGGGCCGCGGCGGCGGTACCGAGCGCGCGCATGATCGTGGCCGGGGCGTCCGCGCCCTGCACCGAGCACCCCACGACGTCGATCTCCACAAGCGGGTTGCGGCGCGCGAGCGTGCGCTTGACGTCCTCGATGACGCTACCGGAGAGCGAGGTCACGACGCAGACGCGCGAGCAGAACGCGGGGACGTGGCGCTTGCGCGCGGGGTCCATAAGGCCCTCGGCCTCGAGGCGCCGCGCGAGCTCGGCGACCTGCTGGCGCAGGAGACCCTCGCCGGCGACCTCGACCCTGCTGGCGACGAAGGAGAGCTTGCCGGACGCCTTGTAGACGTCAAACTTGCCGGTCAGCTGCACCTCGAGGCCGTCGCGCAGCTGAAAGCCCATCTTGGCGGCGGTGCCGCGCCACACGATGACGCTCATCGAGGCTCCGTCGTCCTTGACCTCGAAGTAGCAGTGCCCGGAGCGCGCGTTGGGCCCGCGGAAGCCGGAGACCTCGCCGTTCACGACGAGCGTGGGCCAGGCGGAGACGGCGCCCTTGGCAAGCGCGACGGCGTCGGTGACGGAGAGCGGCGCCTGCGCGCCCGGGCGCTCGGACATCACTCCTCCCCCCTGCCGCCGTAGCGGCTGAGCAGGTACAGGAGCTGCATGATCGAGGTGAGGGCAGCCGCCACATAGGTGAGCGCGGCGGCGGTGAGCACGGAGCGCGCGCCCTTCTCGTCCATGCCGGACCCGTTGGCAGAGAGGTAGGCCACGGCGCGGCGCGAGGCGTCGATCTCGACGGGAAGCGTCACGAGCTGGAAGACGACCGCCACGGCAAAGAGCACGATCGCCAGCCGCACGAGACCCGCGACGTTGAGCAGGATGCCGGCGAGGAGCACGAGAACCCAGCCCTGCTGCGCGATGTTGACGGCAGGCACGAGCGCGGAGCGCAGGCGATACAGGCCAAAGCCGCGGGCCGCCTGGATCGCGTGACCCGCCTCGTGGCAGGCAACGGCCACGGAGGCGACCGAAGCCCCGTGATAGTTGTCGTCGGAGAGGTGCAGGCGGTTGTCGCGCGGGTCGTAGTGATCGGTCAGCGACCCCGCCACGCGCGTGATCCCCACGCCCTCGGCGCCGCCCTCGACGAGCATGCGGCGCGCGACGTCGGCTCCGGTGCCGGGAACGTTGGCCGGGACCCGCGCCCACTTGGCGTACGTGCTCCTGATGTAGGCCTGCGCCGCGCCGCCGATCACAAGCGCGACGAGCGCTATCAGGAGGTACTCCATGTCCATGCCGTAGCCAAACCCGTAGTACAGAGGCATCTGGTCTCCAATCCAAGAGGTTGAGACACATTCTACCCACAGGGCCGGACATTAATTGCGTCGGCGCCTCGTCCTTCTCGCCCGACGGGCGGCGGGGGTGCGGCGTTGCTGGTGCCAAAATCAGGTCAAATGCGTGTTTGGTGCCAAATTAGCGAGAAATGCGTGCCAATGGTGCCAGATTTCCGCTATATGCGCGTGATCGGCACGCATATAGCGGAAATCCGGCACCAGGGCCGGGCGTCGGGTGTCGGCACCAGGGCCAGGCGCCGGGCGTCAGCACCAGGGCGCCAGCCCCGCCCTACAGCAGCTCGATCCGCCCGCCCTTGACGGTGAGCCCGACCTCGCCCGAGAGCAGCCGGTCGAGCGTGCGCCCGGCGAGCTCCCAGCGCCAGTCGCGAGCGAGCGGCGAGCTCTGGCGGTCCTGGAGGAAGTCGAGCAGGTCGTCGCGCGTGGCGATGAGCTGCGTGGCCACGCCGCTCTTCTCGGACACCAGGCGAAGGACGGCGTACATGAGGTCGATGACACCCTCGGTCTCGGGAGAGGGTCGCAGGTGCTTGGTCACCTTGGGGCACTCCTCGGCCGGGCAGGCCGTGCCGCGCGCCACGGCGGCAAGCAGGCTCCTCCCGTCGCGCTCGGAGATCTGCTCCGTGCCGCGGATGCGCCGAAGACGGTCGAGCGAGCCGGGCGTGCGCTTGCAGACCTCGACCACGACCTCATCCGAGGCCACCCACTTGCGCGGGATGTCGCGCTCCGCCGCCACGCCCTCGCGCCAGGCGCAGACCTCGCGCGCGACGGCAAGCTGGCGGCGCGTGAGCGACCCCGAGCGCCTCAGGCGCAAAAACGCCTCGCTCGGGTCTCGCTTGATGCGGGCGGGGTCGCTCAGGGCGTCCATCTCGGGCCTCACCCAGGAGAGGCGGTCCTGGCGCGTAAGCTCCGTGACCATGCGGTCGTAGATGCCGGGGAGGTAGCGGACGTCGTCCTCGGCGTAGGCGAGCTGCTCGGGGTCGAGCGGGCGGCGTGACCAGTCCGTGAGGGACTCCGCCTTGGGCAGGCGCACACCGCAGTACGACTCCACGAGCGAGCCGTAGCTCACCTGCTGGCGCATGCCGAGGAAGGCCGCCGCGAGCTGCGTGTCAAAGACCGGGGCGCAGACGCAGCCCATCCCGTCGAGAAGAACCTCGAGATCCTGACCGCAGGCGTGAAAGACCTTGGTGACCGACTCGTCCTCGAAGATGCGGGCGAGCGGCGAGAGGTCCTCGATGAGAATCGGGTCGATCGCGGCCGCGAGCTCGCCCGCGGCGACCTGCACGAGGCAGAGCTTGGGGAAGTAGGTCTTCTCGCGCAGAAACTCGGTGTCCACCGCCACGACCTTCTCGCCCTCGATCTGACGGCAGAAGTCGGCGAGCTGGTCTTGTGTTGAAAGGTACAAGGCGCACGGTCCTCTCATGCGAGGTTTGGGTACACTGTGTCACGTTGGTCTGAGCGACCGACATACCATCATGACATAATCCGGCCTCGAGTCTCGCGGGAGGCACGCCGTGCGCACGCTCGTCATCCACAACCCAAAGTCCGGCTTTGGCTCGGACGCCATCTTCCAGTTCATGAGGGCGCTCGTGCACCCGGGCGACGAGTGCGTGCTGAGGATGCTGGCGGATGACTTCACCTCGGAGGAGGTCTGCGCCCACATCGACGGGTTCGACACCATCGTGGTGTCGGGCGGCGACGGCACGGTCTCTACGCTGCTCCATGCCATGCGCGGGCGCACGACCCCGGTGTGCGTCTTCCCCTCCGGCACGGCCAACCTCCTGTGCGCCAACATCGGCAACGCGCTCGAGCCCGCCGCCCTGGCGCGCGCCTGTCGCATCGGCAAGACGGCGCAGATCGACCTCGGCGAGCTCTCCTGGAGCGGCGAGAACGGCGAGGAGCTCGTGCGCGGCTTTGCCATCATGTCCGGGACGGGCTTCGACGCCCAGATCATGCAGGCCGCCCTTCCCAACAAGGCCGTCATGGGGCAGGCGGCCTACTTCGCCGCCGCCCTCGCCAACCCCAAGCCCAAGGTGGAGCACTTCACGATCACCGTCGACGGCAAGGTGTACGAGCGCGACGGCATCACCTGCCTCGTTGCCAACAACGCGATGATCCAGGGCGAGATCGAGCTCGTGCCCGGCTGCCGCATGGACGACGGGGTACTCGACGTGATCGTCGCCGAGACCGAGGGAGCGGTCCAGCTCCTGAAGCCGCTCGCCTTTGGCCTGGTGGACCCCACGGGAAAGGCGATCGGTCGGCCGCACCTCGAGAGCTTCTCGGGACGCCAGATCACCGTTGAGTCGTCCGGCCCAGTGCCGCTCGAGATTGACGGCGAGGTCGTCGCGGACGCCGTGACGTCGTACTCGGCCCGCGTCCTGCCCGGTGCCGTGCGCGTCGTCGTCGACGCGCTGAGCCCATATTGCCCCGCCGACGACGCCCCGCCGCGCTTTGGCGACTCCGGCGTCATCGCGTACCCCAAGTAAGGGCATTCAAAAGGGGACAGGTACAAAACCCCAGATAATACCTGTCAAAAGTGCGTGACTTTTGACAGGTATTATCTGGGGTTTTGTACCTGTCCCCTTTTGAATGCGGGCGTGCTTAAGGATCGCGGCGCGTCCGACAAGACGGTGCTCCTGCGCTTAAGAACTCCAGCGCATCCGGCGAGAAGAACGTGCGATGCTTGAAAAAGCCGCCTCATCCGCGAGGCCAGGCGTCCCAACCCGGGCGACGCCTTCGGATGAGGCGCAATCCTTAAGCACGAAGGCCCGTCCTTCTCGGATGGGACATAATCTTTAAGCAGAAAGGGCCCGCTGGTCCGGATAAGGCGCGATCCCTAAGCATGAGGCGGCCGCAATCCCGGACGAGACCAATCTTTAAGCACGGAAACCCCGAACAGCCGGATGAGGCGCAATATTTAAGCGCGCCCGCCCCCGAAAGGCCGCTCAGAGCGCAAGCTCGAGAAGCGCGAAGGCCCCCATGCCCACGAGCGCGCACCAGATGAGCGAGCCCGTCCTTCTCGCCACTAGCACGACGACGCCCGCGGCGAGAAGCGCCGGCACGTTGGGTGCGGTCGCCGGGTCAAAGAGGTCGTTGGCCACGAGCGCCGCGAAGGCCGCGGGCGGGATGAGGCCGAGGGCCTCGCTCACGCGCGGCGAGAGCGCACGGCCGCCGAGGGCCAGGAGCGGCACGCAGCGGCAGGCGAGAATGACCGCGAGCACGCAGACATAGAACACGAGGAAGTCGGTCGAGCTCACCGCGCGTCGCCCCCCTCGCGCCCGACGGCGCCCGCCACGAGGCCGGCGAGCACGCCCGCGACGGCCCCGAGCAGCACGGAAAGCGACCCGGAGCCCAGGAGCTTGAGCGCCACGACCGCCGCGGCCGAGGTCGCCGCGACGACGGCCGTCACGCGCGTCCACCGCTGGCCGGCGAGCAGGCAGATGAAGATGGCCGTCATCGCAAAGGACATGATGGCCGTGGGGATGGCGAGCGCCGGGCCCACGAGGGCCCCGAGCGCGTTGGCCGCCGCCCAGGAGAGCATGCTCGCCGCGTTGACGACCGTGGCGCGCTCCGTCGACCACGCGCCGTCCCCCGCGAATCGGTCCATGTTGACGCCGAAGCTCTCGTCGGTCACCGTCGCGGCGAAGAGCGCGGCGAGCGGGCGCGGCGCGTCGGACACGTAGGGCGACAGGGCCGCCGAATAGAGCAGCTGGCGCGTGCTCACGAGCGCGACGCTCGCCACCATGGAGAGCACGGGGGTCCCGGCGAGCGCGAGCGAGGCCATCATGAACTGCCCCGCCCCGGAGTAGAAGGTGGCGGAGAGCAGGAAGGCGACGGCCGGCGAGAGGCCCACCTCGGCCGCCATCACGCCGCACGGGACGCCGATGGCCACGTAGCCCATCATCACCGGCAGCGCCGCCGTCACGCCCTCCCTCAGGTCGTCTGCGGAGGGCGCCCTCACGAGAGGTCCGCGGGGAAGCGCACGCCCGCCTGAGCGCGAATCTGGTCCATCACGTAGAGGGCGTCGAGGGTCACGCGCTCAAAGCGGGCCCTGCGCGCCAGCGCCTCGGCCTCGCCGCGCACCGCCGCGGCAAAGTCCTCGATCTCGCAGACCATGTCCTTCTCGGGAACGCTCGACGCGATGGGTCGCAGCTGCGACTCCCCCATCCTGAAGACCTGGCCGCCGCCCTCGGGCTCGTGGAGGCGCAGGTTGACCGGGCACGAGATGGCGTCCCAGACCAGGGTGCCGCGCTCGCCCTCGACCTGCGAGCCTAAGACGTCGTCGCTCGTCTTGCCGTAGGAGAGGCTCACGACCTTGTCGCCGTAGCCGAGTAGGGCCTCGCCGGCGAGGTCGATGGTGGCGCAGGGGTCGTCGTCGGCGCTGCCGGGCACCGCCGTCGTGACGGAGAGGGCGCGCACCTCCGCGGGACGCCCGAAGAGCGCCACGGCGGGCTCCACGCAGTAGACGCCGATGTCCATGAGGGCGCCGCCCGCGAGCTGAGGGTCAAAGATGTTGAGGCGCTCACCGGCGAGCAGGCGCCCCATGCGCGAGGTGACCTTGGAGAAGCGCATCGTCGCCTTGCGGACCGGGCCGAGGTCCTCCGCCACGATCTTCTCGATCTGGGCGAAGCTCGGGACGTGCAGGCTGCGCACGGCCTCCAGCGCGACGACGCCCGCCGCGCGCGCCGCCTCGAAGACGGCGCGCGCCTCGCGCTCGTTGGCGGCGAAGGCCTTCTCCACCAGGACGTGCTTGCCGCCGGCGATCATGGCGAGCGCCTGGGCCGCGTGGGCGCCGTTGGGGCTCGCGACGTAGACCGCGTCGACCTCGCCGCAGGAGGCGAGCTCGGTGAGGTCGTCGAAGAACAGACGCGCGCCGAAGCGTCCGCCAAACTCCCGGGCGCGTGCGAGGTCGCGCGAGTAGGACGCGACGAGCTCCGCGCCCGGCGCATCGGCGAGCGCAAGGCAGAACTGCTCGCAAATGCCGCTCGTACCGATGGTCGCAAACCGCACCGTATCCATGGCGCACCCCTTCCCCGCCCCAGACGGGAGCCGACAAACTGGCCTCACGAACGTGTCAACCGATTCTACACCGGGTACAACTGCTAAGGTTGGGTAAGACAACACGAGGAGCTGCGAGCGATGTACTCATTTGACGGACGCATACGATACAGCGAGTGTGACGAGGACGGGCGCCTCTCGCTCTTCTCGCTGATGAACTACCTGCAGGACTGCTCGACCTTCCAGTCGGCGGGCATGGGCCTGGGCATCGACGGGCTCACGGGCCGCGGGCTCGCCTGGGTGCTCGCCAACTGGCGCGTCGAGGTCGATCGCCTGCCCCGCTTTGGCGAGGACGTGACGGTCTCCACCTGGTGCTACGAGATGACGCGCGCCCATGCGCTCAGGAACTTCCAGATGGCGGTCGCCGGAGAGGCGATCGTGCGCGCAAACACCCAGTGGTTCGTCTACGACACCGAGCGCGGGCGCGCCACGCGCGTGCCCGACGACCAGATCGTCTACCTCTCCGACGTGCCCCCGCTCGCTATGGGCCCGCTCACGCGGCGCCTCGTCCCCGCGGGCGAGGGGACGCCCTGCCCCCAGATCGCGGTTGCCCACCGCGACCTCGACACCAACCACCACGTCAACAACGCGCGCTACGTCGCTTTCGCCCTCGAGGCGCTGGAGTCGCTCGAACAGGCGGCCCCCGAGCCGCCGCTCACGCTCCAGGTCCAGTACCGCACCATGGCGTTTCTCGGTGACGTCATCGCCCCCGTCGCGCACCCCTGCGCGGACGGCTGGGACGTCGACCTCACCGACGGCGCCGGGGCGACGCACGCCCTCGTAAGGATCCAGAAGCGAAAGGAAGACGCATGAGCACCCATGTCAGCGCGGCAATCATCCACCGCGATGGAAAGATCCTCGCGGCGAGAAGGGCGTCGGGACCCCAGGAGGGGCTCTGGGAGCTCCCCGGCGGCAAGGTCGAGACCGGAGAGGGGTCCCTTATCGCCCTGAGGCGCGAGATCTCCGAAGAGCTGGGGTGCGAGCTGGGCCCCGCCTGGCTCTACGACACCGTCGAGCACGACTACCCCGACTTCCACCTCACGATGGACTGCTACGTCTGCACGCTCCCCGCGGGGGCGGAGCCGGCCTGTCGCGAGGGCGTTCACTTAGAGCTGCGCTGGCTTGCCCGGGAGGAGGCGCTCGACGTCGAGTGGCTGCCCGCCGACAAGGAGCTCATGGCGCGTCTCACCTACTTCTGGGACGAGACCTTCAGCGACCAGATGCTGTGACGCAGCCCGCTCGGGTATGATGGGAAGAGGTCGAAAGGAGCATCATGGACGACGTGAGGGACGGGGCCGAGAAGAACGTCGAGCCCGTCATCGAGAGCGCGAGTGCCACGACGAGCCCGGACAACGCCAACTCCGGCAACGGCGCGTACATCGTCTTCGCGCTCGTTGCCGTCCTGCTGCTCGTGCTGGTCTCCGGCCTCTCGAGCTGCGCCTCCGCGCTCACCGACGTGGCGTGGCGCAACTCCGGGTCCTACGGCTGGGGCGGCGGCTACCATCACTACCTCGACGATGACTACTACATCGACTGGGTCGACGATCTTGGTGACAACCACTACGACGACTGGCTCGACGTCCTTGACGACCTCGGCTCCTACGGTCACGACACGCACTACTTCAGCAGCTGGCGCGCGCAGCGATAGCGCACGGGAGGGAAGCGCATGAGCAAGGCGGACGACATCTTCATCGCGATGTGCTCGGACATCATCGAGCACGGGACCACCACGGAGGGGCAGCGCGTGCGCCCCCGCTGGGAGGACGGCACGCCTGCCTACACCATCAAGCGCTTTGGCGTCTGCAACCGCTACGACCTGCGCGAGGAGTTCCCGGCGCTCACCCTGCGCCGCACCGCGCTCAAGTCCGCGATGGACGAGGTCCTCTGGATCTACCAGCGCAAGTCCAACAACATCCACGACCTCAACTCCCACATCTGGGACGAGTGGGCAGACGAGACGGGTTCGATCGGCAAGGCGTACGGCTACCAGGTGGGCGTCAAGAGTCACTACCCCGACGGCGACTTCGACCAGATGGACCGCGTCCTCAAGGACCTGCGGGAGAACCCCTACTCCCGTCGCATCATGACCAACCTCTACACCTTTGCCGACCTCAGCGAGATGAACCTCTACCCCTGCGCCTTCAACGCCATCTACAACGTGACGCAGGAGCCCGGCGAGGACCGGCCCACCCTCAACATGGTGCTCGTCCAGCGCAGCCAGGACGTGCTCGCGGCCAACAACTGGAACGTCTGCCAGTACGCCATCCTGCTCATGATGGTGGCGCAGGTCTCGGGCATGAACGCGGGCGAGCTCGTGCACATGATCGCCGACGCGCACATCTACGACCGCCACGTCGACATCGTCCGCGAGCTCATCGCGCGCCCCACGCACCCCGCGCCCGTCGTGCGCCTGAACCCCGAGGTCACGAACTTCTACGACTTCACGACCGACGACCTCATCGTCGAGGGCTACGAGCACGGTCCGCAGGTGAAGAACATCCCCATCGCCGTCTAGGAGGTGCCATGAACGCGATCGTTTCCGTCACGCAGGACTGGGGCATCGGCTTTGACGGACAGCTGCTCGTGCGCAACCGCGCCGACATGCGCCGCTTCGTCGACCTCACGATGGGCGGCACCGTGATCATGGGGCGTCTGACCCTCGAGAGCTTCCCCGGCGGTCCGCTCAAGGGCCGCCGCAACATCGTGGTCTCCGCACGTCCCGACTACGAGCCCGAGGGCGTGGAAGTGGCGCGCTCCCCCGAGGCGGCGCTCGCGCTTGCGAAAGACGACGACCCCGACCGCGTCTGGCTCATCGGCGGCGCGTCGGTCTACGAGGCGCTGCTGCCCCGCTGCGAGCGGGCGTACGTGACAAAGAACGCCTGCGAGGTCACGGCTGACGCGTGGTTTCCCAATCTTGATGAGGACGACGCCTGGTCCGTCGAGTCGACCGAGCCCGGAGGGGTCACCGAGGACGGCGTGAGCTTCGAGTACGTCACGTACCGTCACGTCACGCGCGACGAGGCGCCCCGCAAGCCCTTCATCGGCTCGCTGCTCTCGCACCGCACCGCGCGCTCCAGGCGCACATAGGGAAGCCTCGACGGGTCGCGTTTTCCCAGGTGCCAGAATCCGGGCATATGCGTGCGAGGGACACGCATTTCTCGGTAATTTGGCACCAATCGCACGCATTTCTCGAAAAACCGGCACCGCGGCACGCATTTCTCGGAAATCCCGCACCAGCGCAAAGACGAGCGTGGACGGAGCGCTCCTAGGCCGCGGGCTCAGCCTCCGCGGCGGCATCGCCCTCGGCGGGCGCCGGAGCGAGGCCCGCGATCACGTTAGAGCCGCCGTACAGGGCCGAGAAGAACGACTCGTTTCCGCTGACCTGCGGCTCCCAGCCGCCGTCCTCCCCCTTTGCACAGGGGACGTCGATCGTGGTGGTGACCGGGGACTCGTTGGCGTCGAGGTGGTCGTAGACGCGCTGGACGAGGTTGGAGAACAGGCCCGCCTTGCCGCCCTGCGCGTAGGTGTCCTCCGCCTCCTGGGTGGACGAGAAGGACGAGAAGTCCGCACCGGCCGCCTCGAGCGCGGCGGCGAGGCTCGTGTTGGTGACGGTCACGCTCACGGTACCTGAGCCATCGGCCACGGAAGCCTCCCCCACCTGGTACGAGAAGTGCCCAAAGCAGTGACGGTGCCACTCGTCGGCGTTCACACCGAACTTCTGGAGAACCTCCATGGTCGCCGCGTCGCCGTAGTCGGCCGCGGGCCAGGCCGCGTCCTCGGGCTCCTCGCCGTCCTCGTCGGCCACGGGCACGACATAGCTCTCCATGAGCTCGGTCACGGCGTCGGTGGCGCGCTCGGCGTCGGAGCGGAAGACGCCGAGGGCGAACGCCCCGCACAGGGCGCCGATGACGATGGCGGCCACAAGGCCGATGACCAAAGGACGCTTGTCGCGCATGTTCTTCTCCCCTGTCGTATTTCTCGTCTACCAGCTTAGCCGATGACAAGACCCGCGCAACCTCCGGCCGCATGTCTCCACCACATGAAAAGGGCCCGCCAGCCAAAGCTGACGGGCCCAGAGGCGCTGCGGGATTCGACTAGTCGATGTCGAGCGCGGCGTCGACCTGGCTGCGGAGGAACTCCTCAGCGTCCTTGCGGCCGCGGGAGAGCTCGGCGGCGGCCATGACGGGCACCCAGTAGTGCACCTTCTGCTTGGCGATGTCGGCCTTCTTGGAGAAGACGTCAAGATAGGCCTCGGCGTGACCCGGGTGATACATCTTGAAGAGGATGTAGGTCATCGCCGCGTCGGCCTCGGGCAGGCCGCGGGTGACGTGGGTCCAGTCACAGGCGTAGAGCGTGCCGTCCTCGGCCACGATGACGTTGGAGGGGTTGTAGTCGCAGTGGCAGATGGCACGGCCAGGGGCCATGCGGTCGGCGCGCATCTGGAGGTCGTAGCGCACGGACGGGTCGAGCTCCTTGACCTTGCCCACCATGCCGGCGATCTTGGTCTTCTGGTCCTTCATGAGGTCGGACGCGGGGGTGTTCTGGATCTCCAGCTGGAAGTCCACGAACTGCTCGAGCAGCTTGTCGTACTCGGGCGTGCCCTCGGCGGCGTCCATGAGGGAGCGCATGGTGACGCCCGGGACGTACTCGGTGGCCAGGGCCCAGGAGCCGTCGGCGACCTGGGAGACCTCGAGGATCTTGGGGACGCGCACGCCGGCCTCGACGACGCGGGCGAGGTTCAGGGCCTCGTTGAAGATGTCAGAGGCCGGCTTCTCGGCCTTGAACACCTTGACGATGCGGTCGCCATCGACGTAGACGGCCTTGTTGTGGCGCTCGACGATGACCTGCTTGCTGTCAGAAAGTTCCATTGCTGCCTCCTTCTGGGCAACGAGAAGAACCGGCTGGGACTAGTCCTCGTAGGAGCTGGGCTCGCGGCCGTAGAAGGCGTCGAGGTAGAGCTCCTTGATCTCGGAGATGAGCGGGTAGCGCGGGTTGGCGCCGGTGCACTGGTCGTTGAACGCGTTCTCGGACATCTCGTCGAGCGTGGCGAGGAAGTCCTCCTCGGTCACGCCGAAGCCGGCGATGGTCTCGGGCACGCCCACGTGAGCCTTGAGCTCCTCGATGCGGGCGATGAAGTTCTCGAAGACCTCCTGGTCGGTGCGGCCCTTGATGCCGCAGAAGCGACCGGCCTCGGCGTAGCGCGCCAGGGTCTTGGGGTGGTCGTACTGCGGGAAGGTGCCCATCTTCACCGGGCGCTCGGCGGCGTTGTAGCGCATGACGCGGGTCAGGATGACCGCGTTGGCCAGGCCGTGAGCGATGTGGTGATAGGCGCCGAGCTTGTGGGCCATCGAGTGGTTGACGCCGAGGAAGGCGTTGGCGAAGGCCATGCCGGCGAGGCAGGACGCGTTGGCCATGTGGTCGCGGGCCTCGACGTCGGTACCGTCGTCATAGGCGCGCTCGAGGTAGGTCAGGACGAGCTTCATGGCGCGCAGGGCGAGGCCGTCGGTGTAGTCGGACGCCATGATGGAGACGTAGGCCTCGAGGGCGTGCGTGAGGACGTCGACGCCGGAGGCGGCGGTCAGGCCCTTGGGCTGGGTCATCATGTTGTCGGTGTCGACGATGGCCATGTTGGGCAGGAGCTGGTAGTCGGCGATCGGCCACTTGGTGCCGGTGTTGGCGTCGGTGATGATCGAGAAGGGCGTGACCTCGGAGCCCGTGCCGGAGGAGGTGGGGATGGCCACGAAGAAGGCCTTCTCGCCCATCTGCGGGAACGTGTAGACGCGCTTGCGGATGTCCATGAAGTCCATGGCCATGTCCTCGAACTTGGCCTCGGGGTGCTCGTACATCATCCACATGATCTTGCCGGCGTCCATCGCGGAGCCGCCGCCGATGGCGATGATGCAGTCGGGCTCGAAGGCCTTGACCTGCTCGAGGCCGCGCTCGCAGTCCTGGAGCTTGGGGTCGGGCGAGATGGACCAGAAGCTGGAGTAGACGATGCCCTGCTCGTCGAGGGACGCCTCGATCTTCTTGGTGAAGCCGCTCTTGTAGAGGAAGGAGTCGGTGACGATGAAGGCGCGCTTCTTGCCGTAGACCTCGGAGAGCTCGCGCAGGGCCACGGGCATGCAGCCCTTCTTGAAGAAGACCTTCTCGGGAACACGGAACCACAGCATGTTCTCACGCCTCTCTGCGACGGACTTGATGTTGAGCAGGTGCTGGGGGCCGACGTTGCCCGAGACGGAGTTGCCGCCCCAGGAGCCGCAGCCGAGCGTCAGCGACGGCGGCATCTTGAAGTTGTAGATGTCGCCGATGCCGCCCTGGGCGGCCGGGGTGTTGATGAGGATGCGGCACGTCTTCATGCGCTTGGCGTGCTCGGCCATCTTCTCGGTCTCGCGCGTGTCGATGAACAGCGAGCTCGTGTGGCCGTAGCCGCCGTCGGCGATGAGGCGCTCGGCCTTGGAGAGGGCGTCCTCCCAGTTCTTGGCGCGATACATGCCGAGGATGGTGGTCAGCTTCTCGTGGGCCCAGGGCTCGGTGGGCTCGACGGACTCGACCTCGCCGATGAGCACCTTGGTGCTGGCGGGGACGGACACGCCGGCGGCCTCGGCGATCTTGGGCGCGGGCTGGCCGACCATCTTGGCGTTGACGCCGCCGTTGACGATGACGGTGTTGCCGACCTTGGCGATCTCGTCGCCCTGGAGGAAGTAGCAGCCGCGCTTCTGGAACTCGGCCTTGACCTTGTTGTAGACCTTGTCGAGGACGATGACGTTCTGCTCGGTGGCGCAGATCATGCCGTAGTCGAAGGTCTTGGAGTGGATGATCGAGTTGACGGAGAGCTCGATGTCGGCGGTGTCGTCGATGATGGCCGGGTTGTTGCCCGGGCCGACGCCCAGGGCCGGCTTGCCGGAGGAGTACGCGGCGTTGACCATGCCCGGGCCGCCGGTGGCGAGGATGATGTCGGCGGAGCGCATGAGCTCGGAGGTCATGTCGAGGGACGGCACGTCGACCCAGTCGATGATGCCCTTGGGGGCGCCGGCGGCCTCGGCAGCCTCGCGCACGATGCGGGCGGCCTCGGCGGTGCACTTGCCGGCGCGCGGGTGCGGGGAGATGAGGATGGCGTTGCGGGTCTTCAGGCTGATGAGCGTCTTGAAGATAGCCGTGGAGGTGGGGTTGGTCGTCGGGATGACGGCCGCGACGATGCCGAGCGGCTCGGCGATCT
Source organism: uncultured Atopobiaceae bacterium (assembly GCA_944320385.1). Lineage (GTDB taxonomy): Bacteria > Actinomycetota > Coriobacteriia > Coriobacteriales > Atopobiaceae > Thermophilibacter. The sequence continues at coordinate 34,770 of CALUHH010000009.1, read as the reverse complement.
GCTTGTAGCCGAAGGCGGGGTCGTCGGAGATGACGTCGCACGTCTTCATGTCCTTGTACTTGTTGTAGATGTACTCGGAGGCATAGTGGTTCTTGATGACCTTGTCCTCCATGACGCCGTAGCCGGTCTCCTCGACGGCCATCTTGGCCAGCGGGATGCGCGCCTTGTTGGCGGCCATGGCGGCCTCATAGAAGATCTTGTCGACCTGCTCCTGGGTGAACGTCGCGAACTCGGCCTGCGCGACGCGCATCTCCTTGATGCGCTCCTGCAGCGCCTCGACGCTGTCGATCGGGGTCCTGACGATGTCTGCCATGCGTTCCTCCTATTTCTCGGACCGTGCGTCGACGCATCGGCGCCGCGGTCGTACAAAGGACAGGGTAAAGCGCGTTTGGTACGGCAACACAGATAAATCTCTTGGAGTATAGCATCACTTGGACGCTCGGCCCAACGAGCCTGGCGGGCGGGTGGGACAAACACCTCCGGGGTATCTGTCACGCGCGGCCGGAGAGGACGCTCACGACCCAGTCCACGTCGTCGGTGGTCTTCATCTTCTCGAGCACCGCCTCGTCCTCAAGGATGCGGCAGATGTTGGCGAGGACCTCGAGGTGCTCCTCCCCCTTCCCGGCGATGCCGAAGACGAGCTGCGCCTTCTCGTCGCCCCAGGGGACGCCCGCGGGATACTGCTGCAGCACCACGCCGGTCCTCTGGACGGCGTCCTTGGCCTCGTTGGTCCCGTGCGGGATGGCGATGCCCATGCCGATGTAGACGCTCGTGAGGCGGTCGCGCTCGACCATCGCGTCCACGTAGGGCTGCTCCACGCAGCCGCGCTCGACGAGCAGCGCGCCGGAGTCGCGGATGCAGCTTTCGCGATCGACGGGGGCAAGGCCGAGCTGGACGTCGGCGGCGGTGATGGCGAGGCTGGGGCGGTCGTCCTTCTCGGCCTGCTGGGCAGGCGCCGGCGCGGGCGTGGTCTCCATGAGCTCGGAGGCGTGGGAGATCTGCGTGAGCGCCTTGTAGAGCGCGTCGAGCGCGGGGTCGTCGAGGAAGTTGTCGATCGTCACTATCTGGGCCTGCGGGGCGCTCTTGCGGGCGCGCTCGGACAGGACGCGCTGGCACACGACGATGCTCGCGTCGCCGGGAACGGTGTCGACGCTCGAGTGCTCGACGGTGAGGTCGGGACGCTCCGCCTTGACGCGGTTGCGGAAGCGGGTGGCGCCCATGGCCGAGGAGCCCATGCCGGCGTCGCAGGCAAAGACGATCTTGCCGCCCTGGGTGTCGGAGATGACGGCGGCCTCGGCGGTGCCCTTCATCTCGCGCATCTGCTGGCTCGCCTGGTCGAGGTCGGCCACGGCCATGGAGCGCACGAGCGGCACGGCGATGGCAAACGAGACGCCCGCGGCGATCGCCACGCCGGCGAGGTTGACGAGCATGAGGTCGGAGGGCGTCATCGAGAGGAACGCGATGATCGAGCCCGGGGAGGCGGCGGAGGTGAGGCCGGCGCCGGTGAAGCTGTACCACGCGATGGCGCACATGTTGCCCACGATCGGCGCGATGATGACCTTGGGGTTCATGAGCACGTACGGGAAGTAGATCTCGTGGATGCCGCCGAAGAAGTGGATGATCACCGCGCCCGGGGCGGACTGGCGGGTCTTGGCGTCCTTGCAGAAGAAGCAGTACGCGAGAAGAACGCCGAGGCCCGGGCCGGGGTTGGCCTCGAGCATGTACATGATGGAGCGCCCGGTGGCCTCGGCCTGCGCGATGCCGATGGGCGTGAAGATGCCGTGGTTGATGGCGTTGTTGAGGAAGAGCACCTTGGCGGGCTCGATGAAGATGGCGAGCAGCGGCATGAGGCCGTACTGCATGAGGATCTGCACGCCGCCCATGAGCACGGCGAGGATGGTGGTCATGATCGGGCCGATGGCGATGTAGCCGAGCATGGAGAGCACCATGCCGATGATGCCGACGGAGAAGTTGTCGACGAGCATCTCAAAGCCCGCGGGGGTGCGGCCCTCCATGAAGCGGTCGAACATCTTGATGACCCAGCCGGCGAACGGGCCCATGACCATGGCACCCATGAGCATCGTGGTATCGGGAGCGCCGGCGATGCAGCCAATGACGGCGATGGCGCCCGCGATGCGGCCGCGGTCGCCGCCGGTGAGGTAGCCGCCCTGGGCGGCGATGAGCACCGGAATCAGATAGCCGAGCATGGGCGTGGCGATACTCGCGAACTGCTCGTTGGGAAGCCAGCCCGTCGGGATGAACAGGGCGGTCAGAAAGCCCCAGGCGATGAAGGCGCCGATGTTGGGCATGACCATGCCGCTGAGGAACTTACCGAACTTAGAGAGACCATCTCGGATCGACATCGGTCCCTCCTTCCTTGAGACCCGTCGCAACGGGTCGACGCGTTGAACAGGTTGGGCAGTGCCCGTGACTTTTGTTTCAACGACTGTGATTCTATACTTTTGTTTCAATAATGGCGTTGCGATAGGCAATTTGACGATAAGCGGTAGGTATTCGCCGCTAAACGGTTTCATTTCGGCAGTTTTGACTTTTGGATTGACAGCCTTATGGTTGTTGTTATGATGACAATCGACTTTTGTTTCGACAGTTGCATTTTCGATTCGACATACAGGAGAGGAGAGTCGCCATGATCTACACCGTCACGCTGAACCCGGCGCTCGACAAGACGGCGCAGGTCCCCCGCTTCACGGTGGACGAGGTGAATCGCATCACCGGGCTGCGCGAGGACCCGGGTGGCAAGGGCATCAACGTTTCCAAGGTGATCGACCGGCTCGGCGGGAGGAGCCGTGCCGTCGCCCTTCTCGGCGGCTCGGTCGGCGCAAAGATCGCCGGGATGCTCGACGAGACCGGCATCGACGTCTGGGCGTTCGAGGCAAGCGGAGAGACGCGCACGAACCTCAAGGTCGTCGACGACGAGCTGGACACGCACACAGACATCAACGAGCCCGGTCCCGAGGCAACCGTAGCTCAGCTCGACGCGATGCTCTCCGCGCTCGTGCAGGAGCTCGCGCACGGCGACATCGTCGTGCTCTCCGGGAGCCTCCCCAAGGGCGCGCCGGTGGGCACCTACGGCGCCTGGGCCCGCGCCTGCGCCAAGGCCGGCGCGAAGGTCTTCCTCGACGCCGACGGCGACGCGCTCACGCGCGGCCTCGACGCCCTCCCCCACCTCGTGAAGCCCAACGACGCCGAGCTCTCCCGCCTCTGCGGCAAGGCCCTCGAGGACGAGCGCGAGATCGCCGTCGTGGCGCGCACGCTCGTCGACCGCGGCATCGCCCGCGTCGTCATCTCCATGGGCGGAAAGGGCGCCGTGATGGCCGAGAAGGACCGCGTTCTTCTCGCCCGCTCGCCCAAGGTCCGCGTGGGCTCGACGGTCGGCGCCGGCGACTCCGTGGTGGCCGCCCTCGCCTACGCCGAGGAGCGCGGCATGTCCCTCGACGAGACGGCACGTCTCGCCATGGCGACCGGAGCCGCCAACGTCATGCAGTCCGGCACGCAGGCCGCCGAGCGCGACCTGGTGGACTCGCTCCTGGGCAAGGTCACGCTCGAGGAGCTCTAGCACCTGACAGGCAAGCCGTACGCAAGTACAACCAATCAGAAAGGAACCACCATGAAGGCCAAGGCAGTCCGACTTCACGCGGCAAACGACCTGCGTCTGGACGAGTTCGAGCTTCCCGCTATCAAGGACGACGAGGTGCTGGTGAAGGTCGTCTCCGACTCCATCTGCATGTCCACCTACAAGTGCGCCACCCTGGGCGTCGACCACAAGCGCGTCCACGAGGACGTGGCCGAGCACCCCGCGATCATGGGCCACGAGTTTGCCGGCGACATCGTCGAGGTGGGCGCCAAGTGGGCCGACCGCTTCAAGCCGGGCATGAAGTTCACGATTCAGCCCGCCCTCAACTACAAGGGCACCATGTGGAGCCCGGGCTACTCCTACGAGTTCTGCGGCGGCGACGCCACCTACTGCATCCTGCCGGCCGAGGTCATGGAGTGCGACTGCCTGCTCGAGTACACCGGCGAGGCGTACTACCAGGCGTCGCTTGCCGAGCCCATGAGCTGCTCGATCGGCGCGTTCCACGCCGCCTATCACACGCAGATGGGCGTCTACACGCACGAGATGGGCATCCGCGAGGGCGGCAAGCTCGCCATCGTTGCCGGCGCGGGCCCGATGGGCCTGGGAGCCCTCACCTACGCCCTGCACTGCGACCGTCGCCCCGCGCTCGTGTGCGTGGCCGACATCAACCAGGACCGCCTCGACCGCGCCGCGGAGCTCTTCCCGCCCGAGGAGGTCAAAGCCGAGACGGGCATCGACCTCGTCTTCATCAACAACGGCGCCTACGACGACCAGGTTGCGGCGCTGCGCGAGGTCTCCGGCGGCACCGGCTTCGACGACGTGCTCTGCTACGCGCCCGTGGCACCGGTGGTGACGCTCTCCGACGCGATTCTCGGCCGCGACGGCTGCCTCAACTTCTTCGCCGGCCCCACCGACAAGAACTTCTCTGCCGAGATGAACTTCTACGAGGTGCACTACGGCAGCCACCACGTGATGGGCACCACGGGCGGCAACACCGACGACATGGTCGAGTCCCTTGAGCTCACCGCCGCCAACCGCGTGGACCCCTCCGTCATGGTCACTCACGTGGGCGGACTTGACGCCGCGGCGGAGACCACGCTCAACCTGCCGAAGATCCCCGGCGGCAAGAAGCTCATCTACACCCACGTGAGCATGCCGCTCACCGCCCTCGAGGACCTGCGCGCCAAGGCGGACGAGGACGAGCGCTTCGCCGGGCTCGCCGACATCGTCGAGGCCAACCGCGGCCTCTGGTGCCCCGCCGCAGAGCGCTACCTGCTCGAGCACTGGACCGAGGCGTAAGGCTCAGGGCTTGCCCGTGCAGTACGACTTGCCCGTGCGGGACGACCGCCGAACTTCTGTACATTAATCAAGCGGCGACCAGGGTGTGTCCTGGCCGCCGCTTCATTTCCGCAGCTCAGAGGCTCGACGGTTCTTCTCGTCCCTGATGTGAGGGTCATAAAGTACAGAAGTTTGGGCAGAGCGAGGCGAGGGCCCCTCGGCGCCGACCCGATTGGGTATGATGAGGAGTATCGCACGGTCGGGAGGAGCGACATGTCAACCAGCATGCAGGAGCGCCGAGACGGCATCGCGCAGTTTGTCACCGCCGAGGGAAGCGTGACGTTCGGCCAGATCAAGAAGGCGTTCTCCGGCGTCTCCGAGATGACGCTGCGCACCGACCTCAAGGCCCTCGACGAGGCGCGCCGCATCGTGCGCACCCACGGCGGCGCCCGCTCGGTGGAGTACGTCGTGGGCACCGACGACCTGCTGCTCAACCGCAACACCAGAAATGTCGAGGCCAAGGCCATCATCGCACGCAAGGCCAGGGAGCTCATCCGCCCGGACAGCACGATCTTCTTTGACTCAGGGTCCACTACCACGGCGCTCGCCCGCGAGATGGAGGACGTCCGCGCGCTGGCCTTCACCAACAGCCTCACCTGCGCGGCCGAGCTTGCCCGCCTCGAGCGCGTGCGCACCATCATGGTGGGGGGCGGCCTCAACCGCTACAGCATGAGCCTGAACGGCTCCAAGACCATCGAGCAGGTGAGCGAGCTCTCCTTCGACTTGCTGTTCCTGGGCGTGACGTCGTTCCAGTCCACCACGGGCTTTGCCTGCGGCTCCGACGACGAGGCCGCGCTCAAGCGCGCACTCATCGCCCATGCCGAGAAGACCGTGGTGCTCATGGACTCCTCCAAGCTCGGGCAGAAGAGCACCTTCAAGATCTGCGACCTCGCCGACGTCGACTGCGTCGTCTCCGACGGCAACCTCACCGAGCACTTCAAGAAGTACTGCGAGGAGGCCGAGGTCGAGGTCCTCTGACCTCCGGTGCGAGCGGGACAGGCGGGGCAGAAACCTCCGGGGCGAGTGGGACAGATACCCCGGAGGTTTCTGTCCCACTCGCCCCCTGTCCCGCTCGCATCTCACGACCGGCCGAGAAGAACCTCGAGCTCCATGACCTGCTCGCGCACGTCGCGCGCGTCGGCCTCCCAGAGGCGCCACTCCCCTGCCACGCAGTATCGAACGTAGGGGCCAAAGCCGCCAACCAGCGTGTTCGCGGCCCGCGTGAAGTCAGGGTCCGACTTCAGCCCGGGATAGCGAACCGCCTCCACGCGCGGGTGGCAGACGAGGTAGGTGGCCACCACCTGCGCCGCATCCGAGAGAACGCGCCAGCGCTCCCGCCCCAGCTGGGACGAGAGCGCCGAGAGTGCGTCTATGTCGAGGTCCTTCTCGCCCACCGCTGAGTGCGCCTAGCGGCGCTCGGCGATCTCGGCGCGGACGTCGGCGATGAACTCGTCGAGGCTGCGGGAGACGGTCTCGTTGGAGCGGTCGCGCACGGAGATGGTGCCGGCCTCGACCTCCTGCTCGCCGAGGATGAGCATGTAGGGCGGGCGGTCGATGTTGCGGGCCTCGCGGATCTTGTAGCCGATCTTCTCGTCGCGCTCGTCGAGGACGGCGCGGATGCCGGCAGCCTCGAGCTTCTCGGTCACGCCGCGCGCGTAGTCGCGGCTCTTCTCGGAGACGGGCAGGACCTTCACCTGGCACGGGGCGAGCCACGTCGGGAACTTGCCGGCAAAGTGCTCGATCAGGATGCCGATGAAGCGCTCGATGGAGCCAAAGCACACGCGGTGCAGCATGATCGGGCGCTTCTTGGAGCCGTCGGCGTCGGTGTACTCCAGGTCAAAGTTGATCGGCATCTGGAAGTCCAGCTGCACGGTGCCGCACTGCCAGGTGCGCCCGAGCGAGTCCTCCAGGTGGAAGTCGATCTTGGGGCCGTAGAAGGCGCCGTCGCCCTCGTTGACCACGTACTCCTTGCCCAGCTTCTCCAGGGCGAGGCGCAGCGCGGACTCGGCGCGCTCCCAGTCCTCGTCCGATCCCATGGAGTCCTCGGGGCGGGTGGAGAGCTCGAGGTGGTAGGTGAAGCCGAACTTCTCATACACGGAGTCGATCAGGTTCACGACGCCCACGATCTCCTCGGTGAGCTGGTCCGGGCGCACGAAGAGGTGCGCGTCGTCCTGGTTGAAGCAGCGGACGCGGAACAGGCCATGCAGGGCACCGCGCATCTCGTGACGGTGCACGAGGCCGATCTCGCCGGCGCGGATGGGCAGCTCGCGGTAGCTGTGCGGCTTGGCGGCATAGACGAGCACGCCACCGGGGCAGTTCATCGGCTTGATGCAGTACTCCTCGTCGTCGATGATCGTGGAGTACATGTTGTCCTTGTAGTGATCCCAGTGGCCGGAGGTCTTCCAGAGCTCCTTGTTCATGATCATGGGCGTAGAGATCTCGACGTAGCCCGCCGCGCGGTGAATCTCGCGCCAGTAGCTGAGCAGCTCGTTCTTGAGGATCATGCCGTTGGGCAGGAAGAACGGGAAGCCCGGGGCCTCGTCGCGCATCATGAAAATGTCCATCTCGCGGCCGATCCTGCGGTGGTCGCGCTTCTTGGCCTCCTCGAGCAGGCGCAGGTGCTCGTCGAGCTCCTCCTTGGTGGCGAAGGCGGTGCCGTTCACGCGGATGAGCATCTTGTTGTTCTTGTCGCCCTTCCAGTAGGCACCTGAGACGCCCGTGAGCTTGAAGGCCTTGAGCGCCTTGGTGTAGGTGAGGTGCGGGCCCACGCACATGTCGACGTACTCGCCCTGCTGGTAGAAGGTGATGCGCGCGTCCTCGGGCAGGTCGCCGATGTGCTCGACCTTGTACTTCTCGCCGCGCTCCTCCATGAGGGCGACGGCCTCGGCCCGCGGAAGCTCGAAGACGGTGAACTTGAGGTTCTCCTTCACGATCTTCTTCATCTCGGCCTCGATAGCGGGGAAGTCCTCCTCGGAGATCTTCTGGCCCTCGGGCAGGTCGATGTCGTAGTAGAAGCCGTTGTCGGTGGCGGGGCCGTAGGCGAAGTCGGCCTCGGGGTAGAGGCGCTTGATGGCCTGCGCCATGATGTGGGCGGCGCTGTGGCGCACGACGTGGGTGAGCTCGTCGGCCGGGCACTCGTCCACGTGACCGTCGTTGTAGAGAACCTTCATGGGAAACACCTTTCTGGCTGGGGGCCGCGGCCCGCTCTCGCAAACATGAAAAACGCCCGCACGCCGCCCCGCGGGGACGACGTCGAGCGGTATGTGGCGCCTGTCCGGGGCCTGCCGGCCCTGAGAAGGGACAGACGCCTAGATAGTCTGCGTTCGAGCGATCTGTGCGATGATGCGCTGCATCGAGACACGCCTTTCGTCTTTGCCTGCCATAGGTTTACCACAAGTGGGCGCGCTTCATGCGCGCGGACGCAGATTCGCAAACTACGCGCACGGCGCGGGGCCGACATCAGGCCTGGTGCCTGATTTGCGGCATATGTGTGTCCGTTGGACCTGGTGCCTGATTTGCGGCATATGTGTGTTTTGGTGCCGGAATCCGGTCATATGCGCGTCTGGGTGCCAAATATGGCTCATATGCGTACGGAGCACACGCATATGACGGAAATCCGGCACCTGCGGAAAGGAGACAACGCCCGCACCCCGCCCGTCCTTCTCGACATGAAAAAGCCCCGCCGGAGCGGGGCCAAGAGAGCCGAGAAGAACGTGCGGCCGCTACTGGATGCGGGTGCGGCAGTAGGGGCACACCTTCCAGTCCGCGTTGAGCGGGCGGTGGCAGGTGGGGCAGACGTTGCGGACCTGCGTGTTGCAGATCGGGCAGACCACGAAGTCGCGGTCGATGGGGGCGCCGCACTTGGGGCAGATGCCGTAGTGGCTGAGCTGGTGCTCGCGCAGGGCGATGTCGAGGTCCTGCTCCTCGCGGTCGATGAGGTAGGAGCTGGGACGCAGGATGACGTAGGCGAGCAGGCCCACGACGGGGATGACGGAGATGATGGCCCACATCCACCAGGGCTCCGCGCCGCGGCGCTGGGCATCGCGGATGACGTAGACGATGGAGAGGATGTAGAGCATGACGACGCACACGACCATGAGGTAGAGGACCATGCGGACCTCGGGGGTGATGAGCTGGTCGAACAGTTCTTGCGCCATGTCAGAGACTCCTTTGAACACCGGGTCGGCGCCTCATGCGACGCCACAGACAGCGGAATTGTACCAAAAGCTACCGGAAAAGGGCCGCAAGCTCGCCGGCGAGCGTGATAGACCCACAGGCCACACACGATTCCCCACATAGCGCCGAGGCAGCGCCCTCAACCGTTGGATGCGTTCCCACGACCTCGGAGCCGGCCTCGGCAAAGAGCGCGGCGAGCTCCGTTGCCGGCAGCGCGCGCGGGCTCGACGTCTGCGTGACGGCCACGCGGGGGAACGCGCGGGCGAGAAGGGCGACGATCCCGCGCACGTCCTTGTCGGCCAGCACCGCGGCGAGAAGCAGCGGGCGCGGCTCGTCCTGGGGCAGCACGTCCTCGAGAGCGGCGAGGAAGGTCTCGACCGACTGCGGGTTGTGGCAGGCGTCGATGAGCAGCGGCGGCTCGGGGCGCAGCAGCTGGAAGCGCCCGGGCGTCGGGCACTGGACGATCGAGGTGAACAGGGCGTCGGCGTCGAGCGCGCGGCCGAGGTGGGCCTCCGCGAGCGTCACCGCGCAGGCGATGTTCTGGGCCTGGTAGGAGGGCTTGAGCGCAGCGAGCTCGGGGTAGGTCGCGCGCGGCGTGGCCACGTCGAGCTCGAGCGGGCCCCCGAGGCGGTGCGGCCGCTTGGTCACGCGGAAGGTGGCACGGGGCAGCCCCGCGTCCTTCTCGCCCGCGGCATCGGGACGCACGAGGACGGGGGTCACGCCGGCCGCACGCGCCTGCTCGAGGAAGACCTTCTCGACCGACGCGGGCTCGGCGGTCCCCGTGCCGAGCACGCAGGCGCGCCCGGGCTTGATGATCGCCGCCTTCTCGCCGGCGATCGCCTCGAGCGTGTCGCCGAGGATCCGCATGTGGTCGAGGCCGATGCCGGTCACCGCGACCGTGCGGATGGACTTGGCCGCGGAGGTGGCGTCCCAGCGGCCGCCCATGCCGCACTCGAGGACCGCCACGTCGACGCCCGCCTCGGCAAAGACGACCAGGGCCGCCACGGTGAGGGTGTCGAACTCGGTGATGTCGTAGGGGCGCAGGGCCTGCGCGGCGCGGCGGGCGTTCACGCGCTCCCCCGCCACGTGCGCGGCGGAGACGCCGTGCGCGAAGGCCTCCTCGGAGACCGGAGCGCCCGCGACCTCCATGCGCTCGGTGTAGCTCACGAGCTCGGGCGAGGTGTAGAGCGCCGTGCGCAGCCCCTCGCCGGCCAGAATCGCCGCCGTGTAGCGCGAGGTCGAGGTCTTGCCGTTGGTCCCGGCGATCTGCACGCACTCGAAGGCGAGGTCCGGGTCGCCGAGCTCGGCGAGCATGTCCTCCACGGTCTCGAGCAGCGGCTCGATGCCAAACCGGAGCGCCCCGCGCACGATGGCGAGCGCCTCGTCGTAGGAAATCTCCGGCACCTCAAACGGCAGCTGGTACATGTGGTCTCCCTCGTAGCTCCTCTGGACTGGGCCTGGGCATGCCCCGGCCCCTGCTGCGAGCAATCTGGCGTACGACCCGCAGCACTCGGGCGGCAGGTTCCTCTCGGCGTTGTGTACACTCGGCTGCGTTGTGTACACAGATAAAAGTTTGAAGTTCATCCCGAAGTCGTAAACCCGCAGGCAGAGGCTTCGTCGTACTTCTCGTCAAACTTTGGCTATGTACACACCGCGAATGAGTGTGCACAACGGCTCATAGTGTACACAACGCGAGAAGGACGTGGGGCGGCTGGCGAGAAGGACGAGAGGCTCGCGGCGTGCTCCCCGAGCGGGGAACGTCCGCCGCGAGTTCTTGCCGCGCTCTCTGCGGCAAGCTGTCTGAGCGCCGGACCCTTCCCGTCCGGCGCCGCCCCGCAGGCTACAGCCCCAGCAGGCGGAGGGCCTCCTGGCGGGTCTTGAGGTCGCGCAGGCAGCCGCGGACGGCGGAGGTGGTCGTGAGCGCGCCGGCGGCGCGGACCCCTCGCATGGTCATGCAGGCGTGCTCGGCCTCCATCACCACGAGGACGCCCAGCGGGTCGAGCTCGCGCACCATCGCGTCGGCCACCTGCCCCGTCAGGCGCTCCTGGACCTGGAGGCGCCGCGCATAGCCCGAGACGCAGCGCGCGATCTTGGAGAGGCCGGTGATGCGACCGTCGCGCGGGATGTAGCAGACGTGGGCGCGGCCGGTGAACGGCAGGATGTGGTGCTCGCACAGCGACGAGAACGGGATGTCCTTGACGATGACCATCTCCTGGTTGCCGGGCTCGTGGAACTGCTTGCGCAGGTGGGCGCCGGGGTCCTCCTGCATGCCGCCGAGAATCTCCTCGCAGGCGCGCGCGACGCGGTCGGGCGTGCCGAGAAGACCCTCGCGGTCCGGGTCCTCGCCGATGGCAAGGAGCAGCTCCCTCACCGCCGCCTCCACGCGCGGCTTGTCGATCGGGCGGAAGCCCTGCCCGTTCTTCTCGCTCATGCGCGCCCTCTTCCGCGGCCGTAGACGAACCAGTAGGTCATGCCCACGAGCACGACGCCGCCCACGAGGTTGCCCAGGGTGGCGGCCGTCAGGTTGCTCACCACGCCCGCAAGGTCGACCGACCCCGCGCAGGCGCCCGTCGCCTGGAGCATGAGCGCGTAGGGCAGGAAGAACATGTTGGCGACGCAGTGCTCGAAGCCGGCCGCCATGAACGCCATGACGGGCAGCAGGGCCGAGAAGAACTTGTCGGTGACCGACGTCGCGGCGTGGCCCACCCAGACGGCGAGGCACACGAGCATGTTGCAGAGGATGGCGCGCGCGAAGGCCACGCCCCAGTCCAGCGCCACCTTGCCCTCGGCGACCGTGATCGCGGCCTCCCCGACCGCCCCGCCGTTGGCGGAGGCGACGCCGGCCGCGAGCACGAGCCCGGCCGCGAGCACGCTGCCCACGAGGTTGCCGAGCAGCACGAGCGCCCAGCTGGCCAGCAGGCGCTTCCACGAGAAGCGCCCGGCAAGCGGACCCATGACCATGAGGCAGTTGCCCGTGAAGAGCTCCGCGCCGGCGGCGAGGATGAGAAAGAGCCCCAGCGTGAAGGCGAAGCCGCCCAGGAGCTGCGTCGCCGCGAAGGGCAGCGCGGCGTCCGACTTGACCACGAGCATGAACGTGGCACCCATCGAGATGAAGGCGCCCGCCATGACGGAGAGCACAAGCGCGCTCACGACGTCGGTCTTGGCCTTGGTCTCGGCGACGCGCTCGTTCTTGAGCTCCATCGACGCGGGGGTCATCGCCCCGCTGTAGGAAGATGACGGCTTCTCGGTTACCTTCATGAGCAGCTCCTCTCCGCCGCCTCGACGACGTGGCGGGCGAGAATGGCGGTTGTGACGGACCCGACGCCTCCCGGCACGGGCGTGATGGCGCGGACGACGCCGTCCGCTGCGGCAGCGTCGACGTCGCCCACGAGCGACTGGCTCCGCTCGTCCCAGTTGATGCCCACGTCCACGACCACCTGGCCGGGGCGCAGCGCATCGGCGCCGACCGTCCCCGCGTGGCCCGCGGCGACCACGACGACGTCGGCGTCACGAAGCTCGGCCGCGAGGTCGGCCGTGCGCGTGTGGCAGAGCGTGACGGTGGCGTCGCGCGCGAGCAGCATCATGGCGACGGGGCGGCCGATGACGAGCGAGCGCCCCACGACGGCCGCGCGGGCGCCGGAGAGCCTGATGCCATAGTGGTCGAGGAGCGCGAGGACCGCCTGGGCGGTGCACGGCGGGAACCCGACCGGGCGCGCGGCGAAGACGCCGTAGAGCGAGCCGGCGGTGACGCCGTCGACGTCCTTGGCGGGGTCGAGCGCGGCGCAGACGGCCGCCTCGTCCACGTGCGCGGGCAGGGGCCGCATGATGAGGCACCCGTGGATCGACGGGTCCTTATTGACGAGGCACACCGCGTCGAGAAGGACCTCAGTGCCCGCGTCCTCCGGAAGGGCGAGCCGGCGCACGCCGACGCCGACCTTCTCGCACCGCCTGGCGGCGGCACGCTCGTAGGAGAGGTCGTCCGGGCGCTGGCCCACGCGCAGGATGGCGAGCGTCGGCACGACACCGCGCCCCGCGAGGGAGGCGGCGCGGGCGGCGACCTCCTCCGATATTGCGGCGGCGACGGGGGCGCCGCGCAGAAGCTCCGTCACCTCACGCCCTCCCGCGGATGCCGTCGACGATGTCGTCCGCGAGGGCGCGGGCGCGCGGCGCGTACTCGTCCAGGAGCTCGTCGCAGGTGGCCTCGATGCGAGCGGCCTGGCGGCGGTCCCTGAGGGAGGTCGTGTTGACGCAGACGTTGACGCCCGCGCCCTCGAGCGCCGCGCCGGCCAGAAGCGCCCCGGTGGCGACGTCGGAGACCAGCGCGGGCGTGCCGATCTCGCGCATGCGCTCGAGCAGCGTGATGGCGCGGCAGCACTCCCCCATCATCGCGAGCGGTGCCATGCACGCGCCCTCGGTGGCGTCCTCGATGGCCTCGGCACGGGACGGGTCGGTGCGCGGGAGCGCGTAGGCCTCGATCAGCGGCGAGAAGCCCGCGGCGTCCTCCTCGATGAGCTCGAGCAGGCGGAAGCGAACGTCCTCGGCCTCGTCCATGAGCTCGGAGACCTCGTCCTCGACGTCGGCGAAGCGCTCCTTGCCGATGGTGAACGAGCCCACCATCGAGCAGAGCGCCGCGGCGAGCGCGCCCGCGAGCGAGCAGGCACCGCCGCCGCCCGGGACGCTCGTGCGCGCGGCGAGCCGCTCCGCGAACTCCTCGCAGCTGAGCTCCATGAATCGCTCTTCCACGGTCACTCCTTAAAGACGGCGCTCCGTCGGGCCGGCTGACTGGTTGACAAAGTAACCTGACGAGATTGTCAAGTTAGAAGAGGCCGACGATCTTGCCGTCGGGCGTGACGTCGATCTTCTCGGCCGCCGGCACCTTGGGCAGGCCCGGCATCGTCATGATGTCGCCGGTGAGCGCCACGATGAAGCCCGCGCCCGCGGAGACCTTGAGGTTGCGCACCGTGATGCGGAAGTCGCGCGGGGCGCCGAGCTTGGTCTGGTCGTCGGTGAAGGAGTACTGGGTCTTTGCCACGCAGATGGGCAGGCCGCCGAAGCCCTGCTCCTCGAGCTGCTTCAGCTGCTTGGCCGCGGCGCTCGTGAAGTCGACGCCGTCGGCGTGGTAGACCTTGGTGGCAATCGCGTTCAGCTTGTTGGCGATCGTGTCCTCGACGTCGTAGGCAAAGCGGAAGTCGTTCGGCTCCTCGCACAGGCGCACGACCTCCTCGGCGAGCGCCTGGCCGCCCTCGCCGCCCTTGGCCCAGACCTCGGAGAGGGCGACGTTGACGCCGAGCTCGTTGCACTTGCGCTCGACGAGCGCAAGCTCGGCGGCGGTGTCAGTCGGGAAGGCGTTGATGGCCACCACCACGGGCAGGCCCCACACCTCGCGGATGTTGGAGACGTGCTGCAGAAGGTTGGGCAGGCCTGCCTCGAGCGCCTCGAGGTTCTCGGCCCCCAGGTCCGCCTTGGCGACGCCGCCGTTGTACTTGAGGGCGCGCACGGTCGCCACGAGCACGACGGCGCTCGGCTGGATGCCGGCGTAGCGGCACTTGATGTCCAGGAACTTCTCGGCACCCAGGTCCGCGCCGAAGCCGGCCTCGGTGACCACGTAGTCGGCAAGCTTGAGTGCGGTCGTGGTGGCCTCCACGGAGTTGCAGCCGTGGGCAATGTTGGCGAACGGGCCGCCGTGCACGAAGGCGGGGTTGCCCTCGAGCGTCTGCACGAGGTTGGGCTTGATGGCGTCCTTGAGCAGGGCGGTCATGGCGCCCTCGGCGTGGATGTCGGAGACGGTGACCGGCTTGCGATCGTAGGTGTAGGCGATGACCATGCGGGCCAGGCGGGCCTTCAGGTCCATGAGGTCGGTGGCGAGGCAGAACACGGCCATGACCTCGGAGGCAACGGTGATGTCGAAGCCGTCCTGGCGCGGCATGCCGTCCGCGACGCCGCCCAGGCCGTCGACGACGTTGCGCAGCTGGCGGTCGTTCATGTCCACGCAACGCTTCCAGACGACGCGGCGCGGGTCGATGCCCAGGGCGTTGCCCTGCTTGATGTGGTTGTCGAGCATGGCGGCGCAGAGGTTGTTGGCCGCGCCGATGGCGTGGAAGTCGCCCGTGAAGTGAAGGTTGATGTCCTCCATGGGGACGACCTGGGCGTAGCCGCCGCCCGCCGCGCCGCCCTTGATGCCAAAGACCGGGCCGAGCGAGGGCTCGCGCAGGGCGAGCATGGTCTGGTGCCCCATGCGGTTCATCGCGTCGGCCAGGCCGATCGACGTGGTGGTCTTGCCCTCGCCCGCGGGCGTGGGGTTGATGGCGGTCACGAGGACGAGCTTGCCCTTGCGCGGCGCGTCCGCGAGCGAGTGGATGTCGACCTTGGCCTTGGTGCGGCCGTACGGCTCGATCATGTCCTCGGTGAGGCCGGCGCGCGCGGCGACCTCGGCGATGGGCAGCATCTTGGCTTCCTGGGCGATCTCGATGTCCGACTTGTACTCCGCCATAACCGTCCCTCCGACGCGGGCTGTCTGAACCTATAACTATAGCGCGTACTTCTCGGCCCCGCGGCGCACGGGTCAGCGGCGCGCGTCGGCGACCGAGCTACGCTCCACGAGCGTGGGCGGGATGCGGATCGCGCGCGGGCGATAGCCCGGCGCCGTGCCGAGAAGGGCCTGCTCGACGGCGGCGCGGCCGCGCGCCACGAGGTCGAAGCGCACCGTGGTGAGGCACACGTGCGGCACCGTGTCGCGCAGGGAGTCGTCGACGCCCACCACGCTCACGTCCTCGGGAACGCGCCGGCCGGCGTCGCGCAGGGCCTCCACGACCCCGAGCGCCATCTGGTCGTTGGCGGCGTAGACGGCGGTCGCGGTGGCGTCGCGGGCGAGGGCGGCGCCCGCCTCGTAGCCGCTGTCCGCCGTCCAGTCGCCGCGCAGGGGCTCGGCGGCGTCGATGCCGCGCGCGGAGAGGGCGTCGCGCCACCCCGCCTCACGGAAGGACGAGTCGACGGAGTAGGCCGGCCCGCCCACGAAGCGGATCTCGCGGTGACCGCGGCCGGCGAGGTGCTCCATGAGCACCGCGGAGCAGCCGTACTGATCGGAGTCGACGGTCGTGCAGCGCGGGTGCTCGTACATGGTGAGCAGGACCGTGCTGAGGCCGGGCTGCGGGACGAAGTCCTCGAAGTCGTCGGAGCGCAGGCTCATGCTGATGACGAGCGCGTCGATGGGAAGGCCCGCCATGCGGCGCGTAGCCTCGGCCAGGGAGAGCGGCGCGCGGTCGTCCATCTCGACCGTCGTCACCGCGCAGCCGACGTCGCCGGCGGCGGAGAGGACCCCCTTGATCGTGCCGAGGTTGCCGAACTGCTCGACGTTGTAGAGGGCGAGCCCCACCGAGTTGTAGCGACCGCTGCGCAGCGACCTGCCGGCGAAGTTGGGGCGAAAGCCGAGCTCCTCCATGGCGAGAAGAACGCGCTCTCGCGTGCGCTCGCTCACGTTGGGAAGACCGTTGGCCACGCGGGAGACCGTCTGCTGCGAGACGCCCGCCACCTGCGCGACCTGCGCCATGGACACGGCACCCGCCGCGGCGCGACCGTCCTTCTCGTCCCCCATGGCCTTCCCCTCCCGGCTCCGCCGACCGTTTGCAGCCCAATTCTAACCGATGGGCGGAAAGGCCACATTCTGGGTTCCACCCAAAATGAGTACGTTAACATTGTGCCTAGGGCACGCTGCGGATGCGCGCCAAAAGCGACGAGAGGAGCATCGTGATCGCGACCACCTCGTTTGGAACCCTGCCCGACGACAGGGAGGCGCACGTCTTCGAGCTCTCGGACGGCGTCGCGCGCGTGCGCGTGAGCGACTACGGCGCCACGGTCCTGGGCATCGACGTGCCGGACCGCGCTGGCTCGCTCGCCGACGTTGTCCTGGGCTTTGACGACCTCGCGGGCTACCTCGGCCCCAACCCCGCCTTCTACGGCGGCACCGTGGGGCCCGTGGCAAACCGCACGGACCGCGCCGAGGTGCCCCTCGGGGGCACCGTCTATCACCTGGCGCACAACGACGGGCCCGACCTCGCCAACAACAACCACACCGACGCCGAGCGCGGCCTGCACCGGCGCCTCTGGGACGCGGTGGCAGACGACGCCGCGACCACGGTCCGCATGAGCTGTCACCTCGCGGACGGCGACCTCGGCCTCCCGGGCGACCGCGCCTTCTCCGCGTCCTTCTCGCTTGCTGCCGACGGGGCGGACCACGTCCTCACCGTGACCTACGGCTGCGAGACGGACGCCCCCACCTACGTGAGCATGACCAACCACACCTACATGAACCTCGCGGGGCATGACGCGGGCACGGTCCTCGGCGAGGTCGTCGTAGCGGAGGCGGACGACTTCCTGCCGCTGCGCCCCGACTGCGTCTCCGCCGGAGAGGTGCGCCCCGTCGCCGGGACGCCGTTCGACTTTCGCTCGCCCCGCGCGCTCGGCGACGCCGTCGACGCCGACGACGAGCAGATCAAGATCGGGCGCGGCTACGACCACTGCCTCTGCATCCGCGGCTGGGAGCCGGGCGCAGCGCCGCGCCCCGCGCTCCACGTGGTCGAGCCCGTCAGCGGCCGCGCGCTCTACGTGAGCGTGACCACGCCGGGCGCCCACCTCTACACCGGCAACTGGCTCGGCGACGAGGGCGCCAAGGACGGCGCGAGCTACGCGCCGCGCGCCGGCCTTGCCTTCGAGCCGGAGTTCTACCCGGACAACATCCATCACCCGGAGTGGCCGCAGGCGGTCTGGGGGCCGGGCACGCCGTACGCGCAGACGATCGTGTACCGGTTCTCGACCGTCGGCTAGCGCGTCCTTCTCGCCCGGCGGACGCGCGCCGCCCCGCCGGGACCGTCACGTGAAAGCGCCCCGCAGGGGGCTCGATGAAAGGAGCAGCATGGCAGCAGGAACGGACAAGGGCACGCCCCTCGAGGTGGCCCGCGAGCTCTTTGAGCGGGAGTTCGCCGACGTGGCGCACGAGCGTCTGCTCGCGGTCCACGCGCCCGCGCGCTCGGAGATCTCCGGCAACCACACCGACCATGAGGGCGGCCACGTCATCGCCGGCGCGCTGAACGTCGCCATCGACGGCGTCGCCGCGGCCAACGGCACCGACCGCGTGCGCGTGGCGAGCGCGGGCTACCCCACCTTCGAGATCTCCCTGGAGAGTCTCGACGAGCGCGAGGACGAGCACGTCACGACCGCCGGCCTCGTCCGCGGCATGGCGGCGTGCATGGCGGCGACCGGGCGCACCCCCGCGGGCTTTGACCTCGCGATGACGAGCGACATCCCCTCCGGCGGCGGGCTCTCCAGCTCCGCGGCCGTGGAGGCCGCGCTCGGCCGCGTGATGGAGGCGCTCTGGGAGGGCCCCGAGGTCAGCCCGGTCGAGCTCGCCAAGATGGGCCAGTTCGCCGAGAACCGCTACTTCGGCAAGCCCTGCGGCCTCATGGACCAGGCGGCCGTCTGCCTGGGCGGCCTCGCGTTCATGGACTTCGAGGACGCCGCAGAGCCGCGCACGGCCAAGCTCGAGCTCGACTTCGACGCCGCGGGCTATGCCCTGTGCCTCGTGGACGTGGGCTGCGACCACGCGCCCTTCACCGCCGACTATGCCGCGGTGCCCGTGGAGATGCAGCAGGTGGCCCGCGAGTTCGGCCACGAGCGCCTCTGCGAGGTCGACCCGGCCGAGTTCGACCGTCGCCTGCCCGAGCTGCGCGAGAAGCTCGGAGACCGCGCGATCCTGCGCGCGATCCACTACTGGCGCGAGAACGAGCTCGTCGACAAGCGCTGGGACGCCCTCACGGCCGGCGACATCGACCGCTTCCTCGAGCTCACCCGCGAGTCCGGCGCGAGCTCCGCGATGTTCCTCCAGAACGTCTCCACCGGCGGATCCTTCCAGCCGGCGATGCTGGCGCTGGGCCTGGCCGAGCGCATCCTCGACGGCCGCGGCGCCACGCGCATCCACGGCGGCGGCTTCGGCGGCTCCATCCAGTGCTTCGTGCCGCTCGACATGGTCGAGGACTTCACCGCCCAGATGAACACCTGGCTGGGCGAGGGCGCCTGCGTCCACTACCAGATCGCGGAGAAGGGGGCGCATGCGGCATGGCTGTAGAGAACGTTCGTGACAACGTCCAGGTGCTCGTCGACTACGCGGCGACGCGCGACCTCATCGGCTGGACGGACCGCGTCTGGTCGTACAACGCCACGCTCGAGGCCATCGGGGCGCTCGGGCCCGGGCCGGAGCAGTCCTGGGTCCTCGCGGAGGAGCCCGAGCTCGACGCCGAGCCGGCCGAGCTCGACCTGGAGGCCACGCTCGCGGACCTCGCCGAGGTCGCGGTGGCCAACGGCTGCGTCGAGGACACGGCAGGCGGCCGCGACCGCGTGGCCATGCGCATCATGGGCACCCTGATGCCGCGCCCGTCCGAAACCATCTCGATCTTTGACGCGCTCGTCGAGGAGGACCCCAAGGCCGCGACCGACTGGTTCTACCGCATCTGCTGCGACGCGGGCTACGTGCGCCGCGCCGCCATCGCGCGCAACATCCAGTGGAGCTCCCCCACCCGCTGGGGCGACCTCGAGATCACGATCAACCTCTCCAAGCCCGAGAAGGACCCGCGCGACATCGCGGCCGCGGGAGCGGCCAAGGCCACGGGCGAGAAGTACCCGGCGTGCCAGCTCTGCATCGAGAACGAGGGCTACCCCGGGCGCGGCGCGGCGATGGCCGGCGGCGAGCACCCGGCGCGCCAGAACCTGCGCATCATCCCGATCGAGCTCGACGGCGAGCGCTGGGGCCTGCAGTACAGCCCCTACGCGTACTTCAACGAGCACAGCATCGCGATGAGCGCCCACCATCGCCCGATGCACATCGACGAGAAGGCGCTGCGCTGCCTGCTCGACTTCGTCGACCTGCTCCCGCACTACTTCATCGGGTCCAACGCCGACCTGCCGATCGTGGGCGGCTCGATCCTCTCGCACGACCACTTCCAGGGCGGCGCGCATGAGTTCCCGATGATGCGCGCCGAGGTCGCCGAGACCTTTACGATGGACGCCTTCCCCGGCGTGGAGGGAGCGGTGCTCACCTGGCCGCTCTCCGTGCTGCGCCTGCGCTCCGCGAGCCGAGACGACCTGCTGGCGGCCGCCGTGCACGTCATCGACGCGTGGCGCGCCTGGACCGACGAGTCCGTGGGCGTGATAGCCCTCGACGAGGACGGAACGCGCCACAACACCGTGACGCCCGTCGTGCGCCGCGTGGACGAGGACGGCGCCGTGGGCGGCGAGCGCTACGAGGCGTACCTCGCGCTGCGCTGCAACGTCACGAGCGACGAGCACCCGCTCGGCATCTTCCACCCGCACGCCGAGTACCACCACATCAAGAAGGAGAACATCGGCCTCATCGAGGTCATGGGCCTCGCGATCCTGCCGCCGCGCCTCGTGGGCGAGCTCGCCGCAGTGCGCGCGCACCTGCTCGAGGGCGTCTCCGCGGGCGCCGACGTCGCCGCCGTGCGCGCCGCGCTGGACGTCGACCCGGCGAGCGCGAGCCACGCCGCCTGGGCGGCCGACGTCTACGGGCGCCGCGCGGGCGAGCTCACCGAGGAGACAGCCGAGCAGGTCCTGCGCGACGAGGTCGGCGCCGTCTTCGGCCACGTGCTCGAGGACGCTGGCGTCTTCAAGTGGGACGAGGCCGGCCGCGCCGCGCAGATGCGCTTTGTCGCGAGCCTGTAGGCACGTCCTTCTCGCCTTACCGCCACCACAGCCTGGGGCCGGCCGCTATTCGCGACCGGCCCCTTCTTTCGAACCCTCACTTGATGGCAAATCCCGGGTCGCCCCGCGCACTGGACGCCCCTTGGCCCCAAATCCGCCCGCACTCGATGCCCGCACTCATGAGTGCGGGCGAGAAGGACGTGCGGCCCTGATGGTGAGTGCAGCGATAAGAACGTTCGGCCCTGCTCGTTGCCGCGAGCGAGAAGGACGTGCGGCCCTACTGGTAGGCGCGGGCGAGAAGGACGCGCATCCCCTACTCGTAGCGCTCGTCGAAGACGCGGCGGGTCTTCTTCTCGCTGCGCGGCAGGACGCCGAGCTCGACCACCTTCACGAGCGGCGTGAAGCCGATGCGGCGCTTGACCTCGTGCGCGACCTCGTCCGCGAGGTCGAGGAAGTCCTGCGTGCCGTCCGTCTCCACGTAGATGCGCATGGTGTCGCGGCCCTCGAGGTGCGAGATGCGGATCTGGTACTCGCTCGAGAGCTGCGTGAACTCCTGCAGCACCTCCTCAATCTGACGTGGGAAGACGTTGACGCCCTTGATCTTGACCATGTCGTCGGAGCGGCCCTGCAGCGTGTCGATGCGCGGGTAGGCGCTGCCGCAGGGGCAGGCGCCGGGGATGATGCGGCTGAGGTCGTGCGTGCGGAAGCGGATGAGCGGCGCGCCCTCCTTGACCAGCGTCGTGATCACGATCTCGCCCCACTCGCCGTCGGGCAGCGGGGCGCCCGTGGCGGGGTCGACGATCTCGATGTAGATGAAGTCGTCCCAGTAGTGCATGCCGTCCTCGGCGTCGCAGGAGATGCCGATGCCGGGACCGTAGACCTCCGTGAGGCCGTAGATGTCGTAGACCTGGATGCCGAGGCCCGCCTTCACGCGGTCGCGCATCTTCTTGCCCCAGCGCTCGGAGCCGATGACGCCCTTGCGCAGCGCGATGCTGTCGCGCATGCCGCGCGCCTCCACCTCCTCGGCCAGGAGCAGGGCATAGCTCGACGTGGCGCCGATGACCGTGGTCTGCAGGTCCAACATGAACTGGAGCTGCTTCTCGGTGTTGCCGGGCCCCATCGGGACGGCCATCGCGCCGAGCTTCTCCGCGCCGGCCTGGAAGCCGATGCCCGCGGTCCAGAGGCCGTAGCCGGGCGTGATCTGGATGCGGTCCTCGGACGTGATGCCCGCGAGCTCGTAGCAGCGGGCAAACTGCGTGGCCCAGTCGTCGACGTCGCGCGCGGTGTAGGGGATGATCACGGGCGTTCCCGTGGTGCCGGAGCTCGAGTGGATGCGCACGATCTGGCGCTCGTCCACGGCAGAGATCCCGAGCGGGTAGCAGTTGCGCAGGTCCTCCTTCTCCGAGAAGGGCAGCGCGAGGAAGTCCTCCTCCGTGAGGACCTCGGTGACGCCGGCCTCCTGGAGGCGCCGCCCGAAGTAGTTGCCCGACGCCACGAGGCGCTGGACCTGGTCGTTCACGAGCTTGAGCTGGGACGCGCTGATCTTCATGTCTGTCTCCTCTGTCAATTGGGGACAGTCCCCAATTTGCAGAAATTATTTATGTGAATTGGGGACTGTCCCCAATTGACAGAGCGCGGAGGTCGAGGTCGAGGAAGCGGGGGCTCACGGTGGCGCGGACGGCCGCAGCGAGGTCGTCAAGGGTGACGGGGCCGAGCGCGCCGGCGCGTGCCGCGGCGCCGAGAAGGACCACATTGAGTACGCGCGCGGTGCCGAGCTCCGCCTCGGCGGCAGCGGCGTCCACGACCGCGAGGTTCTTCTCGCCCACGCGCTCGTGCAGGTAGGACATGATCGCAGGCAGGTCGTACGCCGGGCCGCCGGTTGCCGCAGAGACGGGCACCACGGGCGCGTCGCTCGTGACGACCCTCCCGCCCGGACGCAGGAACGACAGCTGCCGCACGGCCTCCGCCGGCTCGAAGGCGACGATCGCGTCGGCGCGACCGCGGCCGATCAGCGGCGAGGACGAGTCCTCCCCCAGCCTCACGTGGCTGAAGACCGAGCCGCCGCGCTGCGCCATGCCGATGGTCTCGGCAGTCTTGACGGGAAGCCCGCGCCCCATCGCGGCGCGCGCGAGCAGCTTGGACGCGAGGACGGCGCCCTGGCCGCCCACGCCCGCGAGGATGATGTCGGTGCTCATGGCGTTCTCGCTCACAGGCGCTCACCTCCCGAGATGGCGCTCGTGGGACAGATCTGCTCGCAGAGGGTGCAGCCCGTGCACTGCGCGGCGTCGATGCGGACCTTGCCGGTCGCCGCGTCCGGCACGAGGGCGGGGCAGCCCAGCTCCCGCACGCAGCGCTGGCAGCCGACGCACTTCTCGGCATCCACGACGCTTCTTGCGTCGGGCCGGGCGAGCACCACGCACGGGCTGCGGAAGATGATCGCCTTGACGCCCGGCTCGTCCGCGACGCGGCGGACGGTCTCGACGGCGCGCTCGTGGTCGAGCGGGTCCACGGTCTCCACCACCGTGAGACCGATGGCGAGAAGGACGCGCTCGATGCTGACCTTCTCCACGACCTGGCCCATCATCGTGCGACCCGTGCCCGGGTGCGGCTGGTGGCCCGTCATGGCCGTGGTGGAGTTGTCGAGCACGACAAGCGTCATGTTGGCCTGGTTGTAGATGGCGTTCACCACGCCGGTGATGCCGGATGCGAAGAAGGTGGAGTCGCCCACGAAGGCAAAGGCGACGGTGTCGGTCTCCACGTGCGTGACGCCCTGCGCGATGTTGACGCCCGCGCCCATGCACAGGCACGTGTCAACCATGTCGAGCGGCTTGGCGTTGCCGAGCGTGTAGCAGCCGATGTCGCCGCAGAAGAGCGTCTTGCGGCCGCGCATGGCCCTCTTGACGGCATAGAAGCTCGCGCGGTGCGGGCAGCCGGCGCAGAGGACGGGGGGACGAACAGGAAGCGTTGGTGGCGCCGGGCAATTCCCCGTGCTCAAACAGTCCTCGCCGCTGCGCGGCTGCGGAACTGCGCGCGGGGAAATGCCCGGCGCCTCGCTCTCGTCAGCCGCCTCCCTACCGAGGAAACGGTCAAGGACTTCCCCGACACTTTCGACGGTATTCTCTCCCGACGGCTGGATGTCGCCGGTAAGCTTGCCGCGGATCGTGACGGATAGGCCGCGGCGGCCGCAGGCTGCCACGAGGGCGCGCTCGATCACGGGGTCGAGCTCCTCCACGCAGAGGACCTCGTCGAGGCCGTCGAGGAACTCGGCCGCGAGGGGCTCCGGGAAGGGGTATGGGGTCGCGATGCGCAGGACGCGCACGTCGTCCTTATCGCTCAGGTTCTCCGTCACGTAGGTGGCGCTGATGCCGTGGGTGGCGATGCCGAGGCGCGGCCGGGCTGCCGAGCCGGCGGTCTGGCGGACGGTGTTTCTCGCGTAGCCGGAGAGGCGCGCGGCGAGAAGGGCGTCGCGCTTCTCGATCGCCGCGTGGGCACGAACGGAGAGCGCCGGGAAGATGACCCAGCAGGAGGGGTCGCGGACGAAGCCCTCGGGCTCGTTGACGCGCCACTCGTCCGGATCGGCCACCTCGACGTCCTCGTAGCCGTGGTCGACGCGCGTGGTCGGACGGACGATCACGGGACAGCCCAGCTCCTCGGAGAGGTCGAAGGCCTCCCCCATCATCGCGTAGGCCTCGGACGGGCTCGACGGGTCGAGGACGGGCAGCTTGGCGTAGGCGGCGAAGGTGCGCGTGTCCTGCTCGGTCTGGGACGAGATGGGGCCGGGGTCGTCGGCCACGAGCACGACCATGCCGCCCTTGACGCCGATGTAGGAGAGGCTCATGAGCGGGTCGGACGCGACGTTGAGGCCCACCTGCTTCATCGTGACGAGCGCGCGGGCGCCGGCGTAGGCGGCCCCGGCAGCGACCTCGAGCGCGGCCTTCTCGTTGACCGACCACTCCACGTAGACGCCCTCGCCGCGACGCTTTGCCACGGTCTCGAGGACCTCGGTCGACGGCGTGCCGGGATAGCCGGCCACCACGTTCACGCCCGCGGCGAGCGCGCCGACCGCCATGGCCTCGTTGCCCATCAGGAACTCTCTGTGCATGCGGCCCCCTCTCACGTTGGGCCGCACTCTACCAGAGACGCGGGCTGCTCGGCGGAACCGTCGCAAACCAGTAACCAAGCCGGGCGCGTTCAGGCCTGGGCGCCATCCCAGCCGTGAGGGTATGTACACCCGCCCCGGAGGGTATGTACACCCCGCCATCAAGTGCGGGCAGCGAATCCGCAGGTCAAAGCGCTGTCGAGAAGAGCGGGCGGGTCGAGAGATGTACATACCCTCTTGGGCGGGTGTACATACCCTCACGGGGCCCGGACCGTCTGTCAATTGGGGACGTGATATTTCATGCAGACGGTTTGGGACAGGTTTTCTCTCAAGGATACGTACCTTGCGGCACGGCCAAACCTGTCCCAAACTATCTGCATGAAATATCACGTCCCCAATTGACAGCGGGAGGCAGGGTGGCAGAGACGGCGACGGACAGGCTGAGGCTCGTCATCGGCGACGAGGGGCTGGCGCGGCTGGGCGAGGCTCGCGTGGCCGTGATCGGGCTCGGCGGCGTGGGATCCTCCTGCGCGGAGGCGCTGGTCCGAGGCGGCGTAGGGCGTCTCGTGCTCCTGGACCGCGACGTGGTGGCGCCGAGCAACCTCAACCGCCAGGCGCTCGCGTTCACGAGCACCATCGGCCGCCCCAAGGCCGAGGTCATGCGCGCCATGGCGCTCGACATCAACCCGGCTGTGGACGTCACGGCCGTGACCGCGTTTCTCGACAAGGACGCACTGCCCGAGCAGATGGATGGGCTGGGTCCGCTCGACTATGTGGTGGACGCCATCGATACCGTGGCCCAGAAGCTGCGCCTCGCGCAGTGGTGCCAGGAGCGCGGCGTCCCCGAGCTCTCCGCGATGGGCGGCGCCAACAAGCTCGACCCCTGCCGCCTGCGTTTCGCGCGCATCGAGGACACCGTCAACTGCCCGCTCGCGCGCGTCATGCGAAAGGAGTGCCGCCGCCGAGGCATCCGCGGCCTGCGCGTGCTGTTCTCGGACGAGGAGCCGGTGCGCATGGAACGCATCTCCGATGAGCAGTGGATGCGTGAGGGGTCGCTCCTGGGCACGATGAGCTACCTGCCCCCCATCATGGGCCAGATGCTCGCCAGCCGCGTGATTCGCGACCTTCTGGGGTGGGCGTGACGCAAGCCGCGTGCGACAGAACCCTCCGGGGCATCTGTCGCGCAGGGGCGTCCGCCACAAAATCACCGCTTACGCGCGACGTGGAAAGTTGGTAGGGTAGCTCCTCGCATTCGCCCGCCCCGCGGGTCCCGTCGAGAAAGGTCTGCCCCCATGCCCACCAACAAACGCGAGAGCCTCATCTTTACGATCATCATGTGCTTCTGCATGGTGCTCTGGATGTCCGTCTACAACGTCGCTCGCGTGCATGGCTGGAGCTTCGGCTCCGGAACGCTGGCCGACGCATGGCTCGGCTTCCCGCCGGCCTACGTGGTGGCGATGCTGCTGGACGTTCTTATCGCCAGCCGGTTTGCCAAGTGGTATGCGTTCCGCTTCCTGGTGACGCCGGGCAAGAGCGGCCGCCTTGCCATCACGCTGGCCATCAGCACGATGATGGTCTTCCCCATGGTGCTCTTCATGTCGCTCTACGGCGCGCTCGAGGCGTTCACGCACGTGGGCGACCCGGCCATGATCCTGCCCACGTGGATCGCGAGCATCCCGTGGAACTTCGTCGCCGCGCTGCCGTGGAACCTGCTGGTTGCGGGCCCGCTCTCCCGCTGGGTCTTCCGCCGCGCGTTCCCTGAGGGGACGGTGCTCGCGGAGCCGGTCTGCGCGTAAGCGGGCGCCCGCAGCTCTCCCGGCAGATCGGGCCACCGACGGAACCCCACGGCATCGCGCTCGGGGCCCTCCGGCATGGCCTCACCGCATTGTATGCCGTGAGAGAAGGCTCGGAGCCTGTGCGAGGCACACGCCCGCGAGAATCACCGCCACGCCCAGCCACTCGACGACGCCGAGCGGCTCACCGAGCACGACCATGGCGATGAGAAGACCTGCGGGGAGCTCCGCCGCGGCCATGACGGTGGAGAGACCGGCGGGCAGGTGCGGCGACCCCAGGCCAAAGAGCAGCACCGGGCACATGAGGCCGAAGAAGCCCGCGACCGCGGCAAAGGGCAGGATGCCCTGGAAGACGACGCCTGACACCAGGTAGTCCGGGCATGCGGTAAGCGACATGACGCCCGCCCCCAGGCACACGAAGAGGCCGCGCTGCTCGTTGGAGCAGGGAGCCTTCACCTTGCCGGAGAGCGTCACGAAGAGCGAGCAGGTCACGGCGGCGGCGAGCGCGCAGAGGAGGGCCACCGGGTCGTAGCCCGCAAGCCCCGTCTTGTAGACGCCGCTCGCGAACACGGTGCCAAGCACGATGACCGCCGCCGAGGCGACCTCCACGGGGCGCGGGGGCCGACGCGTCGCGATGGTCTGCCAGACGAGCCCCATCCACGTGAACTGGAAGAGCAGCGTGAGGGCAACCGGTGCGGGCAGCACGCTCATGGCGTAGCAGTACAGGATGGAAGTGGTGCAGGTGAGGGCGCCGAGCCCCATGAGTTCGAGCGCCTGCTTGCCAGAAAGACGCTGCCAGCGGCCACCGCGCAGACGGCCGAGAAGCACCGCGAGCCCGAAGAACAGGAAGCCGAACCACGCCTGGCTCGCCACCACCTGCGCGGAGGTGAAGCCCGCCGCGTAGGCGAGCTTGTAGGTGGTCGCCATCGCCCCGTAGCAGGCGCCGCCCGCGAACACCTGGAGCGCCGCCACCGCCCGGCGGCGTCCCGAGGGCGCCATCCCCGCAGACGGCATCGGCCGATCGATCACGTTTTCCATGCCTGCCCCTCCTCTCGCCCCGCAACACGGGGCTTCGGCTCGTTACGCCTCGAGCTCTCGGAGGAAGGCCGTCCGCACCGCCATATGGTCGATGTGTACGAAAAGGCCGCACAACCGGAGCTCCGTTGTGCGGCAAAAAGGTGGCTTGCGCCCAGAAAAGTCCACACGATTTTAGACGAATTGACTGTACGGGCCTTGGTTGCGGAAGTCAAGCAGGGGCGAGAAGTTCTTGTCGACGCTTGACACGGCGTGGGGAGTGCCCATAATGGGACTCGAAAATCCCAGCGGATTTTTCCGGATGCCGCCATCATCTTTTCGCCGCTCACCTGTCCTCGGGCAGATGGGCGGTTTTTCTATATCGCGGTTTCCGGCGAGAGAAAGGGCAGCGTATGGCAAGCAATCTCATCGACCTCATCAAGACGCGCAGGAGCGTGCGCAGCTACAAGGCGGACCCCGTCCCCCAAGAGCTGCTCGACACCGTGCTTGAGGCGGGCACCTACGCGCCCACGGGCGGCGGGCACCAGTCACCGGTGATCGTGGCCGCGACGAGCCCCGAGACCCGCGAGCGCCTGCGCGCGCTCAACGCCGCCGTCATGGGCAAGGAAACCGACCCGTACTACGGCGCGCCGGCCATCGTGGTGGTGCTCGCCGACGGCGGACGCGGCACCTTCGTGGAGGACGGCTCCTGCGTGCTCGAGAACCTCATGCTCGCGGCGCACGCCGTGGGCCTCTCCAGCTGCTGGATCCATCGCGAGCGCGAGATCTTCGACAGCGAGGGGGGCAAGGCGCTCCTCAAGGAGTGGGGCCTTCCCGAGACGCTGCGCGGCGTAGGCTCCATCGCGCTGGGCTACGCCGACGGCCCCGAGCCCGCCGCCGCCCCGCGCAAGGACGGCTACGTGGTGCGCGTGTAACTCAAACGATTCACACGTTCCGGAAAGGGGCGCTCTGCCGGCAGCATCGATGCTCCCAGCAAAGCGTCCCCTGTCCGCCTGCGTCGCTAAAGACGAGTCCTCACGCTGCTCACGCCGTGGAGCATCTTCACAAACGCCGGATCGTCGTGGTTCACGATCTCGCTGTGGTCAAGGGTGAGCCCGGCGATCTGCGCCATGTCCTCGCCGGTGAGCTCGAAGTCCCACACGTCGATGTTCTGCTCCATGCGGTCGCGGTGCACGGACTTGGGGATGACCACCACGCCGCGCTGGATGTTCCACCGCAGAGCCACCTGCGCCGCAGTCTTGCCGTACTTCTCGCCGATCGCGGTGAGGACGGGGTGCGTGAAGATGCCGTGGTTGCCCTCTGCGAAGGGGCCCCACGCCTCGGGCACCACGCCGTACTCGCGCATCGTGGCAAGCGCCGCCTCCTGCGAGAAGAACGGGTGCAGCTCCACCTGGTTCACGGCAGGCGTCACCTCGACGGTCTCGCAGAAGTCCGCCAGGCGCGCCGGGTAGAAGTTGCACACGCCGATGGCGCGGATGGTGCCGGCGCGGTACGCCTCCTCCATGGCGCGCCAGGCTCCCACATAGTCGCCGAGCGGCTGGTGGATGAGATAGAGGTCCAGGTAGTCGAGGCCGAGCTTGTCGAGCGAGGTCTTGAGTGCCGCCTTGGCGCCCTCGTAGCTCGCGTCCCGCACCCAGAGCTTGGTGGTGACAAAGAGCTCCTCGCGAGGCACGCCGCTCTCGCGGATGGCGGCGCCCACCGCCTCCTCGTTCATGTAGGCGGCCGCCGTGTCGATGAGGCGGTAGCCGCAGTCGATGGCGTCAAGCACCGCCTGCTTGCATACCGCAGGGTCCGGCACCTGGAACACGCCGAAGCCCTCGCACGGCATCTCGATGCCGTTGTTGAGCGTCACTGTCTGAACGTTTGCCATGGTCAAATCCCTTCTCACCTAGCTGCTCCCACCGTCCTCATCATGTCGCAGAAAATGATTGCCTCACCCTACGCATTCGGGCATTTGCCATGCAGAACAGGCATACTGGTACCGGAGAGTCCGCGCAATCCTCAGGAGGCGCCCATGACCATCGAGCAGCTCGAGCACATAGCCTGCGTCGCGCGAACGGGATCCATCTCCCGCGCTGCTGCGGAGCTCCATATGTCCCAGCCGGCGCTCAGCCGCTCCGTACGACGGCTCGAGGAGGAGCTCGGTTGCGACCTGTTGCGCCGCACCGCGAACAGCTCGGAACTCACCGAGGCAGGCCGCATCGCGGCGGACTACGCCGACGACCTGCTCCGCACCTATCGCCGCATGCGCGACGAGCTGTCCTCGCTCGAGAAGCGCCGCCGCACGCTGCGCGTTGGCACCTGCGCGCCCGCGCCGCTCTGGCGCGTCACGCAGCTCGTGGTGGAGACCTTGCCCGGCACCATCGTCGCCTCGGAGTCGCTCGACGCGCAGCATTTGGAACGCGCCCTCATGGAGGGCACGCTCGACGCCGCCATCATGCTGCGACCGCTCGCACTTCCCGGCTTCATCTCGCAGCCCATCATGACCGAGAGCCTCTCGGCGCTCCTGCCGCGCACGCACCCGCTCGCGAGCAGACAGACGCTGCGCTTTTGCGACATCGACGGCGAGACCTTCCTCATATACGCCAACATCGGCTTCTGGCGCGACGTCGTCGAGCGCGAGCTGCCGCACGCCACGTTCCTCTGGCAGGAGGATCGCTCGATGTTTGAGATTCTGCTCTCCACGAGCGATGCTCTCGCGTTTAGCACCGAGGCGGCAACGCCGTATACATCGCATCAGACCGAAAACGTTGCCCGCGTCGCGGTCCCGCTCAGCGACGCCAGCGCCCGCGCGACGTTCTATCTTGTGTATCGCACGGACGGGCAGGGCAAGGGCTCTGAGCTCATCGAGCGCGTGCTACCACGGCTCTCTCGCTGAGCCCCTCCCCGCGCGCACTCGTTGCGCCTCCCGCTAGAACCCAAAGAGCTCCGCCGCCGCGACCATCTTGTCGGCAACCTTCACGCCAAAGGGGCAGCGTTCCTCGCAGGCGCGACAGGCGATGCAGTCCCCCGCATGCGCGTCGAGCGCGCGGTAGTGCTCGCGCACGGAGTCCGACACCTTGTCGTGCAGGGCGGCGAGGTCGTAGAACTTGTTGACCGCAGGGATGTCGATGCCCTTGGGGCACGGCGCGCAGTGGCCGCAGTAGGTGCACTGGCCCATGTAGGCATGGCGCGGCGCCCCGGCGAGCACGCTCGCGTAGTCGCGCTCCTCTGCCGAGGCGGTCTCGTAGGCCACGGCCTCGGCCACGTGCGCGGGCGTGGAGAAGCCCACCATGATGCTCGCTACCGCCGGGCGCGTGAGCGCGTAGTGGATGCACTGCACGGGCGTGAGCGCCACGCCAAAGGGCGAGGTCGCCGCGTCGAGCAGGCGACCGCCGGCGTAGCCCTTCATGACGGTGATGCCCGTGCCCGTCTCCTCGGCGCGCGCGTAGAGCTCGGCGCGGTCGGCGGTGATGCCGCCCTCTCTCACGCCCGCGTAGTCGCCAAAGAGGTCGTCGAGGTTGTCGGTCGCGGGCATCATGTCAAAGGCGGGGTTCACCGAGAAGAGCATCATCTCGATCTCGGGGTTCTCCACCACGAGCCGCGCGACCTCGGTGTTGTGCGTGGAGAGGCCGATATGGAGGATGGTGCCCGCCGCGCGCAGCTCGCGCACGTAGCGCATGAAGGGGCTGTCGCCCAGAACGATCCGCTCGTACTCCTCAACCTTGTCCACGTAGTGAATCATGCCCAAGTCGACGTAGTCGGTGTGAAAGCGCTCGAGAAGATCCTCGAAGGCCGGCCTCACCAGGTCGAGGTCGTGCGTGCGCGTGTACTGCCCGTCAACCGTGACCGACCCCAGGTGCCCCTGGATGACCCAGCGCTCGCGGCTGTCGAGCTCCCGGAGCGCGTCACCCAGGTTGGAGCGGCGCGTGGCGTCGTTCATCCAGCAGTCGAGGATGTTGATGCCCGCCTCCTCCGCGGCGCGCACCACCGCAAGCGTCTCCTCGGGCGAGCGGTCCATCCATTCGCCGCCAAAGCCGATCTCGCTCACCTCGAGCCCCGTGTTGCCCAGCTTGCGGTAGTTCATGGCCCCTCCTCGCAAATCGCCCCCTCATCTCATACAGGATAATAACCGCGCATCGCGAGTCCGGTTGACGCCGCAACATACAACAGGCGGCATTTTCTAAGCAGCCACCTACCTGCGGAGATGCAAATAGTCACAGGTAGATGGGTCGTTTTCGGTGCTTAGAAAATCGAGGTCGTTGTAGGGCGACACGATTCACATCACCTACAACCGCACCAGCAAGGAGCTCGAGCAGCTCTACCACACCTATGCGCGCCGCGCGGGCGTGTCGGACGCCGCGCTGTGGCTCCTGTTCGTAATCCGCCTTGGCGGGGACAACCTCAACCAGGCGGCCATCTGTGCGGACTGGCACTATCCCCCGCAGACTATCAACTCCGCGCTCAAGCGACTCGAACCTCGCCATGCCGTTCGTGGTCATCAACTTTGCCGTGTCGGACCTCATCGGCGTGGGGTCGTCGGTCGTGATCTCGCTTCTGCTCGGGCGCGGAGAGCGCCGGCAGGCTAACAACGCCTTCACCTGCTCCGTCCTGCTCATCGTGGGGCTCGGCATCGCGCTGGGGGCGGCGCTCTTCGCCACGGCGCCGACCATCATGTCACTCATGGGCGCCACCGGAGAGCTCGCGGAGGACTACCGCAGCGCGCGGGCGAGAAGGACCGCGAGCAGCGCGGCGCACGCGAGCGCGGGGGCTGCGCCGAGAAGCGACGCGAGTCCCACCGCAACCAGCGCCACGGCGCCAAATGAAAAGCTGGTCAGCAGCACGGACCCCAGACGCACAGGCGCGGCGGGGTCGTCGAGTCCGCACGACAGCGCGAGAAGGACGTCGAAAGCGCAGCAGAGAAGAACCACGAACGCCGGATTCGCGCCCACCGCAGCCGCCGCGAGCCCGCCAGCCAGCGCGCTCGCCACGAGCGTCACGACGAGCGCAGGCAGCGCGTCGAGCGCCAGCAGCTCAAGGCGGCCAAACGGCAACAGCGACCTCACGAGGCGGTTGCGGCAGTCCTCCCGGAAGACGTGCCCGAGCTCGAGCGGCTCGCGCAGGGCGAGCACGGCGGCGAAGAGCCACGAGGCCAGCACGCCGAGCCCCGGGCGCGCGGCCATCACGAGCGCGCCCGCCGGCACGACGAGGGCGCCCCAGGCGAGCAGGCCGGCCAGCGAAGACGGCCGCCGCGCGAGCGACGCGAGCGCGTGGGAGACGGGCGCCAGGCGCCCGGGCCGGAAGCGCCAGGTTCTTCTCGCCCGCCGGGACAGACGGGCGCGACGGCGACGACAGGCTTCCTTGTAGGCGCCGGCGTCCACGAGCGCGAGGAAGCGCAGCGAGCGGCGGGCGGCGTAGAGCTCGTTGTCGTCGACGACGAAGGCCATGTTCGCACGCCCGGCCGCGTTGACAGCCCCTCCGAGCAGCAGCAGGTCGGCCAGGAGCGTGACGCAGAGCGCGTACGGCGTGAGCACGTTGGGCACGAGCGCGGCGAGAAAGCCCGACGCGGCGGCGAGCCCCGCGCCCGTGCACGCAACGACGGCACCCGCGGCGAGCGTGAGCGCCCGGCGGCGGTGCGGCTCGGCCGCGCTGCGGGACAGCACCGTGTCGAGCACGAAAAGCCGCGCCGTGAGCAGCGCGAGCGCGGTCGCGACGGCACCGGTGGGAAGCGGCATGCCCCCGAGCGCGGCGAGGGCCGTCCCTCCGAGCGCCCCGGCGGCGAGGGTGGTCGCCGCGGAGCCCGCGAGCTGCACGACGAGAAGCTCCTCCGGCCGCACGGCGCGTGCGATCCAGGCGATGTCGGGGGCGGCGAGGCGCAGCGGCGTCTCCCGGAGGCCGCCGACGCCCCAGGCGAGGACGGTGACGGCGGGCACCAGCACGAGCAGCGTCGAGGCGAGCCAGCCCGCGGCCGCCGGGCCCAGAGCCGCACGCAGCCCCTCCACGAGGTCGATCACCTGCGCCCAGGAGAGCGCGAGTGCCGCGGCAAAGATGAGCGCGAGGTAGAGCTGGTAGGTGCGCTCGAGGAAGCCGCGGTCCTCGTCGATGTCCGTGCCGACGGCAAAGAGCAGGAAGCGGGCGTCCGCACGCAGGTGGCGCAGGCGCAGACGGGCGAGAAGCCCAAGGTTGCCGGCCATCTTAGGACTCCCGGCGCAGGCGGCCGTCGCGCAGCTCGAGCGCGACGTCGGGCGCGAGGCCCGGCACGTCGTGGTGGCAGCTCAGGAGCACGGCCGTACCGCTGCGGGCCGCAGCGGCAAGCTCCTCGGAGAGCACGAGCGACGCCTCGCGGTCGAGCGGCCCGTGCGGCTCGTCGAGCAGCAGCACGCGCGGGAGCAGCGTCAGGGCGATCACCAGCGCGAGCTTCTCGCGCATGCCGCGCGAGTACGCCGAGGGCATCAGGCGCTCCTGGCCGGCGAGGCCAAAGCGCTCGAGCAGGCGCTCGGCCCGCGGGCGCGCATCCTCCGCGCGGTTGGCGGCCAGCACGAGCTCCAGGTGCTCCGCGGCGGTGAGGTCGTCGTAGAAGCTCGGCACGTCCGGCACGAAGGCGAGCGTCCCGGGGGCGAGGCGCGTGTGCCCCGTGAAGGGCTCGCCTGCCACGCAGACCGTGCCCGCGGACGGCTCGAGCCAGCCCGCGAGGCAGCGAAAGAGCGTGGACTTGCCCGCGCCGTTGGGGCCGGTCAGAAACGCCACCTGCCCGGCCGCAACCGAGAAGGACACGTCCTCCCACACCGGGACGTCCCCGTACCCAAAGCTGAGGTTGCGCGCCTCGAGCGCCGCGTCGGCCATGCCGTCCCCTCTCGTCGATGCGCAGATGATACTCCTCCGCCGCCGCCAGCGCCAAAGGGGCCGACCGAAATCAGGCGCCGAGCGGCCCGTGCCTCGGGCGCGCCGCCCTTCACAAAACCCCTGGTGCCTGTTTTTCGAGAAATGCGTGAATCGGTGCCTGATTTCCGAGAAATGCGTGCGACGGACACGCATATAGCCGAATTCCC
>CALUHH010000008.1 GCA_944320385.1 uncultured Atopobiaceae bacterium | reverse complement strand
GGAGACCCCGGGCGGGGACGCCCGCCCGGGATTTTCCCATGACTATTGACAACGGGAATTACATATCAAGGATTGCGTCCCGTCCGGGGAGAAGGACGTGCCGTGCTTAAGGTTTGCCGCGCATCCGGCGATAAGAACGTGCCGTGCTTAAAAATCGCCTCCCATCCAAAGGGGAGGCGCGCGGGCCGTCCGGATAGGCGGCAATGTTTAAGCGCCGCCGGTCCTTCTCGCCGGATGCGCCGCAATCCTTAAGCGCGCGCGGGCCGAGAGCTCGGATGGGCCACGTTTTTTAAGCGCGCGCGGGCCGAGAGTTCGGATGGGCGGCAATGTTTAAGCGCCGCCGGTCCTTCTCGCCGGACGGGTCACGTTTTTTAAGCGCGGTGAGCCCCTTTCCCCGGATGGGCCGCAATCCCTAAGCACACGCGGGCCGTGAGCTCGGATGGGCCGCAATCCCCAGGCACGCGCGAGCTGCGAGCTCGACCGTGCGGAAAGCCTCAGGCACCCCCGCCCCCCGTCAAGGTTTCCCTCCCGTTTCCGGCGCGCGTCCCGCAGATGGCGAACAAACGACGTGCAGGTAGCGAGCGCGTAGCAAGTTCGTCTCGCTTTTCTCGCCCTTCCGAGCGCGGCCCTAGACTCGCCATGGAAACCAGAAGAGGGGAGTCCCATGAGCGAGAAGAACCACGCGCCCGGCCTCTATCGCCCGGAGTACGAGCACGACGCCTGCGGCATCGGTGCGATCGCGCACCTGCGCGGCGTCCGCAGCCACCAGACGCTCGACGACGCGCTCTCCGTCCTCGTGAACCTGGAGCACCGCGGCGGCACGGGCCTGGAGCGCAACACGGGCGACGGCGCGGGCGTGCTCTTTCAGGTCCCGCACCGCTTCTTCCGCAAGGAAGCCCAGAAGGAGGGCCAGCTCCTCCCGGACGAGGGCGACTACGGCGTCGCCATGCTCTTCCTGCCGCACGACGACCCCGCGGGCGTGGCCGCGGCGCGCCAGGTCTTTGAGCGCGGCTGCGCGGAGTGCGGCGTGCCGCTCATGTTCTGGCGCGCGGTCCCGGTGGACCCGCACGACCTGGGCTCCACGGCGCGGGCCTGCATGCCCACGATCTGCCAGGCCTTCCTGCGCCGTCCGGACGACGTGCCCCGCGGCCAGGACTTTGAGCGCCGCCTCTACGTGACGCGTCGCACCATCGAGCGCGCGGCGGACGCAAGCCCCGCCCTTGCCGGCAAGATCTTCTACGTGTGCAGCATGTCCAGCCGCACGATCGTCTACAAGGGCATGCTCGTGGCCACCCAGATGCGCCGCTTCTACCTGGACCTGAACGACGCCGCGGTGGAGACGGCGCTGGCCCTGGTGCACTCGCGCTACTCCACCAACACCACGCCGAGCTGGGAGCGCGCCCACCCCAACCGCTACCTCATCCACAACGGTGAGATCAACACCCTGCGCGGAAACGTGAGCTGGGTCCGCGCCCGCGAGCCCGAGCTCTACTCGCCGGTCCTGGGCGCCGACCTCGAGCGCGTGCTGCCCATCATCAACCGTGAGGGCTCGGACTCTGCGATCCTCGACAACGTGCTGGAGTTCCTCGTCATGAACGGGCGCGCGCTCGACCGGGCGGTCACGCTCATGATGCCCGAGCCGTGGGACAAGAACCCGGCGCTCTCCGATCGCCGCCGCGCCTACGACGCCTACCAGTCCATGCTGATGGAGCCCTGGGACGGGCCCGCGGCGATCGTCTTCACCGACGGTCGCACGGTGGGTGCCGCGCTCGACCGCAACGGCCTGCGTCCGGCGCGCTACTACGTCACGCGCGACGACCGGCTGATCCTGGCCTCCGAGGTGGGCACGATCGACATCGACCCCCAAAACGTCCTCTCCACGGGCTGCCTCGGCCCCGGCGAGATGCTCGAGGTCGACCCCGCCCAGGGGCGCGTGATCGGCAACGACGAGATCCGCGACCGCCTGGCGGCCGAGAAGCCCTACCGCTCCTGGCTCGACCAGGAGACCGTGGACCTGGCGGACCTGCCCGCACCCGGCCCCGCCAAGGTCCGGCGCTCAGACAGCTTCGCCGCACAGGGCGCGGCTGCAGAACTCGCGGCGGACCTTGGCGGGGCCGGGCGCTCCGGTGACGAGCTCCCTCTCACGCAGCGCATGGCGCGCCTCGGCTGGCACTACGACGACGTCGACGAGGTCGTGCGTCCCATGGCCGAGAAGGGCGCGGTGCCCCTGGCCTCGATGGGCGTGGACGCGCCGCCCGCCGCGCTCTCCACCAAGACGCGCTCGTTCTTCGACTACTTCAACCAGCTCTTCGCCCAGGTGACCAACCCGCCGATCGACGCGCTGCGCGAGAGCATGGTCACGAGCACCACGCTCTACCTCGGCAATCACGGCAACCTGCTCGAGGACTGCCGCGACGCCTGCCGCCTCGTGCGCCTGCCCGGGCCCATCCTCTCCGACGAGGACTTCGAGCGCGTGTGCGCCATCGACCTCGTGGGCTTCAAGGTCGCGCGCGCCCGCGCCGCCTACCGGCGCGACGCGGGCCCGGGTGCCCTCGAGCGTGCCCTCGACGAGCTGGCCGCGCAGGTCGAGCGGGACGTGCGCGCCGGCGCCAACATCGTCGTCATCTCCGACCGCGCCGCGGCCGGCGAGGTCAGCGTGCCGTCGCTGCTCGCCCTGGGCTGCGTCCACAACCACCTCATCCGCTGCGGCCTGCGCACCCGCGCCGACCTCGTGGTGGAGACGGGAGATGCGCTCAGCGCGCACGACTTCGCGTGCCTCGTGTCCTTCTCGGCCTCCGCGATCTGCCCCTACATGGCCCACGACTGCATTCGCGACCTCTGCGCCCGCGGCGAGCTCGCCCTTCCCGTCGAGGAGGCGCTGGCCAACTACGACCGCGCGGTCACGGCCGGCATCGTCTCGATCATGTCCAAGATGGGCATCTCCACGATGCAGGGCTACCACTCCGCGCAGATCTTCGAGATCCTGGGCCTCTCCGACGAGCTGGTCGAGAAGTACTTCACGTACACGGCCACGCGCGTGGGCGGCCTCACGGTCGCCGACCTCCAGCGCGAGCTCGACGCGCGCTACGACGCCGCGACGGCGCTCGCCGCCAGCCCCGCGCCCGACCAGCTCCCCACGCTCGGCCTCACCAAGTGGCGCGCCCGCGGCGGCGAGGAGCACCTCATCGACCCGCAGGCCATCTACCTGCTGCAGCGCGCCTGCCGCGAGGGGGACTACGGCCTCTTCAAGGAGTTCTCCGCCTGGGTGCACCGACCCGGCCGCGCCGTCACCCTGCGCGACCTCATGGACTTCTCGCCCGCCGGTCCGCCCGTGCCGCTGGAGGAGGTGGAGCCCGCGAGCCAGATCGTGCGCCGCTTCAACACCGGCGCGATGAGCTACGGCTCGATCAGCCGCGAGCAGCACGAGTGCCTGGCCATAGCGATGAACCGCCTGCACGGCCGCTCCAACACCGGCGAGGGCGGCGAGGACCCGGCGCGCGAGACGACGCGCGCCAACGGCGACTCCGCGCGCTCCGCGATCAAGCAGGTGGCCTCGGGCCGCTTTGGCGTCACGAGCCGCTACCTGGTGTCGGCCGACGAGATCCAGATCAAGATGGCCCAGGGCGCCAAGCCGGGCGAGGGCGGGCACCTGCCCGGGCGCAAGGTCTACCCGTGGATCGCCGAGGTGCGCCAGTCAACGCCCGGGGTGGGGCTGATCTCGCCGCCGCCGCACCACGACATCTACTCGATCGAGGACCTGGCGGAGCTCATCTTTGACCTCAAGAACGCCAACCCCGAGGCGCGCATCTCCGTGAAACTCTGCGCGCTGGCGGGCGTGGGCACCATCGCCACGGGCGTGGCCAAGGGCGGGGCCGACAAGATCTTGATCTCCGGGCACAACGGCGGCACGGGCGCCGCCCCGCGCGACTCCATCTACCACGCCGGCATCCCGTTCGAGATCGGCCTGGCCGAGGCCCAGCAGACCCTGCTTCGAAACGGCCTGCGCTCCCGCGTGGTGCTGGAGACCGACGGCAAGCTCATGAGCGGCCGCGACGTTGCCATGGCGGCGCTACTGGGCGCGGAGGAGTTCGGCTTTGCCACGATGCCGCTCATCGCCTGCGGCTGCCTCATGCAGCGCGACTGCCAGCGCGACACCTGCCCGGCGGGCATCGCCACGCAGGACTGCCGCCTGCGCGGGCGCTTCTCGGGCACGCCCGAGCACGTGGTGAACTACTTCACGTTCGTGGCGGAGGAGCTGCGCGAGGTCATGGCGGAGCTGGGTTTCCGCACCGTGGACGAGATGGTCGGCCGGGCCGACTGCCTGCGCCAGGTCCCTGTGGAGGGAAAGAGGAACTGGAAGGCCAACCGCCTGGACCTCTCCGACCTTCTCGCCTGCGCCCGGCCCGAGTTCGGCCGGGACATCCCCGGCGCCGACGCGCCGCGCTTCCTGCCCGGGATGGCGTCCGACCTGCGCATCGAGCGCACCCTCGACGCCACGCTGCTCGTCCCCTACACCGCCGCCGCGCGCGAGCACCTCGAGTCCGTGCGCTTCCACGCGGACATCGACAACGTCAACCGCTGCGTGGGCACGCTGCTCGGCAGCCGCGTGACCAAGGCGCACCCCGAGGGCCTGCCGGAGGGGTCGATCACGGTGGACTGCGAGGGGTCGGCCGGCCAGAGCTTCGGCGCGTTCCTGCCGGCTGGCGTCACCCTCAACGTCTCCGGCGACGCCAACGACTACTTTGGCAAGGGGCTCTCGGGCGGCGTGCTCTCCGTGCGCCCGCCCGAGCGCGCGACCTACAAGTTCGACGAGAACGTGATCGTGGGCAACGTCGCCTTCTACGGTGCCACGGGCGGCCGGGGCTTTGTGAACGGCCGCGCGGGCCAGCGCTTCTGCGTGCGCAACTCCGGCGCCGTGGTGGTCGTGGAGGGCGTGGGCGCCCACGGCTGCGAGTACATGACCGGCGGCACGGTCGTGGTCCTCGGCGAGGTGGGCCCCAACTTCGCGGCCGGCATGTCGGGAGGCGTGGCCTACGTCTACGACCGGCTGGGGACGCT
The DNA here is from genome assembly GCA_944320385.1 of uncultured Atopobiaceae bacterium. Taxonomy (GTDB): domain Bacteria; phylum Actinomycetota; class Coriobacteriia; order Coriobacteriales; family Atopobiaceae; genus Thermophilibacter. The sequence continues at coordinate 67,276 of CALUHH010000008.1, read as the reverse complement.
CGCCGGGCGCTGCAACGCGGAGCTCGTGGACCTGCTCGCGCCGACCGAGGAGGACCTCGAGGCCGTGCGCGCGCTCGTGGAGGAGCACGTGCGGCGCACCCAGAGCCCGCGCGGCATCAAGATGCTCTACCAGTGGGCCGATGCGCGGACGCACTTCGTGAAGGTGATCCCGCGCGACTACGAGCGCGTCCTCGCGTACGTGGCCGAGGCGCGCGCCGCCGGGCGCGACCGCGCCGAGGCGATGGCGTATGCGTTCGACAAGATGAGGGAGGCATAGCATGGGAAGGCCCGGAGCGTATCTGACCGAGGGGCGCCGCGCGCACGAGCTGCGCCCGGTTTCCGAGCGCACCCGCGACTACGCGGAGCTCTACGAGCAGCTCTCGCCCGAGCTGCAGCGGGTCCAGGCGAGCCGCTGCATGATGTGCGGCGTGGCCTTCTGTCAGGCCGGGGTCGGCTTTGGCGGGGCGCGCCCGAGCGGCTGCCCGCTGCACAACCTCATCCCCGAGTGGAACGACCTCTTGTGGCGCGGCCTCTGGCGCGAGGCGGCCGACCGCCTGGCGCTCACCTCGCCGCTGCCGGAGTTCACGAGCCGCGTGTGCCCGGCGCTCTGCGAGGCGGCGTGCAACCTGGGGTGCCACGACGAGCCCGAGACCATCCACGACAACGAGCGCGCGATCTCGGACTGGGAGTGGGCCCACGGCGGGCCGCGGCGGTTCGCGCCGCCGGCGCCGGACGCCCCGCGCGTGACGGTGGTGGGCTCCGGCCCGGCGGGCCTGGCGGCGGCGTGGGAGCTCGCCCGCCGCGGCGCGCGCGTGCGCGTGGTGGAGCGCGACGACCGCGCGGGGGGACTCCTCATGTACGGCATCCCCAACATGAAGCTGGAGAAGCAGGTGGTCGAGCGCCGCGTGCGCCTCATGGAGGAGCTGGGCATCGAGTTTTGCCTGGAGACGGACGCGGCCGAGAAGGACGTGGCGTCGGGGCTTCTCGCCTCGTCGGACGCTGTGGTCGTGGCCGTGGGCGCGCGGGTCCCGCGGGGGCTCTCGGCGGCGGGATTCGATGCGGGGCTCGCGGCGGGCGGCGTGGTCTTTGCCGTTGACTACCTCGCGGCGTCCACGCGGGCGCTGCTCGACGGCGGCGCGCCGGCGGTGAGCGCCGAGGGGCTCGACGTCGTGGTGATCGGCGGGGGAGACACGGGCAACGACTGCCTGGGCACCGCCGTGCGCCAGGGGGCGCGCTCCGTGCGGCAGCTCGAGTTCCTCCCGCGGCCGGCCGAGCCGGGTCCGGGCGCCGTGCGCTGGCCGGAGTGGCCGTCCACGCTCAAGACGGACTACGGGCAGCAGGAGGCCATCGCGCTCATGGGGGGCGAGATGCGCTCGTGGGCAGCCGACACGCGCGAGGTCCTTCTCGGCCCGGACGGGGCGGTGCGCGGGCTCTCCGTGGTCGACCTCGACTGGTCAGGCGGCGGGCCGGAGCCGGTGGCGGGCAGCGAGCGCGAGGTCCCCGCGCAGCTGGTGCTGGTTGCCTGCGGCTTCACGGGACCGGAGCGCGGCGTGCTCGAGGCGCTCGGCGCGGGCGCGGGGGAGCGCGGGCTTCCCGCGTGCGAGCCCGGGACGCACCGGGCCGCCGGCGCGGGGCGCGTCTACGTGGCGGGCGACGCGCGGACGGGGTCGTCGCTCGTGGTGAGCGCGATCGCCGACGCCATGGCGTGCGCGGGCGAGGTCGCAGCCGACCTGGGGCTCTAGCCATGTGCGGCGAGAAGGACATCGTGTGGCTGGTCGACGGCGAGGAGCGTCCGTTCGATCCCCTGGAGGAGGTGCGGCGCCCCTGGCTCGAGGAGTCTGCGGCCTGGGGCCAGCCGGACGCGCCCAACCGCGACAAGGGCGACGAGGGCGGCGGGGACGGCGACGAGCCGCCTCAGCTCGTGTGGCTCTGAGGGGATGGCGGCTCTCGCCAGGGTGCTTAACGATCGCGGCCCATCCGGGCCGCGTCGCCATCTCTGCTTAATGAGTGCGCCCCATCCAGCTGTCCGGTCCCGCCATGCTTAAAAATGCCGTCCCATCCGGCTGCCACGCCCCCTTCCGCTTAACAATCGCGGCCCATCCGGGCGCGTCGCCCGCCTGCGCGGCGTGACCGTCTCGGACGGGCGGGAAACCTTAAGCACCGCCCGTCCTTCTCGACAAATGGGGCCGATTCCTTAAGCACGATCAGGCTGCCATCCCGGATGAGGCCGAATTGTTAAGCATGCCCGAGCCGCCATCCCGGATAGAGCCGAATTCTTAAGCGCGATCAAGCCCAAAGCCCGGACGGGGCGAAATCCCTAAGCACGTCCGAGCCGCGGCTGCGGACGGGCGCGACCGGCAGGCGAGAAGGACCCACCCTCCCGGCTCGCGCCCCTAGTCGTCCACCGGGCGACCCGCGTAGTTGCGGCCCGCGACCAGGCGGCGCAGCTCGTCCTCGTCGCCGCGCACGAAGGCCTCGGCGAGCGCCGGGTAGGCGAGGCGCGCCTCGTCGAAGAGGTCGGCGAAGCTCTCCTGGCGCACGTGCCCGTCAAAGGGGTCGCGCCAGGGGCGGCAGTCGAGGTTGGCAGCGGCGCACTCGTTGCCGCGGCGCACGTAGTGGGCGGACGCCTCGGCGCGCGAGCGCCCGTAGACCACGCGCTCGGCCAGCCCCACGACGTGCGTGCGCGCCGAGCCGGCGGGGTCGATCAGGCGGTAGAGCCACTCGTAGTCGCGCACGGACGACGCGTACTCGCGCGGGCCGACCGGCGTCCCAAAGACGGCGAGCGCCACCTGCGAGAGCAGGGCCCCGCCCACCCGCTCGATGCGCTCGGTGCGCATGAGGTTGGCCGCGGCGGGCCGCTCCTCGACGGTGGCGCCGCGCTTCTCCCAGAGGATCCAGCTGTCGACGTCGGACTCGATGACCGCGTGCACCTCGGCTGCGGCGTCCTCGAGGTCGGGGTCGGCGGCGCAGATCGCGCGCTGCTGCGAGATCACGAAGGGGTGCGCCGTGCGATCGAGCGCGTAGTGGCCCAGCAGGCCCAGGGCGAAGGCCCGGCCGGCGCGCATGTCGGTCTGAGGGAGGTGTCCCACGCCGTCGCGCAGCGCCATGAAGGCGCGGGTGACGCGCCCGCCCTGGATCTGGGCGGCGAGCCGGTGACAGAGCGTGGCACGCGCGGGGAGGGTCGAGAAGCGCGCGAGGAGCGGGTCGGGACCCTGGTTGCCCAGCAGGAAGGCGAGCAGCTCCTCCTCCCCGGCGAGCAGCCCCGCGGGAAGCGACGGCGCGATGTCCTCGCCGAAGATGTGATGCGTGATGATCGCGGGCATGCTCGCTCCTTTCTGTGCATCTTATCTAGGTTAGCGCATCGGGTGGCCAAGAAGTGCCGCGGCCTTGCGCGCGAAACGCTGCCGTACGCTAAGGCGCCGCTCGGCGGAAAGGCCTGTGTAAGGAGAACGTAAGGTGGCTATAAAAGGTAACGGGTGTTACCTCTTCAGGCACATAAGGTACGCATAAAGGAAAGGACCAGCCATGACCAACATCTCGCGCAGGAACTTCCTGGCCGGCGCCGCCGGCGCCACCGTCCTGGGTCTCGCCGCCTGCAACGGCGACGGCGGCAACCAGTCCGCCGAGGGCCAGGTCGCCGAGAACAGCGTCGGCGCCTCCGAGGACCTGATCAAGGCCGCCCAGGAGGAGGGCACGCTCGTCGTCTACGGCTCCTGCGAGGAGGACTACCTCGCCGCCGCCTGCAACCACTTCGAGGAGGTCTTTGGCATCCAGGTCGATTACCAGCGCCTCTCCACCGGCGAGGTCCAGGCCAAGGTCGAGGAGGAGAACGGCAACCCCTCCGGCGACGTCTGGTTTGGCGGCACCACCGACCCCTATAACGTCGTGACCGCCGAGGGCCTGCTCGAGCCCTACGAGGCCGCCAACGCCTCCCACATCACCGACCCCAAGTACCAGGACGCGGACGGCAACTGGTACGGCATCTACACCGGCCTTCTGGGCATCATGTACAACAGGGACGAGGTCGAGCGCCTCGGCGTCACGCCGCCCGAGGACTTCGCCGACCTCACCGACCCGCAGTACGAGGGCCTCATCTGGTCGTCCAACTACAACACGGCCGGCACCGCCAAGCTCATCGTCAACACGATGATCCAGAAGTACGGCCACGACGAGGGCATCCAGTTCCTCGTCGACCTCGACAAGAACGTTCACGTCTACACCAAGTCCGGCTCCGGCCCGTCCAAGAACATCGGCACCGGCGAGTGCACGATCGGCCTCGGGTTCCTGCACGACGGCATCTTCCAGATCGTCGACAACGGCTACGACAACATCGAGCTCGTCGTCCCGTCCTCCGGTACCTCCTGCGAGGTCGGCGCCACGGCCATCTTCAAGGGCTGCAAGCACCCCAACGCCGCCAAGCTCTGGATCGAGTACGCCCTCTCGCCCGAGTGCGTCGAGCTGGCCGCCCAGAACGGCTCCTACCAGTTCCTGGTCATCGACAACGCCGAGCAGCCCGAGATCGCCACGGAGTTCGGCCTCGACCCGAACAACACGATGGACTACGACTTCGAGGACGCCAAGGAGAACACCGACCAGTACGTGGCCGACGTCATGGAGGCCCTCGGCGGCGGCGACGACCGCTTTGAGACCGAGGACGCGTAAGCCCCGGAGCTGCTCGATCTTCTCGCCTGACCCGGCGGGATGTGCGTGACCCGCGCCGCGCCGGGCGGATGTGCATCCGCCCGGCGCCCCTCCATGTAAGACGACCTATGAGAAGGGGTGGCTATGGCTAGAACCCAGAGCGCTGAGCTTGACCGCAAGAAGCTCCTGGCCGATCCCATCATGATCACCACGATCGTGGTGCTCATCGCGTTTCTGACGCTGTTCATCCTGTACCCGCTCGCGATCTTGCTGGTGGACAGCTTCATCACCGAGCGCGGGCCGAGCCTGGAGGTCTTCCAGCGCATCTTCGAGATGCACACCTTCACGACGGCCATCACCAACACGCTCGCCGTCGGCCTGCTCGTGAGCGTGGCGTCGGCGCTCGTGGGACTGCTCTTCGCCTACGTCGAGGTCTACGTGAAGCTGCGGACGCGCTTCCTGTCGGGCCTGTTCAAGGTGGTCTCGATGCTGCCCGTGGTCTCGCCGCCGTTTGTGCTCTCCCTCTCGCTGATCATGCTCTTCGGCAAGGCCGGCATCATCACGCGCCACCTGCTCGGCATCTACGACAACTCCGTCTACGGCTTCTGGGGCATCTTCGTGGTCCAGACGCTCACGTTCTTCCCCGTGTGCTACATGATGCTGCGCGGCCTGCTCAAGAACATCGACCCGTCGCTCGAGGAGGCTGCCCGCGACATGGGCGCCTCCCGCTGGAAGGTCTTCACGTCCGTCACGCTGCCGCTCGTGCTGCCGGGCCTGGGCAACGCGTTTCTCGTCACCTTCATCGAGTCGATCGCCGACTTTGCCAACCCCATGATCATCGGCGGCTCCTACGACACGCTCGCCACCACGATCTACCTGCAGATCACGGGCGCCTACGACAAGGAGGGCGCCGCGGCGATGGCCGTGGTGCTGCTGTGCATCACGCTGCTCATGTTCATCGTCCAGAAGTACGTGCTCGAGGCCAAGAGCACGGCCACGCTCACCGGCAAGGCGTCGCGCGCCCGCATGCTCATCACCGACCGCTCCGTGACGCTGCCGCTCACCATCCTGTGCGGCGTCATCGCCCTCTTCGTCGTGATCATGTACGTCTGCGTGCCCTTTGGCGCCCTGTTCAAGACGTGGGGCTACGACTTCACGCTCACGCCCAAGTGGTTCATCCAGGTCTTCGAGCGCTACCACGGCCTGGAGGCGTTCCGCGACTCCTTCATGCTGTCGCTCATAGCGTCCCCGATCACGGCCCTGCTCTCGATGATCATCTCCTACCTCGTGGTCAAGCGGAACTTCCGCACCAAGGGCTTCATCGAGTTCGTCAGCATGCTCGCGATGGCCGTGCCCGGCACGGTCCTGGGCGTCGGCTTCATCCGCGGCTTCTCCGCGGGCGTCTTCCGCACCGGGTTTCTCCAGGGCCTCTACGGCTCGGCGGCCATCCTGATCATCGTCTTCGTCGTGCGCTCTCTGCCCACCGGCACGCGCTCGGGCATCTCGGCCCTGCGCCAGATCGACAAGTCCATCGAGGAGAGCGCCTACGACATGGGCGCCGACAGCTTCACGGTGTTCCGCACGGTGACGCTGCCGCTGATCAAGGACTCGTTCCTCTCGGGCCTCGTGACGGCCTTCGTGCGCTCCATCACGGCCATCTCCGCGATCATCCTGCTCGTGACCCCGCAGTTCTTCCTCATCACGGTGCAGATCAACGAGTTCGCCGAGAAGGGCTCCTACGGCATCGCCTGCGCGTTCGCAACGATCCTGATCGCGATCACCTACGGCTCGGTTCTGCTCATGAACCTCGCCATCAAGCACTTTGGGACCAGCAAGTACACCGAGGAGGCATAAGGCATGGCCAAGGAGAAGAAGGGCGTGCGCCTGGAGCACGTCTCCAAGATCTACCAGGACCCCAAGACCAAGAAGGACTTCTACGCGGTCCACGACGCCAACATCGACATCGCTCCGGGCGAGTTCGTGACGCTGCTGGGCCCCTCGGGCTGCGGCAAGACCACCATCCTGCGCATGATCGCGGGCTTTGAGAGCCCCGACGAGGGCGAGATCTACCTCGGCGGCGAGCCCATCAACGAGCTCACGCCCAACAAGCGCGACACCGCGATGGTCTTCCAGAGCTACGCGCTGCTCCCGCACTACAACATCTTCGACAACGTGGCCTACGGCCTCAAGCTGCGCAAGCTGCCCAAGGAGCAGATCGCCGAGAAGGTCCACGCCATCCTGGGGCTCGTTGGTCTGGAGGGCATGGAGGACCGCATGACCAACCAGCTCTCCGGCGGCCAGCAGCAGCGCGTCGCGCTCGCCCGCGCGCTGGTCATCGAGCCGGGCGTGCTCCTGTTCGACGAGCCGCTCTCCAACCTCGACGCCAAGCTGCGCGTGGACATGCGCAACGAGATCCGCCGCATCCAGCAGGCGGCCGGCATCACGGCCATCTACGTCACGCACGACCAGTCCGAGGCCATGGCGCTCTCCGACAACATCATCATCATGAAGAAGGGCGTCATCGACCAGGTGGGCGACCCGCACACGGTCTACTACCACCCCGTCGACGAGTTCGTGGCCGACTTCATCGGCGAGTCCAACTTCCTGCGCGGCAAGCTGGCCGAGAAGGACGGCGAGTCCGGGGTGGCCACGATCGAGGGGCACAAGGTCGAGGTCGCGAGCGTGGGGCACCTCGCGGTCGGCGACGACGCCGTGCTCGTGCTGCGGCCCGAGGCGGCCAAGCTCGCCGACGAGGGCGTGCTCCCGTGCACGGTGACGCTCTCGCGCTTCATGGGCAACTACCAGAACTACCAGGTCATGGTTGGCGACACGCTCGTCAAGATCACCGACTTCAACCCCAAGAACCACAAGATCTACGAGGTCGGCGACGAGGCGTACGTCCAGTTCACGCCCGAGGACGTGCACGTGCTCTAGCGCACGTCCTTCTTGCCCGCCGGGCCGCCTTCGCCGAATCCGGACTTTTGTACGACCACCCCGCCTTTCTCGTCAGCCGAGAGGGGCGGGGTGGTTCATCTGGCTGCATATATATGAATCGAAACAAAGGCATGCGCCTGAGTGCTCGTACAAAAGTCGGCGCTTGGGAGAAGGACGCGCGCCCGCGGCTCAGCCCTCGAAGCCGGCGTCCTCCAGAAGGCCCGTCCCGTCGGCGGCGGCCGTGGCCAGCGCGTCGCAGCGCTCGTTCTCGGGATGTCCCGCGTGCCCCTTGACCCAGACCCACGTGACGTCGTGCGGCGCGGCGGCCGCGATCAGGCGCTGCCAGAGGTCCACGTTCTTGACGGGCTGCTTGCTCGCGGTCTTCCACCCGCGCCGCTCCCAGCCGGAGATCCAGTGCTGGTTGAACGCGTTGCAGACGTACTGCGAGTCCGTCGTCATCGTGACCGCGCAGGGTCGGCGCAGCGCCTCGAGCGCGGCGATCGCGCCCATGAGCTCCATGCGGTTGTTGGTCGTGCGCCGGTAGCCGCCGCTGAGCTCGCGCTCGTGCGCGACGCCGTCGGGTCCCGTGTAGCGCAGGACCGCGCCAAAGCCGCCCGGCCCCGGGTTGCCGCGCGACGACCCGTCCGACCACGCCTCCACGCGCGGGGCGACCGTCCCGCGCGTCTCGCAGAACTCGCTCCAGCTGGCCACTACTTGGCCTCCGCCCAGTTGCGGCCGTAGGAGACCTCGGCGAGCAGCGGCACGCGCAGCCTCGCGACGCCCTCCATGGTCTCGCGCACGAGCGCGCTCACGGCCTCGACCTCGGCCTCGGGGACCTCGAGGTCCAGCTCGTCGTGAATCTGCAGCACGAGCTTGGCGCCGAGCCCCTCCTCGTGCAGGCGCGCGGCCACGCGCACCATAGCGATCTTGATGATGTCTGCGGCGGTGCCCTGCATCGGGTGGTTCATCGCCGTGCGCTCCCCAAAGGCCACGAGCTGGCGGTTCTTCTGCTTGAACTCCTTGATGTAGCGGCGCCGTCCGTAGAGCGTCTCGGCGTAGCCCAGCTCGTGGGCGCGGCGTACGGCGTCGTCGAGAAACGCGCGCACGCCGGGGTAGGCCTCGAAGTAGCGGTCGATCATCTCCTGTGCCTCGGCGCGGCCGATCTTGAGCGAGCTCGCGAGGCCAAAGGCCTGCTGCCCGTAGACGATGCCAAAGTTGACGGCCTTGGCGCGGCTGCGCAGCGCCGGCGTGACCTCCTCCACGGGCACGCCGAAGACGCGCGCGGCGGTGGCGGCGTGGAAGTCCGCGCCCTCGCAGAAGGCCGCGATCAGGTGCTCGTCACCGGAGAGGTGGGCGAGCAGGCGCAGCTCGATCTGGGAGTAGTCGCAGGCGAGAAAGACCGAACCCTCGGGCACGGTGAAGGCCTGGCGCACGCGGTGCCCCAGCTCCGAGCGGGTGGGGATGTTCTGCAGGTTGGGGTCGGAGCTCGAGAGGCGCCCGGTCGCGGTCACCGTCTGGTTGAGGGTGGTGTGGATGCGGCCGTCGCCGGCCACGAGCGCGGGCAGCGCGTCGAGGTAGGTGGACTTGATCTTGGCGCGCTCGCGATACTCGAGCACCTCGGCCACGATCGCGTGGTGCGCCGCGAGGTCGCCGAGGACCTTGGCGTTGGTGGAGTAGAAGCCGCGCTTGGTGCGCTTGAGCCCGTAGGTGGGCAGGCCCAGCACGTCGAAGAGGACGTGGGAGAGCTGCTGGGGGGAGTCGATGTTGAAGTCCCCGCCGGCCTCCGCGTGGATCTTCTCGACCATGGCGTCGATCTCGGCGCCGAGCTCGGCCGACTGCGCGGCGAGCACGCCGGTGTCGACCCCCAGCCCAAGGCGCTCCATCTCTGCGAGCACCGGCAGCAGCGGCATCTCCATCTCGTCGAACAGTCGCGCCGCGCCGTCCGCCTCGAGCCGCTCGCGCAGGACGGCCACCAGGCGCTGGGCGCCCGCGGCCTCGAGCGCCGCGGCGGGGAGCTCATCGGTGGGCTCGGGCAGGCCGTCCGCGAGGTAGGCCTCTGCGAGCTCGGGCACGCCAAAGCCGCCGCGCTCGGAGTCGAGCAGGTAGGCCGCCACGCCCACGTCGAAGATGCGCGCCGGGTCCACCGTGCGGGGCGCGAGGGCCTCGGGCCTCGAGGAGTCGGCGGGGGAGAGCGCGTGCAGCAGCGCCTTGACGTCGCCCGCCGCCAGGTGCCCGACGCGGAAGAGGCGCTCGAGCGCGGCATCGGCGGCGTCGCCCTCGAGTCGGCAGATCTTCTCGCCCGTTGCCGCCCAGAGCACGTGGGAGAGCCCGAAGAGCGCGCCGTCCGCGCGGTCGTCGTCCAGCGCCGCGCCGATCCAGCCGCCGGCCGCGATGGCCTCGTCGAGGGCGGCAGCGGCGGCGTCGCCGGAGATCGGGGCGGGCAGCTCCATGGAGGGAGCGGCGGGCGCGTCGCCCTTCTCGCCCAGCGCCGCGCGCGCGGCGGCCACGGCGTCGTCTCCCGCCAGGCGCACGAGGCGCGAGGTCATGCCCGTGAATCCGAGTGCGGAGAACGCCCGCGCCACCTCGGCGGGGTCGAAGGTGGGGAAGCGCGCGTCCGCGAGGTCCAGCTCGATCGGCGCGTCCGTGCGGATCGTGGCCACCTTCCGGGAGACGAGCGCGTCGTCGATGTGGGCGCGCAGGTTCTCGCCCATCTTGCCCTTGACCTCGTCGGCGTGGGCGATGACCTCGTCGAGGCTTCCGTACTGCACGATGAGCGCCGCGGCCTTCTTGGGGCCGATGCCCGGAACGCCGGGGATGTTGTCCGAGGTGTCGCCCTTGAGGCCGTAGAAGTCCGGCACGAGGTCGGGCGTGATGCCGTGGTAGAGGTCCTCGACCGTGGCGGGGTCCATGATCGCCACGTCCGTGACGCCCTTCTTGGTGGAGACGATCTTCACGCGGTCGGTGGTGAGCTGGTACATGTCGCGGTCGCCGGTGAACAGCAGCATCGTGTAGCCGGCCGCCTCGCCGCGCCGGGCGAGCGTCCCCAGGATGTCGTCGCCCTCCCAGCCCTCGAGCTCGGCCACCGGCACGTCGAGCGTGCGCAGCAGGTCCTTGACCATCGGGAACTGCTCGTGCAGCGCCGGGTCCATCGGCGGGCGCTGCGCCTTGTACTGGGGCAGCATCTCCATGCGCACGCGCGGCTTGCCCTTGTCAAAGGCGCAGATCACGCCGTCCGGGCGAAACGTGTCCACCATCTTGATGAACATGTTGAAGAAGCCGAAGAGCGCGTTGGTGGAGCGCCCGTCCGGCGCGTTCATGGGCTGGCGGATCGCGTGGAACGCGCGGTGCATGAGGGAGTTTCCGTCGATGACGGCGATCGTGCGCGTGGTCTCGTCCATGAGGTTCCTCTCGACTGTGTGCTCGCCCCATTGTAGGCGAGAAGAACGGGGCGGCGGTCGTAGCTCTTCTGGCCCCACGTTCTTCTCGCCAGTTTTGGCCCTGCGGCGGGCTCAGCCCCGTGCCCTCCCCAAAACCTCACAGGTGGTGGTTCTTGTATCAAGTTAAGGTTTGTCCTCATAAAGAAAAGGCGTGAAAAGAACTACTACCTGTGACGTTTACACGTTGGAAACAATCCCGTGACGCGGTTCTTCCTCGTATCTGAGAGCCTGGCGAGCTCGCGACGCCGGCCTGGAAGTGGCTCTCGGATGCGTGAGGTGAGAAGGACGTGCGCGGCGCGGGGCCGCCCACGGCGCGAGGTCCTTCTCGCCACGAAACCGCCCCATGCCCGCAACGCAGATGCACCGTGAGCTTCACGTCGGGGCAACGGTCGTGAAATAATAGCCACTTAGAGTATTCCGCCGTAAGCCACACGCCAACGACGAAAAGGGGCGCACATGGGCAAGGACAAGGTCTCGCAGGAGTACGGCAGCCTGCTGTTCACCGACGCGGTGATGCAGGAGCGGCTCCCCAAGCCTACGTACAAGGAGCTTCGTCAGGTCATCGACGACGGCGCGCCGCTCGACCTCGACATCGCCAACGAGGTCGCGCACGCGATGAAGGAGTGGGCGCTCGAGAAGGGCGCCACGCACTTTGCGCACTGGTTCCAGCCGCTCACGGGCATCACGTCCGAGAAGCACGACAGCTTCCTCACGCCGATCGACGACGGCACGGTGCTCATGTCCTTCTCGGGCAAGGAGCTCGTCCAGGGCGAGCCGGACGCCTCGAGCTTCCCGAGCGGCGGCCTGCGCGCCACCTTCGAGGCGCGCGGCTACACCGCCTGGGACCCCACGAGCCCCGCCTTCATCAAGGACGAGGTGCTCTGCATCCCCACCGCCTTCGTCTCCTACACCGGCGAGGCGCTCGACAAGAAGACGCCGCTGCTGCGCTCGCAGGTGGCGCTTGAGACGCAGGCCAAGCGCGTCCTGGCGCTCTTTGGCCGCGAGCCCAAGCGCGTCTTCACCACCATCGGCCCCGAGCAGGAGTACTTCCTCGTGCGCGAGGAGGACTACGAGAAGCGCCCCGACCTCATCTACTGCGGACGCACGCTCTTTGGCTGCGAGCCGGTCAAGGGCCAGGAGCTCGAGGAGCACTACTTCGGCGCCATCCGCCCGACGGTCAACGACTTCATGAAGGAGGTCGACGACGAGCTCTGGAAGCTCGGCATCCCCGTCAAGACCAAGCACAACGAGGTCGCGCCCGCCCAGCACGAGCTTGCGCCGATCTTCGAGCAGGGCTCGCTGGCCATCGACGACAACCTCCTCACGATGGAGAAGCTCAAGCTCATGGCCACCCACCACGGCCTGGCCTGCCTCGAGCACGAGAAGCCCTTCGAGTACGTGAACGGCTCCGGCAAGCACAACAACTGGTCCATCTGCGCCGACGGCAAGAACCTGCTCGAGCCCGGTGACGTGCCGAGCGAGAACCTGCAGTTCCTGGTGTTCCTCGCCGCTCTCGTCGCTGCCGTTGACGAGCACGCCGACCTGCTGCGCGCCTCCGTGGCCTCCGCGGGCAACGACCACCGCCTCGGCGCCAACGAGGCGCCTCCCGCGATCATCTCGGTCTTCCTGGGCGACCAGCTCCACGAGATCGTCGAGGCCCTCATCAACAAGGAGGAGCCCGAGGTTCACGAGGCCGAGCGCATGGACCTGGGCGTGCCCGCCCTGCCCGACCTCCTGCGCGACTCCACGGACCGCAACCGCACCTCGCCCTTCGCCTTCACGGGCAACAAGTTCGAGTTCCGCATGTGCGGCAGCCAGCAGAACCTGGCCGACCCCAACGTGGTCCTCAACACCGCGGTGGCCGAGCAGTGCGATCGCTTTGCCACCAAGCTCGAGGGCAAGACCGGCGACGAGTTCACCAACCTCGCCCTGCGCTGGGTGCGCCACACCCTGCGCGACCACCAGCGCGTGCTCTTCGAGGGCAACGGCTACTCCGAGGAGTGGGAGCAGGAGGCGGAGCGCCGCGGCCTTCCCAACCTCAAGACCACGCCGGACGCGCTGCCGTGCATGGTCAAGCCCGAGAACGTGGCCTTCTACGGCAAGTACCACGTCCTCAACGAGGCCGAGATCCACGCGCGCTACGTCTCCAAGGCCGAGCAGTACGCCAAGCTCCTCAACATCGAGGCCAACACCATGGTCTACATGGCCACCAACCTCTACCTGCCGGCGCTCTCCGAGTTCTCCGGCGACCTGGCCTCCACCGTGGCCACCAAGGCCGAGATCGGCATCGAGAGCCCGGTGGAGAAGGAGCTCGTGCGCACGCTGACCGACGGCATCGCCGCCATCCACGAGGCGGCCATCGACCTCGAGGCCAACAACGCCGCGGCGCACGCGGTCGAGGACCCGCAGGAGCAGTGCAACGCGTACCGCGACAACGTCCTGCCGTCGATGGAGCACCTGCGCGCCTGCGTCGACGCGATGGAGAAGGTCTGCGGCGCCGAGTACTGGCCCGTGCCCACCTACAACGAGATGCTGTTCTGGGTGTAGCCGCTCGGCAGCGTCCTCCCGGTTCGCCCTGGTGCCTAAATCGCCGCATCTGCGTGTCGCCCGTACGCAGATGCGGCCTTTTTGGTTCCGTGGACGCGCATATGGCCGGATTTCGGCACCGGGACACGCATATGGCGGGATTCTCGCACCTGGGCGGTGAGGGCAGGCCGGGGCGAGAAGAACCCGCGAGCCCGGGTTCTTCTCGCCCTACGCGTCGGCCTCGTTGAGGCGCGCCACGACCTGGGGCAGCTCGCGGGCGAGCTGCGCCATCGGGCCGCGCCAGACGGCGCCCCGCGGCCGACCGTGGCCGACGTAGGCGGTGCGCAGCCCGCAGTCGGGGCGGACGATGTCGCGGTGGGCGTCGTTGCCCACCATGAGGCACTCCTCGAGCCTCACGCCCAGCTGGTTGGCAAACTCCTGGTAGTAGCGCACGCTCGGCTTGCAGCGCGTGGAGTTGGAGTAGGTCGACACGAGCGCGAAGTCGTCCACGTCCACGCCGGCCCAGCCCATGCGGGCGCGGTCGCAGGCGAGCGAGAAGGTCGGGTTGGTCGCGAGCGCGCAGGTGAGCCCCTCCGACCACACGGCGTCGACGGCCTCGCGCGCGCCCTCGACGGGGCGGGCCCCCACGACGCCGCCGGCAAAGCCGGGCACGACCTCGCGCTCGTAGTAGTCAACGAGGTCGTGGATCGCCGGGTCGTCGAGCGGGATGCCGCAGGCCGAGAAGAACGTCTGGTTGTAGAGCTGCTCGTTGGTGAGGGAGTCCTGGCGGTCCTGCGCGTCCATGGCGAGAAACCCGCGCATGAAGGGCACGGCGAGCGCGGCGGGGCTCGTGCGCGCCGCCTGGCCGAGCAGGCGCGCGGCCCCCGCGACGTAGCGGGCGATGAACGCCGTGAGGTTGAGCCGCAGCAGCGTGTCGTCCAGGTCGAACAGAACCGCCTTGATCACGGCCGCCCCCTTCGCGCGTCGAAAACGTTCCTTCCGAGAAAATAATAAATACCCATCTGCGGCGCTTGAAATACACACGTGAAAAACGCTACTCTATCCTCCGTGTGGGCACAGGGCCCGCACAAACGTATCTGTCGGCCCCCGAGAGCATGTAAGTTTCCACGTAGACGCCACGATTCTAGGCACTGCAGGCAGCGACCATGACGACCGGGGCCCCGTTGTTCGAAAGGGGTCCACCTTTGAGTGAGATTCAGAACTCGTCCATCTTTGCGCTGGATGACATCTCCGACGAGGAGATGAACAACCTCATCGACGGCACCGTGACCGACTTCGACGAGGGCGATCTCGTCACCGGCACCGTCGTGAAGCTCGAGCGCGACGAGGTCCTGCTTGACATCGGCTACAAGTCCGAGGGCGTCATCCCGTCCCGCGAGCTCTCCATCCGCAAGGACGTCAACCCGGCTGACGTCGTCGCCATGGGTGACGAGATCGAGGCGCTCGTTCTCCAGAAGGAGGACAAGGAGGGCCGCCTGGTCCTCTCCAAGAAGCGTGCCGAGTACGAGCGCGCCTGGAACGCCGTCGAGGAGAAGTTCAACTCCGGCGAGACCGTCGAGGGCGAGGTCATCGAGGTCGTCAAGGGCGGCCTGATCCTCGACATCGGCCTGCGCGGCTTCCTGCCCGCCTCCCTCGTCGACCTCCGTCGCGTCAAGGACCTCAACGCCTACCTCGGCACCCGCATCGAGGCCCGCGTCATCGAGATGGACCGCAACCGCAACAACGTCGTCCTCTCCCGTCGCGTCGTCCTCGAGGAGGCCCGCAAGGCCGAGCGCCAGGAGATCCTCTCCAAGCTCCAGGTCGGCATGCGCCTCAAGGGCACCGTCTCCTCGATCGTCGACTTCGGCGCCTTCGTCGACCTCGGCGGCATCGACGGCCTCGTGCACATCTCCGAGCTCTCCTGGAACCACGTCAACCACCCCTCCGAGGTCGTCAAGGTCGGCCAGGAGGTCGAGGTCCAGGTGCTCGACGTCGACCTCAACCGCGAGCGCATCTCCCTCGGTCTCAAGCAGACCACCGAGGATCCCTGGCGCTCCCTCGTCAAGAAGTACCCCGTCGACGCCATCGTCGAGGGCACCGTCACCAAGCTCGTCACCTTTGGCGCGTTCGTCGACCTCGGCGAGGGCGTGGAGGGCCTCGTGCACATCTCCGAGATGGCCAAGCAGCACGTCGACCAGCCGTCTCAGGTCTGCGCCGTGGGCGACACCGTCCAGGTGAAGGTCATGGAGATCGACCTCGACCGTCGTCGCATCTCCCTGTCCATGAAGGCCGCCGCCGAGACCCTCGGCACCGAGGTCGAGGTCAAGCCGCTCCCCGAGAGCGACAAGCCGGCCGAGGAGCCCGAGGTCGAGGCTGAGGTCGAGACCGAGGCTGAGGTCACCGAGGAGTAACTCCTCCGCTTCATTCGATCTGCTGGGGTCGTCCTTCGGGGCGGCCCCTTCTGTTAATTGGGGACAGTCCCCAATTCACATAAAAGATTTCTGTTAATTGGGGACTGTCCCCAATTAACAGAGCCATCGAGGAGGTCGCCATGGCTTACGACATCGACAAGGACCGTCTGCTCGACACGCTGCGCGCGTGCGTTGAGGTGGAGAGCCCCGTCGGCTACTATCCCGAGATCCACGAATGGCTGCGCGCGGAGCTCGCCGAGATGGGCTACGAGATGACCGTGGACAACAACGCCACGGCCTACGTGCGCGTCTGCGGCAAGAGTTCCGAGAAGGTCGTGTGCCTGGGCGCCCACCTCGACACGATCGGGCTCGTCGTGCGCGGCATCAACGACGACGGCACCCTGCGCGTCCGCCAGCTCGGCGGCATCAACTACCACAGCATCGAGGGCGAGACCTGCCTCGTGCACTGCCGCGACGGCCGCGCGGTTGCCGGCCAGGTCATCTGCGACCACCACTCCACGCACGTCTTCGACGACGCGCGGTCGCGCGAGCGCACCGAGGACACCATGGCCGTGAGCCTCGTGGCGGACGTAGCCAGTGCCGGTGACGCTCGCGCGCTCGGCGTCACCGAGGGCGCCATCGTGGGCATCGACCCTCACTTCGAGCGCTTCGACAACGGCTACGTCATCAGCCGCCACATCGACGACAAGGCGGCCGTCGCCGTTCTTCTCGACGTGCTGCGCTGGCTTGCGCAGACGGGGGAGCGCCCGGCCTTTGACACCCTCTTTGCCTTCCCGATCTACGAGGAGATCGGCCGCGGCGGCTCGTGGGTGCCCGACGAGGTCGCGGAGTACGTGGCCGTGGACATCACGCTCATCGGCCCGGACTACGCGGGCTCGAACGAGCACTCCGTGGGCGTGATCTGCTCCGACGCGAAGGGCCCCTACGACTGGGACCTCACCAACACGTTGATCGCGTGCGCGCGTGACGCCTGCACGCCCGGGCGCTGGAACACCCAGGTCTGCTTCCACTACTCCACCGACGCCAACGCCGCCGCCCTGCACGGCAACGACCTCGCCGCCGGCGCCTTCGGCATGGCCTGCATGAACTCGCACGGCCGCGAGCGCTGCCACGTGGACGCGCTCGTCGAGACCGAGCGGCTCGCGCGCGCCTACGTCATGGGCTGCGGGCGCTAGCGCGTCGGCGCGCCCTTCTCGCCTGCGTGCTGGGACGGCTACCCCGGGTGGGACGGTTACCCCGGAGGTTTCTGTCCCGCTGGTGGGACAGAAACCTCCGGGGTAACCGTCCCACGGGGTAGCCGTCCCGTGCATACGAGGCAGGGCAAACGGGTATGAGTTCAGAGTTAAGCGCAACGAGAAGGGGAGAGCATGGCATCGGGTGACTGGCAGCGCAGGCTGATGGAGTGGCTTCGAGGTAGGCAGGGCCCTGACGACCTCGCGGTCTTCTCGATGAACCTCGCGATCGTCGTCGTTATCGTGAACCTCTTCGCACGCGTGAGCTGGCTCGGGTGGGTCGCGCTCGCACTGATCGTCTACTCGATGTTCCGCATCCAGTCCAAGAACCTTGGCGCCCGCGCCCGCGAGAACGAGGCCTTCCTCAAGGCGCTCGGCCCCGCGCGCCCGTGGGTCCAAAACCCCCGCGCCGCCTGGGCCGAGCTACGCACCTACAAGCACGTGAAGTGCGCCTCGTGCAAGCAGCGGGTGCGCGTGCCGCGCGGCAAGGGCAAGCTCCGCGTCACCTGCCCGCGCTGCAAGACCAAGTTCGAGGTCAGGTCGTAGCTGCCGCTCGCAGAAGGCTCGGACGGAGAGCAGCCTCCCGGTGCTATCGTTGTTCCATCTGAACAGCGCGCACAGGGAGGTTTTCTCATGCTCGACAGAAGGAAGTTCCTGACGGTCGCCGGCGCCGGAGCCGCGACGTTCGCACTTGCCGCCTGCAACGGCGCAAGCGAGCCCGCCGCCGAGGACGAGCCCGCCGCCGACGAGCCCGCCGCCGACGATCAGCCCGCCGAGCCCGTCGCGGTGCGTGCCGTCGCCCTCAAGGGCCCCACCGCCATGGGTCTGGTGCGCTTCATGAGCGAGGTCGACAACGGCAACCTCGCGGACAACGACTACTCCTTCGACATCGTGGCCTCGCCGGACGAGGTGACGCCGCTCATCGCCAAGGGCGACGTGGACATTGCCGCGGTGCCCGCCAACCTCGCCTCGGTCCTCTACAACAAGACCGAGAAGGGCGTGCGCTCCATCGCCATCAACACCCTCGGCGTGCTCTACATCTGCGAGCTCGGCGACACGGTGCACAGCGTGGCCGACCTCAAGGGCAAGACCATCTACTCCTCCGGCAAGGGCTCCACGCCCGAGTACGGCCTGCAGTACGTGCTCGAGAAGAACGGCCTCACGGTGGGCGAGGACGTGCAGATCGAGTGGAAGAGCGAGCACGCCGAGTGCGTGCAGGCGCTCGCGACGTCCTCCGGGCCGGCCGTTGCCATGCTGCCCCAGCCCTTCGTGACCACCGCCCAGGCGCAGAACGACCAGATCCGCGTGGCGCTCGACCTCACCGAGGAGTGGGACGCCGTCCAGACCGGTGACGAGCAGAGCTCCATGATCACCGGCGTCGCCATCGTGCGCGCCGCCTTCGCCGACGAGAACCCCGCCGCGGTCGACGCGTTCCTCGCGCACTACGCCGAGTCCGTCGACTTTGTGAACGACAACGTGGACGAGGCCGCCCAGCTCGTGGGGGACTACGACATCGTGGCCGCGCAGGTCGCCCAGAAGGCCATCCCGGAGTGCAACATCGTCTGCATCACCGGCGACGAGATGGCCGAGAAGCTCGCGGGCTACCTCGACGTCCTGGCCGAGCAGAACCCGCAGGCCGTGGGCGGCGCCGTCCCGGGCGACGACTTCTACTACGGTGCCTAGTGCCCAGGTCTGCCGACAAGAGCCATGAGACCGGCGGGCGCCTCGGGACCTGGGGCGCCCGCCTGCTTGCCGTGGCGTTCTGGCTCGTGGCGTGGCAGCTCGTCGCCTGGGTCGTCGACGCCCGCATCATCCTCGTGGGCCCGCTCGAGGTGCTGGCCCGGCTTGTGGAGCTCGTGGGGACGGGGGAGTTCTGGGCGTCGGTCGCGACCTCGCTCGGCCGCATCGGGGCGGGGTTTGTCGGCGGCGTCGCGAGCGGCGTCGCGCTCGCCGCTGCGGCGAGCCGGCTTCCCGTCGTGCGCGCGCTGCTCGCCCCGGTGATGGGCGCCCTCAAGGCCGTCCCCGTGGCGTCCTTCGTGATCCTCGTGCTGCTGTGGGTCTCCTCGAGCAACCTCTCGGTGGTCATCGCCTGGATAATGGCGCTGCCGATCGTCTATACCAACGTCTGCGAGGGCATCGCCCAGACCGACGCGGGCCTGCTCGAGATGGCCGACGTCTTCGGGCTCACCGGACTCGACCGCGTGCGCCTCGTCTACCTCGCGCGCGTGCTGCCGTACTTCCGGGCTGCCGTGTCGCTCGCGCTCGGCCTCTCGTGGAAGGCGGGCATCGCGGCCGAGGTCATCGGCCTTCCCGACCTCACGATCGGCGAGCACCTCTACGACGCCAAGGTCTACCTCGACACCCCGAGCCTGTTCGCGTGGACCGTCGCGATCGTCGTGGTGTCGGCCGCACTGTCCGCCGTGGTGGACCGCGCTCTCGGCGCCGCCCTGCGCCGCTGGGAGGCGCGGCCATGAGCGGGGGAGCCTTCGAGCTGCGCAGGGTCGAGAAGAACTACGGGGAGCTCTCGGTCCTCGCGGGCGCGTCCGCGCGCTTCGAGGCGGGGCGCGCCCATGTGCTCATGGGCCCCTCGGGCGCTGGCAAGACCACGGTGCTGCGCCTCCTGGCCGGGCTCGAGACGCCGGACGCGGGCGAGGTCGTGCGACCCGCGGACGCGCGCCTGGCGATGACCTTCCAGGACGACCGCCTGCTCGACAATCTCACCGCCACGGCCAACGTCCGCCTGCCGCACGCGCGCCTGCGCGGCGCCGACCTCGAGGCGTTTCTCGCCCGTGAGCGCGCCGCCCTCGTCGCAGTGGGGCTGCCCGTCGACTCCCGCCCCGTCCGCGACCTCTCCGGCGGCCAGCGCCGGCGCGTGGCCATCTTGCGCTGCGTCCTCGCCGACGCTGACGCGCTCCTCTTCGACGAGCCCCTCAAGGGCATGGACGAGAAGACCGTGGCGCAAGTCATGGACTACGTCACGCCGCTTCTCGCGGGCAAGACCGTCCTCTGGGTCACCCACGACCCGCGCGAGAAGGACCTCCTGCCCGACCCCGTCCTCTGGACGGTCCGCGACGGCCTCATCTTCCCCGCGTAGCGCGCCCGACATACCTTCCCCGCTCAGACAGCTTGCTTCGCAAGAACTCGCGGATGAAGCTATGTCGGGCGCGCCTCTGCGACGAGGCGGGTCAACATACCTCAGATGCGAGTTCTTGCGAAGCAAACTGTTTGAGCAGATGAGGTATGTTGACCCGCCCCGCCCGCGCATGTGCGATGATAGACGGTGCTGAAACGAAGGGAGATTTCATGCACGTTATCTATCTGGCGGGCGGGATCGCGTCCGGAAAGTCGACCGTCGCGCGCGTCTTCGAGGAGCTCGGCGCCGTGAGGATCGACCTCGACGACCTCTCGCGCGAGGCGCTGGCTCCGGGATCGCCTATCCTGCCGCAGATCAAGGAGGCATTCGGCGACGACGTCATCAACCCCGTGGGCGGCGTGAAGCGCGAGCTGCTCGCCGAGCGCGCCTTCGCCACCACCGAGCGCACGGTCACGCTCGAGGAGATCGAGCTGCCGCTGATCGACGAGCTGCTGCGCGCCCGCGTGGCCGAGCTCGCCGAGCAGGAGCGTGCGGAGCGGGAGAAGAACCCGGAGGCGGCCGAGAAGATCGTGGTCGTCGAGGTCCCGCTGCTCGACCGCATGCGCGGCTCGTTCGACATGGCCGACGAGATCATCGGCGTCGTGTGCCCCGCGCCCGCCCGTCGCGCCCGAGCTGCCCAGCGCGGCATGGACCCCCGCGACTTCGACCGCAGGCTCCATCAGCAGCCCACCGAGGCCTACATCAAGGCGCACAGCAGCTTCGTCTTCAACAACATCCACACCGCCGACGTCTTCGACCAGGAGATTCGCGACTGGTGGCATGCGCGCGAGCGGCAGGGCTGGGACAACGTGCCCAAGAGGGGGCGCGCGGGTGCCCAGGCATAGCCGACCCGAGCGGCTTGCTCGCTGGTACCGCGTCATACCGCTCGTTCTTCTCGCCCTGACGCTGGCGTTCTCCGCCGGGCTGGCGGCGGCCCCGCTGGAGTGGGTGCGCACGCTCGCCTACCCGGTGAGCCACGTGCAGACGATCGAGGACGCGGCCGCGCGCCACGGCGTGGATCCCGCCCTCGTGTGCGCGGTGATCAAGTGCGAGTCGGGGTGGGACGAGGACGCCGTCTCGCATGCGGGTGCCGTGGGCCTCATGCAGGTCATGCCGGCGACCGCCGAGAGCCTGAACGGCCTGGGGCTGGTGAGCGCTGCGGACTATGACCCCGCAGCGCTCGCAGATCCTGCGGTGAACATCGAGTATGGCTGCGCCTACCTGGGCTACCTGCAGACGCACCTCTCGAGCCTCGACGAGGTCGTCGCTGCCTACAACGCCGGCATCGGCACCGTCCAGGGCTGGATCGCGGACGGCGCGACCCTTCCCGAGGGCATCGAGTACGCCGAGACGCGAGCCTACCTCGAGCGCGTCCGCGAGGCATACGAGGGCTATCAGCGGAGCTATCCGGAGGGCTTGACGCCCGCGGAGTAGGCTCGTCGCTACTTGTAGACTTCGCGCCGATGGCCGACCTTGATCGCCTCGATGACGAGACGGCCGTCGTCGAGACGGCACAAGAGCCGGTAGTCACCGATTCGATAACGCCAGAGTCCGGACTTGTCGCCGACGAGGGACTTGCCATGCGCCCTTGCGTCGGCGCAGCCCTCCAGGTTCTTCTCGACCCAGGCGATCAGCATTCTGCGCACGAATGAGTCCAGCTTCTTGAGCTGTCGGAGCGCGCCGGAGGTGAACTCGACCCTCCAGCTCATAGGCCGAGCTCGCTTTTCACCTCATCAAGCGTGTATCGCACGCCATCGTCCTCGGCAATCGCCTTCTCGAGCTCCTGGACGTCAAGGAAGTCCTCGATGCGCTCCATGATTGACTCTCGCGCAAACTCCGAGAACGTCTTGCCCTCGAAGGCGGCAAACCTCTTCGCGACCTCGGCCTCGCCGTCGCTCATGCGTATCGTCAGTGTGGCCACGGATCCTCCTTCTCTGGTGAATACAATGTATTCTATACCCGGGAACGGCACGTGGCAACGCGACTCGGTCAAGAGGAGATAAGAACGCAGTCAGTCGGAAGTGCGGCGTCGCTACGGCCTCATGAGGGAGCGGTAGACGTCGAGCAGGGCGTCGTCGCGGCCGAGCTCGAG
Source organism: uncultured Atopobiaceae bacterium (assembly GCA_944320385.1). Classification (GTDB taxonomy): domain Bacteria; phylum Actinomycetota; class Coriobacteriia; order Coriobacteriales; family Atopobiaceae; genus Thermophilibacter. The sequence continues at coordinate 44,849 of CALUHH010000008.1, read as the reverse complement.
GTAGGCGCCCATGAGGGGGCGGCCCACGGTGAAGAGCCCCGCGTCGACGCAGGCGCCGACGGCCTCCCCCGTCCGGCGGCGCAGCGCGCCGAGGTCGCCCGTCGGAATCTCGCCCCGCTCGAGCGCCGGGAGGACCTCGTCGTCGTCCAGGGCCCGCAGGCCCTCCCCGCCGACCTCCAGGAGGTCGGAGAGCTCGCTGCGCGCCTGCGCCGCGACGTCCTCGTGCAGCGCGATGGCGCGCTGGTAGCAGGCGACGGCGAGGTCGCTCCTGCCGAGCTTCCACTCCATGTAGGCGAGGCGATAGAAGCAGATGGCCATCTCGCGCGCGGTGGGGCAGGCCCCGATCGTGCGCTTGAGGAGGTCGGCGGCCTCGAAGATCCTCGACGCCTCCTCGAGGCAGCGCACCTTGGCGAGCGCGGCGTCGGGCGTCGCCGGCGCCACGCGCATGAGCTCGTCGGCGTGCGCGATGGCCTCGGGGAGGCGCCCGAGCATCGTGAGCGCGCGCGACGCGTAGGAGTGCGCGGCGTAGTACTCGTCGGGGACGAGCCGCACGCGCCGCCCGTCGTCGTTTGCGGAGAGGTTGTAGGCCACGCGCTCGGGCACGGAGTTGAAGTAGCGATAGACGCTGTCCTCGTCGTCGAGGTAGAGGCCAGTCTCGGCGATGGGGGAGAGCACGGCCTCGAGCGAGCCCACGAGGACGTCGAGCTGATCGGGCGTGGGGTTGGCCTCGAGGGTCGCGCGAGCGGTGCGCGCCGCCGAGCCGAGCGCGCCCCCGTCCACGAAGAGCCCCGCCAGCGCGCGCTGGTCCGCGGCGTCGACCGTGCCGTCCACGAGCGCCTTGCTCACCCGTTCGCACGCCTCGGCGACGGTGAGGTCGGCCGCGGCGTCCCGCAGCGCCATGAGGCGGGCCACGGCGCCCTGCGTGGTGTCCCCGAGCTCGCCTACCAGGCCGTTCCACGCGTCCGCGCGCCCGGCCTTCTCCATGATGCCGAGGTCGCGGACGCGCCGCGCACCGCAGGCGAGCGCGAGCGCCTCGTCGCAGGGCGTGTCGTCGAGCTCCGGGAGGCGATGGCGCGCGGCGGGGCTCAGCTCCTCGTCCTCGAGGGAGAGGAAGGGCTCGACCGTCTTGAGCCAGCCCGCGGCGTCGAGCGAGAGGCGCAGCGCAGGGTCCTCGGGGAGCCCCTCGTCCACCACCTTGGGGGAGCGCGCGACCGCGTGCAGACGCTTGAGGGCGTCCTTCGTGAGGTCGAGCGACATCACCACGTCGTCCGACCCGTGCTCGCGACAGTTGACAACGACGCGCCCGATGCGCTTCGACGAGGCAAACCCCCGCCGCGCGAGCAGCAGGGCAACCCTGAGGGCGTAGGCCCGCGCCCATGCGGCCTGGCTGCGAGCCCCGACGAAGGCGAGGCATCCCGGCCGAGGGACCACGACGTCGACGCCGAGGATCCCTCGCGCCAGGTTGACCTGGAAGTCGAACTCGATGCGAAACGGCGCGGGGAGGTTCTCGACGGAGTCGGCGAAGCGCAGGCGACAGGACCACTCGCCGTCCTTCTCGGCACGGTCGATAAGGTCGGTGACCAGCGGGCGGTCGCAGGAGGCGGGGGCCAGGTCGACAACGTCCGCGAGGGCCTGCGCCAGCCTCCAGACGGGGGTCGCCTTCTGGGGCCAGCTTCTCCTCATGAGGTCGTCGTTGACGTTGAGGATCGCCTCGAGGGTGGTCAGCCGGTCGTAGGCGTCCTCGGAGAGGGCCTCGTCCGTGCGGAGCGTGAGCCACCAGCGACCGTTCCTCCTGAGCTTGGTGGCGCTCACGGGCGCGGGGCTCTCCCACTCGAGCAGGCCCGCGCGCCGCAGCAGCGAGGGGAGCATGCCGTAGCTTGCGGGATCTCCGTGCAGCACGAGGTCGTGCAGGGCGAGCAGCGCGTCGTCGGCGTGCGCGAGCATGCCGTCGAGGTCCGCCCCGCCGCCCGGGCGGGCCTGCGCCCGCGGCCCCTCCGGCGTCGCGGCGGGTTCCGCGGGCGCCGCGTCCCGGGCGGGCTCGCCCGCGCGCATCCACGGCCTGCCCTCAAAGTCCTTCTCGGTGCGCCTCCTGCGGCGCTCCATGCCCTGATAGACCAGGAGCGCGAGCACGGCGGCGGCCGCCGCGCCCAGGCGACCGGCGATCTTGGTGTCGTTGGGGCCCTCGTCTGCCAGCAGCAGGCAGGTGATCACGACGAGGATGGCAACAAGCACGACGGCGAGCGCCCGCGTGAGGGCCTTGCCGTCCCCGGTGTCGTTGAATCGCATGTGCCTCCTCTCGTCGCAGTCCATTCTACCCGGCGCCGGCGCGGGCGTTCTTCTCGCCTGCTCTTCTTGTCCCGCCGTTCCGGTCGGTGCCTCCGCCGACTTTCCGCCGAGTAAGAGTTTCTTGCGAGAAACCCCCTCGAAAGGGGCCGCTTTTGGCAAGTTACTCTTACTCGGCGACGTTGCGGCGCGTCAGGCGAGAAGAGCGTCGCGCAGAAACAGAACACTTGTACTATGTCCGGCAGTTGGGGTACACTATCACCACGCGAGAGAGGGGGCTTGGATGGCGGACGACAAGAACGAGCGCTTTGGCGGCGAGCTCGTGCGCTTTGGGCGCGAGTCGGGCGGGGAGCCGCTCAAGGTGGTCTCGCCCTACGAGCCCGCGGGCGACCAGCCCCAGGCCATCGAGAAGCTCGCCGACGGCGTGGAGCGGGGGCTTCGCTACCAGACGCTGCTCGGCGTCACCGGCTCGGGCAAGACCTTCACCATGGCAAAGACCATCGAGAAGCTCGGACGCCCCACGCTCATCATGGAGCCCAACAAGACGCTCGCCGCCCAGGTGGCGAGCGAGATGCGCGAGCTCTTCCCCAACAACGCCGTGGTCTACTTCGTCAGCTACTACGACTACTACCAGCCGGAGGCCTACGTCCCCCAGACGGACACCTACATCGAGAAGGACGCCTCCATCAACGAGGAGGTCGAGAAGCTGCGCCACCAGGCCACGTCGAGCCTGCTCTCGCGGCGCGACGTCATCGTGGTGGCGTCGGTCTCCTGCATCTACGGCATCGGCAGCCCGGAGGACTACGCCGGCCTCGCGCCCAACGTGAGCAAGGACGAGCCGCTCGAGCGCGACGAGCTCATCCACAGCCTCATCGACATCCAGTATGACCGCAACGACTACGACCTCGCGCGCGGCACGTTTCGCGTCCGCGGGGACACCGTCGACGTCTTCCCGCCCTATGCGGAGAACCCGCTGCGGATCTCGTTCTTCGGCGATGAGGTGGAGCTCATCGCCGAGGTGGACAACCTGACGGGCGAGATCGTGCGCGAGTTCGACGCCATTCCCATCTGGCCGGCGTCGCACTACGTGACCGAGCACCCCAAGGTCACCCACGCCCTCGAGACCATCAACGAGGAGCTCGAGGCTCGCGTGGCCGAGCTCAAGGCCGCCGACCTGCTGCTGGAGGCCCAGCGGCTCGCGCAGCGCACGAGCTACGACCTCGAGATGCTGGAGACCATGGGCTACTGCAACGGCATCGAGAACTACTCGCGCCACCTCGATGGCCGCAAGGCCGGCGAGCCGCCCTACACGCTCATCGACTACTTCCCCAAGGACATGCTCTGCATCATCGACGAGTCCCACGTCACGGTGCCGCAGATCCGCGGCATGTACGAGGGGGACCGCTCGCGCAAGGTCACGCTCGTGGACCACGGCTTCCGCCTGCCCTCGGCGCTCGACAACCGCCCGCTGCGTTTCGACGAGTTCGAGGAGCGCGTGCCGCAGTTCATCTACGTCTCGGCCACGCCCGGCGACTACGAGGAGTCGGTCACCCAGCAGGAGGTCGAGCAAATCATCCGCCCCACGGGCCTGCTCGACCCCAAGGTCGACGTGCGCCCGGTGCGCGGCCAGATCGACGACCTCATCTCCGAGATCAAGGAGCGCGTCGCCAAGAAGGAGCGCGTGCTCGTGACCACGCTCACCAAGCGCATGGCCGAGGACCTCACCGACCACCTGCTCGACGAGGGCGTGCGCGTGAACTACATGCACTCGGACACGGCCACGCTCGACCGCGTGGACATCATCCGCGACCTGCGCGTGGGCAAGATCGACGTGCTCGTGGGCATCAACCTTTTGCGCGAGGGCCTCGACATCCCGGAGGTCTCGCTCGTGGCCATCCTGGACGCGGACAAGGAGGGGTTCCTGCGCAACCGGCGCTCCCTCATCCAGACCATGGGCCGCGCGGCGAGAAACGCGCAGGGCGAGGTCATCATGTACGCGGACGCCATCACGGACTCCATGCGCGAGGCCATCGGCGAGACGGCGCGGCGTCGCCAGATCCAAGAGGCGTTCAACGCCGAGCACGGCATCGTGCCGCGTACCGTCAAGAAGTCGATCACCGACGTCTCGTCGTTCATCTCCGAGGCCGAGCGCACGCTCGAGGGCAAGACGCGCGACCGTCACGGCACGGGAAGCCACGGCGCCTTCGAGACGCTCGCGGGGGAGGCGGCGCCCGCAGAGGACGCCGAGGCCACGTCCGACGCGCTCGCCGAGGAGCTCGCGGGGCTCTCGGAGTCCGAGCTCGCCGACGTCCTCGACGCCCTGGAGGAGGAGATGGCCGTGGCGTCCGAGGCCATGGACTTCGAGACGGCTGCGCGCATCCGTGACCAGATCGTCGCCATCCGCACGCGTGCGGAGGGCAGCTCCGCCGACGCCGTCATCGCCCGGCTCAAGTCCGGCGCGCGCAAGGGCTCGGCCCACGCCACCCGCCGCCGCTACCGCCCGCACAAGAAATGATACGAAGGGACAGTCCCTTCGTATCATTCGCACGAGAAGCAGGGGTTCGCCATGCCGCAGCTCTTCGACCCATCCGAGAAGAACCTCTTCGGGTACCTCTCCCGCGCCTTCGACACCTTTGACGAGCGGGGGCTCTCCGACGTGGACAGCCTCGTGCTGTCGTGCCTGTCGTACTTTCGCTACCAGGGCGACGCGGTGCGCTCCCCTGAGGGCGCTCCGCTGCGGGACCTCTTCCGCGCGGAGTGGCTCGAGGCGATGACCCACGGCCTCTGGGACCCGGTGGGCCTCGCTCGGCTGCTCGCGCTCGTGGCGGCGAGCCCGCGCTTTCGCGATGTGCGCGTGAGCGACTACGTCGACGACTTCGACGAGGCCGTCGAGAAGCAGTTCTCGGCCTGCGTGCTGCGCCTGCCGGGCGGCGGGGCGTATCTTTCGTTTCGCGGGACGGACAACACCCTCGTGGGCTGGAAGGAAGACTTCAACATGGCCTTCGAGACCGGGGTGCCGTCCCAGTATGCCGCGATGGCCTACCTCGGGCGCGTGGCGTCCTCGATCGAGGGCCCCCTGTATCTGGGCGGGCACTCCAAGGGCGGCAACCTCGCCGTCTGCGCCGCGGCACGCTGCCCGGCGGCGATCGCGGCGCGCGTGGTCCGGGTCTTCTCGCACGATGGGCCCGGCTTCACCGAGGAGGCGCTCGCCGACGAGCTCTGGAAGGAGCGCTCGGGCCTCGTGTCCAAGACCGTCCCGCGCTCCTCGGTCATCGGCATGCTCTTCGAGCGTCAGGAGGACTATGCGGTCGTGGACTCCTCCACCGCGGGCCTCACCCAGCACGACCCCTTCTCCTGGGTCGTGGAGGGAGAGGACTTCGTGCGTCAGGAGGGGCTCGGGCGTGGGGCGAGCTTCGTCGACAAGGGCCTCAACGAGTGGATCGCCAGCATGACGCGCGCGGAGCGCGAGGGCTTTGTCGAGACGCTCTTCTCGGTGCTCAACGCCGCGGGGGAGGACACCTTCGCCGACCTCAGCGGCAACTGGCAGGCGTCGGTGCCGGCGATGCTCAAGCGCCTCGGTGAGCTTGAGCCCGAGCAGCGCGGTCACATCACGCGGGCGCTCGTTCTTCTTGCCCAGGCGTTCATGCCCGACATCGAGCTGCCCCAGCTCCCGGGCTTCGAGCTCCCCCAGTTCCCCGACCTGGCGGAGCTCCTGCCGGGTAAAATGGGTGTTGATGGAGCGGGCGAGACAGGGGAGGGCTGAGATGGCGGCAAAGATCGTGGTGGCGTGCGGCTCGGGCGTGGCGACGTCAGAGATGGTCGCCGCCAAGCTGAGGCACCTGTTGGCCGAGAAGGACGTCGAGGCCGAGATCGTGGCCGTGGACGTGGCACACGTCGACGCGGCGCTCGAGGGAGCGGCAGCCTTTGTTCCCGTGGTCAAGCCCGAGTGCGACTACGACGTCCCCACCGTGAGCGGCGTCGCCTTCCTCACCGGCATGAACCAGGACAAGGAGCTCGACCGCCTGCTCGCGCTTCTCGGCGAGCGCTGACGCGGCGCCCCGCCCCGTCCCCGGTGCCGGAATCGCGTCATATGCGCGTTTTGGTGCCAGAAAGCCGTCATATGAGCGTGTGGGTGCCAGAATAGCGGCATATGCGTGTCGAAAACACGCAGATGCCCCGATTTCGGCACCGGCGCCGAGAACACGCAGATGCCCCGATTCCGGCACCAGGGCAATCAGCGAGAAGAACCCGGAGCCAGCGGCTCTATCGCTGCGTATACGCTGCCACGATCTTCTCGGCGGCGAGGATGCCGTCGGTGGCGGCGCTCATGATGCCGCCCGCGTAGCCCGCGCCCTCGCCCACGGGCCAGAGACCGCGGACGCCCACGCTCTGCCCGTCGTCGCCGCGGGTCACGCGCACCGGCGAGCTCGAGCGCGTCTCCACGCCCGTGAGCACGGCGTCGGCGGCGTCAAAGCCGCGGAGCTTGCGGCCGAGCACGGGTATCGCCGCGCGCAGCGTCTCCGTCACGTAGTCCGGCAGGCACGGGGCCACGTCGCCCCACGCCACGCTGCGCGGGTAGGTGGGCGTCACGCGTCCGCCGGCGCTCGAGGGCGCACCGGCGAGGAAGTCACCCACGAGCTGGGCCGGCGCCACGTACGCGCCGCCGCCTGCCGCAAAGGCCGCCCGCTCGCAGCTCCGCTGCAGCTCCACGCCCGCGAGCACGTCGTCGCCAGGAAGGTCCTCGGGGAAGACGTTGGCGAGCAGGCCCGAGTTGGCGTTTGTGCCGGCGCGGTCCGAGAGGCTCATGCCGTTGGTGCAGACGCCGCCCGGTTCGCTCGCGGCGGAGACCACGTAGCCGCCGGGGCACATGCAAAACGAGAAGGCGCTCCGCCCGGAGGGCAGGTGGCAGGAGAGGCTGTAGGGCGCGGCTCCGAGCGCGGGGTGGCCCGCCGCCTCCCCGTAGAGCGCGCGGTCGATGTCTGCCTGCAGGTGCTCGATGCGCACGCCCATCGCGAAGGTCTTGCGCTCCATGGGCACGCCGCGCTCGCGCAGCAGCTCGAAGACGTCGCGCGCGGAGTGGCCGCAGCACAGCACCACGCACCCCGAGGCCACGCGCTCCTCGCAGACGCTCCCGTCGTCACGCGTGGTCGAAAGCGTCACGCCGCGCACCGCGCCGCCGGAGACGTCGAGGTCGGTCATGCGGCATCGGCAGCGCACCTCGCCGCCCGCCTCCTCGATCTGGCGCACGATGTCGGTCACCACGTGCGGCAGCACGTCGCTGCCCACATGGGGCTTGGCGTCCCAGAGGATCTCTCGCTGCGCCCCCGCGGCGACGAAGGTCTCGAGGATGAGGCGGTGCGCCGGGCTCTTGGTGCCCGTCTGAAGCTTGCCGTCAGAGAAGGTACCTGCGCCGCCGACGCCAAACTGGATGTTGCTCTCGGGGTCGAGCGCGCCCGTCTCGTCGTGGACGCGCACGATCTTGCCACGACGGGTCGCGTCGTCTCCGCGCTCGACGAGCAGGGGCTCGAGGCCGGCGCGCGCAAGCGAGAGCGCGCAGAACAGGCCCGCGCACCCGGCGCCGATGACGACCGGGCGCGGTGCGTCGCGACGCTCGACGCGCTCCGGGAAGCCGAAGGGGCGCTCGTCCACGACGCGCACGTTCTTGTCGGCCCGCTTCTTGGCAAGGCGGGCGAGAAGCGCCCGCTCCTCCGTCGCCCCGCCCGCGAGCTCGACGCGCAGCGTGAACGTGAGATGCACGTCCCCGCGCTTGCGGGCGTCGATCGAGCGGCGCCTGCGCTCGACGGCCGCGAGGTCCTTCTCGCCCACGCGCAGCTTGCGCGCGATGGCGCGGCGGCACGCGGCGAGCTCGCGCGCGTCGGAGCCGTCAAGTGCGGAGAGGGGGATGCGAATCCCGGAGACCTCGAGCATGGGAGTCCTTTCAGGAGGGGTGGTCGGGCCTATTGTCACACAACTGGATGTCGCTGCGGCGCGCTTAAGAATGTCGTCTCATCCGGAGAATCGGCGCCGACGTGCTTAAGAAAGCCGTCTCATCCGGGGATGAGGTTTGATCGTGCTTAGAGAAGTCGTCTCATTTGGAGGTGTTGTCCGCATACGCGGCACGTCCCTTGCGCATGAGGCCAAATTCTTAAGCGCAGTGACGCTGCGTGCCCGGACGCGACGCAATGTTTAAGCACGCCAGCGCCGCATGCCCGGACGCGCCGCGATCTTTAAGCGGGATTTCGCCAAAATCGTGGACGGACGGCAAACCTTAAGCGCACGGGGCGGCAGGCTCCGGACGAGGCACAAAGTCTAAGCAAGAAGAGCCTCAAGCTCCGGGCGCAACCGTCCCGCTAGGCGCGCTCAGCTTCGTTGCCCGCGGCTCGGCGCCCTGCGGCGGCACGTCCGGCAACGAGGCCGCTCTTCCATGCCCAGGCAAGGTTGAAGCCCCCGCACGCGCCGTCGACGTTCAGCGCCTCGCCGCAGGCAAAGAGTCCGGGTCGCTCGCGCGCCTCGAGCGTCGCGGGGTCAAACTGCCCGGTCAGCAGCCCCCCGCGCGTAACCTGGGCACGTTCGGGCTCAGCTGGCCCCTGCACAACAAAGCGCAGGTCAAGGGCTTGGTCGAGCGCATCCTGCCCAAGCGCTCCCGCGATCACCGGGTCGAGCACCCCCGCGCAGCTGCCCGCTGCGCCAGCGAGCTCCCGCGCCCGCTCGCGGTCGAGCCCGCACGTGAGGTCAAGCGACACCACGTCCCCGGGGCGCGCATGACGCGAGAGGTCAAACACCACGATGCCCGAGAGCCCGTAGCCGCGGAAGAGCACCTCGCCGACGTCGCGCGCCACCTCGCGCCCATCGCGCACGAGCCGCGCGACCACGTGCGCGCGCCGGCCGTCGAGCTCGCCAAGCGCCACGCCCGCGGGCGCCGCGCACGCGAGCGAGCAGAGCACGGGCTCGAACGCCGCGCACGAAAGCCCGAGCGAGCGCGCGGTCTCCTCGCCACCACCCGCCGCATAGACGAGCGAAGTGTACATAAGTCCCCTTTTTGACGGGAAATCTGCCTCAAAATGGGGACGTATGCGCACTTCGTGACGAGACATCGAGACATCCGTGACCTCGCGCGCCGGCGCAAGCACCACGCCGGACCGCGCCGCCCGCGCGAGCAGCACCTCGCGCACGGAGGACGCCTGCCGCGAGAGCGGGTAGAGCCGCCCGCCGTCCTCTTCGGCCCAGGCCAGGCCGCAGTCCTCGAAGAAGCCCAGTACCTCCTCGCCAAAGCCAGCGCCGCACGTCGCCGCGACGAAGGCCGGGTCGTTGTAGCGCTCCCATGCGGGCGCGGGCCCGCACAGCGCGGAGTTCATGAAGTTGCAGCGGCCGTTGCCCGTGGCCAGGATGGTGCGCCCGCACGCGAGCCCGCGCTCCAAGACCACGACGGACGCGCCGGACTCCGCCGCGGCCACCGCCGCCGCGAGCCCGGCCGCGCCGCCGCCGACCACGGCCACGTCGCAGCGCGCGGGGACGCGCACGACCGCCGCTGCGGCGAGCGCCTCCTCGCGCGCCTGCGACCTCGAGGTTCTTCTCGGCCGCTGCGCCATGGGCCTACGCGCCCTGGCCGCGCAGCGCGTCCACGAACTCGGCCACGCTGACCACGGTGCCCACGGCCTCGGAGAGCGTGCCGGCGGGCAGCTCGTCCTCGAAGGTGCCCTTGTCGCACGCCTCCGCAATCTTGGGGTCGATGGGCAGCTGGCCCAGCGCCTCGATTTCGAAGGCGGCCGCCGTCTCCTCGAGGCGGCTCGGCCCGAAGGGGTAGATCTTCTCGCCGCACTGCGGGCACTCGACGTAGGCCATGTTCTCCACGAGGCCGAGGACGGGCACCTGCATCATGTTGGCCATGTTCACGGCCTTGCCCACGACCATCTGCACGAGGTCCTGAGGCGAACTCACGATCACGATGCCGTCGACCGGCAGCGACTGGAAGACGGTGAGGGGCACGTCGCCGGTTCCCGGGGGCATGTCTACGAGCAGGTAGTCGAGCTCGCCCCAGGCGCAGTCCTCCCAGAACTGCTTGATGGCGCCGGCGACCACGGGCCCGCGCCAGATGACGGGGTCGGTCTCGTTCTCCAGGACGAGGTTGGCGCTCATGACCTTGATGCCGCCCTTGGTGAGCACGGGGACGATGAGCTCGTCCACGCCGCGGGCCCGCGCCCCGGCGAGGCCCATCATGCGGGGGATGGAGGGGCCGGTGACGTCCGCGTCCAGGATGCCGACCTTGGCCCCGCGTCGCGCCAGCTCTACGGCCAGCGTGCCGCAGACGAGCGACTTGCCCACGCCTCCCTTTCCCGAGACCACGCCGATGACGTGGCGCACGTTGGAGTAGTCGTTCTGGGCGAACATCTCGGGGCCGGCGGGCTGCTTGCTGCCGTGCAGCACCTCGTCGACCTCCTGGCGGAGCTTCTCCTGGTCGCTGGCTTCCATGTGGCTTCCTCTCCTCTGCGCCGTATGCCGGCGCGCGTATGCAACGTCTCGATTCTACCCAAGCGGGAGCCGCGCGATGACGCATACTGTTGCAAACGGCGCGCAGGGCGCCGCAACGAGAGGGGAGTCAGCCATGATCTTCACGTCGCTCGCCGATGCCGCCGCCAACGACCTGTCCGCGGAGCGCTTCCAGAGGGCGCTCGCGTTCCTGGCCCGCCCGGACCTCGCCGAGCTCGAGCCCGGCCGCCACGAGATCATGGGCGACGAGGTCTTTGCCAACGTCCAGGAGCTCACCACCGTCCCCGCGGGCGAGAAGAACTACGAGGCGCACCGCCGCTACGCCGACATCCACTACGTCATCAGCGGGACCGAGCTGATCGGCGTGGCGCCGGTCGCGGAGTGCGCGCCGGTCGGGGAGTTCTCCGAGGCCGACGACTTTGGCCTGTACACCCCCGGCGACCGCGAGGCCTGGGCGACGCTGCAGCCGGGTGACCTCGTGGTCACGCCGCCGTGCGACGCCCACAAGCCCGGCTGCTGCCCGGGTGAGCCGGCGCCGCTCAAGAAGATCTGCGTGAAGGTGCTCGTTGACTAGCGTCCCCGGCGCCGCGGCCGCCTCCGGCGAGGGATGGGGCCAGGGCTGCGGCGCCAACTGCTTCACGCTCGACGAGGACGGCTTCACCTGCAGCCGCGTGCTCGACGCGCCCGAGGTCTGGCGCGTCGAGCTCCTCATGCACGACACCTTCCTGCCCTCGGTCAACGCCTTCGTGGTGCTCGACGGCGGCGAGGCGCTCGTGGTGGACGCCGGCACGCCAGACCCGCTCAACGACACGCGCCTCATGCGCGCGCTGCTGGGTCTGGGCGTGGACCCGGCAACGACGCCCACGACGCTCTTCTGCACGCACGCCCACATCGACCACGTGGGCCTTGCCCGCGAGCTGGCCGAGGCCGGGGCGCGCGTGCTCGTCCCCGAGGGCGTCCTCGCGGACATGCGGCGCTTCGCCGTGCCCGCGTGGCGTGACGAGATGGAGGCCCGCATGCGCGCGGAGGGCGCGCCGGACGCGGAGGCAGTCGAGCTCGCGGACGTCATCTGGGACCATGTGGTCAACTTCGAGGCCGAGAAGATCGCGTTCTCGACGGTGGCGCCCGGCGACAGGGTGCGGCTCGGGCGCTGGGCCTTCGAGGTCATGCCGGCGCCGGGCCACACGGTGGGCCAGTGCGTGCTCTGGGAGCCGGAGACGCGCACGGCGTTTCTCGGCGACGCGGTGCTCTTCCTGTGCTCCACCTGCATCGGCTTCTGGGATGCGGACGAGGACCCGATCGGCGAGCAGCTGGGGACCCTGCGAGCGCTCGCCGACCGCGGCATCGAGCACGCCTTCATGGGCCACGGCCTGCAGGAGGGGAGCGTCGCCGAGCGCTGCCTCGCCAACGCGGGCCATCACGAGCGCCGCAGCGCCCGGGCGCTGGCGGCGATCGCGGAGCACCCGGGAAGCACGGGCTTTGAGCTCGTTCCGGCCATGGGCTGGCGCGCGCCCTTCGACCACTGGGCGGAGACGCCGGCCATGACGCGGTGGTTCCTCGTCTCCGAGAGCATCGCGCACCTGGACCACCTCGTCGCGACGGGTGCCGTGCTCCGCGAGCGCGACGCCGGCGGCGTGAGCCGCTACCGGGTGGCTTAAGCGCCGCGCCGTTCTTCTCGCCTAACGATCGCGCCTCCGGCCCGCCACAACCAGAACACGCGTTGCAAATCGCGTGAAGTGCCCCCGACTCGGCTACACTGGGAAGCCGAGAAAACCACCAGAAGGAGGGCACATGGCCCAGGACGCAATCGTCATCCGCGGCGCGCGCGAGCACAACCTCGCGGACGTGGACGTTGACATACCGCGCGACAAGCTCGTCGTAATCACGGGGCTCTCGGGCTCGGGCAAGTCGAGCCTCGCCTTCGACACCATCTACGCCGAGGGCCAGCGCCGCTACGTCGAGTCCCTCTCCAGCTACGCCCGGCAGTTCCTCGGCCAGATGGACAAGCCGGACCTCGACAGCATCGACGGGCTCTCGCCGGCTGTCTCCATCGACCAGAAGACCACGAGCCGCAACCCCCGCTCCACGGTTGGCACCGTGACGGAGATCTACGACTACCTGCGCCTGCTCTTCGCCCGCGTGGGCACCCCGCACTGCCCGGAGTGCGGCCGCGTGATCGAGCGTCAGACCACCGACCAGGTGGCCGACAAGGTCCTCGAGCGCGCCCAGGGTCGTCGCGCCCTGGTGCTGGCACCGGTGGTCTTCGACCGCAAGGGCGAGTACACCAAGCTCTTCGAGGACCTGCGCCGCGAGGGCTTCTCGCGCGTGCGCATCGACGGCGAGGTCCGCGAGCTCGGCGACGATCAGATCCGCCTCGAGAAGAAGAACCGCCACAGCATCGAGGTCGTGGTCGACCGCATCGTCGTGCGCGAGAACAGCCTCGGCCGCATCGCGGAGGCCGTCGAGCAGGCCACGCGCCTCGCCCAGGGCAAGGTGGGCTTCTACCTCATGCCCGACCGCGACGACCCGGAGCGCTTCCCCGGCGAGCTGCTCAGCTACTCGCTCGCGCTGGCCTGCCCCGAGCACGGCCACTCCATGGACGACCTCCAGCCGCGCGACTTCTCCTTCAACGCCCCCTACGGCGCCTGCCCGGACTGCGACGGCCTGGGATTTCGCAAGGTCGTGGACGCCGAGGCCCTGATCGAGGACCCGTCGCTCTCGGTGGCGGACGGCGTCTTCGGCAGCCTCTTCGGCCACTCCAACTACTATCCGCAGATCCTCTCCGCCGTGTGCCGCCACCTCGGTGCCTCGGACGAGACCCCCTGGCGGGAGCTCCCCAAGAAGGTCCAGTCAGCCCTGCTCGACGGCCTGGGCGCCACCAAGATCCGCGTTGACTACCACACGCGCGACGGCCGCGACACCCACTGGTTCACCACCTACCCCGGCGTGCGCGCGATCCTCTTCGACAAGTACCAGGAGACCACCTCCGAGTCCATGCGCACGCACCTCGAGAAGTACATCCGCGAGGTCCCCTGCACCACCTGCAACGGGGCGCGCCTCAAGCCGGAGATCCTCGCCGTCACGGTGGGCGAGAAGAACATCTGGCAGGTCTGCGAGCTCTCCTGCCGCGAGTGCCTGGCCTTCTTCGAGGCCCTCGAGCTCACGGAGCGCCAGCGCTTCATCGCCGGCGCGGTGGTCAAGGAGATCCTCGCGCGCCTGCGCTTTCTGGTGAACGTGGGCCTGGACTACCTCACGCTCTCCCGCGCCGCCGCCACGCTCTCCGGCGGCGAGGCCCAGCGCATCCGCCTGGCCACGCAGATCGGCGCGGGCCTCATGGGCGTGCTCTACATCCTCGACGAGCCGTCGATCGGCCTGCACCAGCGCGACAACAACCGCCTGATCGAGACTCTGGGTCGCCTGCGCGACCAGGGCAACACCGTCATCGTGGTCGAGCACGACGAGGACACCATCCGCGCCGCGGACTACGTGATCGACATGGGCCCGGGCGCCGGCGAGCTGGGCGGGCGCGTGGTCGCCGCTGGCACGCCGGATCAGATCGCTGCCTGCCCAGAGTCGATCACGGGCGCCTACCTCACCGGCGCTCGGCAGATCCGCCTGCCCGAGAGGCGCCGCAACCCGCGCAAGGGCGCGATCAAGGTCACCGGCGCCAGCGCCAACAACCTGAAGAACGTCACCGCCAAGGTCGAGCTCGGCACGCTCACGGTGGTCACCGGCGTCTCGGGCTCGGGAAAGAGCTCGCTCGTGACGGACACGCTCGCGCCCGCGCTCACCAACGCCGTCCACCGCTCCAAGCGTCCGGTCGGCCCGTACAAGAAGCTCGAGGGCGTGGAGCTCGTCGACAAGGTCATCGACATCGACCAGTCGCCGATCGGGCGCACCCCGCGCTCCAACCCGGCCACCTACATCGGGCTCTGGGACGACCTGCGCGCGCTCTTTGCCTCCCTGCCCGAGAGCCGCGCGCGCGGCTACAGCCCCGGGCGCTTCTCGTTCAACGTGCCGGGCGGCCGCTGCGAGGCCTGCAAGGGCGACGGCCAGATCAAGATCGAGATGAACTTCCTGCCGGACGTCTACGTGCCCTGCGAGGTCTGCCACGGCAAGCGCTACAACCGCGAGACCCTCGAGGTTCTCTACCACGGCAAGTCCATCTCGGACGTGCTCGACATGACGGTGCACGAGGCGCTGGCGTTCTTCTCCAACATCCCGCGCATCAAGAACAAGCTGCAGACGCTCTATGACGTGGGCCTGGGCTACATCCACCTGGGCCAGCCCGCCACCACGCTCTCCGGCGGCGAGGCGCAGCGCGTCAAGCTCGCCAAGGAGCTGCACCGCCAGCAGACCGGCAAGACCTTCTACATCCTCGACGAGCCCACCACGGGCCTGCACTTCGAGGACGTGCGTCAGCTCGTGGAGGTGCTCGAGAAGCTCGTGGACGCCGGCAACACGGTGCTCGTGATCGAGCACAACCTCGACGTCATCAAGATGGCCGACCGCGTGCTCGACATGGGCCCGGAGGGCGGCGACGGTGGCGGCACGGTGGTGGCCTACGGCACGCCCGAGAAGGTCGCGGAGGTTCCCGAGAGCTACACGGGCCAGTTCCTGAAGCAGATCCTGGCGCGCGACCGGGCGCGCCGGGCGGGGGAGTAGCGCGATGGCGCGGCGCGAGAAGTTCCAGAAGACCAACGCGATGCGCGAGCTCGAGGCTGCCGGCGTGCCCTTTGAGTACGAGACCTACGAGGTGGACGAGACGGACACCTCCAGCGAGCTCGGCCTGCACATCGCGCAGCGCCTGGGCGAGGACCCCGCCGCGAGCTTCAAGACGCTCGTCTGCGTGACGCCGGCGGGCGAGCACGTGGTCTGCTGCATCCCCGTGGCCGACGAGCTCGACCTCAAGAAGGCGGCCGCGGCGGCGGGCGAGAAGAGCCTCTCGCTGATGCACGTCCGCGACCTCGAGCCGGTCACGGGCTACGTCCGCGGGGGCTGCTCGCCGGTCGGCATGAAGAGGCGCTTTCCCACGCTGGTCGACGAGACCGCGCAGCTCTTCGAGAAGATCCACGTCTCGGGCGGGCGCCGCGGCCTCTCGCTGATCATCGCCCCGGACGACCTCGCCCGCTTCTGCGACGCCACCCTCGCCGACATCGTCCGCTGACGCGCCGGCAAGCACCGCCGCCCGCTCCCTAAAACCCCTGGTGCCGTGCCCCGCCCTAGAACCCCTGGTGCCTGATTCCCGCCATATGCGTGAAATGGTGCCGGATTAGCGAGAAATGCGTGTCTAGAACACGCATATGACGGAAATCCGGCACCATTTCACGCATATGGCGGGAATCAGGCACCAGGGTTTTGCGCGCGGACGGCGGAAACCCGGCGCCGGGGGGTCCGCTCGGTCGTTAGGTGCCCGCTGTGGTGATACGGCGCTAAATCCCGCGGCAGCGCGTTCTTCTCGCCCGGCGGTGAGAAAATCAAAAGGTTGACTGATGCAGACGAGGGGGAAGACGTGAGCGGGACGCCTGAGTACCGGCCGCGGCACATGAAGGTGGCCGAGGCACCCACGAAGACCGAGGCGAGCACGCAGGAGCAGGTCGGCCGCAGCGCCGCGCTGATGAGCGTGCTTGTGATCGTGAGCCGCCTCACGGGATTCCTGCGCACGTGGGGCCAGGCGTACGCCATCGGCGTCACCGTGATGGCGAGCTGCTACTCCGTGGCCAACAACCTTCCCAACCAGCTCTACGAGCTCGTCGCTGCGGGCATGCTCACCACGGCGTTCCTGCCGGTGTACATGTCGGTGCGCAAGCGCGCCGGCATAGAGGGGGCGAGCGAGTACACCTCTAACCTCGTCTCGATCGTGCTCGTGCTGATGGGCGCCGTGACGGTGCTCGGCTTCATCTTTGCCGCCGAGCTCGTCTACACGCAGTCGTTCACCGCGACCTCGGAGTTCGACTTCGACCTCACGGTGTACTTCTTCCGCTTCTTCGTCATCGAGGTCGTGCTCTATGCCCTCTCCTCGATCTTCTCGGGCGTGCTCAACGCGGAGCGCGACTACTTCTGGGGCCAGGCGGCGCCGATCTTCAACAACTTTGCCACCACCGCGTCCTTCCTCGCCTATGCGTTCCTGGCCGACAAGAACCCCGAGCTCGCCCTGCTCATCCTGGCGATCGGCAACCCCCTGGGCGTGGCGCTCCAGGCCCTCCTGCAGCTGCCGCCCATGCTGCGGCACGGCATTCGCCTGCGCTTCCGCATCGACCTGCGTGACCCGCTGCTCAAGGAGACCCTCAAGATCGGCGTGCCCTCGGTCGCGGTCATGCTCATGGGCTTTGCCACGACCTCGGTCCAGTCGACGGCGTCGCTCTCGGTCACCGCGCTCGGCGCCTCGGTCACCTACTACGCGCGCCTGTGGTACACGCTGCCCTACGCCATCCTCACGGTGCCCATCACTACCGCCATGTTCACCGAGCTCTCCGACAGCTGGGCCCGCGGCGACGACCGCGGCTTCAGGGAGGGGATCTCGTCGGGCATGGGGCAGATCCTGTTCTTCATGATTCCGTTTGCGCTCTACCTCATCGTCTTCTCGATGCCGCTCGTCTCCGTCCTCGCCTCAGGGGGCTTCACCGCCGAGGCGCTCGACATGACCGCCTCCTACCTCGCCGTCTACTCGCTCTCGCTTCCGCTCTACGCGGTGTGCATGTATCTGCAGAAGGTCGCCTCCTCCATGCGCCGCATGGGGCTGTACGCCTGGGCGAGCGCTCTGGGCGCGGTCGTCCAGATCTGGGTCCAGCTCGCCTATACCACGACCTTTGGCCTCAATTTCGTCGCCTTCTCGTCGCTGCTGTTCTACGTCGTCATCGACGGCGCCATGTTCGTGAGCCTGCGGCGCGCCCTCGGTCCGCTCGGCCTCAGGTCGCTTTTCGTCTCGGTCTTGAGGACGCTCGCCCTCGGCGCGGCGGGCGCCGGGGCCGGCGCGCTCATCCTCTGGGGGCTTACGCTGACGGTGGGCCCGTGCGCCGGCGAGACGCTGCGCTCGGTCCTCTACTGCGTCCTGGCGGGCATTCCCGCGCTTGTCGTGACCTACGGCGGCGCGCTGCTGCTCAAGGTCCCGGAGGCGGCCACGATCGGACGGCTGGCGGGGCGCCTGCTCCACAGGTAGCGGGCGGCGAGTCGCCGCCGCCCGCCGGGAGGGAGCTAGCCGCTCACCAGGACCTGGTCGCAGTGCCCGATGACGAGTCTGGTTGCCATGCCCTGCCAGGGGGTCCAGCACGGCACCCCAAAGGTCTCGTCCAGCAGGTCGTCGAGGAACTCGGGGAGGGAGTCGTCCTCGATCCCCCCGTCCGCGCCGAGGAAGTTGCTCACGAAGCGGCGCTCCTCCTCGCATGTCTCGTCGTCCGCGCCGTCGTGGCGCGCCCTCTCCGAGTGGCGCTCGTACTCGCGCTCGATTGAGCGCGCGGCGACGATGCGGCGCATCTCCCGCACGAAGCCCGGGTCATCCACCTGGTCGGGCCGCATGACCACGACGATGGTGTCGGGCGCATAGCCCTTCTCGTCCTCCCGCGCCTCTCGCTCGAACCTTACGGCCACCCGCGCGTCCGGCCAGTTCAATGCCATGTCCGCTCCCTTCCTCGTGCTGTCCGCGTTGCGTGAGGGGAGCCTATCAGGGGTCGGTGCCGGCTCGTCTGCCACGGAGCTGCCACGGAGCTGCGCCCGCAGGTGAGGGGCTTGCCCCGGCGCCGCGGCGGTGAAATCGCTCGGCGGGCGGTGGCGCTGGGGCGGCGAGCGGACCGCACGTCGAGAAGGCACGTCGCGCACGTCATCGTGCGTGACCATGCGGAGCTTTGCTCATAGATTGCATCCCGTTCCGCACCGCTTGCCGGGTCTTAACAATTCCGCTTCATCTGGCGAGAAGGGCAGGTCACGCTTAAGAAATCGCCTTCGTCCAGGAAGACGGCGAGCGGCTGCTTAATAATCGCGCTTCGTCCGGGGATGCGGTCCCGTGCTGCTTAACAATCGCGTCCTGTCCGGAGAATTGGTGCTTTCGCGCTTAGAAAAGTCGTTCTATCCAGGCGAGCCGCCCGACTACGAGGCGCGTCCCGTCCGAATGAGGCGCTTTTCTTAAGCACGAGTCGTCCCCATCGTCGAACGAGGCGGAATTGTTAAGCGCGATTGCGCCCGAAGTCCGGACGGGGCGCAAATGCTAAGCGCGGCCGCGCCGATTTCCCGGACGAGACGGGATTGTTAAGCACGGCGACCCCGTTTTTCCGGACGAGGCGGGATTCTTAAGCGCGGACGAGAAGAGCGCGCAGACGAGAAGAACGCACGGACGAGAAGAACCTCCCGTCGAGAGGACCCGCCGGCCCCGTGTTTCGTGCGGGAAAACACCGCTCTCGGCTGGGCACTTTAGTGTGATAAAGTTTCCCCGCACCATCTAGCAGAGAGGACCACCGTGATTGCAGGAACCCCCCGCGGCTTCCGCGACATACTTCCCCGCGAGGCGCTCGCCCGCGAGCGCATCTCCGGCATCGTGCGCGACACCTTTGCCATGCACGGCTACCTGCCCGTGGAGACCCCGCTGCTCGAGGACCGCTCGGCCCTCGAGCGCGGCGCCCGCGTGCGCGACTCCGCCTTCCAGCTCTTTGACGAGGACGGCACGCTGCTCATGCTCCGCCCCGACCTCACCCTGCCCGTCGCACGACTCGTCGCGGGGCGCGTGGCGGACGGGCAGCTCCCCGCGCGCTTCCGCTACAACGCACCGGTCGTGCGCGAGGAGCCGAGCCTGCGCGGGCAGCCCCGCCAGTTCACGCAGCTCGGCGTCGAGCTCGTCCAAGAGGACGGCGCAGCCGCCGAGCTCGAGGTCGTGCGCCTGCTCGCCGAGGCGCTCGGCGCGCTCGAGGTCCCGGACTGGCGCGTGGTCTTTGGCTCGGTCGTGCCCCTCACGGCGCTGCTCGACGCCTGCGCCCCCACGCCGGCCTTCCGCGAGGAGGTCCTCGCGCTCGTGCACGACTCCGACCTCGTGACCCTGGACGAGCTCATCGGCGCCACGCCCGAGCTGGCGCCCGCCGCCGCGCTTGCCCTGCGCGAGGTCCCGCGCCTGGGCGGCGGCGCCGACGTGATCGAGCGCCTCGACGTCCTTCTCGCCGACGCGGGCGTGCCCGCCGAGAGCCGCGGCACTGCCGAGCTCTCCGCGCTGGCCGCCAGACTCGCGGACCTCTTCGACGCGGGCCGGCTTTCCTTTGACTTCTCGATCATCAACTCCTTTGACTACTACACCGGCATCATCTTCAAGGGCTATGCCGAGGGCATCGCCGCGAGCCTCGCCTCGGGCGGCCGCTACGACGCGGTGCTCGCCAACCTCGGCCGGCCGGGCCTCGCGGCCTGCGGCTTTGCCCTCTCGCTCGAGCGCCTGCAGGAGGTCCTCGGCGAGCCGGGCGAGTCGGGCGTGGTGACGCCGGGCGTCAACGTGGCGGCGCGGCCCATCCGCATCGCGGTGCCCAAGGGGTCGCTCTTCAAGGAGACCGTGGCCGCCCTCGCCGCCGCGGGCCTGCCCACCGCCGAGCTCGAGAACCCCGGGCGCAAGCTCGTCATCCGCGAGGGCGACGTGGAGTACGTCATCGTGCGCGCCCAGGACGCGCCGGCCTTCGTGGGCCGGGGAGGGGCCGACTGCGGCGTCTGCGGCAAGGACTCGCTCATCGAGGCCGGGCTCGACCTGCTCCAGCTCGTGGACCTGCGCTACGGCGGCTGCCGCTTCGTGGTGGCGGAGCCGCGCGCCAGGGCCGGCGAGGCCGAGCGCAACTACGCCTGGCGTGGCGCGGTGCGCGTGGCCACTAAGTACCCGCGCATCACGCAGCAGTACTACGATGGGATAGGGCAGCAGGTCGACATCGTGACGCTGCACGGCAACATCGAGCTGGGCCCGATCGTGGGCATGGCCGACCGCATCGTGGACATCACGGCGACGGGCACCACGCTCGCCGAGAACGACCTCGTGATCGTCGACGAGGTCATGGAGTGCACCGCGCGCTTCTTCGCCGGGCCGGCCGCCTATCGCTGTGACGGAAGGATCCGCGACCTCGCGCGGCGTCTCGCCGAGGTCGCGAGGGAGGGGGGCGCATCATGAGAAAGGTCGTGCTCGAGGGGGGCCGCCGGCTCACGCAGGCGGACCTCAACCGCAGCGCGGGGGCCCTGCCGGCCCAGATCGTGGAGGCTGCCGAGAAGATCGTGGACGATGTCCGCGCAAACGGCGACGCTGCGGTGCGCGCGTGCTGCCTGCGCTTCGACGGCGCCTGCCCGGACGCCTTCCGCGTGCCCGACGAGGCGCTCGCCCGCGCGCTCGACGCCGTGCCGCAGGAGTTTCTCGCCGCGCTCACGCAGGCGCGCGACCAGATCCGCGACTTCCACGAGCGCGAGCGCGAGCAGTCCTGGTTCACCACGCGCGCCGACGGCACCCTGCTCGGGGTCCAGGTGACGCCCGTCGCCTCCGCCGCCGTCTACGTGCCGGGCGGACGCGCCCAGTACCCCTCTACCGTCCTGATGGACACCATCCCCGCCAAGGTCGCGGGCGTGCCCCGCGTGGTCATGGTGACCCCGCCGCAGAGGGACGGCGGCCTCAACCCCTACACGCTCGCCGCCGCGGCGCTCGCGGGCGTGGACGAGGTCTACGCCGTGGGCGGCGCCCAGGCCGTGGCAGCCGTGGCCTACGGCACCGAGTCCATCCCGGCGGTCGACAAGATTGTGGGGCCAGGCAACGCCTACGTGGCGGCCGCCAAGCGCTACGTCTCCGGCGACGTGGGCATCGACATGGTGGCTGGCCCCTCCGAGGTCTGCGTGCTGGCCGACGCCTCGGCCGACCCCGTCGTGGTGGCGGCCGACCTCATGGCCCAGGCCGAGCACGACCCCCTGGCGAGCTGCTATCTCGTGACCTGCGACCCCGAGCTGCCCGACCGCGTGGTCGCCGCCGCGGAGCGCCTCGTCGCGCAGAGCCCGCGCGAGGAGATCACCCGCGCCTCGCTCGACGACCGCGGCGTGATCGTGGTGGCCGAGAGCCTCGACGCCGCCGTGGACGCCGTCAACGTGGTGGCGCCCGAGCACCTCGAGCTCCACTGCGAAAACGCCATGGCCCTTCTCGGCCGCATCCGCAACGCGGGCGCCATCTTCGTGGGCGCCTGGAGCTCCGAGCCGCTGGGCGACTACGTGGCCGGCCCCAACCACACTTTGCCCACGGGCGGCACCGCGCGCTTCTCCAACCCCCTGGGCGTCTACGACTTCCAGAAGCGCTCGAGCGTGATCTGCTACACGCCCGAGGGGCTTCTCGCCGACGCGCCGGCCGCGCAGACCCTGGCCCAGTCCGAGGGCCTCTGGGCCCACGCGCTCTCCGTGGGCCTGCGCCGACGGCTCGCCGAGGGCGGCACCTTCGACGTCGACGACGTCCACCGCGTCGCCTGGCCCTCCGACCTCGCCGCCTCTGTCAATTGGGGACAGTCCCCAATTGACAGAACGGAGGCGTGACATGGCCGAGAAGAACCTCGGCGCCGCCGCCCGCCTGCGGCCGGCCCTCGCCGGCTTCGAGCCGTACGACCCGGCGTTCGCGCCCTGCCGCGTGAACCTCTCGGCCAACGAGAACACCCATCCGCTGCCCGCCGGCGTACGGGCTGCGATCGACGCCGCGCTTCTCGCCACGCCGCTCAACCGCTACCCGGACCCGATGGCCAACGAGCTGCGCGACGAGCTCGCCCGCCGTCACGGCCTCGCCCGCGACCGCATCTGCGTGGGCAACGGCGGCGACGAGCTGCTCTTCAACCTGCTCTTTGCCTTTGGCGGCCCGGGACGGGCGCTCGTCACCTGCCCGCCGGACTTTGCCGAGTACGCCAACTTCGCCGCGATGTGCGAGACCGAGGTCCGTGCCGTCTGGCGCGACGCCGAGGACTTCTCCGTGGACGCCGACGCCCTGGTGGCCGCGGCCGCCGACGCCGCGCTCGTGTTTCTGACCTCGCCCAACAACCCCACCGGCAACCTCCTGCCCCACGAGACGCTGCGTCGCGTGCTCGACGAGACGGACGCCCTGGTCCTGGTGGACGAGGCCTACGTCGAGTTTGCCCCCGAGGGCTCGAGCGTGGCGAGTTGGGTGGCCTCCGAGCCCCGCCTCATGGTGCTGCGCACCCTCTCCAAGGCCTTTGGCCTGGCCGGGGCGCGCGTGGGCTACCTCGTGGCGGACCCGGCCGTCGTGGACGTCCTGGCGGCCGTGCGTCAGATATACTCCGTTGACGTGCTCGCGCAGGCCGCGGGCCTCGCGGCGGTGCGCTGCCGCGACGAGCTCGCCGCGACGGTCGCCGACATCGTGGCCGAGCGCGGGCGCCTGGCCGCCGGCCTCGCCGCGCTGCCCGGCGTGACCGCATGGCCGTCGGAGGCCAACTTCGTGCTCGTGCGCCTGCCGCGCGCCGCCGAGGTGCGCCGGCGCCTGCGCGACGAGCACTCCGTCCTGGTGCGCGACTTCAGCGCCGCTCCGGGGCTCGAGAACTGCCTGAGGCTCTCCGTGGGCACGCGCGAGGAGAACGACGCTCTTCTCGACGCGCTCGCGACGATACTGAGGGGGGAACGATGACAAGGACCGCCAAGGCCGTCCGCGCCACCAACGAGACCGACATCGGCCTGTCCGTCGACCTCGACGGGACCGGCGTCGCCGACGTCGAGACCGGGATCGGCTTCTTCGACCACATGCTCGCCGCGCTGGCGCGCCACGCGCTCGTGGACCTCACCGTCCGTGCGAAGGGCGACCTCGAGGTGGACGACCACCACACCGTCGAGGACACGGGCATCGTGCTCGGCCAGGCGCTGCGCGAGGCGCTCGGCGACAAGCGCGGCATCCGCCGCTTTGGCTCGGTCATGGTCCCGCTCGACGAGGCGCTGGTCATGGCCGCCGTGGACATCTCCGGCCGCGGCGAGCTCTACTGGGACGTGCCCATCGGCCCCGCCAAGGTGGGGACCTTCGACACCGAGCTCGGCCACGAGTTCTTCGCGGGCCTCGCGCGCGAGGCGGGCATCACGCTTCACCTGCGCCTGGTCTGCGGCTCCAATGCCCACCACATCCTCGAGGCCGCGTTCAAGGCCGCGGCGCGGGCCCTGCGCGAGGCCGTGGAGCCCGACCCGCGGGTCGACGGCGTGCCCTCCACCAAGGGGAGCCTGTGATGCCGGGCGCGACGGTCGGCGCCGGCGCGCGCCGCATCGTCGTCGTGGACTACCACAAGGGCAACCTGTCCTCGGTGGCGCGCGGCCTGGCGGAGGCTGGCGGCGACGCCGTGGTCTCCGACGACCCGGCGGCCATCCGCGCGGCGTCGGCCGTGGTGCTGCCCGGCGTGGGCAGCTTCGGCGACGCGATGGCATACCTTCGCGAGAGCGGCGAGGCCGACGCGGTCCTCGACGCGCTCGGGCGCGGGGTCCCGTTCCTGGGCATCTGTCTGGGCCTGCAGCTGCTCTTCGAGCGCGGCAACGAGACGGACGACGGCTCGTGGATGGGCGGCCTGGGCGTGATCGCCGGCTCGGCCACGCGCCTGGAATCCGCGCGCCTCAAGGTCCCGCACGTGGGCTGGGACCAGGTCCACCTGACGGAGCACGGCCGCGCGTGCCCGCTCTTCTCGGCCGTGCCCGAGGGTGCCAACGTCTACTTCACGCACTCCTTCGCGCTCGCCGACGACGTGCCCGACGACGTGGCGGCGGCGCGCACGCACTACGTGCGCAGCTTCGCGAGCGCCGTCTGGAAGGACAACGTCTACGGCGTGCAGTTCCACCCCGAGAAGAGCTCGGCGGTGGGCCGCGCGATCCTCGAGGGCTTCGTCGGCGTGGTCGGGGGTGCCGCATGATCCTCTTCCCCGCGATCGACTTGGTGGGCGGCAAGGTCGTGCGCCTCGCGCGCGGCGAGCGCGCCCACATGGACGTCTACTCCGACGACCCGGCAGCGGTGGCCGAGAAGTTCCGCGAAGCCGGCGCCGCATGGGTGCACGTGGTCGACCTCTCCGCCACGCTCGAGGAGGACGCGGAGGCCCGCGCGGCCAACGACGCCGCCATCCGCGCGATCTGCGCCGTGCCCGGCATCTCCGTCGACGCCGGCGGCGGTGTGCGCGACCTCGCCGCCGTGGAGCGCCTTGCGGGGCTCGGCGTGCGCCGCATCGCCATCGGCACCGCGCTGGTGCGCGACCCGGCCTTCGCCGCGGAGGCGGCGCGGCAGTTCGGCGAGCTCGTGGTGGCCGACGTTGCCGCCCGCGGGGGAGAGGTTCGCGTGAACGGCTGGCGCGAGGGCGCGTCGCTCTCCGCCGACGAGCTCGTGGCGCGCCTCGCCGAGCTGGGCTATCGCCACCTCGTCTTCACCGACGTGGCGCGCGACGGCATGCGCTGCGGCGTGGACGCCGATGCGTACCGCCACGTGGCCGAGGTCGCGGGCTTTCCGGTGGTGGCCTCGGGCGGCATCGCGAGCCTGGACGACCTGCGGGCCCTGGCGGCGCTCGGCCCGGGCGTGATCGAGGGCGCCATCACCGGGCGCGCCCTCTACGAGAGGTCCTTCTCGCTCGAGGACGCGCTTGCGACCTGCGCGTAACGCGTATCCGGGTCCGTCCGCGTGAGCGCGTGCCGGATTTCCGAGAAATGCGTGTATCGGTGCGGGATTACCGAGAAATGCGTGCGCACAACACGCATATGCCCGGATTCCCGCACCAAAACACGCATATGCCCGGATTCCCGCACCGCCCCGCCGCGCACCGGGCACCGCGGCACCACGCGCGCTACCATACTGCGTGAACGCCACGGGAGGGGAGAAGAACGTGCAGTACCGCACCAACCCACGCAACGGGGACCGCATCTCCGCGCTCGGCCTCGGGTGCATGCGCTTTCCCGGCCCGCCCGGCCGCCCCGACCCCGAGCGCGCCCGCGCCATCATCGCCCGCGCCGTGGAGCGCGGCATCAACTACCTGGACACGGCCTACCTCTACCCGGGCAACGAGGCCTGCGTGGGCGCCGCGCTCGAAGAGCTCGGCCTGCGCGACCGCGTTCTTCTCGCCACCAAGCTGCCGCACGGCTCCGTCCGCGCCGCGACGGACCTCGACCGCTTCTTCGACGAGCAGCTCGCCCGCCTGCGCACGGACCACGTGGACTACTACCTGATCCACAACGTCACGAGCCCCGCCCAGTGGGAGCGCCTGCGCGACCTGGGCGTCGAGGGCTGGGTCGCCCGCCAGCGCGCCGCCGGCCGCATCCGCCAGGTCGGCTTCTCCTATCACGGAAGCGCCGGCGACTTCCCCGTGCTGCTGGACGCCTACGACTGGGACTTCTGCCAGATCCAGTACAACTACGCGGGCGAGACGTACCAGGCGGGCACCGCGGGCCTGCGCGCCGCGGCCGCGCGAGGTCTCGCCGTCTTTGTCATGGAGCCGCTGCTGGGAGGCCGCCTCGCCGACAAGCTGCCCGACCGCGCCCGCCGCATCCTCGACGCCGCGGCCGCGCCCGGGCTGGCGACGCCCGCCGCCTGGGGCCTCTCCTGGGTGTGGGACCACCCCGAGGTGACGATGCTGCTCTCCGGCATGGCGGCGCCCGAGCAGGTCGACGAGAACGCCGCCGTGGCCTGCCGCGCCCTGCCGGGCTCGCTCACGGAGGGGCAGCACGAGGTCATCGCCCGCGTCGTCGAGGAGTTCGCGCGCACGAACCGCGTTCCGTGCACGGGATGCAACTACTGCATGCCGTGCCCGCGGGGCATCAACATCCCCGGGTGCTTCTCGGCCTACAACGCGAGCTACGCGCACGGCTGGTTCACGGGCCTCTCCCAGTACTTCACCGCGAGCGCCGTCCGTACGTCCGCGCCCAAGCTCGTGAGCAACTGCGTCCGCTGCGGCGCGTGCGCGCGCCACTGCCCCCAGCACATCGACATCCCCGCGCGCCTGGCCGAGGTGGGCCGCCGCTTCCAGCCCGGGCCGGTGGGCTGGGCGCTGCGCGCGTGGTCGCGCCGCGGCCGTTAGCCCGTGCGGGTCATGGACGCCCCGCCCGCGGCCTTGCCCTCCGTTGCTACATGGTTTTTCATGTGGTAACGGGACCCTTCCCCGCGATTTTGCCTGCGCCGTGTCAGTTGCTACATGGTTTTTCATGTAGCAACGGCACCGCCAACGAGGGCTGTCCGCCGCCGCCATGTAACAAGCTCGGGACGCGGCGGCTGGCCTCCGCCCGGGCCACGCTATGATGGGCCCACGAACGACCGGACGAAAGGACCACCCATGCTCACCAAGCGAGTCATCCCCTGCCTGGACGTGAAGGACGGGCGCGTGGTGAAGGGCGTCAACTTCGTCGGCCTGCGCGACGCGGGCGACCCGGTGGAGCTGGCCCGCCGCTACGACGCCGAGGGCGCCGACGAGGTGGTCTTCCTCGACATCACCGCGACCTCGGACGACCGCGCCACCAAGATCGACCTGGCCAGCCGCGCCTCGGCCGAGCTGCGCATCCCCTACACGGTGGGCGGGGGCTTTCGCGACGTGGCCTCCTGCCGCGAGATGATCGCCGCCGGCGCGGACAAGGTCTCGCTCAACTCCGCGGCGGTCAAGGACCCGAGCCTCATCACCGCGGCAGCCACGGCCTTTGGCTCGCAGGCCGTCATCTGCGCGATCGACGCCAAGCGCGTGGGCCGTGAGGACCGCTGGGAAGTCTACCTCGCGGGCGGCCGCGTGGCCACGGGCATCGACGCCGTGGCGTGGGCCGAGGAGGCGGCGCGCCGCGGCGCCGGCGAGATCTTGCTCACGAGCATGGACCGCGACGGCACCAAGGACGGCTTCGACCTCGCGCTCACCCGCGCGGTCGCGCGCGCCGTGCCCATTCCGGTGATCGCGTCGGGCGGCGTGGGCACGCTCGAGCACTTTGCCGAGGGTATCATCGAGGGCGAGGCCGACGCGGTGCTCGCCGCGAGCGTCTTCCACTTTGGCACGTTCACGATCCGCCAGGTCAAGGAGTACATGGCCAGCCAGGGCATCCCCGTGAGGCTGGACTTCTAGCCGAGCGGCTCCGCGACGGGGCGACCGTCGCCGTCCAGGCGCACCACGAGCGGGCGGGCCTGGGCCGGGTCCTCGTGGGGGAAGTCCGCGCGGTGGTGCGCGCCGCGGCTCTCCGTGCGTGCGAGCATCGCGGCCGCGAGCGCCCGCGCCGAGAGGACGGCGTTGGCAAGGCGCGCGGACCCGATGCGCGCGTTCTTCTCGTCCAGCTCGTCGAGCAGCCGGCCCATCGCCTCCAGGCCCTCCGCGGTGCGCCCCAGCAGGCAGCGCTCGTCCATGGCGCGCCGCAGGTCGAGAAGGACCGTGTGTTCCGGAGTGATACGAAGGGACAGTCCCTTCGTATCATTCGCCGAATCCCGCCCTGAAGCCTCCTCGACCGCGGCGCCTCCGGCGGCCCAGCCAAAGACCAGCCCGTTTGCGCTCGAGAGGCCGCCGATGCGGTCGGCGCCGTGCATGCCTCCCGTGGCCTCGCCGCAGGCGTAGAGCCCGGGCACGCCGGTGAAGCCGCGCTCGTCAACGAGGATGCCGCCGTTGGAGGCGTGCGCATACGGCGCGATTCGCACGCCCGCGTCCGGGCGCCGCCCGAAGGCCCCCTCGAACCAGCTGAAGTAGGTCTGCATGAACTCGGGCAGCTCGCCCGGAAGGTCGTAGGTCACGGCTGCCCCGCGCGCCCCGGCCGCCGCAAACGCGAGGTCCACGGCGCGGTCGGGCAGGCTCGCGGTGAAGGGCCCGTGCCCGCCGCGCTCGTCGAGCAGCTCGGCGGCGTCGGGCGCGTCGAACCCCTCCACGTGCGCGTAGCGGAAGGTCCGCTCGTTGAAGACGACGTCTCTCACCGGCTCCACGAGGCCCGGCATGATCTGGATGAACTCCACGTTGACGAGGCGCGCCCCGTGGCGCAGCGCCACCGCGGCGGCGGTGCCCATGACGTCGGGCGTCGTGAGCGTGCGCGAGAAGAGCCCGCCAAAGCCACCCGTCGCCAGGACCACGGCCCCGGCACCCACGTAAGTGGGACAGTCACCCCGGAGGTTTCTGTCCCAGGCCTGGGACAGAAACCTCCGGGGTGACTGTCCCAACAGGGCGCCGCACACGCGACCGTCCTTCTCGACGAGGTCGAGCAGCTCGTGGCGGGGAAGCGTCGCCACGCCCGCCCGCTCGAGCGCCGCGGCGGTCGCGGCGCGGTACGAGTCCCGCTCGAGCCCGTGCCAGCTGCGGCACCGTCGGTCGAAGCAGGGAATGAAGTCGCGCTCGTCCGGCCGCTGCGCACCCCGGAGCCTCACGCCGCGCGCCTCGATCCGCGCCACGGCCGGCGCGATGCCCGCCACGAGCGCGTGCACGAGCCCGGGCAGCGCGACGCCGCGCCCCACCTCGAGGATCGTCGTCGCAAAGTCCCCCTCGTCCTTCTCGCCCGCCGGGCCCACCAGGCCGAGCCCCCACGTGCCCGGGAAGAAGCTCGAACCGGAGAACGTCTCGCCGGCGCTCGCGAGCGCCACGCGCGCCCCCGCACCCGCTGCCGCCAGCGCTGCCTCGCAGCCTGCGATGCCCGCCCCGACCACGAGGACGTCGAAGCGGTCGGCCTGAGTCGCGCGCGTCATGGAAGTCTCCCTTCGCGGCGCCGGGGCGTCGAGCCGCTGTAGTAAAGTAGGGGGGCAAAATCGAGGAGGAAGCATGCCCCAGCAGGAAGTCCAGTATACCTACGCCGGCGAGGAGCTCGAGCCCGTGACGCCCGCCGCCGCCGGCGTGCGCTTCGACGAGCGGGGCCTCGTGCCCGCCGTCGTGCAGCAGGCCGGCACCGGCGAGGTGCTCATGGTCGCGTGGATGAGCGCGGAGTCGCTGCGCCTCACCCTCGAGACCGGGACCACGTGGTTCTGGAGCCGCAGCCGCCGGGAGCTCTGGAACAAGGGCGCCACGAGCGGCAACGTGCAGCGGGTGTGCCGCGTGCTCGTGGACTGCGACGCCGACACGCTGCTCGTGGAGGTGGACTCGCCGGGCCCGGCGTGCCACACCGGGCACCGCAGCTGCTTCTATCGCGAGCTGGCTGCCACGCCGGCGGAGGGCAACGACCGCTAGGGAGGTCCCATGGGGGAGAGAACCGCAAACGTGCAGGACGGCAACATCGGCGAGACGCTCGTTGGCCTCGCTGCCGTCATCCACGGACGCCGCGCCGCGTCGCCCGAGGCGTCCTACACCGCGCGCCTGCTCCAGGGGCCGGAGGACCGCCTGCTCAAGAAGGTCACCGAGGAGGCCACCGAGGTCGCCCTTGCCTGCAAGGACAACGACCACGACCACATCCGCTACGAGGCCGCCGACCTCGTCTACCACCTGCTCGTCACGCTCGAGCGCTACGGCGTGACCGTCGACGAGCTCGCCGGCGAGCTCGACGCGCGTCACCGCTAGGAGGGACCGTGCAGCCCACCGCCCAGCCCATCATGCCGCGTGAGGACTTCGTCCCGCTCATCATCGGCGGCGACTGGTCGACCTACCCCCTCGCGCGCGAGTTCCACGAGGCCTTTGGCATCCCGAGCGCCTGCGTGCTCGCGTACCCGGTCGACATCGTGAGGCACTCGCGCATCATCAACATGGAGCTCACCGCCAACATGAGCGACGCGGAGGTCGCGCGCGGCATCGAGCGCGTGGCGAAGAGACATCCCGGCAAGCGGCTCGTCGTCGTGGCCAACTCCGACGACCGCGTCGAGCAGGTCGAGCGGCTCCTCCCGAGCCTGCCCGACGCCGTCGTCTTTGGCGACGCCCCCCACGAGCTCGTCTCGCGCGTCTCCGACAAGGTGCGCTTCCAGGAGCTCTGCGCGAGCTACGGCCTGGACGTGCCGGCAACGGAGGTCGTGCGCCTGGCGGGCCCCGGCCCCGTGCCGCCGAGCTCCGTGCCGTTCCCGGTGGTGGCCAAGCCCTCCGTCTCCAGCGAGTACGTCGAGATGTACCTCAAGGGCTTCAAGAAGGTGTACTTCGCCCGCGAGCAGGCCGAGCTCGACCGCCTCTGGGCGGAGCTGCGCGCCGCGGGCTTCGAGGGGGACTTCCTCGTCCAGGAGCTCATCTCCGGCGACGACACCTGTAAGGACAACATCATCGTCTACTGCGGGTCGGACGGGTCCCCGCGCCTGTTTGCCTCGGCGACCACGATTCTCGAGGACCACGCCCCGATGTACTTCGGCAACGCCGTGACCATGCTCACCCGCCCCATGCCCGAGCTGTGGGACCGGCTCGCGCGCATGCTCTCCGACATCGGCTGGCGCGGCTTCGCGAGCATCGACCTCAAGCGCGACCCCGTCACCGGCAGGGCCGCCTTCATGGACTTCAACCCGCGCGTGGGCAGCAACTCCTACTACGTGTGCGCGGCGGGCGCCAATCCCATGTACGCCCTGGTCCGCGACCTCGTGGATGGTGAGAAGGACGAGCCCGCCCGGGCCGAGCGCGAGGCCATCTACTCGCGCGCCCCCGTCTCGCTCGCGCGCCGCTACGTCCGCGACCCGCAGCTGCTCGCCCGCTTTGACGAGCTCGTGCGCGCAGGACGCGTCGTGAGCCCCCTGCGCATGCGGGGCGACTCCCTGCGCTCCCAGCTCATGGGGCGCGTCATGGAGCTCAACTACGTCCGCAAGTTCCGCCAGTATTATCCCGAACCCACCGACACGTCGTTCTAGCGCCGCGACCCTAGGTCCTTCTCGCCCGCGACGGGAGATTGCGTGTGCTCCCGCGCGCCGCGCGGCCCGCGCGAGCCCAAAGCTACAATCGTCTTCTTGAGACAAGCAGGTCGTTTTGAAGGGAGACGCGCACGATGCGTTCTTTCAGGCTCGAGAAGATCGACGCGGGCACGCTCGACGGCTTCAACGCCCGTCACCCGCAGGGGAACTTCCAGCAGTCCTCGCAGATGGCGGAGGTTCGCCGCAGCAACGGCGTCGACGTCGCGTACTACGGCGTCTTCGAGGGCGACGAGCTCGTGGCCGCCACCGCGCTCGAGCTTCACCGCGGCCGCCTCTCCACCTTCGCCCAGATCCACAACGGCCCGCTCTGCGACTTCCACGACGCCGAGCTCACCGCCTTCCTCTTTGCCGAGCTCAAGCGGGTCGCCCGCGCGGAGGGCGCGGCTCAGCTCGAGGTGACCCCCGAGGCCCCCTACGAGATCCGCGACTCCGACGGCAACTCCCTGCCCGCCGACGCGCCCCTGCCCGCGGGCGTTCCCGCCGGCGCCCCCGCGGGCCCCGACACGGCCGCCTTCGACGCAATCATGAGCTGTGGCTTCGAGCACGGCGGCTTCGACCGCACCTACAACGCCGTGCCGCGCTGGCGCTACGTCAAGGACCTCTCTCAGATCGCCGACGAGAAGGCCCTGCTCGCCTCCTATGCCAAGAACACGCGCCGCAACGTCAACATCGCCCGCGAGAGCGCGGTCCGCGTGGAGCGCATCGGCCGCGACCGCCTGCCCGAGTACCATGCCATCTGCGAGATGAGCTGCGAGAAGAACGGCTTCGAGAACCGACCGCTCGCCTACTTCGAGTCGCTCTACGACGGTCTCGGCGACCGCGCCGAGTTCAACATCGCCTCCATCGACGCCCGCGCCTACCTCGCCTCCTGGGAGGAGAAGCGCGACGGCTTCGCCGCCGACATCGAGCGCTTCGAGCGCCTGCTCGAGACCTCGCCCTCGCCCGAGAAGGTCGAGCGCAAGCTCCGCGACGTGCGCTCCAAGCACGAGGCGTCGCTCAAGCGCGTCGAGGGCGCCCGCCGCTACCTCGAGGAGGACGGCGAGCTCATTCCCGCCGCCGCCGCGATGTTCGCGTGGCACGAGCGCGAGTGCGCCTACCTCTTCTCGGGCAGCGACCCCAAGTTCGCCAAGTTCTACGCCGCGACGGCGATCCAGCACCACGTCATGTGCGAGTGCCTCGAGCGCGGCGTCGAGAGCTACAACTTCTACGGCATCGACGGCATCTTCGACGACCCCAACGACCCCGGTCGCGGCCTGCTCGAGTTCAAGCAGGGCTTTGGCGGCTACGTCCAGGAGATGATGGGCTCGTTCACCCTGCCCGTCCGCCCGGCGGCCTACGCAGCCAAGCGCCTCGCCCACAAGATCCTCGGCCACTAGCGGCCGGCGTCCGCTCCCCGCGGCATGAAAAAAGCCGCCCCGTGGGGCGGCGTCGGGCGCATGGAGCCGATGGCAGGAGTTGAACGCTGCATTCCCGGAAAACAAGACCGGTGCTCTGACGTTGAGCTACATCGGCGTGAGCAGCCACAGAGTGTAGCAGCATCGGCGGCTGGGGGCAAGTGCGGGGCCGTGTGCTACAGTTTCAGAGAAGAACGGCGACACAGATGGGACGACCAATGGCCAGCTACCGCGAGATAACCGACGCAGCCGCGTGGGACCAGATCGTGAACGACAACGGGGGACACCCCATGCAGGCCTGGGGCTGGGGCACGCTCAAGGAGAAGACCGGCCCCTGGACGGCCCGTCGCATCGTCGTCGAGCGCGACGGCGAACTCTTCGGCGCCTGTCAGGTCCTCGTCCGCAAGCTCCCGTGGCCCTTCGGCCACATCGCCTACGCCCCGCGCGGCCCCATCGCCGCTCCGGGCGCCGACCTCGCCGCCGTCGCCGACGACGTCGCCGCGTGGTGCGCCCAGGAGGCCTCGGCCGTCTCCCTCAAGATCGACCCGGCCGTGACGGCCGACGAGCTCGCGCTCTCCTCCGCCTGGAAGCCCTCCGAGCAGATCTTCATCCCCAACACGGCGACCATCGACCTCACGCCCTCCGAGGACCAGATCATGGCGGCCCTCCCGTCCAAGAAGGCCCGCCAGTACATCCGCAAGGCCGACCGCTCCGGCGTGACCGTGCGCCCCATGACGGCGGACGACCTCGATGCGGTTCTCGCCATCTACCGCGCCACGGCCGAGGCCGACGACTTCTTCATCCACCCGGCCGAGTACTACGAGGCCGCGCTCGCGTGCTGCGACGACGTCAACCAGGTCTTCGTCGCAGAGTTCGAGGGCCGCATCCTCGCCTTCCTCTGGAACGTCACCACGCGCGGCACCGCCTTCGAGCTGTGGGGCGGCGTCACCGACGAGGGCAAGCGCCTGCGCGCCAACTACCTGCTCAAGTGGCACGCCATCTGCGCCGCCAAGGAGTCCGGCACCGCGCTCTACGACCTCAACGGCCTGCTCAACGACGGCATCAGCAAGTTCAAGCTGCTCTTCGTGAGCGAGCCCACGCTGTGGGTCGGCACCTTCGACCGGCCGCTCAGCCCGCTCTATCACGTCTGGGACGCCGCGCTCAAGCTCTACCGCAAGCTGTTCAAGTGACGCCCGGGCCCCAGAGCACGGGCCCCGTCGAGCCCTCCCTCGCCGAGCAGGTCGCGCGGGTCCCCACCGACCCGGGCTGCTACCTGTGGAAGGACGGCCGCGGCGAGGTCGTCTACGTCGGCAAGGCCAAGAACCTGCGCGCCCGCATGCGCCAGTACGTGACGCTGCAGGACGAGCGCGAGAAGATCCCGCTCATGATGCAGGTGGTCAAGTCCTTCGACTACGTGGTGGTGGGCTCCGAGCACGAGGCGCTCGTCCTGGAGCGCAACCTCATCGCGCAGTACCACCCCTACTTCAACGTGGACTACAAGGACGACAAGTCCTACCCGTTCATCGCCATCACCGAGTCCGACGTCTTCCCCGCGATCAAGTACACGCGCGAGAAGCACCGCAAGGGCACGCGCTACTTCGGCCCCTACACCGATGCCCGCGCCGCCCGCGAGACCATCGACACCCTGCGCAAGGTCGTCCCCATATGCCTGGCCACCTGCGCGGAGTGGAAGCGCGCCAAGAGGCTGCTCGAGAAGGACCCGGACCAGGCGTCCGTCGCCAACCTGATGCTCGCCGAGAAGTGCCGACCGTGCTTCGACTACCACGTGGGGCGCGGGCCCGGAGTCTGCGCCGGCATGATCGACACCGTGGAGTACGCGCGCCACGTGAGCCAGGTCGAGCGCTTCCTGCGCGGCAACCGCTCCGAGATAGTGGGGGAGCTCACCGACCAGATGCGCGCCGCGGCGGCCGACCTCGACTTCGAGCGCGCCGGCCGCCTCAAGGCGCGCCTCGACAACCTCGACGCGCTCGACGACCGCCAGCAGGTGGTGTTCTCGTCGAGCGTGAGCCTCGACCTGATGGGCTTCTACCGCGAGGAGACCATCAGCTGCGCCTGCGTCTTCGTGGTGCGCGAGGGTCGCACGGTCCGCTCGGCGGAGTTCATCCTCGACAAGGGCCTCGACGTGGGCGAGGAGGAGCTCGTGGCGGGCTTCGTCAAGCGCTACTACGACGAGACGGCCGACGTCCCCTCCGAGGTCGACCTGCCCTGCGAGCTGGCCGACGCCGAGGTCGTCGCCGGGTGGCTTGCCGAGAAGGGCGCCCGCGCGGTGCACCTCCACCTCCCGCAGCGCGGCGAGAAGCGCCGCCTGCTCGACATGGCCTGCGAGAACGCGCGGCACGCCCTGATGCGCTACATGGTGCGCACGGGCTACGCCGACGAGCGCACCAACAAGGCGCTGCTGCAGCTCGAGAGCGCCCTCGCGCTCGACGCGCCCCCGATGAGGATCGAGTGCTTCGACATCTCGACGCTCCACGGGCACTTCACCGTCGCCTCGATGGTCGTCTTCACCAACGGCAGGCCCGACAAGTCCCAGTACCGCAGGTTCAAGATCCAGACCCCACTGACCGAGGCCAACGACTTCGTCTCGATGTCCGAGGTGCTGGGCCGGCGCTACTCTCCCGAGCGCATGGCCGACGAGCGCTTTGGCTCTCGCCCCGATCTTCTCGTGGTCGACGGCGGCAAGCCCCAGCTCACTGCCGCCATCGAGCAGCTCTCCGAGCTCGGCCTCGACATTCCTGTCTGCGGCCTGGCCAAGTCCGACGAGGAGATCTTCGTGCCCTGGGACGAGACGCCGGTCGTGCTGCCGAGCGGCTCGCCCTCGCTCTACCTGATCAAGCAGGTGCGCGACGAGTCCCACCGCTTCGCGATCACCTTCCACCGGGAGCTGCGGGACAAGGCGATGACGACGTCGGTCCTCGACGACGTGCCCGGGGTGGGCCCCAAGCGCAAGCGCGCCCTCATGCGGCGCTTTGGCTCGCTCAAGAAGATGCGCGCCGCGAGCGAGGAGGAGATCGCCGCGACCAAGGGCATACCAGCCGAGGTGGCGCACGCCGTCTATCAGGCCCTTCAGGAACAGAGCTAATACCACTTCCTGAAAATCCAGCGAGAAGAACGACTGAGAACGATTCCATATACGGCCAAATAACTGGCCGTATATGGAAAGAGGCAGGTTATCGCTGGGGAAAAAGAGAATGTAACCACCATACCAGATTAACAGGCTGATTACATATGCCCAACCGTTTGGGGGCATTATTCCGTCCGTTAGGCGGTTCTATGAGTGATGTTCCCGGGGCCTTTCGTAAAGTAAATGCATTAGGGACGGTCGCCGTCACAGGTGCGGCCGCAGGAGGAGAAAAGGAAGAGACTATGAAGAAGCTCATGAACAGCGCCGTGTCTCGTCGTGCGTTCCTTGGTGGGACCGCTGCGGCGTCCGCGCTCGCGCTCGCTGCGTGCAACAACGGCGACGCGCCCGCCGACAGCACCGGCGACGAGGGCGGCGAGACCACCTCTGGCGGCGGCACCATCACCGCTGGCTCCGCCTACGCTCCGTCCGAGTACAACCCGACGAAGACCTCCTCGGCCTTCTGCCTGGGCTCCAACTGGCACGTCCTCGAGGGTCTCTACGGCACCGACCCGCACGACTACTCCACCTTCCCCGAGCTCGCCACCGGTGACCCGGAGCAGGTCGACGAGACCACCTTCACCGTCACCATCCGCGAGGGCGCCGCGTTCTCCAACGGCAACGCCGTGACCGCCGCCGACGTCGTCGAGGCCTTCGACCGCACCAAGGCCGACGCCACCTACGGCGCGTTCCTCGCCCCGATCGACTCCCTCGAGGCCACCGATGACGCCACCGTCACCGTGAAGACCGCCATCGCCAACTTCTCGCTCCTCAAGGAGCGCCTGGCGCTCGTCCGCGTCTTCCCCGCGGGCACCTCTGATGACGAGCTCTCCCAGCAGCCCGTCGGCTCCGGCCCCTGGATGTACGACGCCATCACGGACAACACCGTCGACCTCGTCCCCAACCCCAACTACAACGGCTCCTTCCCGGCCGAGGACGCCGGCCTGCACTACGACATCCTCGTCGACGCCACCGCCCGCATGACCGCCCAGCAGCAGGGCACCACGCTCGTCATGGAGTCCGTCACCGCTGACGCCATCGAGCTCATC
The DNA here is from genome assembly GCA_944320385.1 of uncultured Atopobiaceae bacterium. Taxonomy (GTDB): domain Bacteria; phylum Actinomycetota; class Coriobacteriia; order Coriobacteriales; family Atopobiaceae; genus Thermophilibacter. Next base: position 7,769 of record CALUHH010000008.1, on the reverse strand, counting down.
GAGTCCGCCGGCTGCAAGGTCGACCAGGTCCAGGGCTTCGGCACCCGCTTCATCATGTTCAACACCGCCAAGGCGCCGTGGGACAACAAGGTCGCCCGCCAGGCCGTGATGTACGCGATCAACACCGACCAGATGATCGACAACATCTTCAACGGCCTCGCCGCCACCGCGTCCTCCTACATCCCCAAGGACTTCCCCAACTTCCAGGAGGCCGCGACGGTCTACACCTACGACCAGGAGAAGGCCAAGAGCCTGCTCGACGAGGCCGGCGTGACCCCGGGCGCCCTCAAGATCCGCTGCACGGACAACACCCAGGCCTCCGGCATGGCCACCCAGGCCAAGCAGGACCTCGACGCCCTCGGCTTCACCTGCGAGATCGCGGAGGAGACCTCCCCTGCCACCTACGCGGCCATCGACGGCGGCACGGATGACTTCGACATCCTGATCGCCCCGGGCGACCCGTCCTGCTGGGGCGCCGACCCCGACCTGCTCCTCAACTGGTGGTACGGCGACAACGTCTGGCAGCAGACTCGTACCGGCTGGGGCAGCTCCGACGAGTTCAAGCAGATCCGCGAGCTCATGACCGCCGCCCTCGGCCAGTCCGGCGACGAGCAGCAGGCCACCTGGAAGCAGGTCTACGACCTCATCGCCGACAACGCGGTCCTCTACCCGCTGATCCACGTCCAGACCGTGACCGCCTCCTGGGCGGACGCCGCCGCCTCCCCGACCAAGACCGCCATCGAGGGCTTCGCGGGCATCGGCACCACGGGCATGAACTTCATCGGCTGCAAGACGGTCTCCGCGTAGCCTCTAGCAACGTTTCCGTTCCCCACTGAAAGGCTGGGGATCAGCAAGGACGTTCGAGGGGCCCGGGCACAGGTTCGCTCGGGCCCCTTTCTGTACTGCAGGCATTGAGAGAGGAGAGGGTATGAACAACCTTCTGCGCCTCGTCGGCCGGCGCATCATCGCGCTGCCGATCATGGCCCTGGGCGTCACCCTGCTCGTGTTCTTCCTCATGTCCTTCACCGACCCCTCCATCCCCGCGCGCACCGTCCTGGGCGAGGGCGCGTCGCCGGAGGCCGTCGCTGAGTACATGGACGAGCACGGCATGAACGACCCGTGGCCGGTCCGCTACGTCGACTACATCGGCGGCCTCGTCCAGGGCGACCTGGGCACCTACGGCAGCCGCCAGACCCCCGTCGCCACCGCCATCGCGTCGGCCCTGCCGATCACGATGCAGCTCACGTTCTTCGGCCTGCTCATCGCCGCGGTCTTCTCGTTCACGCTCGGCGTCATATCGGCGCTCTACCGTGACAAGTGGCCCGACCAGATCATACGAGTGATATCCATCGCAGGAATCGCGACGCCGTCGTTCTGGCTCGCGGTCCTGCTCATCCTTCTGGTGACCATGGCCGGGCTCACGCGCGTCTTCCCGTCCTCCGGCGCGCTCCCGGACATCTTCGCCAACCCCGGCGGCTACTTCGGCCGCATGATCATGCCCGCCATCGCCCTGGCCTTCCCGGTCATCGGCCAGATGACGCGCATCGTGCGCACCGCCATGGTCGAGGAGCTCGACAAGGACTACGTGCAGACGGCCCGCGGCTCGGGCATCCCCGAGAACGTCGTCATCGCCAAGAACGTCCTGCGCAACGCCCTCATCACGCCCGTCACCACCCTCGGCCTCAAGATCGGCTACCTCATGGGCGGCGCGGTCGTCATCGAGGTCATCTTTGCCCTCCCGGGCATGGGTACCCTCATCCAGCAGGGCATCACCGGCGGCGAGATCATGCTCGTCCAGGGCGTCGTCGTGGTCGTGGCTCTGGCCTTCGTCATCATCAACATCGTGGTTGACATGCTCTACCTGCTGATCAACCCGCGCATTAGGACGGTGTAGGCCCCATGACTAAGATCAGAGAGAACAAGACCGCCCAGCTCGAGAAGGCCGCGTCCAAGGGCGCCAAGTTCCACGGCCTCAAGAACATGAGCGTCCCGAGCAAGATCTCGCTCGTCCTTCTCGTCCTGGTGGCGCTCTCCGCCATCCTGGCCCCGGTCATCGCCCCGCACGACCCGCTCGAGATCACCAAGGCCTACCAGCCGCCCGACGGGACCTACCTCTTCGGTACGGACAACGCCGGCCGCGACATCCTCTCCCGCATGCTCTACGGCGGCCAGTACTCGCTCGTGATCGGCTTCGGCGCCACCGCGTTCGCGCTCGTCCTCGGCTCCGTCATCGGCGCCGTCGCGGCCGTCACGCGCAAGGCCGTCTCCGAGGTCATCATGCGTGTCCTCGACGTCATCATGTCCATCCCGGGCATCGCCCTCGCGGCCATCCTGGTCCTGATTCTGGGCAACTCCGTCCCGGCCATCATCTTCTCGATCGGCTTCATGTACACGCCGCAGATCGCGCGCATCGTCCGCGCCAACGTGGTGTCCGAGTACGGCGAGGACTACGTCCGCGCGGTCATCGTCTCCGGCGCCCGCGCCCCGTGGATCCTCATGAAGCACGTCCTGCGCAACTGCATCGCGCCGATCATGGTCTTCACGGTCACCCTCGTCGCCGACGCCATCATCTTCGAGGCGTCCCTGACCTTCATCGGCGCCGGCATCGCCGAGCCCACGCCCACGTGGGGCAACATCCTGTCCTCCGCGCGCGACGGCGTCCTTCTCGGCCGCTGGTGGCAGGCGCTGTTCCCGGGCATCGCGATCATGGTCACCTGCCTCGCCCTCAACATCCTGTCCGAGGGCCTGACCGACGCCATGGCCGCCGCCCCGTCCGCTCCCGTCTCCAACGAGAACGCCGACAGCCGCCGCGAGGCCGACCTCCTCGTCGCCGACCCCGTCCGCGCCTACAAGGAGCAGGCTGCCTCCCTGTCCCGCCGTCTCGGCGCCCTGCGCGAGGTCGAGCTCGCCCGCACCGACCGTCGCGTGCCCGACTACTCCGTCGAGCCGATCCTCCAGGTCAAGAACCTCTCGATCGGCTTCCCGCGCCACGGCGACGTCCACGTGGTCGACAACGTCTCCTTCGACGTCCGTCCCGGCCAGTGCATGGCGCTCGTCGGCGAGTCCGGCTGCGGCAAGTCCATCACCACCAAGACCATCATGAACCTGCTGCCCGACAGCGCCCGCATCGAGGGCCAGATCCTCTACAAGGGCCAGGACCTCCTCAAGCTCTCCAAGGAGGAGCACCGCAAGCTGCTGGGCCACGAGCTCGCGATGGTCTACCAGGACTCCCTGTCCTCGCTGAACCCGTCCATGCTCATCTCGGCCCAGATGAAGCAGCTCACGAGCCGCGGCGGCACCCGCAGCGCCGAGGAGCTCCTCGAGCTCGTCGGCCTCGACCCCAAGCGCACGCTCGAGTCCTACCCGCACGAGCTCTCCGGCGGCCAGTGCCAGCGCGTCATCATCGCCATGGCGCTCACGCGCAACCCGTCGCTGGTGATCTGCGACGAGCCCACCACGGCCCTTGACGTGACGGTCCAGAAGCAGGTCATCAAGCTCCTGAACGACCTCCAGAAGCAGCTCGGCTTTGCCATGATCTTCGTGTCCCACGACCTGGCGCTCGTCGCCGAGGTCGCCTCCGAGATCACCGTCATGTACGCCGGCCAGGTCATCGAGTCCGCCCCCACCAAGGAGCTGCTCACCAACCCGGTCCACGAGTACACGCAGGGCCTGCTCGGCGCCGTCCTCTCCATCGAGGCGCACGACGGCAGCCGCCTGCACCAGGTCCCCGGCTCCGTCCCGAGCCCCGCGGACTTCCCCAAGGGCGACCGCTTCGCCCCTCGCTCGAGCCACCCGACGGTGGGACTCGACGTCCATCCCATCCTCAAGCCCGTTCCCGGCGCCGTGCACCATCTCGTCTCGGAGATCCCCGACGAGGAGCTCGCCAAGAACGGTCTCGTTTCCCGTCTGGAGGTGAGGTAGATGGCTGAGAAGAACACCGAGCAGACGCCCATCATCTTCCTGGACAACATCTCGGTCACGTTCAAGTCCCGCACGGGCTCGCTGTTCCACCCCAACCTCGTGCACGCCGTCAACGGCCTGACGCTCAAGCTCATGCCTGGCGAGACGATCGGCATCGTCGGCGAGTCCGGCTGCGGCAAGTCCACCACGGCCAACGTCATGTGCGGCCTGCAGTCGCCGACCGACGGTCACGTCTACTTCAAGGGCGACGACGTCACCAAGCGCACCGCCGAGCTCCGCAAGAAGATCGGCCGCGTGGTCTCCGTCGTGTTCCAGAACCCGGCCACGGCCCTGAACCCGCGCATGTCCGTGCACGACCAGCTGCTCGACCCGCTGATCGTCCACAAGGTCGGCACCGAGGACGAGCGCGAGGCCCGCGTCAACGAGCTTCTGGGCATCGTCGGCCTGCCGTCCTCCGCGATGTACGCCCTGCCCGGCCAGCTCTCCGGCGGCCAGCGCCAGCGCGTCGCCATCGCGCGCGCCCTGTCGCTGCAGCCCGACGTCATCATCGCCGACGAGCCCACGTCGGCCCTCGACGTCTCCGTCCGCGCGCAGATCCTGAACCTGCTCACGGACCTCAAGAAGGAGCTCGGCCTCGCCATGGTCTTCATCAGCCACGACATCCAGACGGAGCGCTACATCTCCGACCGCATCGTCGTCATGAACCACGGTCAGATCATGGAGCAGGGCCCCGCGAAGCAGATCTTCGAGGACCCGCAGGACGCCTACACCAAGACGCTCCTCGGAGCGGCCCCGTCGCTGCTCCACCCCAACCTGGGCAAGTAGGCTCCAACCACTTCACCTCGGGCGCGCCTCCGGGCGCGCCCGCTTTGCACATCGGCCGGCGGCATGTCCTTCTCGCCGCCCGTGCCGTAGCATCTGAGTGCTCCATCCAAGGTCTGCGACGAACCCCCCGTCGCACACGAGAAAGGATCAGCATGGCAGACTTCAAGATCAGAGGCGTCGTCCCGCCCGTCGTCGTCCCCGACACGCCCGACCACGAGCTCGACGTCCCGTCCTTCGAGCGCCTCATCAACTACATGATCGACGCCGGCGTCGACGGCCTGTTCTTCCTCGGCTCCTCCGGCGAGGTCGTCTTCTCCACCGACGAGCGCCGCCGCCAGATCATCACCGAGGCCATCCGCATCGTCGACCACCGCGTCCCCGTCCTGGTGGGCATCATCGACACCGAGACCGAGCGCGTGCTCGAGCACGGCAAGGTCGCCCAGGAGCTCGGCGCCGACGCCCTCGTGGCCACCGCGCCCTTCTACGCCCTCGGCGGCATGACCGAGGTCGAGGAGCACTTCCGCATCCTGCACGAGGAGCTCGACCTCCCGATCTTTGCCTACGACATCCCGGTCTGCGTCCACACCAAGCTCCCGTGGCCGCTGCTCGTGAAGCTGGGCAAGGAAGGCGTGCTCGCCGGCGTCAAGGACTCCTCCGGCGACGACATCTCCTTCCGCTACCTCTGCCAGGAGAACGAGAAGGCGGGACATCCGCTGAGCCTGCTCACCGGTCACGAGATCGTGGTCGACGGCGCGTACCTCTCCGGCGCGGACGGCTCGGTCCCGGGCCTCGCCAACGTGGAGCCCGGCGGCTACGTCCGCATGTGGAAGGCCGCCGAGGCTGGCGACTGGGCCACCGTCAAGAAGGAGCAGGACCGCGTCAACGAGATCAGCCACATCTTCGACGTCACGTCCGGCGTGCAGGGCTACGCGGGCGGCGTGGGCGCCTTCAAGACCGCCCTCATGCTGCTCGGCATCTTCGACTCCAACACCATGCCGCGCCCGGTCAAGGCCCTCGAGGGCGCCAACGTCGAGGCCATCAAGAAGGTCCTCGTCGACAACGGCCTTCTCTAGGGAGGTTCCCATGGCTGAGACCCAGACCATCGTCGCCGTCGACATCGGCGGCACCAAGATCGCGTGCGGGCTGGTGACCCTCGGCGGTGACGCCCCCGTCATCGAGAAGGTCCAGAAGGTCCCCACCGAGGCCATGAAGGGCGGCCAGCACGTGCTCGCCACCGTGCTGGAGCAGGTAAAGGCCGCCATCGAGCGCGCGGACGAGAAGCCCGTCGGCGTGGGCATCTCCTCGGCCGGCGTGGTCAACCCCCGAAACGGCGACATCACCTTCGCCAACGAGCTCATGCCCGGCTGGGGCGGCACCCACCTGGGCGCCGAGGTCACCGCGGCCACGGGCCTGCCCTGCCGCGTCCTCAACGACGTTCACGCCCACGCCCTCGGCGAGGCCCGTTGGGGCGGCGGCCGTGACAAGAAGAGCTGCCTGGTGGCGGCCGTGGGCACCGGCATCGGCGGCGCCTTCGTGGAGTACGGCAAGATCATGCTCGGCGCGCACGACGAGGCCGGCCACATCGGCCACGTCTGCTGCCCCGCCGCCGCCGACGTGCCCTGCTCCTGCGGGGCGACCGGCCACCTCGAGCCCATCGCCGCCGGCCCCGGCATCATCCGCGAGTACGTGCGTCTGGGCGGCGAGGAGACGCAGGCCGACGGCACGCCGATGGACGGCGCCGAGATCGACCGCCGCGCCGCCGCCGGCGACGCGGCCGCCAAGGCGGCCGAGGCCCGCGCGGGCCGCGCCCTGGGCGAGGTCCTGGGCAGCATGTGCAACATGCTCGACCCGGACGTCGTGATCCTCTCCGGGTCCGTTGCCCAGTGCGGACCGGACTGGTCCGACGCCATGGCCGAGGCCTTCAAGGGCCAGGCCATGCCGCCCGTGGCCACCACGCCCATCGTGGGCGGCGAGCTCGGCGGCGACGCGCCGCTCATCGGCGCCGCCGAGAACTTCGTGAAGTCCGGCTACGCGGAGGTCTCCGACTAGACCGTTCTTCTCGTCACTCCTGGCCGGCGGGGCGCGTCCCCGCCGGCTCCTCATGAGAAAGGGGGAGTCATGCCCATCTCACCGCTCGTCCAGTCCCTCAAGGGCAAGCTCATCGTCTCCGTCCAGGCCTATCCCGGCGAGCCGCTGCGCCACCCCGAGACCATGGCCCAGATGGCCCGCGCCTGCGAGCTCGGCGGCGCCGCCGCCATCCGCTGCCAGGGCCTCTCTGACATCGCCGCCATCAAGGGCCGCGTGGACATCCCCGTCATCGGCCTGTGGAAGGAGGGTCACGAGGGCGTCTACATCACCCCGACCCTGCGCCACGCGATGGCCTGCGTCCACGCCGGCGCCGACGTGGTGGCGCTCGACGCCACCGACCGCCCGCGCCCGGACGGCCGCACCTTCGCGGAGACCGTCAAGGCCATCCGCGAGCAGTCCGACGTCCTCATCATGGCCGACTGCATGACCATCGACGACATCCGCAACGCCGTGGCGTGCGGCTGCGACCTCGTGTCCACCACGCTCTCCCACAACAAGGCCGCCATCGACACCACGATGGACGACGGCCCCGACGTGCCGCTGCTCAAGCAGGCCACCGCGGAGTTCCCCGACTACCCGATCATCTGCGAGGGCCACGTCCACACGCCCGCCGACGGCAAGACCGCCATCGATGCCGGCGCCTGGGCCGTGGTCGTGGGCACGGGCATCACGCACCCCACCTCCCTCACCAAGTGGTTCAAGGCCGCGATCGAGGGGTAGGGGAGTCTTCTCGCCTGTCACGCAGCCGCGGGTCTCGCACTGGGGCCCGCGGCTTTCTTCTGGCGCACGTTGACGCCGGGTCACCGCGGTACCCGATGGCTTAGAAAACGCCGCCCATCCGGATGTTCGGCTGGCCGACGCTTAAGTGTTGTGTGCCATGACGTTGTTTACGCCGACGATGCGCGACATGGGTGGGAGGCCCCCGCAGGCGCTGT
>CALUHH010000007.1 GCA_944320385.1 uncultured Atopobiaceae bacterium | reverse complement strand
GAGAAGAATCGATGAGAATGAGGCAATAGGCGGGTTATACTAGCGATTCCACAGGCGGGATAATCCGCTGCTGGTGAGCCAGCAAAACAAGCGCGTCTGCTCTTCTCGAGTTTATTATGCCGCCATCCCTGGCTGCTGGCCTGGCCGTGCGCTACCAACCTCGAGTTGTCCGCAGCCCGGCCGACCGCGCGTAGGGTGTGCGCTCGGGCCGTTCGTGCCACACGCAGCCCACGCGCCCATGGGAGTCTCCCGTACGGCCAGCCGTCGGCTTCGGTCGGTCTTCGCATACGCGCCTACAGCAGCCCGCTTCACGGTCTGCTTCCGGCCGCGTGCTCAGCCCGCCCTACGCCGCCGTCCGGCCTAATGCAAGGTCAACGGGGGCGCGTGGTCAGCGTGCGTCACGCCCGGCCAGCGGCGCACACCCTACGCGCGGTCGTCCGGTCTGCTGCCGTCACGCGCTCGTCCGCGCCCGTCCAGTCCATCAGCCAGCGCGGGCGGCAAAGGCTCACTGCGGCGGCAACTCAGCAGCCACCACACGCCACCGGCATCCGCCTCCCAGCCGCTCCACCAGCAGCCGACGCCCAGCAGCGCCCGCCAGAAGCCGTCCCAGAGCCGCGACAGCCCCTCTTGCGACCCCCGAACTCGCCAGCTCCACAGAGAGCGCCTGCGGGCTCCTGGCAGCCCACCCGATGCCACATGCCACCCCGGGCGCCGCCGCACCTGAAGACCGCCTCCCCCGACGGAAGACGCCGCCCCAGCCGTTACAATTGCTCCTGCAATCGTCCACCGAAAGCGAGGCGAGCCCCATGGCCATGCCCACCACCATAGACGGCCGTGCGGCCATCCAGTCATCCCTCGTGCGGGCGTGGGGGCTCGAGGGCTACGCCCGCATACAGCGCACCGTGCGCGAGACCGACGTCAGCTCCGACGCCGACTTCCAGCGGTTCTACAACCGCTTCTACCGCGTGCGCAGGAACGCGGAGTGGCAGTCGAGCTACTACGCGATCATGGAGAGGGAGAAGGCCACCCCCTCCATGGCGTTCGAGGACGTGCTGCGCGAGATGAACGAGCTCGCGGGCAATGTGGAGGCGTCCTTCACCAGCAAGATGATCGCCACGCTCCACCCCGACAGGCCGATATGGGACAGCCTGGTGCTCGCAAGGCTCGGCCTGAGGCTCAAGGGAACGACGGCGCAGGCCAAGCTCGAGAACGCCGTCGAGGTGTACGGGAAGATCGTCTCCTGGTACGAGACCTACCTGGCTACGGAGGATGCCGAGAAGAACATACGGCTCTTCGACGAGCTCCTTCCCGACTACGCTTGGCTCACCCCCGTAAAGAAGGTCGACTTCCTCCTCTGGAGCGAACGCTAGGTATCCTCACCATTGGAAGCCTTGCCCCTCGCGAGCCCACGGGCACGCGCCTTGGCCGTCTTCTCGTCCTCGCCGTACCACTTCTGCCGATACTCCCAGGCGTTCATGGTGACGCCCACCTCGGCCATGTCCTGGCGCTTCTCGGCGCTCGTGTCCGTGATGATGCTGTCGTCGAACGTGACGCGCACCTCACCCTCGTCCGGGAGCTCGACCCCCGAGCGAGCGCGAAGCCGCCATGACGGCCCTGCATATCCCAGCGATAGCGCCCTCCAGCGCATGCTCGTGCCTGCGGATGTTGCGCATCAGCGCCGAGTTGTCCGCCGAGACCTCCGTCGCGGTCTTCACGTACCCCGCTCCGTCGAAGTCGAAGTACCCCAGGCCGAAGCCCGTCAGGTCGCCGAGCATCTGCAGCGCGCACCTGAAAGCCCTCACCTGAGCGTCGGTCCTCAGCGCCGGCGCAAACTCCTGAATCGTGTCCTCCGTGCTCATCACCTTCCGGAACACGGTGCAGTCCTGCCGCCCAAACGGTATCGAGACCTTGCGCCCCCTGCCGTCCGTTTCCTGGTCGAACATCACGTCACTCAGGAACACCCGCATCTTGCCGTTGTCGATCTCCGAGATCATCGCGTCGAAGGCGAGGTCCACCGCCTGGATAGCGTCCACCGCGTCCGCGAACACGCTCTGCCCGTACGGGCTCATGTCCACGCGCGTATTGTCCACGGCCGGCTTCACGATGGCGAAGGTAGGATAGGGAGAGCCCGTCTCGTACACGGGGCACACGCCCGCAGGCGCGACCTCGTTGCCGTGCTCGTCAAAGCACACCGTGACGATCCGATAACCGCCCCTCCCCACGCTCTCATTAGGCGAGAAGGACAAAGCGGCCGAGAAGTCCGCCCCAGCACCCTTGAGGTGCATCTGCAGCTGGTCGACCGCGCGCCCCCGCCAGAACGCCCGCGTGACGAACGCGCACTCCGTCACGCCCTCCTCGTCCCACGTGAGCGGTATCACCATGCGTGCGTCGTAGTGCCTAATGCGCACGCTCCCCGCATCCGCGTCCACCCAGAGCGCCCACGCGCCCGTCCCCATGCCAAATGCCTTGACCACGGTTGCCTGTGCCGCCGCCATGAAGCCGCTTTGGGCGAGAAACCCCTCGAGCCAGTCCGTGCACTCCTGCGCCCCGCACACCACCTGCGTCTTGTCGTTCAGGAGCAGCGACCCCCACTCCCGGCACACCCGCATGGCGGGATGGATCGACCGGCGGTGCACCTCGTACACCCGCCCCACGCCATCGGTGTCGCGGTAGTCGTAGAAGTCCCCGAGCGCCCGCATCCACCGGTCCCACGCCCGGATGTGCGGCTCCATCGCCTCCAGCGGCAGCACGAAGCCGAGCGCCCGCAGGTACTCCCGCACATGCTCCGGCACCCAGTACTCGTCATCCAGCCCCTGCACAGCGCACCTCCCGCCTCGTCCGAACACGCCCATTGAACCCGCCCGTCACAAAGGCCGAGAAGGACCCCGAGATTCAGTAGCCAACTGAATTGCGCATATAGGCGAGAAGGACGCATGCGCACGCGCCGCCATCAGCGGTTTTGCACATCCCCACGAGAACTTGTCGATAACCTCCCGCCGCTCCGCGCGAAGCTTCGCCTCGTGTTCCAAAGCGTCTCATGCCGAGAAGAACGCGCTGAGAGCCCAATGTGGAAAACTCCAACGCGCCGCCCGTATAATGACGACACGGGACGACGCGCTGCCCTCTACCACTGGAGGTTTCCGGCGCCGCCCCGCCCTTTATGCCGAGAAGGACTTAGGCTAGTTGTCGTTGTATCCGTGCTCCCGCGTGTCGAGGCAGTCCTTCCACCACTGCTCACGCTCCAGTACCTTGTCTGGGTCGTAGCTCATGCCGAACCACTCGAGCAGTGTGAACTCGAAGTTCTCGCGGAAGTACTCCTCGCCCTCGCGCTTGTACAGCTCGCGCAACTTCTTGTTGCCGCCGTGCTTGGTGTCCAGGTAGCTGCCCCAGCGTGCCGCGACGCCGCCCTCGCCGGTGGCAGAGCCTATGTAGAGCTTTCCTGTCTTGGTGTCGGTGAGGCAGTAGACGCCGGTCACGCTCTCCAGCGCGTCGTAGTACGAGAGCATGATCTCGCGCCTGAAGATCCGGTCGAGCTTGGCGTAGGGCAGGTGCACGTCATCGTACCCATGGAACGACTCGCCGCCATAAAGATCGGGAAGTATCTCCTCCACCGTGGCATTGTCCAAAACCGTCTTCAGGTGATAGATGTAGAGCTGGTACCCTTGCGGCTTGTGGTAGTTGATGATCAGCCGGCCAAAGAGGGGGGCATACTCGGCGAGGACCTCGACCTCGGTCGGACCGCCCTCAGGCACGCTCAGCTCCTTCGCCGCCGATACGAACAGCCAGCGGTCACGATTGTCGCTGAGCTGGATGAAGCTGAACACCAGTTGCCCCTCGTAAAAGTTATGCTTCTTCCCGGCAGGCCAGCCGCAATAGCAGGTGATGCAGGGGTCGCCGGCCCTTCTCTCTTCCTCAGAGCACCCTGTCCATAGGTCGATGTAGGAGACGCCTGCCTCCACGCGCGTGATGTTCAGCTCAATCTTGCTGTTCTCGATCTGCTCCTCGGTGAGGTTGAGGATGCTGTTCAGAGGGATTCCCATGACGCACCTGCCCATGTAGCCGCTATTCGCCTTATATTATAGGCAAGAAGAACTAACCCCTCAGCACGTCGTCTATCATCGCGTACCTCACCGCGTCGATTCACGTGCCGTCGCGGTCGCGCTCGCACTCCTTGAGCCTGAACTCCTCGTAGACCAAGGGAGCGCACTATGGTTACCTGTATAGAATTAGGGTGTGGAAGCCCTCCATGTTGCCCGTAAGGCCCTGTCCTTGGATGGAGTTGAACTTGACGTCCACGATCTCGTAGCCGTCATCCTGCATGGCGGTGACGATGCCATCGATCTGACCGGAATACTTGTTCTCGCACTCGAAGGTCTGGTTCAGCCACTTAGAGAAGCTATTGACCATGAGGACGTGCAGCTTGCCGTCCTTGGGAGCAAGGCTCGCCTTTATGTTGTCGTTGTATTGGAAGAGGCCGGCGTTCCTGAATTGCTGAGCCTTGTTCTCGAGCTTCTCCTCGCGAGATCCGAACAGCCCCATGGGATACCTCCAAATCAATCGTCAAGCTCGTACCCGATTATATCGACAGCAGACTCAGCCCCTCCACTCCTACGGGACATAATCCTGCTCCACGCGTCAACGAACGCGCGGAACCAGACTATCCCATCGAAGGAGCTGCCCCCAAGTCTTCCTGGAGGTGACGGATGAGGTCATCTCTATCCGCAAGCAATCCTCTCTTCTCCATGAGAAGGTCCGCCTGCTGCTCAAACGTCAGAAATGGCTTTGTGTACTCCACAACCGGAAGGTCCTTAGAAAGGCGAAAACCCGCCAGTGTGCATCGTTGAGAGGCCAGGCGGGCTTACTGATGGAATCATATCATGAGGGTAGCCGTCTCATTTAGGAGCCAGGAGCGCGTCTGCAGACGGTCTCCATTTTGAGTTAACGGCATGCCACATCAGGCCATCTCGCGGCAGTGCCTACCTCTCTTCAAGGACGCCCATTGCCTCCTTGACGGTTTGATAGGGTCCGGAGAGGTTCCTGCCCGTCACCGCATCGTCCATCGCGGCAAGCGTCTCTTGGCTGAACCCGCAGGGGTTCGTCGGGCCAGGCAAGGAGCCGTCACGTTTGCTTACCGTCGAGTCGCAAGACGGCGTTCTTCTCTCCTGCCTCTGCTCCCCGTCTCCCGCGAGCCGTCGGTCGAGTTCTTCCTCCTCGAGGATCTCCACGCGCAGGCCTCTGAGCTCGAAGTTCATCTTGTTGAACGCGGCGTTGCCCCTCGGGCAGTACACGAAGTCCACGCGCTCGTCCGCCTTGGGGTCGTACGCGATGACCCACACGTTGTCCGGCGTTCTCTCGTTGTCCATGACGCACCTCCTGGCAGAGACATAGCAGCCTGAGGTTATTATCGGCTCCGTCGGCGCATCTCGTCGAGGCCTTGGCGCCGCGGGCGATTGTGTGCAACAACTTTGATGTGCCCGGGGCCGCGACATCAAAGGTGTTGCCCACAACCGGTCGTTTTTCTCGGGGCTGCGTCCTTTTGCCGGTTGTGGGCAACGTCTCACTTGATGGGGCGTCCCGGGGCCTCCGGGGACATCAAAGATGTTGCTCACAACCGCGGACTTCGGGCCGGCGCGGGGCCCTTCCCGGGCGCGGGCTGAGAGAAGACCCACAAGCGCGGTTGTGTGCAGCCGCGGGCCGTCGTTCTTCTCGCCTGTTGCGCGATTGCCCCCAGCCCGGCGTCGGCGTCAGCCCCAGACGTCGTTGACGTCCCGCACGGGGGTCATCGCGTACACGACGGCGCACGCGAGCGCGTAGACGGCCAGCAGCATCGCCATCGTCACCAGCGCGCCCATCCCGATCTGCGGCTCACAATACGTCACCAGTCCCTGGCACATCACGGCGCTCCCTCCCGCGGGGCAGCCGGCCCCGCCTCTGTCGATGTCGCAATCCTAGGGCCGGTCCGGAGCCATATCTTGCGCAAATTGTCGGGAGCGAGGGACGCGCTGACGGTCCTTACGCCCGGCGGCCCGCGTTCCGTTTTACCGCCATTGACGGTAAAATAATGGCGGTAATAGGAGGTCGCATGGGATACGAGCCACCCTTTGAGAGAACGCCGGAAATCGACGACCTCTGCATGGAGATCGCAGAGCTCGTGGGCATGCTGCATCCTGTCTCTGACCTTGGCACAAGCCCGACCCTCCACCGCGAGCTGCGCATCCGCACCATCCGCTCGTCGCTCATGATCGAGGGAAACACGCTCTCCGAGGAGGCCGTGGCCGCCATCATGGACGGCAGGCGCGTCCTCGGGCCCGCGAGGGACATCCTCGAGGTCGAGAACGCGAAGCGGGCCTATGAGCTCATAGACTCCCTCGACCCGCTGAGCCTGGACGACCTCCTTCACGCCCATCGCGTCATGATGGACGGGCTCGTCGAGCATGCCGGCTGCTTCCGCTCCGGTGACGTAGGGGTCTTTGACGGGGAGACGCTCATCCATGCCGGCACGCCTGCGAACTACGTTCCGCAGGTCATGGGCGAGCTCTTCAAGTGGCTCGCTGCAACCGACCTGCACCCGCTCCTCGTCTCGTGCATCTTCCACTACGAGTTCGAATTCATCCACCCCTTTGCCGACGGCAACGGCCGCACGGGAAGGCTCTGGCACACGCTGCTGCTCTCGCGCTGGAGGCCCGCCCTCGCATGGCTTCCCGTCGAGAGCGTCATCCGCGAGCGGCAGCATGAGTACTACCGGGCGCTGGCGGAGTCCAACGCCGCGGGCTCATCGGAGCGCTTTGTCACGTTCATGCTGCGGGTCATTCGCGAGGCGTTGCTCCCCTTCTCGCTGCCGGAGACCGAGGAGGAGCGTCGCAGCCGACAGGCCCTCGCATACTTCTCGGCTCACCCCAAGGGGACGGTTGCGGAGCTCGCCGTTCTTCTCGGCTGCTCCAAGCGCTCCGCGGAGCGCCTCGTGGCGAGCCTTCGCAAGGATGGCATGCTCCGACGCGAGGGCAGCGCCCGCGACGGCACGTGGGTCGTTAGCCGGTAGCGCACCCCTACCCCGAGTCGTCAACCAGCGGCACGTCGTCCCGCGCGCTGACTTCTCCCCCAGGCGTGCGCACTTCTCGGCGGTGTGCGCACTTCTCAACAGCCCATCTACCTGCGCTTCTTTTGAGAAGAACCTCTGGGGCAGTGTACACAACGCCAGCGAGTGCGCACACCGGTACAGGCTCCGTCCGCTACTTGTCCCTGAACGACAGCATCCCACTGTAGTCCGCATCCCTCGGGCGTCGGCGGTCGGGATCGCGGAAGAAGTCCGCCGCAAGCCGGCGGATCACGGGCGAGAGCGCGATCAGCGCGATGAGGTTGGGGATCGCCATGAGGCCGTTGAAGCAGTCGGCGAACTCCCACACCACGTCGAGGTTGGTCACGCAGCCCGCAAAGACCATGGCGACGTAGGCAACCTGATAGACGCGCACGGCCACCCGCCAGCCGCGACGCCTGCGGAAGAGGTACTCCACGCACTTCTCGCCGTAGTAGTACCACGCGATGAGCGTGGCAAACGCGAAGAGCATGAGGCCCACGGTCACGATGTACTGGCCGCCGGGGATGCTCTGCCCAAAGGCGGCCGAGCTCATGGCGCCCTCGGACATCATGGGGTCGGCGTGCCACAGCCCCGAGGTGATGATCACGAGCCCCGTGATCGTGCACATGACGATGGTGTCGAAGAACACCTCGAAGGTGCCCCACAGGCCCTGACGGGCGGGGTGGTCGGTGTCGGCGGAGGCGTGCGCGATGGGCGCCGAGCCCATGCCCGCCTCGTGGGTGAACACGCCGCGCGACATGCCCACGCGGCACGCGTACATGACCGTGGCGCCCAGGAAGCCACCCGTGGCCGCCGTGCCCGTGAAGGCGTCGCGGAAGATCTGGGCGATCGCGGCGGGAATCTCGGCCGCGTTGACCACGAGCACCGCCGCGGCACCGGCGAGGTAGAAGATGGCCGCGAAGGGCACGAGCTTCTCGGTGATCTGCGCGATGCGGGTGATGCCGCCAATGAGGACGAGTCCCGCGAGCAGCGCCACGACGGCGCCGATGACGGGCAGCGGCACCCCGAAGGTGGCGTTCACGCTGCCGGCGAGCGAGTTGGCCTGCACGCTCGCGCCGATGCCGAAGGACGCGAGGAAGCCGAAGGCGGCGAACAGCATCGCGAGCCAGGTCTTGCCCAGGCCGCGGGAGATGTAGTACATGGGGCCGCCCACGATCTCGCCGCGCTCGTTGCGCGTGCGGTAGGCCACCGACAGCGTGACCTCGCAGAACTTGATGACCATGCCGGCGAGTGCGGAGAGCCACAGCCAGAAGATCGCCCCCGGGCCGCCCGTGGCCACCGCGAGCGCCACGCCCACGATGTTGCCGGTGCCGAGCGTCGCCGCGAGCGCGGTGCACACCGCCTGGAAGGGCGAGATGGTGCCCTCCCCCGCCTCGGACGGGTCGACGCGCCGGAAGAGCGTCTTGGTGGTGTAGCGCATGACCACGTTGAAGCGCGTGAACACGACGCCCTTGGTGACGGCGAGCAGGAACACGCCGGTTCCGAGCATCAGCACGACCATGGGGACGCCCCACAGCACGTTGTCGTTCAGCGCGGTGATGGCGGACATGAGGAAGTCGAACATGAGGGGCCTCTCGATTGGCGCGCGGGGCGGCGTCGGATACACAAAGGTCAACTTTGCCCTACCTGTGTTTCCGCGACGTGACGGGAGCGTTGATTGATGGGTTGCTGGCTACTCCTCGATCCGGCGCTCCGGATTCCGTTTTACCGCCAGTGGCGGTAAAGACTTGGCGGTAAAGCCGCAGGCTTTGCCTTGGCGCCGGAATCACCCGTGCTCGACGATGAGGCGCAGCTTCCAGTCGTTGGGGTCCGCGATGAGACCCCTCAGACGCGGGCCGTGCTCATCGACGAGGCCGCGGACGAGGCGCTGCTGCCCGGTCATGACCGTGTAGGGCAGGCTCCTCCCCCACTCGTCAACGAGCACCAGGTCACGAGGGTCGCTCGTCACGATTCGCACCATGCCGCCGGCGTCGTCGCGTTCGGGCTCGCGGAACAGGTCCACCTCGCCCGCGACCTGGTCGGCGGGCCTGCTCTCCATCAAAAACGGGATCCCCTTCCGCAGCCAGTCCTCGTAGTCCGAGAAGGACGGCGCGTAGGTCGCGGACCTCTTCCGCTCATCGTACTCCGAGCCAAACCAACCCAGGTAGAGGGTCGTGAGCAGCGCCGTCGACAGCGGGTACGCCGGCGTCTCGTAGATGACGGCGTCGCAGCCGCAGTGGGGGCAGAGCGCGGTGTCCGCGCCGTCCTTCTCGGCCATCCAGCGGGCGACCTCATGCGCGAGGAACACGCTCCCGCAGTGGAAGCAGCCGCAGCGACGGTCGCTCCTCTCGAGCTCGGGGCGGTTGTACGCCGTCAGGCGGTTGAGCGCGTGGAGGTCATTGGGACCGAGGTGGGGAACCTCGACCGAGGGGTCGCCCGGAACGACGCGGCGCGCCATCGCTAGCACCACCTAATCGGGTTGCCGGACGCGCGCGAGGCCTCGAGCAGGCGGCGCAGGCGCTCCGCTCGCTCGTCTTCACGTAACCATTATGTTCGTACAAAAGTCGGGGGTTCTCGGGGATGCCGGGACGTTTTCCCAGTTGGGCTGTTCGGGGCTGCGGAGATTTGTACGACCACCCGGCTCGCGAGGTACACACAACGCCGGCGAGTGCGCACAACGCGGGGCGCCTTCGCCGGCTGCCGGCCGAGCGGCGCCGACTACCGACAGAATCCCGAGGCCGAGGTTCTTCTCGCCCCGTCTGAGCCGGTCATTCAGCTCCGATGCAGCTGCGTGCAAGACAAGGTCCGCCGTCCCCGTGCTAGGGTGTGCTCCCCACACGGACGACACCAAGATTGCATGCCTTTCATTTCCTGTTACTTGTCAATTTATAGTACTGATTCCGTACTATACTAGGAGGAAAAGATGCTGTTCGAATGGGATCCGAACAAGAGCGCGCACAACTCTGAGAAACATGGCATCGACTTCGATGAGGCGCGCTGGCTCTGGGGAGACGCAAATCGCGTCGAGTTCCGCATTCGGGTCTCGGGAGAGCAGCGTTACGGCGTGCTCGCTCGCTACGGAGGCTCGGTCTGGCTTGCCGTCACCACCAGGCGCGGCGAGGCGATTCGTATCATTTCCGTGAGGCGGGCAACCAGAAAGGAGGCGGCGCTCTATGACAAGGTCAACGGTCAGCGCTGAGGACATCGACCGCATGGTCGACGAGGGCGAGGACATCACCGCCCATATCGACATGACGAGCATCGAGCAGCCCGGGAAGCAGCCGAGCAGAAGGGTCGCGCTCGACATGACCGACCCGGTCATCGCGCGGCTGGACGCCTTCGCAGCGCGCTATGGGGTGACGCGCCAGTCCCTCATGAAGGTGTGGCTCATCGAGCGCATGGACGAGGAGGACGAGCGCGCCGCGCGCCGCCAGGCGATGGCGTGACGAGGCCGTAGGCCGGGCCGTGCGCATGGTCGTACAAAAGTCGGGAGTTCTGGGGCGTGCCGGGACGTTTTCCCAGTTGGGCTGTTCGGGGCTGCGGAGATTTGTACGACCACCCGGCTCGCGAGGTACACACAACGCCGGCGAGTGCGCACGCCGCGGGGCGCCTTCGCCGGCTGCCGGCCGAGCGGCGCCGTCTGCCGACAGAATCCCGGGGCCGAGGTTCTTCTCGCCCCGTCTGAGCCGGTCATTCAGCTCCGATGCAGCTGCGTGCAAGACAAGGGCCGCCGCCCCCGTGCTAGGGTGTGCTCCCCACACGACCGAGGAGGCGCCATGGAACAGCACATCATGTACGAGCGCGAGCGGCACACCCCCTTTGAGGTGGCATCTGACCCGGAGGCGTTCGCGGACACGTATGCGGAACTCTGCGGGATCATCCCGATAAATGATCTTGTCGACCTGTACCACAAGGCCTTCCCCGAGCTCCCGATGGACTATGCGACCATGCGCGAGGCGGCGGCACAGCGGCGTCCCGCTTTCCAAGGAGTATGTGACACCTGGTTTGATGACGATGACGTCGAGTATGCGCTGGCAGGAGCATTCTCCGACGCAGGACACGCCGAATGGTTCTTCTACTACATCAAGCATAACGACTGGGAGCATATGGACCGCTACGAGAAGGAGCTCCCGCAAGAGCTTGAGCACGAGAGGGAGCTGCGCGCCGAGCTCGCGAAACGCCATCGCGCCCACCCCATCCACGAGCTCAGCTTCGACGAGCTGGTGAAGGGTCACTCGGCCCTTATCGAGAACGCGGACTGCGCAAAGAGGCTCGTGGAGGCGCTGCTTGACGTGCGCGTCAGCCGACCGGACCATCCAAAGAGAGAAGACGAGCGGTTCTATATCGCACACAACGTGAACAGGGTCGCACGCGTCACCTCGACCATGATCGACATCAATGGCAACCGCGCCTATGAGGACGCCCAGTTCCTCATGATCTACACCTATCCGCCCGGTCCTCGGGACTACGACCCCTTCCGTGACGAGCCCGATCCCAACGTTCTTCTCGCCATGGAGAAGGTCTCCCGGGAGCTGCCGCTCTGGGGGCTCAACGGATGGAGCCAAGAGGAGGTGCGGGCGCAGATGCTCGAGAGGATGGAAAGCGGGAGCTAAGAGCCCCAGATCATGACTTCGATCCTAGCGGGTGCGATAGACTTGATGAGAAGGGAAAGACATGGTTGGAGGACTCGTCATGGACGTCTCGTCGGCTCAGGTCGCGGCAAAGAAGGCTGTTGAGATCCTCGTCGAGCTCATCCCGGAGGCCAAGTACGCGGCTCTCGAGGGCATCGAGCTGAGTGAGGACGGGGCCAGTTGGCGCGTCATCGTCGGCTACGTCCTCGGAAGCGACCTTCCGACCACGGCCCTCGCGGGGCTCACCACCAGCCCGAAGTCGCTGCGCACCTATAAGACGCTCATCCTCGATGGAGCCACGCTCGAGCTCAAGAGGATGGAGCCCTATCATGAGCCGGCGTAAGGTCGCACTCGACACCAACGTCTTCCTGCTCTTTATTGTTGGGCTTGCGGACCGCGCGACAATAGCTCGTCACAAACGCCTCTCTGGCTACGATATCGGTTCTTACGATCTTCTTTGCAGGCTTCTTGCGGGCTACGACGAGATTGTCGTCACGCCGGGATGCCTTGCGGAGACGACCAATCTGCTGGATTCAGATAAGAGCTCCCGAACCCGCTGCTATCAGATGCTGAGGGAGCTCATCAAGTCTGGAGAGGCGCTGAGCGAGAAGCACGATCCTGCTGTCAAGGTGGTCGAGGAGAGGCCCTTCATGTGGCTGGGGTTCACCGACGCTTCATATGTGAGGCTAGCCGAAGAGGGCATCCCCGTCATAACGTCGGACTTTGACTTGTTTCAGCAGGCGGTCGCGCACAACGAGAACTCAATTAACTTTAGCGCCCTCGCGATGAACCATGGGGCATAACGCCGGCGAGACGGTATGGCGAGGCCGTAGGCCGGGCCGCACGCATGGTCGTACAAAAGTCGGGGGTTCTGGGGCGTGCCGGGACGTTTTCCCAGTTGGGCTGTTCGGGGCTGCGGAGATTTGTACGACCATCCGGCTTGGGGGTGTGCACAACGCCGAGAAGTGCGCACAAGACGAGGGCCCGCCGGGCATGGCAGAACCGGCGGGCCCTCTGTGAGGGGTATGCGACGAAGCGGAGCTACTTGTCGCGCGAGTAGTACGTGTTCTTGAGCGGGAGCTCGGTCTGGAGCTCACCGGTGAGGGCACGGTAGGCGTTCTGGACCGCGGGCGCGGTCGGGATCGTGGCGATCTCGCCGATGCCCTTGGCGCCGTAGCCCACGTCGAGCAGCTCGTCCTTCTCGACGTAGATGGCGTTGATGTAGGGAATGTCCGGGGCGCGGAAGAGCCCGAGCGTGCCAAACTTCACCTGCGGGACGCAGTCCTTAAGGTCAAAGCGCTCCGTGAGCGCGTAGCCCATGCCCATGAGCACGCCGCCCTCGATCTGGCCCTGGATGGCGATGGGGTTCACCACCTTGCCGGAGTCGTGCGCGGCGTGGACCTCGGTCACGCGGCCGTCGTCGTCCAGGACCACGACGTGCGTGGCGTAGCCGTAGGCCACGTGGCTCTTGGGGTTGGGGACGTCCGCGCCCAGCTTGTCGGTCTTCTCGAGGTACTCGTAGGAGAACTCGCGGCCCTCGAGCTTGGCGAGCGCGGCCACCGGGTCCTGGGCGTGGTAGCCGGCGCCCGGGCCCACGTAGGGCGTGCCGTCGGCGTACTCCACCACGAAGCCGTCGCCGTGGGCGACCACGGGCTCCGTGCCGGTCTCGGTGCCCTCCTCCGCCGCGAGCATGGCGTCGCGCAAGAGGAACGCCGCGCCGCGCACGGCCTCGCCGGTGATGAGGGTCTGGCGCGAGCCGGAGGTGGTGCCGGAGTCGGGCGCGTTCTCGGTGGAGCACTCGCCGTTCACGATGTTGGAAAGCGGCAGGCCCGTAGCCTCGGCGACGTCCTGCAGGAAGACCGTGTTGCAGCCCTGGCCGATGTCGGAGGTGGCGGAGTAGACCACGGCGCGGCCTTCCTCCACGCGGATCTTGCAGCGGCCGGCGTCGGGCAGGCCCACGCCCACGCCCGCGTTCTTCATCGCGCAGGCGAGGCCGGCGTGGCCGGGGTGCGCCTCGTAGACGTCCTTGACCGCGAGCAGGGTCTCCTTGAGGGCGGTGGAGCGGTCGGCGATCTGGCCGTTGGGCAGGACCTTGCCGGGCTCGATGGCGTTGCGGTAGCGGATCTCCCACGGAGAGATGCCCACCTCGTCGGCGAGAAGATCGATGAGGCTCTCGAGCGCGAACTCGCTCTGGCAGACGCCGAAGCCGCGGAACGCGCCGGCCGGCGGGTTGTTGGTGTACCAGCCGAAGCCGCGGATGTCCGTGTTCTGGTAGCAGTAGGGACCCACGGAGTGCGTGCAGGCGCGCTCCAGGACCGGGCCGCAGAGCGAGGCGTAGGCGCCGGTGTCGAAGTTGATCTCGCAGTCCAGGCCCACGAAGGTGCCGTCCTCGTCGCAGCCGAGGGTGAAGGTGCCCTCCATGTAGTGGCGCTTGGGGTGGAAGTTGATGGACTCCTGGCGCGTGAGGCGCACCTTGACGGGACGGTCCACCGCGAGCGCGGCGAGCGCGGCCAGGTGCTGCACGGAGACGTCCTCCTTGCCGCCGAAGCCGCCGCCCACGAGCATGGTCTCCACGACCACGCGCTCCGGCGTGGCGTCCCAGCCGAGCATGTGGGCGATCTCCTTGCGGGAGTCGTAGGCGCCCTGGTCCGACGAGCACACCTTGACGCCGTCCTTGTACGGGAAGGCCACGGCGCACTCGGGCTCGAGGAACGCGTGCTCGGTGAACGGCGTCTTGAAGGTGCGCGTCACCTTGTGCGCAGCTCCCGCGAGCGCGGCGGCCGCGTCGCCGCGGACCACGTGGCGCTGCTGGCAGATGTTGTTCTCGGGCGTGACCCAGTTGCCGAAGGCGAGATAGGGCTTGTGCAGCACGGGCGCGCCCTCGGCGCGAGCCTCCTCGATGGAGCGAACGGGCTCGAGGACCTCGTACTCCACCTTGACGGCCTTCTTGGCCTTCTCGAGCGTGGCCGCGTCCTCGGCCACCACGAGCGCGATGGCGTCGCCCACGCAGTGAGTGATGTCGCCCTCGGCGGTCATGACGTCCCAGTCGTAGAGCAGGTGGCCGACGGCGTTCACGGGCACGTCGGCGGCCGTGAGCACGGCGAGGACGCCCGGCATGGCGCGAGCCTTCTCGGCGTCGATCTTGACCACGCGGGCACGGGGGTACTTGGAGCGCACGGCGCTGGCGTAGGTGAGGTCGGGGAAGTCGCGCTCGTCGATGTCGTCGGGGTACTTGCCGTAGCCGAGGACCTTGCGGCGCACGTCCACGCGGAAGGCGCGCTTGCCCACGCCGTAGTCGTCGCCGCGCTCGAGCTCGGGGTCGATGTTCTTCTCGCCCCGCAGGATCGCGGCAGCGAGCAGGATGCCCTCGATGATCTTCTTGTAGCCGGTGCAGCGGCAGACGTTGCCGCGGATGGCCACCTTGACCTGGTCCTCGGTTGGGTCGGGCACCTTGTGGACGAGGGCCGCGCCCGCCATGACCATGCCGGGGATGCAGAATCCGCACTGGACGGCGCCCACGGCGCCGAAGGCGTAGACGAAGGCCTCCTGCTCCTCGTGGGGCAGGCCCTCCACGGTCACGATGTCGCGCCCGTTGGCCAGGCGCGTGGTGAGGACGCACGCCTTGGTGGCGCGGTCGTCCACGAGCACGGTGCAGGTGCCGCACGCGCCCTCGGAGCAGCCGTCCTTGACGGAGGTGAGCTTGAGGTCGTCGCGCAGGTAGCGCAGGAGCGGCTTGTCGCAGGTGACGACCTGCTCCTCGCCGTTGACGGTGAAGCGGTACTCGGCGGGTGCCTTTGCTGTGGCTGCCATGGTCTCCTCCCCTACTGGGCCGGGGCGTAGATGCCCAGCGTGTCGTGGATGACGCCCTTGCGGCACTTGGTGGCGCACATGCCGCACGCGATGCAGAGGCTGTAGTCGATGCGGGCCTGCTTGTCCTCGACGTGCATGGCGCCCGCGGGGCAGGCGCGCTCGCAGAGGCGGCAGCCTATGCAGCCCTCGTCGGCGACCCAGATGCGCCTGGTCTCGTCGTCCATGTCTCTCCCCTCGTGGATGGTCGTGCGGAGGGCGGCTCCCTCCGGCTCCTCGCCGAGTAAGAGTTATTTGCGAAAAGCGGGGCGATTTGGGCCCTGAAACTGCAAGGAACTCTTACTCGGCGCGGGTGGTGCGGATGAGTCAAAAGGGGTCTGTCCCCTTTTGACTCATTTGGCGAGCAGGTAGGCGTAGTCGTCGCAGACTGCGCAGATGGTGAGGCGCACGTCCTCGGGCAGGCCGCACGCGGCGTCGCGCACGTCATAGATGCCCTCGCCGCCGGCGAGGCGCACGCGGAACGTGCCGTCCGGCAGCGGCAGGAAGCCGCGGTTCTCGCTCGCGTCCATGTCCTCGGCGCTCCAGAAGAGCGTGAGCTTGTCCTTGTACGGCCGTCCGCTCCACGGGCAGAAGACGGCGCAGTTGCCGCACTCGTTGCACATGCCGTCCACGTGGACGACCTGCTGCTGGGCGAGGCCCGGGACCTTGATGGCCACGTTGGCGCGGTTGGGGCAGACGTCGCAGCAGACCTCGCAGACGGTGGCGCAGCCCAGGCAGCGGCTCGTCTTGCAGCCTGCAACGTCGAGGCAGATGTCGCCCTTGCGGCCCATGATCGCGTCGTACTTGTCGGCACGCACGTTCTTATCGGCGTAGGCGTTGAAGTCAACGCCCACCATGGCGCGCGCCACGGCCTGCGCGTCGGCGATGGCCTCGACGAAGGTTGCCGGCCCGCGGCGGCAGTCGCCGGCGGCCCAGACGTGGTCCACGCCGGTGGCGGTGCCGGCCGGGCGGCCGCGGCGGTCAAGCTCCACGCCCGCGCCCTCGTACAGGCCGCGCTCGATCTGCTCGCCCACCGCGCAGATCACGGCGGTGGCGGGCACCTGCACGGTCTCGCCGGTGCCCTCGGGGCGACGGCGGCCGGACTCGTCGGGCTCGCCGAGGCGCATGACCTCGCAGGCCAGCTTGCCGTCGGCCACGCCGATCGGGGCCAGGAGCTCGCAGAGCTCGACGCCCTCCTCGCACGCCAGCTGCAGCTCCTCCTCGTCCGCCGGCATCTCCTTCTTGGTGCGGCGGTAGACGATGCGCACGTTCTGCACGCCCGCGGCGCGCTTGGCCACGCGCGCGGCGTCCATGGCGGTGTTGCCGGCGCCCACGATCACGACGTCGGTGCCCAGCTCCAGGGGCTCGCCTGCCTTGGCGGCCTCGAGGAACTCCAGGACGTCGATCTCCTCGCCGGCCTTGAGGCCCACCTTGCCGGGCGCCCACGCGCCGGTGGCCACCACGACGTCGGTGAAGCCCTCGTCGAGAAGCGCCTGCACGCTCGAGACCTCGCGGCCGAGCACGGCCTTGGCGCCAAAGGCGAGGCAGAGCTCGACGTCACGGTCGATGTCATCGTGGGAGATGCGGAACTCGGGGATGATGTGGCGCGCGACGCCGCCGAGGGCGCTGGTGCGCTCGAAGATCGTGACCTCGGCGCCCGCGCGCGTGAGGAAGAACGCCGTGGCGAGGCCGGCCGGGCCGCCGCCGATGACGGCGACGTTCTTGCCCGCGGCGCCCGGGACCGGCGCCACCGGGGTGGCCTTGAGCTCGCGCAGGACCTCGTCGAAGCCGCCGCGGGCCGCGTCGAGCTTGTGGCCGCGGATGCGCGCTCCGTCGGGCTCGTAGAAGGCGCGCTCGCACTTGGCGCCGCAGGGGTGCGGGCAGAGGTTGCCGGTGATGTGCGGCAGCGCGTTCTTCTCGACGATGATGCGCAGGGCCTCCGCGAACTTGCCCTCGTCAACGCGGGAGAGGTAGGCCGGGATGTCCTGGCTGATGGGGCAGCCGGTGCGGCAGGGCGCCGTGAAGCAGCTCATGAGCGGCAGCTCGGCGTCGATCTTGTGGGGCTTGGCCGGCTTGATGGGCTTCTGGTAGTCCTTGCCGGAGGCCACGCGGGCGGCGAGCTCGGTCACGGCGTCAACGTCCACGACCTCGGAGCGCTTCTCGCCGGCGAGAAGACCGGCGATCTGGAAGAAGCGCTCGTAGCCGCCGGGCTTGAGGACGTTGGTCGCCATGGTGATCGGCCAGATGCCCGCCGCGTAGAGCTCGCGGATGTTGCGGGCGTCGGCGCCGCCGGAGTAGGAGATGCGCAGGCGGCCGTCGAACTGGCGGGCGATGCGGCGCGCAAGCTCGATCGTGAGCGGGAACAGCGAGCGACCGGACATGTACATCTCCTCGCTCGGCAGCTCGCCGCGAGTCACGTCAACCGGGAACGTGTTGGTGAGCTTGACGCCGAAGGCGAGGCCCTTCTCGGCGCAGAGCTTGATCAGGCGCTCGAACATCGGAACGGCGTCGGCCCACTGCAGGTCCTCGCGGAAGTGCGTGTCGTCGAAGACGATGTAGTCAAAGCCCAGCTCGTTGAGGCGGCCGCGGGCGAAGTCGTAGCCCAGCAGCGTCGGGTTGCACTTGATGTAGGTGTTCACGCCCTTCTCGGTGATGAGGTAGGTGGCGATGCGCTCGATCTCGTCGGGCGGGCAGCCGTGGAGCGTGGACTCGGTGACGGAGTTGGAGACCTGCGGGGAGACCGAGTTGACGAAGTCGGCGTCCACGTTGGCGAAGCGGTCGAGGTTGGCGAGGGCCCAGTCGCGGCACTCGGCCCAGACCTCGGTGCCGGAGGCGTCCTTCATGCCCTCGATGTACTTGTCGACCTTCTCGGACTTGATGCCCTCGAGGCTGTAGCCCACGGACATGTTGAAGACGAAGCCGTCGGGGTCGCCGAGGCCGTACTCGCGGGCGATGAGCTTGCAGGCCCACCAGGCCTTGACGTACTCGGCAAAGGCCTGCGGGACCGTGAGCTCGGTGGACCACTCGCAGTTGTAGCACTCGTCCTCGGCCACGATGCAGGGCTTGTTCACGCAGGCGGAGAGCTCCTCGCCGTCCATGATCTGGACGGTCTTGAGCTCGAAGAAGCGCGAGCCCGCCACGTAGGAGGCCACGATGTTCTGCGCCAGCTGGGTGTTGGGGCCGGCGGCCGGGCCAAAGGGGGTCTCGATCTTCTCGGCAAAGATGGGCTCGGCGCCGCCCTCGTGGACGTAGGCCTTGCGCACGCCGAAGATGCTGGCCTGCGTGTCGTGCTCGGTCAGGATCCAGTCCATTACCTGCGCGAACGGGATCGGCCTCATGACGTCGCTCATTGCTGCTCCTCTCCGTGATTCAAAAGGGGACAGACCCCTTTTGAATCATTTGGCCCGCCGGCGAGACCGCGCGCCGGCGATTGGGTGACGATCGGCCCCGCGGAGGCCGTCTGTTCCTAGTACGTGCGCTCGTTGAGCGTGCCCCAGAGCTTCTTTGACTGCTCGAGGGTCCAGGCGTTGATGCGCTCCTCGTCGAAGGCCACGAACTCGCGGTCCTTGTAGAGCACCTTGCCGTTGACGATCGTGGTGCGGCAGTTCTTGCCCATCATGCCGAAGAGCATGTGGCCGTCGATGTTCTCGTCGGAGAACGGGGTGAAGACCGGGTAGTCCATCACGATGACGTCGGCCGCGGCGCCCGGCTTGAGGACGCCGACCTCGCGCCCGAAGTAGGCGCTCGCCATGGCGGGGTTGTTCTGGAAGAGCATCGTCATGGCCTCGACCCAGCCCACGTTGGGCATGGCCGCGTTGTGGCGCTGGATGATGAGGAAGACCTTGAGGCTCTCGAGCATGTCGTGCGTGTAGGCGTCGGTGCCCATGTGCACGGGGATGCCGCGGCGGAAGAACTCGAGCACCGGCGCGCAGCCCACGGCGTTGCCCATGTTGGACTCGGGGTTGTTGACGATGTGGGCGCCGGTCTCCTTGATGATGTCCATCTCGGCGGGCGTGACGTGGATGCAGTGGCCGAGCATCGTGCGCGGGCCCAGGAGGTCGTGCTGCAGCAGGCGCTCGATCGGCAAGATGCCGCCGCGGTTCTGGCGGGAGTCCCAGACGTCGTTCATGCCCTCGCAGACATGAATGTGGAAACCGGTGAGGCCATTGTTGGCCTCGGCCATCTTGTCCATCGTCTCGTCGGAGAGCGTGAAGGTGGCGTGGCCGCCGAACATCGCGGCGATCATGCCGGAGTCCTGCTGGGCGGCCCACTGCGCGAACTCGGCGTTCTCGGCGATGGCCTGGTCGCGCTTCTCGTCGCCGCGGCGGTCGGAGGTCTCGTAGCACAGGCACGCGCGGATGCCGGTCTCCTCGCAGACGTCCTTGATGGCAAAGAGGGAGCCGGGGATCTCGCAGAAGCTCGCGTGGTGGTCGAAGATCGTGGTCACGCCGTCGCGGAGGCTGTCCAGCACGGTGGCGTAGGCGCTCGCGCGGGTGCCGTCGAGCGTGAGGTTGTCGTCGATCTTCCACCACTGCTGCTCGAGGTTCTCGAGGAAGTTGGTGGGGTTGCAGCCCTTGATGGACAGGCCGCGGGCCAGGCCGGAGTAGATGTGGGTGTGACAGTTCACCAGGCCCGGCATGATGACGCCGCCGCGGGCGTCCACGACCTCGGCGCCCGGGTACTTCTCGGCCAGCGCGGCAGCGGGCCCGACCTCGGCGATCTTCTCGCCATCGATGGCGACGGCGCCGTCCTCGAGGTAGGCGTTGTCAGCGTCGCGCGTGATGACGCGACCGTTGGTGACGAGCAGCATGTCTGTCTCCTGTCTGTTAATTGGGGACAGTCCCCAATTAACATAAATCTTTTGTGTTAATTGGGGACTGTCCCCAATTGACGGGCGAGAAGGACCTACTCCTTGCTTGCGGGCATGACCTTGGCGACAGCCTGCTCCTTGGTCGCCGCGGCGCGGATCTCGTGCGGCGGGTCGGCGGGCAGGATGAGGTTGAGCAGGATCGCCATGAGGGCGGCCGGGGTGATGGCGTTGGAGCCGATGACGGTGGTCACCCAGGAGGGCATGCCGGGGCCGGCGAGGCACCCGGTCGCCATCCAGATGCCCAGACCAAACACGACGGAGGTGCCCACGATGGTGGTGGTGCGCGGCGTGAGGCCGTCCTTGGTGAACATGCGGACGCCGTTCATGGTGATGGTGCCGAACACGCCCACGGTGGCGCCGCCGATGACGGGCTGCGGGATGGCCGTGAGCAGCGCCGAGAGCTGCGGGAGCAGGCCGGCAGCGGCAAAGACCACCGCCACGATCACGAAGACCCACCTGTTGACGACCTTGTTGGAGCAGATGATGCCCACGTTCTGGCCGAGCGCGGAGGTGGGCAGGCCGCCGATGAAGGCGGAGACGAGCGACGTGCAGCCCTGGGAGACGATGGCGCCCGAGAGCTCGCGCTCGGTGGGCATGCGGTCCATGGAGCCCAGGCACGCGGCCGAGACGTCGCCGATGACCTGGATGGCGACCATCGGGTAGACCACGGCGAGCGTGATGCAGACCTCGGGGTGGAACTCGATCGCGTACGGCATGATCTTGGGGAAGGCGAAGACGCCGGCGGAGCCCACGGCGGAGAAGTCGAGCATGCCGAACGGGGCGGACACGATGATGCCGGCGATCATACCGAAGAAGACGCTGCCGAGCTTGAGCGTGCCCTTGGCGAAGTTGTTGAGGCCAAAGACCACGGCGAACGTGACGAGCGCCACGCACCAGGCCTGCGGGGTGCCCCAGAGGTCTGTGCCCTCGCCGCCCGCCATGTACTTGATGGCGGTGGGGTACAGCGACACGCCGATCGTGAAGATCACCGTGCCCGTGACCACCGGCGGGAAGAACTGCTTGAGCTTGCCGTAGAAGACGCCAAACAGGATGGCCGCGACGCCGCCCACGATCTCGCCGCCGAGCAGCGACCCAAAGGAGAACGTGGCGCCCATGGCCTGCAGCGCCGGCAGGAACGCAAACGAGACGCCCATGACGATGGGCAGGTTGCCGCCGATGCGGCGGAACGGCGCGAAGGCCTGCAGGGCCGTGTCGATGGCGGAGAGAATCAGCGCCACCTGGATGATGTCGGTGCGCTGCTGCGTCGTGAAGTCAAACGTCGCGGCGATGAGGATTGCCGGGGTGATGATGCCGGCGAACGACGCCAGCACGTGCTGGAGCGCACAGGGGATCATGTCGCCGACGGGCGGCATCCCCTCACGCTGGAACAGGTAGTCGTGCGCCTCCTTGACCTCTGCGGTCTGCGCCTTGGCCTTCGACATGATCGTCCTCTCCACGATGATGCGACTATGTTTCGATAGTATTGCGCGGCGTGGCTAACAATTTGTCTGCTTTAATAAAAATCTGTTAGACGGTAGGTTGAGGGGCGTGAGCGGTTGGCGATTTGGCCTCTGAGCACTTTTTTCGTTAGTCTCGATATGCTATAACGCGATAGCGGAACAAGTGCACGGTGCCCCCCGAGCCGCCTGACAGCCGACCGCGCCTGACATATTTTCATGCGCGCGGGCACAGGATGCCCCGACCCTGCCGCGCTCGACGCCCCGAGGAGAACCACATGAGCCCAGAGCAGCTCGACTTCTACAAGCGACTCGCCCACGCGCTCGCCCTGCAGTTTGGCAGCGGGTGCGAGGTCGTGGTGCACGACCTCGAGAGCGCAGATCCCAGCCACTCCATCGTCGCCATCGAGAACGGGCACGTGACCGGCCGCAAGGTGGGCGACGGGCCCAGCCACGTGGTGCTCGAGGCGCTGCACGCCGGCGACGCCCAGCTCGAGGACCGCCTCGCCTACCTCACCAAGACCGCGGACGGCAAGATCCTCAAGTCGTCGACCGTCTTCATCCGCGACGAGAGCGGACGCGCGGTGGGCATCTTCGCTCTCAACTACGACATCACGCTGCTGCGCGCCATGGGCGACACCATCGCCGAGGTCGTGGGAACCGAGCCGAGCGCGCCCCGCGAGCCCGAGCCGATCGTGCGCAGCGTCGCCGACCTCCTGGACGATCTGATCGAGCAGAGCGTGGAGCTCGTGGGCACGCCGGTTGCGCTCATGACCAAGGAGGAGAAGGTCCGCGCGATCCGCTACCTCAACGACACGGGGGCGTTCCTCATCACGAAGTCCGGCCCCAAGGTCTGCAAGTTCTTCGGCATCTCCAAGTACACGCTCTACAGCTACCTCGACGAGGCCAAGAACGGCCCGAAGGAGTAGCGAGTCGGCGGGCTGCTGCGGGCCGAGGTTCTTCTCGCCTAGCAGGGGCGTCGTCGCCCAGTGTCCTTCTCGTCCGACTTTTGTACGACCTCGATAGGCTCGTACATCCTCTTAGATGATATATGTAATTTTATGCTTTGCCGCCCCAACTTTTGTTCGTACAAAAGTCGAGGCGCGGGCGGGCTCGGCGGGACGCGCCCGGCGAGGCGCGGAGGCGGCACGCGCCCCCTAGTTGACGCCGCGGAAGCCGCGCCCGATGATCTCGGAGCTGCTGGTGATCGTGATGAAGGCGCCCGGGTCGGTGGCGCGCACAAAGAGGCGCAGCTTCATGGCCTCGCGGCGCGACAGCACGCTCGTGAGGATGACCACGCGCTTGCCGGAGTACGCTCCCCAGCCAAACTGCAGCGTGGCGGTGCGGCCGAGCTTCTTGACGATGAACTCCTCCACGTCGCGCGGGTGGTCGCAGATGACCTGGCAGACCTTGCGCTGACGGATGGACTCGATGAAGCCGTCGACCACGAAGGTCTTGCCGATGAGCGCGAGCACGCAGTAGAGGCCCACGCGCGCGCCGAAGATGCTGATCGCCGCCACCACGACGGCCACGTCCACGGCGAAGAGCGCCTTGCCGATCTCGATGTCGGTGCGCTTGCGCAAGATCATGGCAAGGATGTCCGTGCCGCCGGTGGACGCGCCGATGTCAAAGACGATGGCCGAGCCCACGGCCGGCAGCAGCACGGCAAAGCAGACGTCGAGCCAGAGGTCGCCGGTGATGGACTGGCTCACGGGGAACAGCCACTCGAAGAGCGACGTGTAGCCCGAGAGCGCAAACGACGCGAACGCGCTCCACAGCACCGCCTTGCGGTCCAGGAAGATAAGACCCAGGAGCACGAGCACCGCGTTCATGATCCACATGTAGACGGAGACGGGCAGGGCCGGGATCGCCGCGTTGAACAGGATGGCAAAGCCCGTGGTGCCGCCGAAGGCCAGGTGGTTGGGGGTCTTGAAGAGCACGAGCGCCACGGCCGTGAGGATGAGGCCCACGTTGAGCAGGCCAAAGAACTGCGGGAAGCTGTAGGCCATGCGCTTCTTTGAGAGCCGCTCGGCACGCTGCGCCTCGTCCTCGCTCACGACCTCTGAGACCGGCTCGACCGCCGCCTCGATCTGCTCGTCCACCGCTGCCCCCTCCGGCACGCCCTGCCCCTTCGGAGTCGGCAGTCTATCAGGTTGGGACGCCCGCGCAGCCGAGAATTACGGGCCAGTTATGGTCACTTTTTGCCTCGAAACCGTCCACAACCGGCCCCTTATCGGCGCCTCGCGACGAACGAGAGGCCGCCCCAAAACGGCGGCGCCCCGCCTTGCTGAGCAGGATCTTTCGCGAAGCGCAGTCCTGCGTGCAAGGCGGGGCGCCGTCGTTTTGGGGCGTCTACCCCTCGAGCTTCTCGGCGAGCATCTTGTTGAAGGCCTTGGGGTTGCCGGAGCCCTTTGCCGCCTTCATGCACTGGCCCACGAGGAACCCGAGCACCTTCTTGTTGCCGTCGCGGTACTGCTGGACCTGGTCGGCGCAGCGGCCGAGCACCTCGTCCACGATGGCGCCGAGCGCGCCCTCGTCGGTGGACTGGCGCATGCCGTGGGCGTCCACGTAGGCGACCGCGTCCTCGTCGGTGCCGTTGATCGCATCGAGCACCTCGCGCGCCTGCGCAAACGTGAGCGCATCCTCGGCGAGAAGACCGGCGATGCCGCGGACCTGCCCCACGGTGAGCGCGTCGTAGCTCGGCACGAGGTTGACCATGACGTTGGCCAGCGTGCCCACGACCTTCTCGCCCACGCCCTCGAGAGCCTCCTCGAAGAAGGCTGCCACCTTGGGGTCGCCGGCGAGCTGGGCGGCGTCGGCGCGCTTGAGGCCGTAGTCGGCGACGTAGCGATCGCGCTTGGCATCGGGCAGCTCGGGGATGCGCGCGCGGCAGCGGTCGATGAACTCGTCGGTGAGGTCGAAGGGCGCGAGGTCGGGGTCCGGGAAGAGGCGGTAGTCGTCCGCGGTCTCCTTGACGCGCATGACCACGGTGCGGCGGCGGCTGGGCTCCCAGTGGCGCGTCTCCTGGTAGACGATGCCGCCCTCCTCGAGCACCTCGGCCTGGCGGCAGATCTCGTACTCGAGCGCGTCGTGGAGGCTCTTGAACGAGTTGATGTTCTTCATCTCCGTCTTGGTGCCAAACTCCGTGGCGCCGCGGCGGCGCAGCGATATGTTGCCGTCGCAGCGCATCGAGCCGCTCTCGAGCGAGCAGTCGGAGATGCCGAGCGTGAGGAACGTCTGGCGCAGCTTCTCCATGAAGAGGCGCGCCTCCTCGGGCGTGCGCAGGTCGGGCTCGGTGACGAGCTCGATGAGCGGCGTGCCGCAGCGGTTGTAGTCGATGAGGGACTCGGTCGCCGCGGTGATGCGGCCCTCCTCGCCGCCCACGTGCACCATCTTGGCGGCGTCCTCCTCCATGTGGATGCGCAGGATCCGGATGGGCGCGACGTAGCCGCCGTCGGCGTCCTTCTCGACCGTGGCGTCCGGGCGCTCCTTGGCTCCGGCCCCGGAGACCTCGAGGTCCAGGTGGCCGTGCATGCAGAAGGCCACCGGCCCCTGCGTGGTCTGGAAGTTCTTGGCCATATCCGGGTAGAAGTAGTGCTTCCGGTAGAACATGGAGTGGCGCATGATCTGGCAGTTGGTGGCCAGGCCCGCCATGACGATCGACTCGATGGCCTTCTCGTTGGGGACGGGCAGGGCGCCCGGCATGCCCAGGCACACGGGGCAGACGTTGGTGTTGGGCGGGTCGTCGTGGGAGAGGCGGCAGTTGCAGAACATCTTTGTCTCAAGCGTGGTGAGCTCGGTGTGGACCTCGAGGCCGATCACGGCCTCCCAGTCCTTGAGGACCTCGGCGAGCTTCTTCATGCGAGCTCACCCCCCTTCCCGGCAAAGGCGGGCGCGACTGGGGCCCCGCCGTCGGGCGAGAAGGACCGCTCGATCGCGCGCGCAAACGTGAGCAGCCGCGCGTCGGCGAAGGCCGGGCCCTGCAGCTGCGCCGACACGGGCAGGCCGGTCGCGGCGCCCAGGCCCAGCGGCACCGAGACGCCGCCGTTGCCAGCGATGTTGTTGGAGATCGTGAACATGTCCGACGCGTACATCTGCGTGGGGTCGGAGAGCTCGCCGAACTTGAACGCCGTGCGCGGCGCGGCGGGCATGAGGATGACATCGCACTTCTCGTACGCGCGGGCATAGTCGGCCGTGATGAGGGTGCGGACTTGCTGCGCCGGGTAGTAGTACGTATCGTAGACGCCCGAGGAGAGCAGGTAGGCGCCCAGCATCTGGCGGCGCTTGGCCTCCTCGCCAAAGCCGTGCGCACGGGAGAGCGAGGTCTGCTCGGCCAGCGTGGCCTGGCCGGGCTCCTGGTAGCCGTAGCGCACGCCGTCAAAGCGCGCGAGGTTGGAGAAAGCCTCGCACGGCGCGATCACGTAGTAGGCCGCGATGGCCGAGGCGATGTTGGGAAGGTCCACCTCGACGAGCTCGGCGCCCTGGTCGGCCAGCGCGCGGGCGGCGGCGCTCACGGCATCGCGGACCTCGTCGGTGAGGCCGGCGGCCTCCATGAGCGCGGGGACGACGCCCACACGACGGCCCTCGATGGGGTCGTCGAGGTGCGCGGCGAAGTCGCACGCGACGGGCTGGCTCGTGGAGTCCCACGGATCGCGGCCGCCGGCGGTGAGCGCGTTCATGGCAAGGGCCACGTCCTCGACGCGGCGGCCGAAGGGGCCGACCTGGTCGAGCGAGGAGCCAAAGGCCACGACGCCGTAGCGGCTGACGGCGCCGTAGGTGGGCTTGAGGCCCACGACGCCGCAGAGGGAGGCCGGCTGGCGGATCGAGCCGCCGGTGTCCGAGCCCAGCGAGACCGTGACCTCGCCTGCGGCGACGGCAGCGGCCGAGCCGCCCGAGGAGCCGCCGGGGACGCGCGCGACGTCCCACGGGTTGGCGGTGGGGTGGAAGGCCGAGGACTCAGTTGAGGAGCCGAAGGCAAACTCGTCCATGTTGGTCTTGCCCACGGGCGTGGCGCCGGCGTCGAGCAGGCGCTGGACGCAGGTTGCCGTGAACGTGGACTCGTAGTTCTCGAGCATGCGCGAGGCGCAGGTGGTGCGGGTGCCCACGAGGTGCATGTTGTCCTTGAAGGCCACGGGCACGCCGGCGAGGGGGCCGAGCCTCTCGCCTGCCGCGCGGGCGCGGTCGGTGGCCTCGGCCGCGGCGAGCGCAAGGTCCGCGGAGACCTGCAGGAACGCCTTGACCTCGCCGTCGCGGGCCTCCACGGCGTCGAGCGCCGCGCGGGCCACCTCGACGGCCGTGAAGTCGCCGTTTGCGACGCCCGCGGCGATCTCGCGCGCGGAGAGCTGGTCGAAGTTGGCTGCCATCAGCGGTCACCTCCCTGGTCGCCGAGGATGGACGGGACGCGGAAGCTGCGGTCGCGCGACGCGCCGGCGTTCTCGAGCGCCACGTCGACGGGCAGGTGGCGGACCTCGTCGTCCGGCACGTCGTCGGTCATCACGTTGGAGAGATCCCCGATGGGGTGGAAGGTGGGCTCCACGCCCTCAAGGTCGTACTGGCGGATGGGGTCGAGCAGCGCCACGGCGTCGTTCATGTAGGCGGTCATCTCGTCGAGCTCCTCGGGCGTGAGCGCGATGCGCGCGTAGTCCGCGATGCCCGCGACGTCTTCTCTGGTTAGGGGCATAGGTCCTCCTATCGTCACTGCGCCCCATTCTACGACAGGGGCCGGCGGCACGGCCGCGCGGCAAGGGTGCCGTATCCCCGCCGAAACACCCGGTTGTGAGCAACATGTTTGATGCTCCTCTCGCCCGCGCATCAATCGTTTTGCCCACAACCCCGTCAAACGTGACAAAGCGCCCCAAATTCAGCGAGAAGCACGACGCGGCCCGCCACTGACGGCCGCCCGATATCAAATGTATTGCCCACAATCGCCTTGTTCTTCTCGCGATAGGCCTCCCGGAAAGCGCAGCCACGCCCCTGCCACACAACCTTGCTTTTGCAGCATGCACAGCGCGGACGGCGGCCAACCTTACGAAAGCGCAAGACGGCGGTAAGCCAGCCCGATGGCGGCGACGGACCGGTGAGCGGACAATGCTGGGCGAGAAGAACCCGAGGCCAGGGAGGTCATCGTGAAAAAGCTCATCTTCATCGCCGTCGTAGCCGTCGCCGCGCTCGCCGTCATCCTAGACGACGGCCGGCCGCGCCGCCGCTGGACCCGCGGCTAGCCCGCACGGAGAGCTTGTCTGCAAGAAAAGGACCTCTGCGCCATTTTGGGCCCTCTCTCGAGTTGTGTACACAGCGGCACGTTGTGTACACCTCAGCCGGGTGTGTACACAATCCGAATTCGGACATCTAGCATTTTCGCAGGTAAACGAGCTGACGAGAAGAACGGGCGGGTCGCGGGAGTGTACACATCCGGCAACGGTGTACACAACGCCGAGCTGTGTACACAACGCGCGACGGCGGGTTGGGCCCTACCGCGAAGCACCGCCCGCGCGGCCCAGCCGGCGCAGCGCCGTGCCGAACCCCGCCGCCAGCACCTGCTGGAAGAGCGTCCCGATGACCACGGGAAACATCACCTCGCCTGGGAAGTACTCCCCCGCTATCACCGCTCCCGCGGAGATGTTGCGCATGCCCACGAGGTAGGTCATCGAGACCTCCTGCTCGTGCGGTCGGCGAAGCGCCCGCGCGGCCGCCAGGCCGAGCGCATACCCGCACGCCGCGAACGCGCAGATGAAGGCCGCCACGCCCACGAGCTGGGGCGTGAGCGCGCGCACGTAGGGAGCCACGCCCGTCGAGTTGCAGAGGATCACCAGCACGAGCGCGATCTTCGCCGCCGGCGCGACGACCGGCGAGAGCTCGCGCGCCGCGCGGCCGCGCGTGGCGTCGTTGAGGGCCGTGCCCGCGAGCGCCGGCAGCGCGATGGAGACCGCCATCTCCCCCATCATCCGTGCGGCATCGACCTCGACGACCTGGCCCAGCAGCAGGTGCAACGTAAGTGGGATGGTCACGGGCGCAGCCACCGTTGAGACCAGGATCGTGGCCAGCGAGAGCGCCGGGTCGCCGCCGAGCATGTTGGTCCACATGGCCGAGACCACGGCGACGGGCACGCTGTACTCGAGCACGATGCCGCAGACCAGATTGGGGCTCGTCCCGAAGAGCGCCGTCGCGAGCGCGCACGCCACGCATGGCATGGCCACCGTCGCCAGCGCGAGCGAGACGAGCATCGGCAGCGGGCGGCGCACCACCCGCGCGAGGTTGCCGAAGGTGTTGGAGAGCGAGCTCTGGAACGTCATGAACGCAAAGAGCGGCGTCACGGCCGGCTTGAGGACGGAGAGCTGGTCCGGGAAGAGCACGCCCAGCACGACGCACGCCGGCGAGACAAATGCCATGTGGCTCCCGATGAAGCCGCCGAGCCGCTTCCACGCGTCCATGCTAAGAAGAGCCTCCCGCCGCCGCCAACAAGCCCTGCGCCATGGTACTTCTCGCCCGGCACGACGCACGCGACCGTAACGACCCCGCAAACGTCCGCGGCTGAAAATACCCCCAAGCTAGTAGGATTTGTTGCGAAGCGCCGGTTTTTCTCGCCCCGAGGCTTGCCTTTAATTCCCCACTCATTAGTATGAATTAGGCTAGCGAATCAGGCGCGGACCCGGCGCGGCCCGCGAGGAGAAAGGCAGACCATGGCATCTCAGCTACTCAACGTGAGCGCCCTCTCGGCAGGCACCGAGGACAAGCCCATCCTGCACGAGGTCGACCTTGCCGTCGGCGAGGGCGAGTGCCACGTCCTCATGGGCCCCAACGGCGCCGGCAAGTCCACGCTCGGACACGTCATCATGGGCGACCCGGTCTATCGCGTGAGCTCCGGCCGCATCTCCTTCGCGGGCGAGGACGTGACCGAGCTCTCCGCCGACAAGCGCTCGCTGGCCGGCATCTTCCTCTCCTACCAGGCCCCCGTCGAGGTGCCCGGCGTGCCGCTCTACAGCTTCCTGCGCACCATCTGCCAGAAGCGCCCCGAGCTCAAGACCACCGCGCGCAAGTTCCGCGAGCGCGTGGGGCAGATCGCCGACCAGCTCGAGCTCGACCAGAGCTTCCTCATGCGCGAGCTCAACGTGGGCTTCTCCGGCGGCGAGAAGAAGAAGATCGAGATGCTGCAGCTCCTGCTGCTCCAGCCCAAGCTCGCCATCCTCGACGAGACCGACTCGGGCCTGGACGTGGACGCGCTGGGCATCGTCTCCCGCGGCATCCAGGCCTACCGCGAGCAGATCGGCGGCGCGCTCATCGTGATCACGCACAACACGCGCATCCTCGAGCGCCTCGAGGTCGACCGCACCCACGTCATGGTCAAGGGCCGCATGGTCGCCGAGGGGCCGGCCGAGCTCATCGCCGACATCGACGCCCACGGCTTCGAGCGCTTCGAGCGCGCGGGCGAGAAGGGCGACGCGTCGTGCGCCGAGTGCCCGGGATGCCCCAAGGCCGGTGATGCCGAGTGAGCGATCAGCGCAAGCGCACGCAGGTCGCCGACGTCAACCGCTCCCTCTACGACTTCACCAAGTCCGAGGAGGGCTACGAGCGCTACGACGACGGCCTGACGCCCGAGATCGTCCGCGCGATCTCCGAGAAGAAGGACGAGCCCGCCTGGATGCTCGAGATGCGCCTGCGCGCGCTCGAGCTCTATCACGCGCGCCCGATGGCCGAGAACTGGGGGCCGAGCATCGCGGGGCTGGACCTGGACCACATCTCCACGTACGTCTCGCCCAAGACCAAGCAGGCCAAGAGCTGGGACGACGTGCCCGCCGACATCAAGGACACCTTCGAGCGCCTGGGCATCCCCGAGGCGGAGCGCGAGAGCCTCGCCGGCGTGGGCGCCCAGTACGACTCCGAGATCGTCTACCACAACATGCGCGACGACGTGGCCAAGCAGGGCGTCGTCTACACCACGATCGAGGACGCGCTGCACGACCCCCAGTGGGAGCCCGTCGTGCGCGAGTACTTCGGCACGCTGATCCCGCCCACCGACCACAAGTTCGCGGCGCTGCACTACGCCGTGTGGTCGGGCGGCTCGTTCGTCTACGTGCCCGCGGGCGTGACGCTGCCCTACCCGCTGCAGAGCTACTTCCGCCTCAACGCGGCGGGCGCGGGCCAGTTCGAGCACACGCTCATCATCGTGGAGCCCGGCGCCGACCTGCACTTCATCGAGGGCTGCTCCGCGCCCAAGTACTACGAGGCCAACCTCCACGCCGGCGCGGTGGAGCTCTTCGTGAAGGACGGCGCGCGCCTGCGCTACTCCACGATCGAGAACTGGTCCAAGAACATGTACAACCTCAACACCAAGCGCGCCACGATCGGCGCCGAAGCAAAGATGGAGTGGGTCTCCGGCTCCTTTGGCAGCCACGTGAGCTACCTCTACCCCACCACCATCATGGCGGGCGACCGCAGCAGCTGCGAGTTCACCGGCATCACCTTCGCCGGCGCCACGCAGGACCTCGACACCGGCTGCAAGGTGATCATGAACGGCGCGGACACCACCGCCTCCGTCTCCACGAAGTCCATCTCCAAGGACGGCGGCGTCAACACGTTCCGCTCGTCGGTCGTGATCGGCCGGCGCGCCGACCGCGCGCGCTGCTCGGTGAGCTGCCAGAGCCTCATGCTCGATGACATCTCCCGCTCCGACACCATCCCCGCGATGGACGTGCGCAACGCCACCGCGCAGGTGGGCCACGAGGCCACAATTGGCCGCATCTCCGACGACACGATCCTCTACCTCATGAGCCGCGGCTGCTCCGAGGCCGAGGCGCGCACGCTCGTGGTCAACGGCTTTGCCAACCCCGTCTCCAAGGAGCTCCCGATGGAGTACGCCGTGGAGATGAACAACCTCATCAAGCTCGAGATGGAAGGGGCGATCGGATGATGGCCGAGAAGAACGCGGCTTCGGGGGCCGCTTGCGCCGCGACGCCCGAGATCACCCTCGAGCGCGTCAACGTTGCCCCCGCGCAGACGTGGAACCGCCTGCGCACCAACGACATCACGCTGACCGTGCCGGCGCGCGGGCGTGCCGGCGACGTGTACTTCTCGCTTCCGCGCCTTTTCGAGGGCGTGGAGTGCGGCATGGGCCGCGAGGTCACGGACTGGGCCGAGTCCCAGGCCGCCGGCGCGCGCTACGTGGAGGTCCCGCGCGGCGAGAAGCGCGAGGAGCCGATCGTGGTGGCCGTGGGCGCGGGAGAGGTCGCCGACACCGGCGTCATGGTTCGCGAGGGCGCCGAGGCCACCATCGTCGTGGCGGCGGGGGGCGAGAAGGACGGCGAGGCCGGCACCTCCGCGTCGCTTCTGCGCGTGATCGCCGAGGCCGGCGCGCGCGTGCACCTCTACGAGTACGTGAGCGCGGGCGCGGGGCAGCACCTCGAGAGCGTGGGCATCTCCACCGGGCGCGACGCGCGCGTCGACGTGCACCAGCGCCTGCTCGGCGGCGCCACCGTCGCCCTGGGCTTTGCCTGCGACCTGGCCGACGCCCGGGCGCGCATCGACCTGGACTGCCGCTACCACGCGGGCGGCGCCGAGGTGCTCGACATCAACGAGATCGTCCGGCAGCGCGGCCGCAAGACCCGCTCCGAGCTCTCCTACTCCGGCGTCCTCGAGGGCGCGGCCAAGAAGGGCCTGCGCACCACGATCGACCTTATCCACGGCGCCAAGGGCGCGCAGGGCAACGAGGCCGAGACCGTGCTCGTGCTGGGCGACGACGTAGTCAACAAGACGCTTCCCACGATTCTGTGCGACGAGGACGACGTCGCCGGCAACCACGGCGCCACCATCGGCTCGGTGAGCCCCGAGCAGCTGGCCTACCTCGCCGACCGCGGCC
Source organism: uncultured Atopobiaceae bacterium (assembly GCA_944320385.1). Taxonomy (GTDB): domain Bacteria; phylum Actinomycetota; class Coriobacteriia; order Coriobacteriales; family Atopobiaceae; genus Thermophilibacter. Next base: position 45,630 of record CALUHH010000007.1, on the reverse strand, counting down.
TCTCCCGTGAGGACGCCGAGCAGCTCTTCGTGCGCGCCCTCTACGAGGAGGCGCTCATGAACGCCCCCTGCGACGAGGCCCGCGCTGTAGTGGATGATTCAATTGGGGACAGACCCCTTTTGAATCATGAGGACGATGATTCAAAAGGGGTCTGTCCCCAATTGAATCATCCGGAGGAGGCGTGATGTATCGCGACGACTTCCCGCTGCTGGCTAGCCACCCCGAGATCGCGTTTCTCGACAGCGCGGCCACCGCACAGCGGCCCGCCTGCGTCCTCGACGCCCAGCGCCGCTTCTACGAGACCATGAACGCCAACCCCCTGCGCGGGCTCTACAGCCTCTCGGTGGAGGCCACCGCGGCCATCGCCGCCGTGCGCGCGCAGGTGGCGGCCCTCATCGGCGCGCCCGACGCCCGCGACGTGATCTTCACGCGCAACACGAGCGAGAGCCTCAACCTCGTGGCCAAGTCCTTCTCGCCCTGCGTCTTGGGGGCCGGCGACGAGGTGGCCATCACCATCATGGAGCACCACTCCAACCTCATCCCCTGGCAGCAGGCCTGCCGCGCCGCCGGCGCGCGCCTGGTCTACCTCTACCCCGAGAAGGACGGAACGCTCGCCGAGGACGAGATCGCCGAGAAGATCGGCCCGCGAACCAAGATCGTGTCCGCGGCGCACGTCTCCAATGTCATGGGCTGCGAGCTGCCAATCCGTCGCCTCGCGGATGCGGCGCACGCCGTCGGCGCCGTGATGGTCGTCGACGCCGCGCAGTCCGTCCCGCACCTGCGCGTGAACGTGGATGAGCTCGGGGCGGACTTCCTGGCCTTCTCCGGCCACAAGGCGCTCGGCCCGATGGGCGTGGGCGTGCTCTGGGGCCGCCACGAGCTGCTCGAGCAGATGCCGCCGATGCTCACCGGCGGCGAGATGATCGACTCCGTGACCGAGCAGGGCGCCACGTGGGCCCCCGTGCCCGAGAAGTTCGAGGCCGGCACGCAGGACGCCGCCGGCATCTACGCCACCGGCGCCGCGCTCGCCTACCTCACCGAGACCGTGGGCCTCGACACGGTGGCCGAGCGCGAGGGCGAGCTCGTAGCCTACGCGATGGAACGGCTCTCCGAACTGGGCTTTGTTGACCTCATCGGCCCGGCGGACCCGGCTCGCCACCATGGCGTCATCAGCTTCAACGTGCGCGGCGTCCACCCGCACGACGTGGCGAGCATCCTCGACGCCTCCGGCGTGTGCATCCGCGCCGGGCACCACTGCGCGCAGCCGCTGCTGGCGTGGCTCGGCGTGGAGAACCTCGCCTGCTGCCGCGCGAGCCTCGCGTTCTACAACGACGCCGCCGACGTGGACCGCCTCGTCGACGGCCTGAGCCAGGTCTGGGGGATCTTCCATGGCAGTAACTGACCTCTACAACGCGGCCTTCATGGACCACGTCTCGCACCCCGACTACAAGTACCAAATGGAGGACGCCGACTGCAGCCACGAGGGCGTGAACCCCTCCTGCGGCGACGAGCTCACGTTCTCCGTGCGCTTTGCCGACGACGGCACCATCGAGGAGGCGGCGTTCACCGGGCACGGCTGCGCCATCTCCCAGGCGAGCGCCGACATCATGAGCGACCTCATGATCGACAAGACGCCCGAGGAGGCGCGCGAGCTCTGCGACCTGTTCATGCGCATGGTGCGCGGCGAGGAGACCGACGAGGCGGCGCTCGACGCCCTCGAGGACGGCGTGCTGCTGCGCGACATCGCGCACATGCCGGCGCGCGTGAAGTGCGCCGAGCTCGCCTGGCGCACGCTCGACGAGATGCTCGAGGCCCGGAATCTGTAAATTGGGGACAGTCCCCAATTTACATAAATGATTTCTGTTAATTGGGGACTGTCCCCAATTAACAGAGGGGAGACAAGATGGCAGGGATGTTCTCGACCAAGGGGATGTACGCGCTGCGCGCGATGGCCGACCTCGCCGCGCACGACGGCTGGGTCTCGCTCGGCGACGTCTCGCGCCGCCAGAACATCTCGCGCAAGTACCTCGAGCAGGTCATCTCCCTCATGCACAAGGCCGGCTACGTCGAGAGCCAGCGCGGCAAGGGCGGCGGCTACAAGCTCACGCGCGCGCCCGAGGACTACACCCTCGGCGAGCTGTTGCGCGCCGCGGAGGGGTCGCTCGCGCCCGTGAGCTGCCTCGACTGCAGAAGCGACGAGCTCTGCCCCAACCGCGACAGCTGCACCACCGTCGACGTCTGGCGCGACCTTGGCCGCGTGACGGCGGGCTACCTCGACTCCAAGACGCTCGCGGATCTCATCCGCCCGGACGACGCCGGTCCCTGCACGGCAAAGCCGATCTAGCGCAGACGAGAAGGACGGCGCGGCCGCGAACCCGTCCGACACGCCGCGGCACAAAGAGCGCCCGGCCCCGCAGCACGCGGAGCCGGGCGTTTGCGTTGCCTCTACGGCAGGCGCGTCCTTCTCGCCGGACTTACGCCCAGCCCTTGCCCTGGGAGCCAAACTCGACGATGAGCTCCTTGGTGCGGTCGACGATGGCGTCGCGGCCCGGCTTGAGGAGCTTGCGCGGGTCGTAGCCCTTGCCCTGCTGGTCCTTGCCGGCCTCGATGTAGGCGCGGGTGGCCTCGGCGAAGACGACCTGGAGGTCGGTGTTGACGTTGATCTTGGAGATGCCCAGCGAGATGGCCTTCTGGATCTGGTCGACGGGGATGCCGGTGCCGCCGTGGAGGACGAGCGGCAGGTCGCCGGTCAGGGCCTTGATCTCGCCCAGGCGCTCGAAGGAAAGGCCGGCCCAGTTCTCGGGGTAGATGCCGTGGATGTTGCCGATGCCGCAGGCGAGGAAGTCGACGCCCAGGTCGGCGATGGCCTTGCACTGCTGCGGGTCGGCGAGCTCGCCGTTGGAGGCGACGCCGTCCTCGACGCCACCGATGCCGCCGACCTCGGCCTCGACGGAGATGCCCTTGGCGTGGGCGGCCTTGACGACCTCCTCGGTGCGCTTGAGGTTGAGGTCGAAGGTCTCCTCGTGGGAGCCGTCGTACATGACGGAGGTGAAGCCGGCCTCGATGCACTTGAAGACGTCCTCGTAGGTGCCGTGGTCGAGGTGCAGGGCCACCGGCACGGTGATGTTCTTGTCCTCGACGAGCTGCTTCACGATGTCAGCCACGACCTTGTAGCTGATCTGCCACTTGGCGGCGCCGCTCGTGCACTGGATGATGACCGGGGACTGCAGCTCCTCGGCGGCGTCCAGGATCGAGGACGCCCACTCGAGGTTGTTGGTGTTGAAGGCGCCCACGGCGTAGTGGCCCTTGGCCGCGGCCTGGAGCATGGCAGTAGCGTTGACGAGCATGTTGACCTCCATACGTGTTGGTAAACCCGGAAGGACCGTACGGATAAATGATACCGCGCCTCGGCGCGCCACGGGTGGGAAATCGGTCTCATAGACATATTTTGGGACAGCGGACTGCAAGGTCTTTGTGTGCCGGACCATTGCGGCGCCGCGATGGGTACATGATGACAATGGTACCAGGGTACTTTGTCAGGTTCTGGAGGGAGATGCATGGACGAGAGGAACACGCGCTCGAGAGGCCTCCTGGGCGACTTCTCCGTCTCTCAAATCGTTGCAACGGGGCTTGCCGCCGCCACGTCCTTTGCGCTGTCGGCACAGATCGGCATCGCGGGGTCGATCATCGGCGCGGTCATCGGCGCCGTTGCGTCGAGCGTTGCCGCGCAGGTCTATCGCAACATCCTCTCCGCCTCCGCCGAGAAGATTCGCTCAATCGCCCCGGACGTGGCCACCCGGGCGACTCCCGCAGAGAAGACCCGGGTCATGCCCGCGCCCTCCCCCGCTGACCAGACGGCGCGCGACGCGGCATCCGGCACCCCCGTCGCGGCATCCGGCACCCCCGTCGCCCCGCCCGAGCTCTCCGAGGCGGCGCGCGGACGCGAGCGGGCGCGCCTGGCACGGCGCGTAGCCGTGTTCGCCGCGCTCGCCGCCGTAGCGGCGGTGCTGGTTTACGCGCTGGCGGTAAGCCTCGCCACGCGCGGCGAGGGCATAGGGCCGAGCCTTGCGCCCAGCACGCCGAACGCGGCCGAGGAACAGAGGCAGGAGGGTCCCGACCCCGAGGAAGAGGTCCCCGAGCAGCCCGAACAGCCGACCGAGCCCACAGAGAAGCCGTCCGAACCTGAGGGCGACCCCGGCACAACCGACACCGGCAACGACCAGACGAGCACGGACACCCCCTCCGGTGATACGCCGGCCATCGGCGACAGCCAGATGGGGGACTCCACGGACCCGGGCCCGGCTCCGGATTCCGGAAATGACCCCAGCACGGGCACCGAGACCGACTCAGGGGAAACAACGGATGAAAGCGCGACCGACGGAACGGGTGCGGGCGCTGACTCCAGCTCGTCCTCGTCGACAGGCAATTAGTCTTGCTTTAACTTCATACATTTATGCGCGTGTTAGGACATGGTACCTCATTTGTAGGGTAGTTTGAGGGGGGCTTGCCAAGTACTACCTCAGGAGTATCAATTCATCTACCTGCGCAAACTCAAAACTGAAGCGATTCGATACTCGAGGGAACCCGCGCGAAATACCCTCAAAACGAGAGACAGAGACGCATCCGCGATTCTTCGGTGGCGTCGGAACAAATGAGTGGCCCCCGACACGCCGTTCGCCTAGAATCCTGTACCGTTCGTCAGTTATGTAAACCACGATGGAAGGAGCCCCATGGAGCGTCCCAACGCCTGGAAGGGCTACGGCGATGATCAGCTCGCCGACCTTAACCGCATCTGCGAGGACTACAAGTCCTTCATCTCCGACAACAAGACCGAGCGCGAGTGCTGCGCCGCGGCCGTCGAGCTGGCCCGCGCCGCCGGCTACGAGGACCTCGAGGAGCGCATCGCGTCCGGCGCGCCGCTCTCCGCCGGCGACAAGGTCTACGCAGTCAACCGCGGCAAGACCCTCATGCTGGTGCACCTGGGCACCTCGCCGCTGACCGAGGGCGTCAACATCCTCGGCGCGCACATCGACTCGCCGCGCCTCGACGTCAAGCAGGACCCCGTGGACGAGAAGAACGAGCTCGTCACGCTCGACACCCACTACTACGGCGGCATCAAGAAGTACCAGTGGGTCGCCATGCCGCTCGCCATCCACGGCGTCGTGGCCAAGAAGGACGGCTCGGTCGTGAACGTGGTCATCGGCGAGAAGGCCGACGACCCCGTCTTCTGCATCTCCGACCTGCTCCCCCACCTCGGCGCGCAGCAGATGTCCAAGAAGGCCACCGAGGTCATCGAGGGCGAGATGCTCGACGTGCTGGTGGGCAACCGCCCGATCGTGGTGGACGCCGACGCCGAGAAGGACGAGGATGCCGAGAAGAGCCCGGTCAAGGCCGGCGTCCTCAACATCCTGCGCGACGCCCTCGGCATCGAGGAGGAGGACCTGCTCTCCGCCGAGCTCGAGGTCGTGCCCGCCGGCGCGGCCCGCGACCTGGGCCTGGACCGCTCGATGATCCTCGGCTACGGCCAGGACGACCGCGTCTGCGCCTACACGAGCCTCGTCGCCCAGCTCGAGTGCGAGGCTCCCGCGCGCACCGCGGTGACCCTGCTCGTGGACAAGGAGGAGATTGGCTCCGTGGGCGCCACCGGCATGACCAGCAACTTCTTCGAGAACGTCATGGCCGAGGTCCTCGAGCTCGCCGGCGAGCACGGCGCTCTCGCGCTGCGCCGCTGCCTCGCGCGCTCCAACATGCTCTCCTCCGACGTATCCGCCGGCTTTGACCCCGCGTTCGCGAGCGTCTTCGAGCCCAAGAACTCCTGCTACCTCGGCCACGGCCTGACGTTCAACAAGTTCACCGGCTCGCGCGGCAAGGGCGGCTCCAACGACGCCGACGCCGAGTACATCGCCACCATCCGCCGCGTCATGGACGAGGGCGGCGTCGCCTGGCAGACCGCCGAGCTCGGCAAGGTCGACGCGGGCGGCGGCGGCACGATCGCCTACATCCTCGCCGTCTACGGCATGAACGTGATCGACTGCGGCGTGCCCGTGCTCTCGATGCACGCGCCGTGGGAGGCCACGAGCAAGGCCGACGTCTACGAGGCGTATCGCGGCTACCGCGCGTTCCTCAAGCTGGCGTAACCAGCTGACTCATCGGTAACGGGGGCCGCCCCTCCGGTTTTCACGCGGAAGTGCTCTTCGAGAAACTTCCGCTTAGAAAACCGGAGGGGCGGTCTCTTACTGTTGAGGTTGTGCACAGCGAGAAGAACGCGCGGGGTGCACGCTACAGGGCCTCCACCGATGAGGGTGGGGGCCCTGTGGTTCTTCTCGCTTGACGTGTTGTCTCTTACAGGTCGGCCATGGTCTTGCCGGGGCCGACGAGGCCCTCGAAGTCGGCCGTGAAGGCGTCCACGGCGGCGTCGATGGCGGCGTTCTTGACCAGGCCCTCGATCACGGAGGAGGCGGCCGTCACGGCGCCCACACCGTAGCGGGCGAGCTCGAGGATCTGCTGGGAGTTCTTGAAGCTCGCGGCCAGGACCTCGCAGGGCAGGCCGTTGGCGCGGAAGATGTCGTGGATCTCCATGGCCACGCCCACGCCGTCATAGCCCATGTTGTCGATGCGGTTGATGTAGGGCGCGGCGTAGGAGGCGCCGGCCTTGGCCGCGAGAAACGCCTGCATGGGGGTGTAGATGGCCGTGGCCGTGGTGCGGATGCCCTCGGCGGCGAGCATGCGGATGGCCTTGAAGCCCTCGGGCACGCTCGGGACCTTGGGGAAGGTGTTCTCGCCCAGCTCGGCGACGATCCGGCGTCCGTCGGCGACCATGCCCTCGGCGCCGCGAGCCACGACCTGCGCGTGGAGCTCCCTGTCGGGGCCGATGATGTCGCGGATCTCGCGCAGGACCTCGAAGGGCGCCCGTCCGGAGGCGGCCAGGATCGAGGGGTTGGTGGTCACGCCGTCGACCGGGTAGTACTCGACCAGGCGCTTGATGGCGTTGACGTCGGCGTCGTCGATGATGAGCTTCATGGATGCTTCCTTTCGCTTTGCCGGATGAGACAAAGGGACTGTCCCTTCGTATCCTACAGGGTCTGCTCGGTGCGGGCGATGATGTCGTCCTGGGTGGCGCGGGAGAGCACGTTGAAGAAGGCGGAGTAGCCGGCCACGCGGACGATCAGGTCCTTGTGCCTCTCGGGGTGGGCCTGCGCGTCGAGCAGGGTCTCGCGGCTCACGATGTTGTACTGCACGTGGTAGCCGTGCAGGCGGTCGAAGAACGTGGAGATGAGCATCTCGAGCTTCTGCTTGTTGCGCTCGGAGGCCAGCATCGTGGGCGCCATCTTCTGGTTGAGCAGCACGCCGCCCGTGATCTTCTCGGTGGGGAGCTTTGAGACGGACTTGAAGACGGCGGTGGGGCCGTGGGTGTCGGCGTTGTGCGCCGGGCTGCAGCCCTCCGCCAGCGGCTCGTGGGCGCGACGGCCGTCGGGCGTGGCCATGGTGCCCATGCCCTGGCCCACGTTGGCGCTGATCGAGGAGGTGCCGGCGTAGCGGATGCCGCCGATCGGGCCGCGGCCGTGGCGCGTGTTGGGGTACTTGGCGATCTCGTCGATGTAGGACTGGTAGGCCTTGACCACGAGCTGGTCCACGGAGTCGTCATCATTGCCGTACTTGGGCGCGTCGTTCACGAGCATGGACTGGATGCGCTGGCTCTCCGGCGAGGTGAAGTCGTCCTCGAGCGCGGACCAGAGCTCGGCCGGCGTGATGCGCCTCTCGTCAAAGACGAGCTTCTTGATCGCGGCGAGCGAGTCTGCCATGTTGGCGATGCCCACCTGCAGGCCGGAGATGAAGTCGTAGACCGCGCCGCCCTCCTTGATGGTCTTGCCGCGGCCGATGCAGTCGTCGGTGAGCGCGGAGCAGAGGATGTCCGGCACGTCGCGCTCGGAGGCCAGGTCGATGGCGTTCTCCACGATGACGCTCGCGCGGGTGATCTCGCGGATGGTCTTGTCCCATGCCTCCATGAGCTCGTCGTAGCTCTTCATGTCCTTGAAGTAGCCGTAGCCCTTGGCAAAGCGCTTGCCGGTGGTCATGTCCACGCCGTCGTTCATCACGCAGAGCAGCATGCGCGGGAAGTTCACGTAGCTCATGCCCGTGCAGCGATAGCCCCACTTGCCCGGCACCGCGGTCTCCACGCAGCCGATGGCGGAGTAGTTGTAGGCGTCCTCCTCGGCCACTCCCCACTTGATGAACGACGGGATGATGACCTCGTCGTTGTTGAGGGCGGGCATGCCAAAGCCGAGCTTCATGACCTCGATGCACTCGTCGTAGAACTCCTTGTTGAGCCCCGCGTGGTAGCGCACCGTGAGGTTGGGCTGGGTGAGGCGGGTCTGCGCCACGGACTGCAGCACGAGGAACGAGAGGTCGTTGACCGCGTCGGTCTTGTCCGTGGTCTGGCCGCCGATGGTGACGTTCTGGTACATGGGGCTGCCGGCGGAGGAGAAGGTGTGCGCCTGGCTGCGCACCTTGTTGACGGAGAGCGTCTTGATCCAGAGGCAGGTGAGCAGCTCGAGCGCCTCGTCGCGCGTGATGGCGCCGGAGGCGATGTCGGCCTGGTAGTACGGGAACATGTACTGGTCGAAGCGGCCGTAGGAGAGGCTGTGGCCGTTGGACTCGATCTGCAGGATGAGCTGGATGAACCAGACGGACTGCACGGCCTCGCGGAAGGAGCGGGCGGGCTCGTAGGGCACGCGGTCGCAGGTCTTTGCGATCTGGCGCAGCTCGGCGGCGCGCGCCTCGTCCTTCTCGACCTCCGCCATCTCGCGGGCGAGCGCGGCGTAGCGCCCGGCAAAGCGGCGCACCGCGGCGATCACCACGAGGACGGCCTTGTAGAAGACGTTCTTGTCGATGGAGGCGGGGTCGGTGAGGTCGAGGGCGGCGCGGCACGCGCGGACGCGCTTCTCGTAGCCGGCGAGGCCGTCCGAGAGCACGCGGGCGTAGTTGACCGCGAGGTGAGCGTCGCCGGCGTTGAGCTTGCCCTCCATGCCAAACAGGCCCGTCTCCATGTAGACCTGGACCTCATCGGGCAGCAGGGCCTCGCCGCGGGAGCGCAGGTTGTTGTTCTCCCAGAAGGGCGCGAGGTCGCGGAGCTGCTGCTTGGTCTCCTCGGTGATGTAGAAGACGTCGCCGTCGCGCTTCTCAAAGGTGTCGAGCTCGTTCAGGACGAACTCCATCGTGTACTCGGGGAAGACCGGGGCGTTGCGGTTCTTGGTGGCCTGGTTGCCCACGATGAGGGTCTTGTCCTCGATGTAGATGCTCATGTTGTCGAGGATCTTCTCGAGCATGAGCGCGCGCTTCATGACGTTGGGCTGGTTCTGGTGGGCGCGATAGGCCTCGGTAGCCAGCACCGCGCGCTCGGCGTCGATGTAGGGCTTCTCGTCGAGCATCTCCTCGCGGAAGGCCTGCATGCGCGGCGTGAGCTCTCCGAAGTGGCTGCTGTTGGTCTGGGACATCTGCAACTCCCCTTCTCCCGGGACGCCTTCTGGCTTTGTCATACTTATAGCAGCGAGAAGAACGTGTGTCAACGTTCGCAAGATTGTTTACTTTCGTTCGTAAGTTTACTACCATTGAGCTGCCCGGAAGAACCGCTCGCCGCCCAGACGCGCAGAAGGAGCCCGCCATGCAGTCCGCCACCGTCTTCAACGTCCAGAAGTTCAGCCTCGACGACGGCCCGGGAATTCGCACCGTGGTCTTCCTCAAGGGCTGCCCGCTGCGGTGCTACTGGTGCTCCAACCCGGAGAGCCAAGCCCGCGCGCCGCAGCTCGAGTGGAACGAGAAGAGCTGCGTGGGCTGCCGGGCGTGCCTGGCGGCGTGCCCCGGGGCAAAGGCCGCGGGGCCGGACGAGAAGCGCCACGTGGACGTGCGCTCCGTCGACGCGAGCTCGACCGAGGCGGCGGCCGCGGTAGCGGGCTGCCCGGGGCGCGCGCTCACGATGGCCGGCCGCACGCGCACGGTGGAGGATGTCTTCGAGGAGTGCCTGCAGGACGAGCCCTTCTACCAGCAGAGCGGGGGCGGCGTCACCCTCTCCGGCGGCGAGCCGCTCACCTGGCCGGACTTTTGCGTGGAGCTGCTGGGGCGCCTGCGCGAGGCGGGCGTGGACACCAACGTCGAGACCACGGCGCACGTGCCCGCGCGCGACTTCGAGCGCGTGTGCGCGCTGCTCGACCACGCCTACATCGACATGAAGCACTGGGACGCCGTCGCGCACCGCGAGGGCACGGGCGTGGAGAACGACCTCATCCTCGCCAACACGCGCGACGCGATCGAGCGCGGCGTGGACGTGCTCGTGCGCACGCCGGTCATCCCCGGCTTCAACGATGGGCTCGACGACGCCCGCCGCTTCGCCGAGCGCCTGCACGAGGTGGGCGCCACGCGCGTGCAGCTCCTCCCCTTCCACAACCTCGGCGAGAGCAAGTACGACCTGCTCGGGCGAGACTACCGCCTCCACGGCCTCACCAACCTGCACGAGGAGGACCTCGAGGAGTTCCGCCGGGCTTACGTGGACGCCGGGATCGACGCATTCTTCTAAGGTGTATTTTGGGGGACCTCGCACGACGCCCGTTTTGGACCCCAAATCATGGCTCAAAACGGGCGTCGTGCGAGGCTTGCAAAGAGAGCAGCAACGCAGTTCCCCTATCGAGCTTCGTTCGAAAGCGCAAAAGACGGCTATACTTACGAATAGTCAATCGAAGGAGCCGTCATGCCCGCACGCACCAACCGCATCCTGGAGGTCCTGACCGAGCGCGAGCGCGTGGAGGTCTCGACGCTGGCCGAGGAGCTCGGCGTCTCGCAGGTCACCATGCGTAAGGACCTCACCGAGCTCGAGCGGCGCGGCCTCATCCGTCGCGAGCACGGCTTCGCGGTGCTGCGCAGCGCGGACAACGTCGAGGGGCGCCTCGCCTACCATTACGAGGAGAAGCGCACGATCGCCCGGCGCGCTGCTGAGCTCGTACATGACGGCGACACGATCATGGTCGAGAGCGGGAGCTGCTGCGCGCTGCTCGTGGCGGAGCTCGCCGCCGCGGAGCGCGACGTGACCGTGGTCACCAACAGCGCCTTCATCGCGGGCTACGTGCGCGACGCCGCGAGCGTGCAGACCGTTCTTCTCGGTGGCATCTACCAGAAGGACTCCCAGGTCATGGTGGGTCCGATGGTGCGCACGTGCGTCGAGGGGTTCTACGTCGACCTGCTCTTCGCCGGCGCGGACGGCTTCTCGCCGCGCACCGGCTTCACCAACAGCGACCAGATGCGCGCCCAGGCGGTGCGCGACATGGCGGGGCATGCGGAGCGCGTCGTGGTGCTCACGGAGAGCGAGAAGTTCAGCCGTCACGGCACCGTGCCGCTCGCCCTGGGCGAGAAGGACCTCGCCGTGATCACGGACACGCACGTGAGCGACAAGGCGCGCGCCGAGCTCGAGGCCGCCGGCGTCGAGCTCATCTGCGCGGGGTAGGCCTCGGACGGCGCGCCGGACGGGCGCGACCGTTTTGGCCGGTGCCTGATTTCCGGCATCTGCGCGCGTGCCTGATTTCCGAGAAATGCGTGTTTTGGTGCCTGATTTCCGAGAAATGCGTGTTTTGGTGCCGGATTTCCGAGAAATGCGTGCCGCGGACACGCATATGCTCGGATTCCGGCACCGATATGCGCATATGGCGGGATTTTGGCACCGCCGAGCCTGACCTATTCCGTTGCGCCACCCTCGCCGTCGCGGTTCATGCGCTCGGCATAGGTACGGGCGCGCTCGAGCTGGTCGTTGAGCACGTCGATCGTCTTGGAGAAGGACTCGTTGGCCTGCTCGCGGAACTTATCGATGCTGTCGAGCGTGGAGAAGACCGCATCATAGGCACGTCGCAGGGTCTCCGGAGAGACGCCGCTCGAGACCGCCTGCTGCTGCGTGCGCAGGGAGTTGTCCTGCAGAAGCTTGCTCGTGCGGTCGATCATGGCATCCGTGGTCTTGTTGACCGCGTCGATCTGGTCGAGCACGAGCTTCTGGTTCTCGAGCGACTGCGCCACGATTACGGCCGTGCGCAGCGCGGTCACCGTGGTGGTCTTGGCACGCTCCACGCCGCGGACGAGCTGGTCGTTGTTCTGCTGGATAATGCCCATCGAGAGGTAGGCCTGGATGGTCACGGCCGCCTGCGTCTGCACGTCCTGACGACGCTGACGAACTGCGAACAGGGCGTCTTTCTCGAGCGAGGATGCCAGCTCGACGTTGCCCGCCGCGCGCTCCCGGTCGATGCGCGCCACGAGCTCGTCATCAATGCTCGTGAGCAGCTCGTAGGCGCGCTTGAGTGTGCCCAGGTTGCCCCAGAGGCTGCGGCGCTCCACGTTGAGGGCGGCGTTGTCCTTGCGCAGCAGGTCCTGGCCCTTGCCGAGCGACAGCAGGATGGAGTTGAGCTGCTGCTGGTTGGACTCGTAGCGCTTGAAGTAGCGCTTCACGCGGCTGGCAAAGGGCAGCGCACCCAGCAGGCGCTCGGCAAAGGTGTCCTCGCCTGGTGCGAGCTCGTCGACCTCGTTGCGCAGGTCCACGAGGCTCTTGGAGACCTGCTCCTGCGCACCGCCGCTCTTGGACGTTGCGAGGGACTGCTCGAGAAAGCGGCTTGAGGTGCTGGCGGTCTCTCGGAAGGCGTCGGACCCCACCTCAAAGATCGCGTCGACCTCCTGCTTGAACTCGAGGCTCTGAGGCGGCAGAGCTGCCACGCGGGAGACCCAGGAGCTTGCGTTGCCGCTCAGGCGCAGCAGCTCCTCGGCGCTCGGCGCGGGCACCTGCGCGAGGGCACCCTCGGTCTTGACGGGCTCCGGCGCCGGCGTCACCTCCAGGTCGAAGCTGTCATCGGGCGCGTCGAGAAGATCGTGTGCCATGGTGGTCTCCTATCCTTGTGTCGGATCGTTCCGTCGATTACGACAGTTCATCGGTCGGCTCGCCCAGGGAGAGCTCGCTCGGGCGGTGCCCCAGGCGCTGCCGCAGGTAGTCGGAGCCCGTCTCTATCTGCGTCGAGACACCCTCGACGATGCCCGTGCGCATGCGGTCGAGCGCTCCGGCGACGTCAGCGCACTGCTCGTCGAGAGCCGTGACGTTTCTGCGCGCGCGATTGCTGGCTCGCCCGCCAAAGCCGAGGTAGCGCACGTTGGTCACGAGCTGGTCCCATGCGCCGGGCAGCCAGGACGTCGCGAGCGAGAGCACGAGGTGGCGGTCCTCCTCAGCGCCTGCGGTCGTGAACTCGGGCAGCTCCACGAGCTCGGCCATCGAGCCCACCACGTCACGCAGCCGCTCGGCCTCGGCGGAAATGCCGTGCGGCTCGTCGGCCTCGCACGCCGCCTCGATGCGCGCTGCCATGTCGTTCACGGCCTGCGCGGATTCCTTGAGCGTGGGGTCGGCTCCCACGAGCGCGTCGAGGTCGATGGCGCCGACGTGCTTTGGCATGTTGAGCGAGGTCAGCAGCATCCAAGAGCCCGCGGACATGGCTGCACCGGCCACGACGAGCGCCACCTGCGCGACAAGGGTCGAGGCGAGAAGGACCGCGGAGGCAGCAAAGACAACAAAGACCGTCGCCGCTACGCCCGTCACCAGTGCCTTGTCTCCTCGCATCCGCCCTCCCTCCTAACCGTTTCTGTAAATTGGGGACAGTCCCCAATTCACATAAAAGATTTCTGTTAATTGGGGACTGTCCCCAATTTACAGATAGCCGCGTATCTCCTTGAAGGCGGCGGTGAGGTCGCCGCCCACGGCATCGAAGACGCGGCCGCCCGTGAGCTCGGCGAGGCGGCCCATCTCGTCGGCGCTCGCCTCGCCGAACAGAATTGCGTAGACGGGGATGCCCTGCACCGCCTCGTTGGCCTCGTACCACTGCGCAAAGTCGTCAATGCCCGGGGCGTTCGTGTTCTCGCCGTCCGAGAAGAGCACGACGGAGGTCACGTTGTCGTCCGTACGGGTCTGCGCTGCCAGCTCGAGCGCGTGCTGGAGCGTGCCGTAGAGCGCCGTGCCGCCAACCGCGGAGAGAGAGTTCACGTAGGAGCTCACGTCGGCGAGGTTTCCGTCCTCTCCCACAACGAGGTCCTTCTCGCTTTTTATGCCGGAGGCAAACTCCACAAAGCGAATCGTCTCGCGCGGCTGGAAGGTGAGCAGCGCCGCGGTGCCGTCCGCACCCGTCTCGGTGAGCGAGAGCAGGGCCGCCTTGAGGGCGTCGAGGCGCTCGCCGCCCATGGAGCCCGAGGTGTCGATCTGGAAGACCATGTTCGCGGGCTTGCGCACGTCGGCGACCCAGCTCGAGAGCAGCGCCTTCACCGTCTCGAGCCGGTTGGGGAAGGGGATCTCAAAGGCCATCCGCGAATCATCGGGCGCGGTGGCGTCCGTGCGGCGGAACGTCTCGTCGGCAATGCGTCGCTGGACGTCATCGCGACGCAGGTAGTCCACGAGCGCCCGATACGCCGCCTCGGCGTTCTCCCCCCGACCAGCGAGCATCGTGAGCGGGTAGTCGGCCGTGATGACGCCGTCCTGCGGAATCACCTCCACGAGACTCTCGTCCTGAAGGATGAGCGACTCGTAGTTGAACACGCCGTCGACGGTGGACGCGTCCTTGTCGTAGGCCTCCATGAGCCATCCCGACGAGCCGCTCGCGAGCGCCTGCCCCCGGGCGAACCGCATGAGGTCGGCCGCCACGGCCGTGACGTCGTCGGCCGTGATGGCGGCACCCGTGCCGGAGAGCGCCGTCGCGAGCTCAACCAGCGTCGAGAAGCCGCTGTTGGACGAGACCGGGCTGGACATGCCATAGGAGAGCTCGCCCGAGGAGGCGGCGTCCACGACCTCGGCCCATGTGGGGCTCTTCTCGTCCCAGCCGAGCTCGGCGGCCCGGTCGGCCTTCACACCCAGAACGACGGGCGTCCGCATGATCGAGGTCTCCTGCGACACGAGCGAGCTCTTCTCGTCAAAGAGGCTCATGTAGGCGTTCGACGGAAACCACGTTGCGTCGTAGTCCCCCTCGCCGGACATGACCGCCTCGGTGCCGTCGAGCGTTCCCATGTACTCGAGCACCACCGAGATTCCGAGCTCCTCCTCGGCACTCTCAAGGATGGGCAGCATGTCCTTGACCTCGGAGCCGGCGAGGACCCGCAGGGTCGTACCGGCGACGTCGGGATCGGGGGTGGCCCCGGGGTCGGTCGCGGGCTGCTCCCGCGCGTCGTCGGGCGCGGGCTCGGCGGCGTCCTCGCGCGAGCACGCGGGCAGCGCCACGGCGCAGGCGAGAGCGCAGACCAGGGCGAGAAGGACGGTGAGCAGGCGTGTGCGCGGACGCGCGGCGACAGCTGTCATGGCGGTTTTCCCCTCCTGCGCTAGTACAGCGCCTCGATGGTCTGAAGCATCGCGTCGGCCACTTCGTAGCTGGGCGCCTGCGCGGCGTCGATGAAGGTGCCGTCGGCGGCATAGCCGGTGAGGCCGGCGGAGCCCACCTGCTCGGAGAAGGCGGCGGAGTTCGCGCCGTTCACGCGGAAGCCGTGCCGAGCTATGACGCGGGCCATGTCGGGGTCGTTCTCGA
The DNA here is from genome assembly GCA_944320385.1 of uncultured Atopobiaceae bacterium. Classification (GTDB taxonomy): domain Bacteria; phylum Actinomycetota; class Coriobacteriia; order Coriobacteriales; family Atopobiaceae; genus Thermophilibacter. The sequence continues at coordinate 30,061 of CALUHH010000007.1, read as the reverse complement.
GTACGTCCTGGACCCGCTGCCCTGCCTCGGAGAAGGCAACGACCACATGGTCCGAGAAGATCGTGGGCGCGGGATAGCAGATGCGCATCGCGTCGGTCACGCGCGAGGGCTCGTTCATCTGCGCCTCGAGGTATTGGCTCTCGTAGATGAGGGTGAGCGGCTGGTTCAGGGGGCCCTTGGAGAGGAAGGACTCCCACGGGCCCGAGGAGGATGACTGTGAGTAGCCCTGATCGAGGAAGAGCCGGGCGAGGGAGGTCGAGGCCTGCTCGCGGGCGGCGTCCTCACTCGTGACCACGGCGTTGCCGTTGAGCACGTAGCTCGCGAGGCTCAGGTACATGAGCGCGGAGTTGGACGAGCGCACGTCGGTCGTGGTGATCATGACGTTGCGGCTCGAGGGGTAGGCGTCGGAGCCCGCAAGGTCCGTCCAGCGACGGCCGTTTGCCACGGCGTCAAGGTAAGCGGCCATGTCGAGGTGCCAGACTCCGTCGCGCTGCTCGGCGAGGCCGTTTTGCTCGAGAACCGCGAGGACCGTGTCGCCCGTGGCGATGGCGAGCGGCGAGTAGAACGGACGAGATGTGGAGAGCACCGCGGCGCCGTGGACGTCCTCGATGTGGGCGGCGGCGATCTCGGAGGAGGGCGAGGCAAAGTCGGACTCCTCGATGTCCGCACGCTCGGCCATGGCCCAGGAACCCGAGGTCGTGACCTGCACGTCGAGGCCGTGGCGCGCGAAGATCTCCTGTGCCTCGGGGTCGGCGAAAAGCGACTCCTTCTCCGAGCCGATGATGCCGCGGACCGTCGTGAGCTCCGACTGCTGAACGGCGGGAGCGTCGTCGGTCGGCAGCTCGGCCGAGCTGAGCGCCTGCGGACCGAGCGCGATGGCGCCGGCCACCACGACCGCAACGAGAATGAGGACCACGCCGGCAACCAACGTCTTGGCTCTCGAGCCCACCTGACTCCCTTCGAACGCGTCGTATGTAGTAACGATACGTCTCGGAGGGGTCGTTCCCCCACCTGTGTGGGCCGGGCTTACGAAGCGCTTACGGTATCAAAGCTGATGTCGTGTGGCGGGGCGGGTCTCGGGCGCCTGTGCACGGTGCCTGATTTCCGGCATCTGCGCATGGTGCGGGATTTCCGAGAAATGCGTGTTTTGGTGCGAGATTCCCGAGAAGTGCGTGCGGCGGACACGCATATGCCCGGATTCCGGCACCGATATGCGCATGTGACGGGATTTTGGCACCGGCGGGGCGGGCGCGCATACGGTGGGATTCCGGCACCGGCGCCGGAACGCGGCGACCCTAGCCCAGCAGGGCCATGACCTGGCGCTTGGCGGCGAGGTACTCGTCGGTGAGCTCGAAGCTCTCGCTCTCGACGCGATCGACCTCGACGACGCCCGCCACGTGACTGGGCTCCCCCGCCGACGGCGCGCCCGCGAGCACGTAGATGCGGCTCGCCATCGAGACCGCCTCGTCCACGTCGTGCGTGATCACCAGGGCGGAGAGCCCCAGCTCAGCCGCCACGTCCACGAACCATCGACGCACGTCGGTGCGCGTGAGGGCGTCGAGCGCCGAGAAGGGCTCGTCGAGCAGCGTCACGTCCGCGCCCATGAGGTAGGTGCGCAGGAACGCCGCGCGCTGCCGCATGCCGCCGGAGAGCTCGCTCGGCCACTTGCGCTCGCAGCCCGCGAGGCCGAAGCGCTCGAAGAGCGGCGCCGCCTTCGCGCGCGCCTCGTCGCGCCGCGTGCCCGCGAGCACGAGCGGCAGACACACGTTGTCGATGATGCGGCGGCTCGGCAGCAGCAGGTCCTTCTGGAGCATGTAGCTCACGCGACCGGGACGTCCGGTCACGTCCTCCCCGTGCAGGAGGACGCGACCGGACACAGGAGTCGTGAGGCCGGCGAGCGCGTGCAGGATCGTGGTCTTTCCGCAGCCGGAGCGGCCCACGAGGCAGCAGACCTCGCCGGGCGCAACGTCAACGGAGACGCCCTGGACGACGATGTGCTCGCCGTCCCAGGAGAGCGTCAGGTCGCGCGCCTCGAGCGCAGGGGCCTGGCCGCCGGCGGGGCGAGAAGCCCCGGCGCTCGGACAGTCCTCGCCGCGCACAGGACGCGCGGCTGCGGAACTCGCGGCGGGGTTTCTCGCCCCGCCTGCTGCCTGCACGTTCTTCTCGCCTGCCTGTGCCATGCGCTACTCCAGGAACGAGAGGTCGTAGCCGGCGTTGACGTCGAGCTTGTTGGCCACGAGGTCGTTGTCGTTGAGCCACTGGTAGAAGGCGGCCCAGCGCTCGGGGTCGATGACGCCCCAGCTCTCAGCCTCGGCGGTGTACTGGTCGGCCAGGAAGGTCTGGCTCTGGTGGACGAGGTCGGCGTCGAGCTCGGGCACCTGGGCGCAGAGGATGTCCGCGGCGCCGTCGGGGTTCTCCACGGCGTACTCGTAGCCCTTCTTCACGGCGCGCAGGAAGGCCTTCACGGCCTCGGGGTTCTGGGCGGCGAAGTCGTCGTTGGCGGCGATGACCGGGGTGTAGTAGTCAAAGACCGGGTCCACCGAGATGAAGCTGAAGTAGTTGTACGGGAAGTCCTGGACCACGGCGTTCTGGACCGCCCACGCCTCGTAGACCCACACGGTGTCGAACATGTTGGCGCGCAGGCCGCTGACCTCGTCGTCGACCTCGTACGGCACGAGCTCGACCTTGGAGAAGTCGCCTCCGTCGGCCTCCATCACGCGGGCGACCGTGGCCTGCTCGACGGGCATGTTCCAGGTGGCGTAGGTGTGGCCCTCCATGGCGGCCGGGTGCGTGATGCCGTCCTCCTCGCGGCTCATGATGCCGGAGGTGTTGTGCTGGATGATCGCGGCCACGGCCGAGTAGGGCATCGGCTGGTCGGAGGCCAGGTTGTTGGCGATGTAGTCCTGGTAGGAGACGCCCATCTGCGCGCCGCCGGCTCCGATGAGGGCGTCGGCGCCGTCCGCGGGCGGCTGCACGATCTCGACCTCGAGGCCCTCCTCGTCGAAGTAGCCCTGGTCGAGGGCCACGTAGATGCCCGTGTGGTTGGTGTTGGGCGTGTAGTCCAGGACAAAGGAGATCTTGGTCTTGCCGGCGTCGCCGGCGTTGTCGTTCGAGGAGGCCGTGCCGTCCGGACCCTCGACGACGCCGGAGTTGTTGTCGCAGGCGGCCAGGGCGATGCTTGCCGCGGCGGCTCCGGCGGCGGCGACGAACTGGCGGCGGTTGAGGCTGGGGTTGAGGTTCTTATCGCTCATTGTTGTTCCTTTCGGCCCTCTTCCAGGGCATGCATGCGCGCTGGGCGAGCTCCACGAGCTTCATGAGGCCCAGCGACAGGGCGGAGATGACGATGATCGCGGAGAACATGCGGTCATACGAGAAGGACTTGCGGACGCGCGTCATGTAGACGCCCAGGCCCTCGTTGCCGCCGAGCCACTCGGCGATGACGGCGCCGACGATGGCGTAGGTGGCGGAGATCTTGAGGCCGCTGAAGAACTGCTCCGCGGCCGCGGGCAGCTTGGCGTACCAGAAGATCTGCCAGCGCGAGGCGTTCATGGTGCGCATGAGGTCGACGACGTCCGGGTCGACCGAGCGGAAGCCCGAGGCCAGCGAGACCGTGATCGGGAAGAACGTCGAGATGATCACGAGCACGACCTTGGGCAGCGCGCCGTAGCCGAGCCACAGCACCAGAAGCGGCGCGATGGCGACGATGGGGATGGTCTGCGAGATGGTCATGAGCGGCTCGAAGGCCAGGTAGAAGGACTCGAACCGGTCCATGAGCACCGCGAAGACAAATCCCAGGGCAACGCCTGCGGCAAGGCCGGCGGCGGCCTCGGCGAGCGTGGTCACGCAGTGGCTCGCGAGCAGCGCCGCGTCCTCGACGAGGGCCTGTACCACCTGCACCGGCGTGGGCAGCAGGAAGTTGGGCACGATGCCCACGACCACCACGGCCTGCCACAGGGCGAGAAGGGCCACGATGGTCAGAAGCGGCGTGAGGACGCGTCGCGCGCGGCTGGGCTCGGGGCGGTCGACGGGGCGCGCCATGCTAGGCCGCCGCGTCCGCGCTCTTGGGGGCGAACTCGGGGTCGCCGGGGTGGTACTTGCCGATCTTGCGGTCCGTGGACATGACGTCGCCGTCGGGGCGGAAGTTGATCTTGGCGTAGCACATCATGTGCTTGCAGCCGGCCTTGGCGCCCACGAGCTGGCAGTTCTTGAGGATCTCCATGCAGGTCTCGTAGTCGCCCTCGATCGCCGTCTCGAAGGGGCCGACGAAGTAGTCGATCCCCGTGGAGTCGATGTAGGCGATGACCGCGTCCACCGCGTCGCACGTGGCGTCGTCGTTGGTGGCGTCCATGGGCAGGAACTGAATCGCAACCGAGCAGTTCACGCGCCCTCCCTTCCGGGTGCCCCAAGGCACCCCGTCTCTCGTAGGTGCCTCGTTGCGGGCGCGTTCCCGCTGGTCCCTACGCCGGCATTACCCGGATCAGGTTATGGGTCAGGGCCGCTCTCGGACACGCGTCCGATCTCCTGGGCCCAATCTCAGCCGGCGTGCGCCAGCCCCCCGTTGTCGGTTGGTAGTGTAGCACGCTCGGGCGGGCCCGGCAGCGAGCTCTTCTCGGGCCCTGGACTCCATGGCGGGCCCTGGCCCCACGCAATCGCCCGGTTGTGTGCAACAAGTTTGATGGAGTCGGCGGTCTGGGCCGGGTCAGGCATCAAACATGTTGCACACAACCGCCCCAAAGCCGCACACCAGGGCAGATTTGTCGAGAAGAACGCGCGGGTGCGCGGCCAGACATAAAAGATGTTGCACACAACCGCCGAGAAGGGGCCAAATTCGGGCCGGCGCGCGTCGCGGCACCGCCTCCGACGCACAATCGCGGTTTTGCCACGGGCGCGTGATGCGTGACAATGCATGCATCGAAAGTCGAGAAGAACGGAGGGGTCGTGACCGGGAAGACGCACGTCGTCGTGGGGGCGGCCGCAGGACTCGTCGCCGCGTCGGCGCTCGAGCCGGGCATGGCGTCTCCGGCGGCGCTCGCCTGCGCGGCGGCCGGGGGCGCGCTCGGCGGCATGCTTCCCGACCTGGACGTGAGAAGCACCGCGCACCCGCTGCAGGAGCGGCTCGCGCGCGGCGGGTGCGCGGCGCTGCTCGTCGCGGCCCTGGCCCTGGAGGCCGCTGCCAGCTGGCCGCTCGCGCGCCGGGCGGCAGAGGCGGGGCTCGAGGTCGTCGTTGCCGGGGCGATCGCCCTTCTCGCCCTCTGCTGCGCCGCGCGGCTCTCGCCCCACCGCGGCTTCTCGCACTCGCTCGCGGCGCTCGCCGGATTTGCCGCGGCGACATGGCTCGTCTGCCCGCCGCTCGTGGCGCCCGTCGCGGCCGGCATGGCCTCGCACCTGGCACTCGATGTGCTGGGGCGACGAGCGGTGCGGCTGGCGTGGCCCGCCCGCCGCGGCGTGTGCCTGGGCCTCTGCAAGACCGACGGCATCGTCGAGGCGTGCTGCCTCGTGGCGGGTCTCGTCGTGGCGGCCTACGTCATCCTTCTGTGACAGATACCCCGGAGGTGTCTGTCACACGGCAGCCGGGCCTAGTGTTCCGCGCGGACGCCGAGCTCGCGGCAGAGGACCTTGGCCGCGGCGCCGGCGGCGAGCGCGCAATGGTCCTGGCACTGGGAGACGCGCTCCTCGCCCCACCAGTCCATCCCGCGCGTGAGGACGCGACAGCAGGTCACGTGCCTTGCCGTGCCCGCGCAGAAGGCGTCGTGAAGCTCCGCCGCGAGCGGCTTGGCACGTTCCTTGGTGCCCACCATGAGGCCGAGAAACGCCACGGCACCCGCGAGCGCCCCGCACACGCAGCCCGAGCCGCCGATGCCCGCGCCCATGCCGGCGCCCATCGCCACGACCGAGCGCGGGAAATCCGGCTCGAAGGCGTCCCAGAGCGCCGCGATGACGGACTCCCCGCAGTTCATGTGGTCCGGTCCGGGCCTGTTGTTGGCGCGGGCGACGGCCTTGACCGCCTCGATGCTCACGCTGTCGCGCATTGCTCCCCCTCTGGTCGAAGTCCCGCCAAATTCTAGCAAGGGAACGGGTAGCATGGGACCGTTCTGCGGATCGGTCTGCACATTGGGGACAGTCCCCAACGTGCAGTCTGTTAATTGGGGACTGTCCCCAATTAACAGACGAGGGAGAGGGACATGAGGATCTTCGCCTACGCGCTGCGCCCCTACGACGAGCTGGGCTATCTCGACGCGCTGAGCCGCGAGCTCAACTTTGAGTACGGCTGGACGCCCGACTACCCCACGCTCGACAACGTAGGACTCGCCGAGGGCTCCGACGCCCTCTGCATCATCACCAACCCCATGACGCCGGAGCTGCTGGACCGCTACCACGAGCTGGGGATCCGCGGCATCGCGACCCGCTCGATCGGCTACGACCACATCGACGTGGGACACGCCCGCAGCCTGGGCATTCGCGTGGCGCACGCCGCCTACCCGCCCGAGGGCGTGGCCGACTACGCGATCATGCTGATGCTCATGGCGCTGCGCAAGGTCAAGTTCGTCCAGCGGTGCGCCGCGGCCCAGGACTTCTCGCTCGAGGGCAAGATCGGCCGGTCGCTCGGGAGCTGCACGGTCGGCGTGGTGGGGACCGGCGCCATCGGCTCGTGCGTGGCGCGCGAGCTGCAGGGCTTTGGCTGCCGCGTCCTCGCGTGCGACCCGGTCGAGAAGGACGAGCTCTCCGGGCTCGTCGAGTACGTGAGCCTGCCCGAGCTGCTCGCCGCGTCCGACGTGGTGACGCTGCACGCGCCGGGCCTGCCCGAGAACCGCCACATGATCGGGGCCTCAGAGCTCGCGCGCATGCGTGCGGGGGCGGTGCTCGTGAACGCGGCGCGCGGCAGCCTCGTGGACACGGCGGCGCTGCTCGACGCGCTGGAGTCCGGGCACCTGGGCGGCGCCGCGCTCGACACCATCGAGGACGAGGCGGGGCTCTACTACCTCGACCGCAGCCGCGACGTGCTCGCGGGCCGCGACCGCGCCGCCCTCATGGCGCTTCCCAACGTCATCGTGACGCCCCATATGGCGTTCTACACCGCCGAGGACGTCGAGGGCATGGTGCGCAGCAACGTCGAGGCGCTGCTCGCCTTTGCCGCCGGCGAGGACACCCCCTACGAGGTGTAGGGTTGACACTCACGTCAGGTTATATTGTCAAACGCTCGCGGTTTGACAATATAACCTGACGTGAGTGTCAACCGACGTGAGCGACAACCTCGCTCCGGGGCTACTCGGCGTCGTCGGCCGCGTCCCTCTCGTCCTTCTTGGAGGCAGCGGCGGCGCGACGGCTGCGCTGCTCGATCTCCTCGGGCGTGAGGACGTCCTCGATGCGCAGGTTGACGCCCGCGACCTCGAGGCCCGTCATGCCCGTGACCTGCTTGACCACGGCCTTCTTGACGTCCTCGAAGACCTGCGGGGCATAGGCGCCGTACTCGATGAGCACGGAGATGTTCACGCGCACCGCGCTCTCGGGGGTGACCTCGACGGTCACGCCCTTGGTGGAGTCGCTCGCGCCGAAGGCGTCCTGGACGCGGTTGAACCAGGTCCCCTTCATGCCCACGACGCCCGGGACCTCGCGCATGGCGATGGCCACGATCTTCTCGATGACCCCGTTGGAGAAGGTCAGGGAGTCCTCGGAGTCGAGGTCCTCGTCGTCGGTGAGGGCCTCGATGTCCGTGCCCGTCTCCTCGACCTCGGCGAGCGCCGTCTCGGGGGCGGCCTCCGGCTCCTTGACGTCCTGCTCGACCTTGTCGCTCGTAGTGTTGCTCATGTCCCGCTCCTCGCTGCCGGGAGGGCCCGGCCGACGTCGATGGCTACTGGCTGTTCCGGTTGAAGAGGTGCCTCAGCGTGTTCACGATCTTGGGGTCCCCGTCGAGGACCTGGCCGGCGGCCACGCCCACGAAGACGAAGACCGCGATCACGACGAGCGGCCACGGCCCCACGGCAAGGAACACGACCGCCGCGACCAGGCCGATGAGGGCGCCCCAGAAGGCCTTCTCCTGACCCGGGAAGGTGCGGCGCACCCAGGCGCTGATGACGCCCATGCCGTCGCGCAGGGCGCTGCCGACGCTGCGTCCCTCGCCCGCGGCGGGCTTGGCCTCGGCGGCCTCCGGGGCCGGGGCCTCCTGCTGCGCGTCCTTCTCGCCCACGTTGATCTTGGGCTTGTGGGTCTTCTCGTCCGCCATCGCCTACACCTCCCTCTCGGGCTCGCGCGAGCCGCCCATGGAGACCGTGATCTCGCTCGTGGTGTCGGGCGCCGGGGCCTTGGGGGCCGGCTTGGCGGCGGCCTCGGCGGCCTGCTCGGCCTCGTCCTCCCCGCCGGCGAGCGTGACGGACTCGGGCTCCACGAACTCCAGGCTCACGTCCTCGACCTTGTCGCCGCAGACGGCGGCGAGGCCGTCCATGAGCTCCTCGTGCAGCTCGGCGCCCTTGGCGACGACGTCCACGGTCTCGTGCGGGAGCACCCGCACGTGCACGCGGATGTGGCCGCGGGCCTTGGCGTCCACGCGCACGCGCGCGGCGTCGCAGGTACCGTCCGCCTCCACGATGTGGGACGCCTGCGCGGCGATGGCGTCGCGCGTGACGGAGATGACGCCGCCGTCCACCGTGGCGATCTCGACGGTGCGCACCGTGCGGCGCGCGAAGAGGGCGCGCGCCAGCAGCACCAGAAGACCCAGCGCGCTCACCGCGAGGCAGGCGACCACGGCGATGGCGAACGGCTCGAGGTTGAAGAGCGCCGAGACCTCGCCCGTCCACGGGCCAAACCACGTGAGCGCAAGGGCCGCGAGCGAGAAGGCGCAGGCGAGCACGAAGACGACCGTGCACAGGCGCTTGAGTCCACTCATGCGAATCTCCAATCGGACGTCGTCCCCCAAAACGTCATGGGACTAGGATACCCCTTGGGCCGGACATTATTTGCGCGAGGGCCGCCGCGGATGCCGAGAGGCGCGTTCGGCCCCCTCGCCGCGCAGCGCGAGACGCGCGAAGAGGACGCCGAGCAAAGCCGAGCTCACAGATCCCAGCAGGATGGCGCACTTGGCGGCGATGGCCTCCTCGGGCGAGGGGAACGCCAGCCCCGTGATGAGGATCGACATCGTAAATCCCACGCCGCCCATGATGCCGACGGTCACGACCTGCGGCCAGTCCATGCCGCGCGGCAGGCGCGCGAAGCCCAGGCGCACGAGCAGCCACGTCACGCCGATGATGCCCAGGGGCTTGCCCAGCACCGCGCCGAGGTAGACGCCGTGGGCGACGGGGCTCGCGAGGAGCGCCCCGAAGTTCTCCCCCACGAGGTGCAGCTCGGCGTTGACGAAGGCAAAGAGCGGCAGCACGAGGAAGTTCACGAAGACCGAGACGTAGCGCTCCATGCGCTGCAGCGGCGGCGTGACGTGGTGCATCACGCGCTCGGTGCGCCAAGCGCCCTCGGTGAAGTCGTGCTGGCCGAGGACGTGGTGCTCGTCGTCGTAGGTGTCGTCGAGGTCGTGGGCGCGGCGCTCGAGCCAGCCGCCGAGCTCGGAGAGGCGCACGTCGGAGCGGCTCGGCAGGGCAAAGGCGAGGATGACGCCGGCGAGCGTGGCGTGGATCCCCGAGTTGAACATGCACGCCCAGAGCACCAGCCCCACGGCGACGTAGGGCGCCACGGAGTAGACGCGGGCGCGATTGAGCGCGGCGAGCACGCCCACGAGGACGAGCGACGCGAGGCACCACCCGAGCTGCGGGACCTGCCCGTAGAACAGCGCGATGACCACGATCGCGAGGATGTCGTCGGCGATGGCGAGCGTCTGGAAGAAGACCTTGGTGGCGGGCGATATGCGATCTCCCAGAAGCGACACCACGCCCAGCGCGAAGGCGATGTCGGTGGCGATGGGCACCGCCCAGCCGCGCGCCGCCCCTCCCAGGTTGAGCGCCACGTAGATGAGCGCCGGCATGCACACGCCGCCCACGGCCGCGAGCATGGGAAGCGCCGCCTGGCGCGGTCGCCTGAGCTGCCCCACCGTGGTCTCGTACTTGAGCTCGATGCCCACGAGCAGGAAGAAGACGGCCATGAGGAAGTCGTTCACGAACTGCTCGACGGTGAGCGAGACCTCGAGCCGGCCCACGCCCACGATCAGCGGAAGCCCCAGGACGTGCTCGACCCCCTCGTAGAGCGGGGTGTTGGCAACGACCAGGGCGAGAAGGGCGGCGGCTACCATGACCGCCGCGGCGACGGTGGAGCTGCCGGTCACGGACGCGAGCGCGCTCCTGCGCTCCAGGCGCCGCACGACCGCGGGCTCGCCGAAGATGGCTCCGGGGCGCGACACGGCCCTCACTCCCCCCTCTCGCCGAGAAGAAGCGTCTGCTCGACGACCACCTTGGACGCCAGCACGTCGGTCGCGGCGCCGAGCAGCCACGCGAGCTCGGGGGCGGCGGGGTCGCCCGCCTGGTCGCGCAGCTCGAGCACGGGGCGCGCGTCCTTCTCGCCCGGCGCGACGTAGGCGGCCAGCGCGCGCTCGAGGGCATCGCAGGAGCTGTCGTAGAGCGCCTCGAGGTCGAGGTCGGAGGCCCAGATGAGCGCCGCGAGCTGGCTCACCTGCGCGATGGAGAACACCCGCTTGAGCGCGCAGACGAACAGCAGCGCCGCCACGTGACGACGCGTGTAGCGCTTCTTGCGCGGGGCGGGGATGACCCCCTGCTTGACGTAGTTGTTGACCATCGATCCCGTCACGAGCGTCTCGTCGGGCAGGCGCATGAACTCGAGCTCCTGCGAGACGAGCGTGAGCAGCTGGTCGAGGTAGAGCTCGATGCGTGGCATCTCGCGGATGCGCGAGATGTGCACCGACCCCAGGCGCTCCGCGAGCTCGCGGCGACGCTCGTCCGTGACGCGCACCGGAACCAGGGCCTTAGACTTGTCCGCCATGCCGTCCACCCCCGTTATTTCTTCAAAAGCGGATTATCTAGTATTCAAGACCATGTGAAAGGGCTATAGTCTGTCCAACATGATACCCACCGTGGCGCCGAGCGTCACGTCGCGAGGGAGAGCCGAGCCATGAACGAGCAGCGCATCGCCATCATCACCGACTCCGGCACGGACACCCCGGCGGACTTTGCGGCCGCCCACGACATCCGCGTCCTGCCGCTGCGCATCAACTACTCCGACGGGTCCACGTACGAGAACGGCGTCGACATCACCGCGCAGGAGGTCGTCGAGCGCTTTGCCGAGGAGATCCCCACCACGTCGCTCCCCTCCCCGATGAAGATCCGCGACACGCTCGAGCAGGCGCGGCGCGACGGCTACGTGGGCGCCGTCGTGGTGACCATCTCGTCGGGGCTCTCCGCCACCTTCGAGACCATCGGCATGGTGGCGCGCCAGATGGAGGACTTCCCCGTGGTCATGGTGGACACCAAGAGCATCGGCATCGCGGCGGGCTTCGTCGTGATGGAGGCCGCGCGCCAGATCGAGGCGGGCATGCCGCTCGACCGCCTGGGCAGCGTCCTTGCGGCGGTGAGCGAGCGGGTGCGCGTGTTCTTCTCGGTCCAGAAGCTCGACTTCCTGCGCAAGGGCGGGCGCATCAGCGAGGCCGTCTACCGCGTGGGCTCCGTCCTCAACATCAAGCCCGTCCTCACCTGCAGCCCCGAGGGCAAGTACGTCATCGAGAAGAAGGCCCGCGGGTGGCAGCGCGCGCTCGACACGCAGATTGCGCTGGTGGCCGAGCAGGCGGCGCGCTGGCAGCAGGTGCGCCTGGCGGTCTGCACGTACGACCCCGCACTGCGCGAGGAGCTCGTGCCGCGCCTGCGCGAGCGCATCGGCAACGCGGTCGAGATTCTTCAGACCGGCCTGTCCGCCGACCTGCTGGTCCACACCGGCCCCACGCTCGTGGGCATGGGGGTGATGGGACTGTAGACGGTACGTTAACGGGCCGGCTGCGGTCACTTTGACACCCCTAAACCGTCCACAACCGGCCCGTTATCTGGACCAAAAGAATAACGGGCTGGTTGCGGTCATTTTTTCGAGAAGAACTGACCACAGCCGGCCCGTTATCTCAGGGTCGGGTTTTCGGGCTAGCTGCGGTCACTTCTGAGCCCAAGATTGACCACAGCCGGCCCGTTATCTGGACCAAAAGAATAACGGGCTGGTTGCGGTCATTTTTACGAGAAGAACCGACCACAGCCGGCCCGTTATCAGATGCTTGGCCAGCGACCCGAGACGGCAGCCGGAGAGGTTAGAGGGCGGCGACCATGTGCTCGACGATCTTGGCGCAGCGCTCGGCGGAGGCGCGCTCGAAGGTGGCGTAGTCCATGGCCTGACCCTCGGTGCCGGGCTTGTCGGAGATCGCGCGCACGATGGCGAAGGGCACGCCGTTGGCCTCGGCCGTCTGGGCGATCGCTGCCCCCTCCATCTCGCAGCACAGGGCCCCAAACTGCTCCACGATGCGCGTCCGCGTGGACTCGTAGCACACGAACTGGTCGCCCGACGCAACGCGACCGGCGAGCACGTTGACCTCGGGCGCCGCCGCGGCAGCAGCGGTTAGCGCCGCCTCGCGCAGGCCCGCGTCCGCGACGAACTCCACCCGCTCGCGTCCCGGGATGAGGCCGGGCTCGTAGCCGAGCTCCTCCACCGTGAAGTCGTGCTGGACGCAGTCCGTGGCCACGACGAGGTCTCCGATGTCGAGGCGGGCGGCGTCGAGCGACCCGGCGACGCCCGTGTTGATGAGGTGCGTGCAGCCAAAGTGGTCGGCCAGGACCTGCGCGCAGATGCCGGCGTTCACCTTGCCGACGCCGCACTTGACCACGACCACGTCCTTCTCGCCCAGGCGCCCGCTGTAGTAGTCCTGCCCGGCCACGCGCTCTGCGTGCGCGTCCGAAAGCTCGGCCTTGAGGTGCTCGACCTCGACGTCCATGGCCCCGATGATCCCGATCTTCATGTGCTCCCCTTCCGTGCGTGAGATGGACGGTTTCTCGTCCCAGAGTGTCCAGAATCCGCACGCCTACGATTGAGGTGCGGGAGATGGACGGTTTTCTCGCCAAAATCGTTCAGAATCCGCACGTCAACGGCAGGGGTGCGGGAGATGGACGGTCTGGCGAGAAGGGCGTTAGTCCTGCGGGTAGACGAGGTGCGCCTCGTCGATGTGCTCGAGCGTGCCCTCCAGGTAGCGGCGCGCCCACCACTGTGCCTGCGCGAGGTCGGCGTCGTGCCAGTTGCCGCACTCCTCCGGGCGAGCGCCGGGAATCTCGCCTGCAAAGTCGCGCACGAACTCGAAGGTCGCGCGCACGAGCGGCGCCACCTCGGCGGAGGTGTGCTCGCCGAAGAGGATGAGGTAGAAGCCCGTGCGGCAGCCCATCGGGCCAAAGTAGACCACGCGGTCGCGCCACTCCGGGCTGTTGCGCAGGTAGGTGGCGCCCAGGTGCTCGATGGCATGGACGGCCGCGGTATCCATCACAGGCTCGCGGTTGGGCGCGGTGAGGCGCAGGTCAAAGGTGGTGACCACGGCGCCGGTCGCCGGGTCCGCGTCCACGCGGGACACGTAGACGCCCGGCTCGAGCGTGAGGTGGTTGACGGTGAAGCTGGCGATCTTCTCCATGGGGCTCCCTGGGACGAGGCTCTTCTCGTCCTCCAGTGTAGCGAGTCGGCATCTCGCGGAAAACTCGGAGCAGACGTGTCTCCCAAAGCCCCCTACACGCAGCTCGCGAGCCAGGGCATGCCGGAGAGGGCGCGCGCCAGGCGGTCCTGCGCCGTGGAGCAGACCACGTCGGAAAGAACGTGCAGACGGACCTCGCCCTGCGTGCCGTAGGCCGTGAAGGCCGTGAAGATGACGTCGGTCTCGAAGGCGGGGTCGAGCAGGTCGGCGAGCTCGCGCGACGCCACGCGGCAGCACTCGTCCGCCACGGCGTTGAGGTCCGCCCCCGGCACCACCGCGATGGGCACGCCGCAGTAGCCCACGCTCCAGGGTGTGATGCGCGTGAGCGCGGTCTTGGAGAGCACCGAGTTGGGGATGACCTCCTGGGCGCCGCCGCGCATCATCACGGTGGTGCTGCGCCAGGTGACGTCCGTGACCTCGCCCGTGACGTCGCCCACGGAGATGTAGTCGCCGGGCTGGACGGCCTTGCTCAGCATCAGGCTGATGCCGCCGATGATGTTGGAGATCGTGTCCTGCATGCCCAGGGACACGGCGATCGAGACCACGCCGAGGGCGGCGACGAAGCCCGCCGGGTCCACGCCGAAGACCGGCTGCAGCACGCTGAGCAGCGCGAGCACCCAGATGACGGCGCGCCCGATGTTGATGAACAGCGACGCGCTCGGCAGGTCCGAGGCGTCGAGCAGCTTGTGCATGAGCCGCACGACCACGCGCTCGACCATCGCGGCGATCACCACCGCCACGGCGAGCGTCACGCACTTGTCGAGCCAGCCGCCCGCGTCTATGCCCAGAAGATGCTCCATGTCACACCTCCTCCTTTATGCGTTCGCATAAATCAACGGCCTCGTGCTCGGAACTTATGCGAACGCATAAATGATACGAAGGGACTGTCCCTTTGTATCATCCCTCGATCTTGACGAGCGGGGCAAAGCCCTTGAGGAGCTTCTTGGTCTTGCCCGTGCGCGTGAACTTGACCTCGATGGTGTCGCCGGAGACGGAGAGCACCTTGCCGGGGCCGAAGGTCTTGTGGGAGACCGCGTCGCCGGGCGAGAAGGACACACTCGCCGCGGGCCGCGCCGGCGCGGCGGCCGTGGGCGCCGCGGCGGGCCGGGCTCCCCCGCCGGTCGAGCGCGTCCGCGACCCGAAGACGTTGCCGCCGTAGACCGAAGAGCCGCGCCCGCTGCCAAAGGTGCCGTGGCGGTCGCCGCGCTTCTCCCAGCCCACGCCGGCAAAGCCCGATGACCCCACGCCCACGCGCTCCACGTCCGCGGGCGGGATCTCGTTCAGGAAGCGGCTCGGCGGGTTAGCCTGGACCGAGCCAAAGGTGCGCCTGGTCACGGCATGCGTGAGGTAGAGCTTCTTGCGGGCGCGCGTGATGGCCACGTACGCCAGGCGCCGCTCCTCCTCCACCGCCGCCGGGTCGCCGTCGTAGGCGGCGTGCGGGAAGATCCCCTCCTCCATGCCGGCGACGAACACCACCGGGAACTCCAGGCCCTTGGCGGAATGTATCGTCATCATCGTCACCGCATGGGTCTGACCCGCCAGCGAGTCCAGGTCAGACCTCAACGCCAGCCACTCGATGAGCGCGGGCAGCTTCTCGGACGCGACGGGCGGCCTAAGAGGAGCAGGCGCCGAGGCGGCGTCCCCAGCGGGCGAATCGCCTTGACGAGCGAGCGAAGCGAGCGCTGAGCCCGTCGGGGACGCCGCCTCGGCGCCGGACGGCTCGATCGCGCCCGCGGCGCGGAGCTGCTCCAGGGACTCGAGGGTCTCCACGGCGTCATGGGTCTCGTCGAACTCGGCGGCGACGCCCATGAACTCCTTGATGTTCTCGATGCGGCCGTCCGCCTCCACGCTGTGCTCGGCCTCGAGGGCGCGGATGAGGCCGGAGCGGTCCACGATGGCGTCGACCACGTCGGCGAGCTCGCCGGTGAAGTGGCGGCCGGCCTCGATGACGCCCGTGAACTCGGAGAGCGCCTGGCGCACCTTGGCGCCGAGCAGGCCCGTCTCGGCAATCGCCATCTCGCACGCGGCGAAGAACGAGATGCCCTCGTCGGCCGCGAGCTCGCGAATCTTGGCGATGGAGGTGGTGCCGATGCCGCGACGCGGCGTGTTGACCACGCGCAGCGCCGCCACGTCGTCGTCCGGGTTCACGACGAGCTTGAGGTAGGCCATGACGTCGCGGACCTCGGCGCGGTCGAAGAAGCGCGTGCCGCCCACGATCTTGTAGGGGACGCCCGCGCGCAGGAACATGTCCTCGAGGATGCGCGACTGCGCGTTGGTGCGGTAGAAGACGGCCATGTCGTCGTAGCTCGTGCCGCCGTCGTGGAGCTTCTCGATCTCCGAGCCGATCCAGCGGCCCTCGTCGCGCTCGTCGGAGGCCTGGAACACGTGGATCTTCTCGCCGTCCCCGGCGTCGGTGAACAGGCGCTTGGGCTTGCGGCGCGCGTTGTTTGCCACCACGGCGTTGGCCGCGGCGAGGATGTGGCCCGTGGAGCGGTAGTTCTGCTCCAGGCGCACCACGTGGGCGTCCGGATAGTCCTTCTCAAAGTCCAGGATGTTCTGGATGTCCGCGCCGCGCCAGCTGTAGATGGACTGGTCGTCGTCGCCCACGACCATGAGGTTGCGGTGGCGCGCGGCCAGCAGGTTGGTGATCGCGTACTGGACGTGGTTGGTGTCCTGGTACTCGTCCACGCTGATCTGGCGGAAGCGGTCCTGGTAGCGCTCCAGAACCTCGGGGCGACGGCTCAGCAGCTCGAAGGTCTTGACGAGCAGGTCGTCGAAGTCCATCGCGTTGGCCTTGGCGAGACGCCGGTCGAGCTCGCGGTACACGCGGGCGGCGGCGCGGTCGGCGGGGTTGGGCGAGCTCGCCATCTCGTCCGGGCCCACCATCGCGTTCTTGGCCGAGGAGATCTTGGCGCGAACCGCGTTGAGCGGGAACTGCTTCTGGTCGATGTCGAGGTCGGCCATGATGGACTTGACCAGGCGGCGCGAGTCGTCGTCATCATAGATGGTGAAGTTGGGTCGATAGCCCACGAGCTCGGGGTCCTCGCGCAGCATGCGCACGCACATGGCGTGGAAGGTGCAGACCCACATGCCGCGCGTGCCGTAGGGAAGCAGGGCGTCCAGACGCTCGCGCATCTCGGCGGCGGCCTTGTTGGTGAACGTGATGGCCAGGACCTGCCACGGGCGCACGCCCTCGTCGGCGATCATGTGGGCGATGCGGTACGTGAGGACGCGCGTCTTGCCCGAGCCCGCGCCCGCGAGCACCAGCAGCGGTCCGCGCGTGCACTCGGCCGCCTCCCGCTGGGCTGGGTTGAGGGTCGACAGGTCGATGGTCGGGGCCGGTGCCTGGGTAAACAGTGACGTCTGCTCAATCGCCATGCTGCGTGGTTCCTCTCGCCGTTTTTCTCGCCCTACGAGTGTAGCGGCACGACCGGACAGAAACCTCCGGCAAGCGAGAAGAACACAGGGCCACGGGCAGCGCGCGGGACGGGCAATCCCCTGGTGCGGGATTCCCGGCATCTGCGCATGGCGCCTGATTTCCGAGAAATGCGTGTTTTGGTGCGGGATTACCGAGAAATGCGTGCGGTAGACACGCATATGCCCGGATTCTGGCACCGATATGCGCATATGGCGGGATTTTGGCACCAGGCCCGGCGCCGCGGGCGCGAAGGACGCGAGCGTGCGCTACGCGCGCTTCTTGTCGGACTCCCCGATCGAGATGTCCTTGTCGTAGGTGAGGCTGTAGGCGGTCTCGAGGCCGCGCAGCAGCTCGCGCGCATCGTGCTCGCCCATCTTGCTCAGGGTCGCGGCGAGGCCCGAGACACCGCCCGAGCTGTTGTCATGGGCGTGCGCGCGGCCCTCGTCCGTGCAGTAGACGATCACGCGGCGACGATCGTTCTCGTCCGGGATGCGCTTCACGTAGCCCTTGGCCTCCAGCGAGTCCAGGATGCGCGTCATGCGGGGGCGAGTGTAGCCGAGCTTGCTGGCAAGGTCGGACGGGTTCATCCCCTCGTCCTGGCGGGAGAGGTACTCGAGCACCGGGTCCTCGCCCATCGACATGCCATAGGCCGTGCCAATGGAGCCCTTGGCGACGCCTCGGGAGTACATGATGAGCTTCTTAGCCGCGTCCTCGTAGTCCATCCTCGCGCTACTCGTCCCTTCCAGCGAGCACACGGAGCTTGTCGCCCCACCAAACTCAAGTTGGTTAATGGTAGCAACTTTTTCCTGAGTTTGCATGAAGAACACCTCCCGTGAAAGCGAGAAAAGCGATCCTGTCGGGACGTCACGACTCCCCGAGAAGCGAGAAGATCGTCTCAGCGAGGCCGTCGTGGTCGTTGTCGAGCGCGGTCACGCGCGCGGCCGCGGTGCGCACCTCCGCGGGCGCGTTGGCCATGGCCCAGCTCTGCGACACCGCACGCAGCATGTCGATGTCGTTGCGGCCGTCGCCGAACGCCGCATCGAGGACGGTCCCGTCGACGTCCGAGAACACCACCGAGGGCAGGGCACCGTCGCCCGACGCCCCGCAAAGCGCGTCAGCCATCATCTCTCCTCCGTACCGCGCACGTGCGCGCGCATCAGCATCGCAGTCGATCGTCCGTCGTTTCTTATCGCGAAGGCGCCCGTCGCCGCCGGGACCACGAACGTCTCCGCGTAGTGCACCCTCATCGGCTCGAAGGCGCCCTCGGGGCTCTCCACGAGGACCTCCTCGCCCTCCACCAGGTTGAGCACGTTGACGGTGCCCGCCGTGTCGAGAAGGGCGCGCCCGCCGGGCCCCACCGTGTAGCGCCTGGTCTCCAGCGGCTCCAGCGCGTGGAGCCCGGTGCGCTCCACCCGCGCCGCACCGCAGGGCTCGTCGACGTCCGCCGCCTGGTCCACGAGGCTCTTCTCGACCCACCCCGTGGTGCGGTCCCACCGGATGACCTCGCGGCCGCGTGTCAGGTGCACCGGGCGCGGCCGACCGTCCAGGCCCGTGCGCCCCCAGTCCCAGAGCTTGAACGTGAAGATGTAGGGCGTGGCGCTGATCTCCAGGACCATCGTGTTGGCGCCGGAGCAGTGGACCGTCCCCGCGGGAATGAGAACGTGGTCGTGGTGGCGGGCGGGGATGCGGTTCACGTAGCGCTCGGCATCGAAGGGGGCGCCTCCCGCATTGGCCTCCTCCAGGGCGCCCATCATCTCACCGGGGTCCACGCCCTCACGAAGCCCCAGGTAGACGCACGCGTCCTCGCCCGCGTCCAGGATGTAGTAGCTCTCGTCCTGCGTGTAGGCCATGCCAAACGCGCGCCGGATGTAGTCCGTGGTGGGGTGCACCTGCAGCGAGAGGTTCTGCCCGCCCATGGTGTCCAGGAGGTCAAAGCGGATGGGGAACTCCGCCCCGTAGCGCGCGTAGACGCCCTCGCCCAAGAGCGGCAGCGGCCGCAGGAGCACGAGGTCCATCGCCGGCACGCGCACCACGGCGTTGTCAAAGGCCAGGGCGAGCGCGTTCTCCTCGGGCACGCCGTCGAAGGACCAGGCGTAGTTGGGGGCGTCATCCGGCAGTCCAAAGCGCTCGCGCATCCACTGGCCGCCCCACACGCCGGGGTCGAAGTACGGAACCGTGCGGAAGGGACGGCTCGCCGCAACGTCCAATGCGTCCTGGAGCGCCTCGCCTGTGACGGCGCGGGGCGCACCCGCCTCCACGGTGTCCACCACGAAGTCCGCCCGGGGCAGCACGCGGGCCTTCACGCGGTCCGCCAGGCGCCACTCCACGAAGTAGCCGCGCTTGACCTTGCGCAGGACGTCCTCGCCCGCGTTGTCGCAGCCGTAGTTGGGCATGCCGGCGCGGTAGCGGAGCTGAATCTCCCAGCGCGTCACGTCCGCGTAGACGAGCACGTCACCGGGGTGGACGAGCGTCGCTCCAAAGCCGCAGACCACCACGAGCCCCTCGGCGCTCGCCACCCGCTCGCGCGCGGCGGCAAGCGCGTCGGCGTCCATGAAGTCCTCGAGCTCGCCGAAGCACATGCGCCCGAAGACGCGGTCGTCCGTGAGGAAGGGCGCCATGCGGCGCGTGAGCTCCGCGGGCTCGGGAAAGAGCCCCCGCGTGGCGAGAAGAACGTCCGGCCGCAGATCGCGCAGGGCGTCCAGCAGCTCGTCCTCCCGCACGCCCGGGTAGCACTCGCACGAGACCACGACGCGCGACGGGCCCGCCGCGCGGAGTTCGTCCACGTGGCGGGCCAGTGCGGCCAGCAGGGCGCCATAGCCAAGAAGGACCTCGTGCCCCGGAACGGGAACGGTGGGGAAGCGGTCGTACGAGCCCATGGGGAGGCGTCACCCCCGCCCGTTCTTCTCGGCACGCGAGCCCTTCTTGCCCCGCGCGTCCAGGTCCACCCCCGCGGCGTCGAGGATCGCGCGCACGTTCTTCTTGGCGTTGGTGGTGCCCACCTTGAGGACGACGGACATGACCGCGCCCACCACCAGCAGAGCCACGCCTAGCACGCCGAAGCCCTTCGACCCCCCGCCGTAGAAGCCCCAGTACCCCACGAGAAACCCGACGGCCAGCAGCGAGTAGCCTATGCGCAGCCACACGTTCAGCCGCTGGATGGCGTCGGTCTGGAGCTTGGCCTCTCGGACGAGGTCCTCGCGCGTCCAGTTGGAGGTGTCGAGTGCCATGGTCTTCCTCTCGGTAGCGGTGTGCCCGGGCCGCACAGGGGGAGACGGCGGCCCGGGCAGAAGGAGGTATGCGAACCTAAAGGTGCGGTGCGTCGAGCGGGGCTTACGCGGTCGGCGCGGCGATCGTGGCGGCGCCGAAGAAGCCCACGGCAGCGCCGACGAAGGCGATGACGAGCAGGATCAGCATCGTGACGATGGGGCTGACCTTCTTCTTGGTCATGAGCCACCAGCACAGGATGGTGAAGCCGAGCGGAAGCAGCTTGGGGTAGATGCCGTCGAGCGTGCCCTGGAGCGTGCCGCCGCCGGGAAGCTGCAGCGACGTGGAGATGGAGACCCAGGTGGCGCAGACGGCGCCGATGACCATGGTGCCGACCATCACGATGGCGTCGCGCAGGGCCGTGGCGTTGGGGCCGACGAGGGCCTCGACCGCGGCGCCGCCGAGGTCATAGCCGCGATAGTACGCGAGGCGCATGCCGAAGTAGGCGAGCAGGTTCCACACCACGATGTAGAAGATGGCGCCGAGCGGGCTGCCGCCCTCGGAGAGGCCCATCGCGATGCCGAGCAGGATCGGGATGAGCGTGCCGACGATCAGGGAGTCGCCGATGCCGGCGAGCGGGCCCATGAGGCCGGCGCGGATGCCGTTGATGGTCTCGTCGTCGATGGCCTCGCCGTTGGCGCGCGCCTCCTCGAGGCCCACGGTGACGCCGACGATCATGGAGCCGATCTGCGGCTCGGTGTTGAAGAACGCGGAGTAGGTGGTGAGGGCCTTCTGCTGGTCCTCCTTCTTGTCGTAGAGGTCCTCGACGATCGGCAGCATGGAGACCAGGTAGCCGAAGGTCTGCATGTGCTCCTGCGAGAAGCACGTGAGGTTGCCGTAGTACCAGTTGCGGAAGGACTTGGCGAGGGCCTTCTTGGAGACCTTCCTGCCTCCCTTGGCGGCGGTGGTGTCAGCCATTAGATGTCCTCCTCTTCCTCGTCGTCAGCTGCGGTGAGCTCGCCGGACGCGGCAGCCACCACGGGACGGTTCTTGAGCGTGGAGATCTGGAAGTTGATGAGCGCGAAGAAGCAGGCGATCGCGGAGGCGGCGATGAGGTTGCAGCCCATGACCGCGGCGAGCGTGAAGCCGAAGAAGAAGGTCAGGAAGTCGGTGGGCTTGGCGATGACCTGCTTGAGCAGGATGGCGATACCGACGCAGGGAAGCAGGGAGCCGAGGGCGAACAGCGTCTTCATGGGCAGGCCGTCCATGGGCAGGCTGTTCATGATGAAGCTCACCATGTCCTGGCCAAAGTACACGATGACGAACGTGGGGATGAAGGAGCAGACGATGTGGGAGATCCAGGGCAGGACCATGTCCACGAGGTAGAGCTTGTGGGTGTCACCCTTCTCGAGCCACTTCCAGCCCATGCCCTGCCAGGCGAGGTTGATGGTGGCGGTGCCGTAGAAGAGGATGGCGCCGAGGGTGCCGCAGGTGGCGCCCAGGGTCGTGGCGAGAGCGGCCGCGTCGGCGCTGTTGGGGTCGAGGCCCTGGGCCTTGACGGCCATCATGGCCAGCGGGATGCCGATGTAGCAGGCCGCGCGGACGTCGGCGGAGACGGTGCCGCCGGGGGTGACGAGAGCGATGTAGACGACCTGGATGGCCATGCCCACGATGATGCCGAGGGTCATGTCGCCCAGGATGAGGCCGACGATCAGGCCGGCGACGAGCGGGCGCCCGAGCGTGTAGTTGCCGATGGACGTGCCGCCGAGGCCGGGCATCGACGCCAGGCAGGCGAACAGTCCCAGCAGCGCCGCCTGGAACACGTTAATAACCATTGCTTACCACCTTTCCGTGAGTGGTGTCCCCTAGGGACAATATCCTTGCCGGAGCGGCGGCATCCCGGGACGTGCCGCCGCGAAGCAACATGAGAGGCTGGGCTAGAAGCCGAACTGGCCGCGGAACTTGTCCCAGGTGCCGGTCTCCTTGTCGGGGATCAGGCGGAAGTCGACGGTGTAGCCCTTCTTGGAGATGGCCTCGAGCGCCTCGGCCTCCTCCTGGGTGATCGACTGGTTGTTGCCGATCTTGGTGGTGCCGGGACGGTCGTTGCACGGCCCCACGATGACGGTCTTGACGTCGTCGGGGACAAAGCCAAAGTTCACGAGGATCTCGGCCATGTCGACGGGGTTCTTGGTGATGAGGAAGTAGCGGGTCTTGGAGTCGCGGACGGTCTGGGCCTTCTCCTTGAAGTGCTCCATCGTCCACACGAAGGTCTTCTTGTCGGGAGCCGCGCTCTTATAGGCGCTCTTGAGGACGGGGTTGGACGCCGCGGCATCGTTGACGGCGATGATGCCGTCGCAGGGGTACTCGAGGGCCCAGCGGGTGACGGTCTGGCCGTGGATCATGCGGTCGTCGATGCGGACAAACGAAACTGCCATGTTCTTCTCCTTACGCGTGTTCTTATCTGATGGCGGGCGCACCCGCCGTCCTTGCGTCGTGCGGACTAGAGGTCCTCGTCCTCCTCGTCGGAGCCAAGATCCAACTCCATCTCGCTCATGGCCGCCTGGCCCTCGGAGAGCATCGAGGCGCACAGGGCGTCCTCGTCGTCGGTCTGGAGGTCAAAGGCCGCAGTGAGAGCCATGGGCAGGTTCATGCCGCCAAAGGCGCGCACCTGGGCGAGAAGACCGTGGGCGGAGAGGGTGTTAAGCGCGTTGGTGAGCGGCGAGCCGCCGATGAGGTCGCCGAGGACGATCACGCGGTCCTCTGCGGTGATGGGCGCGATGACGCCCTCGAGCTCGCTCACGTACTGATCGGCGCCCTCGCCGTCGCGCAGGCTGCAGCTCAGGATGTCGTCGCGCTTCCCCACCAGCATGTCGAGCACGCTGTGCAGGCCCGGGGCAAAGGTTCCGTGGCTGACCAGGAGCAGGTATCGCATCTTGGGTGTCCTTTCGTCGCTGATGTGCCGTAGCTTAACTCTCGCTGAAAATGATTGTCGTTATTAACTATTAACGGCACAATCAGATAGTTGTCAGCGGTAACTATTCGTCGGTTAACGGTAGCAACTATTTCGCGGAAACAACTACTTTGCGATGGACTTTGAGCGGCAATTCCGCTGGTCAGAGGTGTTGGGATAGAAGGTTCCCACGTTGACGGCAAGCGCGCTGCGGGAATAGTGCACCGCTCAGCGGCACTTCTCGGCAGATGTGCGTCGGGACGCAGACGGCAACTATTGGCTCTCTGCGGGTGCCGGATTTCCGAGAAATGCGTGTTTTGGTGCGGGATTTCCGAGAAATGCGTGTTTTGGTGCGGGATTTCCGAGAAATGCGTGCGGCGGACACGCATATGCCCGGATTCTGGCACCGATATGCGCATATGGCGGGATTTTGGCACCAGGCCCGGCGCCGCGGGCGAGAAGGACGCGCCCCCTACGCCCAGCGGCTCACGAAGCCGAGAACGGCGTTCCAGTAGCGACCCGGGTCGGCAAAGACGGCGCAGCAGTGGCCGGCGCCCGGGAACGTGTGCAGCTCGTGGCCCGTGCCCGTGCCCGCGAGCTCGCGTGCCATCTCGACCGGCACCACGCGGTCGAGCTCGCCGTGGAGCAGCAGCACCGGCACCCGCACGCGTGCGAGCGCCTCCACCGGGCGGGCGAGCCGCAGGTCGTAGCCGCCGCGCGCCCGCATCAGGCGTCGGCGCGCCACGTCGAGCAGCGGGTGCGCCGCGACCGGCGGCGTGCCGAGCGATCCTGTGGACACGACGTTTTCCGCCGTGCGCCAGAAGTCGGAGTAGCCCGAGTCCGCCACGCAGGCGCGGACCTGCGGCGGGAGGTCCTTCTCGCCCGAGGCCATGAGGCAGGACGCGGCGCCCATCGAGATGCCCATCAGCGCCACGCGCGCGCCCTCCCCCGCCCGGTCGGCGACCCAGCGGGCCCATGCCACGAGGTCGCGCCGGTCGAGCCAGCCGCACCCGACCCAGTCGCCGCCGCTCGCACCGTGCGCGCGCAGGTCGCAGAAGAGCAGGTTGAAGCCGGCCTCGGCGAAGCGCCGCGCGTAGGTGAGGCCGGCGCGCCAGTTGTCGTGGTAGCCGTGGGCAAAGACGAGCCAGCGCAGGGAGTCCGGGCGGCACGCGAGCGCATGGCCGGCGAGGCGCGCCCCGTCGTCGGAGGTCGCCCACACGTCCTCGACGCCCGCGGGCAGAGCGTGCAGCCAGCGCCAGGTGCGGTCCGCCTCCTCGGCGCGGTCCCACTCGATGACCGCGCCCTCGTGCGCGCTGAGCCCCGGCGACATGTCGCGCACGCGCGCGTCGCCGCCCCCGCCCAGGTAGGGCCCGAGCTCCTCGGAGCCCAGGTCGCGCTGCGGCCCGAGCACAGCCGGGAGCAGCCTGCCCACGAGCGCGGCGGCGCCCAGGCCCGCGCACGCGCGTGCCAGCGCCCGAAGGCCGTTCTTCTCGCCCATGAGTCCCCCTTCCGCCGGCGACCAGCGCCCTCGCTTCGCCCCTTTAGGGTGTGTACGCTTCACTCTCTTAAGAGATTAGCGTTTCCGCAGGTAAAAGACATGTCGAAAAGAACGGGCGAGGAGGAAAACCGTACATACCCTCAAAGGATGAGCGCGCCGCGCCCGCGCTACAGCGCCGCGAGCAGGGCCTCGCAGCCGGCGCGCACGTCGCGGTAGGTGGCGTCGAAGTCCCCGGTGTACCAGGGGTCGGCGACGTCGCGCGGGCGCGCGGTCCAGTCGAGCAGGCGGCTCACCTTGCCGTCCGGGTCCCCGCCGAGGATGCGGCCCAGGCCGCGCGCGTTCTCGGCGTCCATGTAGACGATGTGGTCCCAGCTGTCGTACTCCTCGCGCCGCATGCGGCGGGCGCGGTGGCGCCCCACCGGGACGCCCTCGGCGCGCAGCTTGGCCACGGTGCCGTGGTGCGGCGGGTTGCCGAGCTCCTCGGAGCTCGTCGCGGCCGAGTCGATCACGAACTCGTCCTCGCGCCCCGCGCGGCGCACGAGGTCCTCCATCACGAACTGCGCCATCGTCGAGCGGCAGATGTTGCCGTGGCAGATGAACAGGATGCGGGTCATGGCGCCCCCTAGTGCCGCGCGTGCCTGCCGGGCGCCGCGTGACGGCCGGCCTTGCGCTGCTGCTCGGGCAGGTCGAAGCGCTGGCCGCCGGCGCCGGGCCTCACGCGCGGGCGCGCGCCCACGGCCATCTGGTAGCGGGAGCGCCGGCGGCGGCGCGCGGCGGCGGAGACGAGCCCCACGACCACGAAGACCGCCGCCACGCACGCGACCGCGATCGCGGCGTGCACCGGGTCGGAGAGCCACCACATCACGAAGTCCGGGATGGAGAGCTCCATCGTCTGGGCGGCAACGATCGGCAGGGACGCGAGCCAGCGGTCCCCCAGGGAGACGTCCACCATGCCGAGGGCCTGGCCCTCCTCGAGCGGGGCGTGGAAGGCCCCAGTCTCGGGGTCGACACCCTCCCACGAGGGCACGAGCGTGAGGTCGGCGAGGGTCACCTCGCGCGGGACGGTGCCCGCGACGCCGCCGGCGGCCACGGCGTCGACCGCGTCGCCGTCGCTCGACAGCATCACGTCCACACGGCCCATGACGTTGCCCGGGACCACGATGTCGCCCGTGCGCCACGCGCCGAAGCCCCAATTGAGCATGTTGCGCATGTCGTAGTAGTTCTCGGTGACGCCCTGCGCGTCGGCGTAGGGGGAGCCGCCCAGCACCACGCCCACGAGGCTCAGGTCCGCGCCCTTCGCGCTCACCACCAGGCAGCGGCCGGCGGCGTTGGTGAACCCGGTCTTGCCCGCGGTCACGACGCCCTCGCCCATGTAGACGGGGCTCTCGGGGTCGATGAGCAGGTTCGTGTTCTCGAGCGTGCGGGCCTCGTTGCCGCTCGTGGCGGGCAGGTCCCAGGTCGCGGAGCCCGAGATCTCGCAGAACTCGGGGTGGGCGACCGCGGCCCGCATGATGGTCGCGAGGTCGCGCGCGGTGGTGTAGTGGTCCTCGGCGGGCAGGCCGCAGGGGTTGGCAAAGTGCGTGTTCGCGCAGCCCAGCTCGGCGGCCTTCTGGTTCATCAGGTCCACGAACGCGTGCCAGTCGCCGCCGCCCACGTAGCGCGCGAGCACGTAGGACGCGTCGTTTCCGGAGGGCAGCAGCAGGCAGGCGAGAAGGTCGCGCACGGTGAGGGTCTCCCCCGCCACGAGGCCCGCGACGGAGCTCTCGGCCGTGACCTCGTCGAAGTCCGCCTCCTCGACCGTGACCTCCTCGTCCAGGCCCACGTTCTCGATCGTCACCAGCGCCGTCATGACCTTGGTGGTCGAGGCGGGCTCGCGGCGCTCGTCCGCGTTCTGGTCGAGAAGGACCTCGCCCGTGTCGGCCTCGACGAGGAAGGCCGCGGGCGAGGAGACCGCAGGCGGCCGGTCGGCCGCATAGACCGGGTCATTCGCGGCCTGCGCGACGTCGTCGGCGAGCGCGACGGCCGGGGCCTGGGCGCCGGCGGCGAGCAGGGCGACGAGCAGCGCCGCGGCGAGGCGGGCGGGAAGGAAGCGGTGACGTCTCATGATCTCTCCTAGTGCAGCGCGAACCACGCGATGACGGCGACGCCGAGCGCGATGCGGTACCAGCCGAACGGCTTGAAGTCGTGGCGGCGGACGAAGCCCATGAGGAACTTGATCGCCGCCAGGGACACCACAAAGGCGACGAGGCAGCCCACGCCGAGCACCGCGAGCTCCATCGAGGTGGGGACGTTGCCGGCGAGGAAGTACTTCACGAGGCGCAGGCCGCTCGCGCCGACCATCACGGGGATGGCGAGGAAGAACGTGAACTCGGCCACGACCGTTCGCTTGCAGCCCAGGATGAGGCCGCCGATGATCGTGGAGCCCGAGCGCGAGGTGCCGGGCACGATGGAGAGCACCTGGAACAGGCCGATGCCGATGGCGGTCTTCCAGTCGAGCTCCTCGAGGGACTGCACGCGCGCGTCGGCGTCCGCGAGCTCCGAGCGCGAGAGGGGCTCGGCGGAGGGGGCCGCGGCGAAGTGCTTGGCGACGGGCCGCGCGTCCTTCTCGGCCAGCGCACGGTCGGCGCGGCGCTCGCGCATGGTCTCGATGACGATGAACGCGATGCCGTAGACGATCAGCGCCGCGGCGATCACGAAGGGGCTGCCGAGGTTGGCCTCCATCCAGTCGTCGAGCGGGATGCCGATGACGGCGGCGGGCAGGCACGCGACCACGGTCTTGGCCCAGAGCAGCCACGTGTCGCGCTTCTCGGCGCGGTCCTTGCTCGGCGAGAACGGGTTCAGCCGGTGGAAGAAGATCACGCACACGGCGAGGATGGCGCCGAGCTGGATGACCACGAGGAACATGTTCCAGAAGTCCTCGGAGACGTCCATCGTGAGGAACTGGTTGAGCAGCAGCATGTGCCCCGTCGACGAGATGGGCAGCCACTCGGTGATGCCCTCCACGATGCCGAACACGGCCGCCTTGACGAGCTCGATGATATTCACAGCCTTCCCTTCCCCGGTCCAAACCGTCCCATCATCGCGCACGGGAGCAACGGCGTCCGGGCACGGGCGCGCCCCCACCGAAAAACTATGCCGTTTGGCGAGAGAAACGACAAGCTCCGGACGTTCGGGGGAATAACTCAGCCAGTCCGCGAATCAGCGTCCGCGGGACGCGAGAAGGGAGCCAACCATGGCCGAAACCGCAACCTCCTACCAAGACCTCGGCTACGACAAGATCTTCGTCTCCCTGGACGGGTCCGACCAGCAGGACAAGGTGCTCGACCGCGCCATCGTCATGGCCGCCAACGACAACGCCGAGCTCTACATCGGCCACGTCATCGACTCGACGGCGCTCGAGGCTGCCGGGACCTTCCCGGTGGACATCGTGCCCTCGCTCGAGAAGACCTTCCGCGAGTCCATCGACGCCAAGGTCAAGGCCGCCGAGGCCAACCCCGACATCAAGAAGGTCGAGGTGCTCGTCCGCGCCGGCCGCATCCGCGAGACCATCAAGGACGAGATGCTCGACGTCATCGAGCCCGACCTCGTGATCTGCGGGGCGCGCGGCCTGTCCTCGATCAAGTACGCGATCCTCGGCTCCATCTCCACGTTCCTCACGCGCAACACCGAGTGCGACACCCTCATCATCAAGTAGCGCCGGCGCCGGCGCCCCATCGCGACCCCCCACGCCCCGCGGCCCCCCGAGCCGCGGGGCGCCTGTCTGTGCCGGCGGGCCGCGGCCGCCGCGCCCGCGCGCCGTAGCCGTGCCCGCGCGCCGTAGTGCACACAGTTCTAGAAACTCGAAAAAACGTCCTGCAGATATATGAAAGTTAATCGAACTGTGCGTACTACGGCGCACGGCGCGCAGCCAAAGTCATGTAGGAACGATGATTTGGCGCCGGGCGGAATAAAATGGGAAGGCTTGAAACGTTTGCCATCCCGCTCGGGACCGCTCTTGGGGAGGTCAGTTCTTGTCGCCTGAGACACCATCGCGCAGCAGCCGCGGCCTGCGTAAGCTCGTCACGCTGGGCCTCGCCGGCCTCATCGCGACGACGCCCCTGATGCTGCCCGCGACCGCCCTGGCGGACACCGAGGACGAGCTCCAGAGCGCCCAGCAGGCGGTCCAGGAGAGCAACCAGGCCTACGAGGAGGCAACGGCGCGCGTCGACGAGCTCCAGAGCCAGATGGACGCCAACCAAGACCACATCGACGAGCTCGAGGCCCAGCTCCCCGGGCTCCAGGAGCGCGCCACCGACTCAATCCGCCTGCTCTACAAGATGCAGCAGGGGACCGGCGGCCTGCTCGACCTGCTGCTCTCCGCCGACGACTTCTACAGCCTCCTCTCCACGATCCAGTACCTCGACGTCATCCAGTCCCGCAACTCCGACGCCGTGGACGAGCTCGTCGCGATGACCGACGAGCTCGCCCTGACGCAGGCCAACCTCAACGCCCAGCGCGAGGAGGCCGAGAAGGAGCAGGAGCGCGCCGAGGAGGCCCTCGACGAGGCCGAGGAGGCCCGCGACCGCCTCGAGGCCAAGATCGCCGCCCAGGCGGCGGCCGAGGCCGCGGCGCGCAAGGCCGCCATCGAGGCCGCGATCAAGGCGGCGCAGGAGGCAGCGGGCGCCGAGAGCGGGGACGCCACCTTCACCACCGAGTCCGGCTCGGAGGCGCCGATCGAGATTCCCGACCTTCCCGACGCCGACATCGTGGTTCCCGACAGCGACCGGGAGAGCTTCGTCGCCGAGTGGGCGCCGCGCATCGACGCCTATCTCGCCGGGTCCCCCCTCGCCGGCCAGGGCACGACCTTCGCCGAGGCCGCCTGGGAGTACGGCTGCGACCCGCGCCTCTCCCCCGCCATCTCCATGGTCGAGAGCAGCCAGGGACGCCACTGCTTCCTGCCGCACAACGCCTGGGGCTGGGGCAGCTCGAGCTGGGGCAGCTGGGAGGAGGCCATCTGGGCGCACGTCGCCGGCCTCGCCTCCGGATACGGCGGCCAGCTCACCTACGCCGGCGCCCAGAAGTACTGCCCGCCCAACGCCGACGCGTGGTACGCGAGCGTCCTCGCCAACATGCTGAGCATCTAGGACCGCGCCTCATCTTTGCGTGCGAGCGCCCCGGCCGGGAAGGGCCGGGGCGCTGCCTTGCTTAAAGATCGCGGCCCATCCGGAAAACGAGGCCGGAGCTGCTTAAGGATTGCGCCCCGTCCGGCGAGAAGGACGGGCGGCGCTTAAGTGTTGTGTGCCATGACGTTGTTTACGCCGACGACGCGCGACATGGGCGGGAGGCCCCCGCAGGCGCTGT
>CALUHH010000006.1 GCA_944320385.1 uncultured Atopobiaceae bacterium | reverse complement strand
CTTCTCGTTCTTCTCGTTCTTCTCGTTCTTCTCGTTCTTCTCGTTCTTCTCGTTCTTCTCGTTCTTCTCGTTCTTCTCGTTCTTCTATTCCGATTTCTCCGGCACGGCCTCCTTCCAGTCGGAACATGTTTCTAGATAGCTAGCTCCTTCGGACTTGGGTTTGCGATAAACCGGCAGTAGATCACTCTTTTGGAGCATTTTGTGAGTGCTGGCGCCTTTTCCGTGAAATAGGGCACTTCACCGAGTGGCTGTGACGGTCTTACTGCGTGTCGACGAATTTCGGCTCTCCTAGCTTCAGAATTGTGGCTGTACAATTACGTTTAGCTCATGTTCTGTTTATTCGAGGAGAATGCTGTGCCGAACCGTTACCGCTCCATGTTCTATTTAACTGATCCCTACGCTGAGGGCACCTTGGCGGGCGGTACCGTCCTGTCAGCTTCTTTTGGTCAAAGCACCGCATTGAGCGACGGTTACCCCATCGATGACGCGAGCTTCCTCACGAACAGTCCATTGATCAAAAGGTGATTTGAATGTCTCACAACGACCTATATATCGTTGACAACTCAGCCGAGGAGAGAAGCGTTAGATCCTATCTGTCGGAATGGTGCTCTGTCTCCAAGCAGATGGACATAGCGACCGGATACTTCGAGATAGGGTCACTTCTCTCTCTCGATTCGGATTGGCAGAAGCTCGACAAGGTTCGCATCATTCTGGGCGATGAGGTGACGAAACGTACCAGGAGCGTGATCGAAGAGGCTGTCGACGCCCTGCTCCGCAACCTAAGGGACAGCATCGATGCTGAGCAGGAACGCAACGACTTCCTCGTCGGCGTGCCGGCAATTGTCGATGCGTTGAAGTCTGGAAAGATCGAGTGCAGGGTATTCGACAAGAGCAAGTTCCACGCAAAGGCATATATCACCTACTTCAGGGACGAATATCGCAGGCAGTTCATCCAGGCCATGAACGTCCCGGTTGGTTACGCTCTCGTAGGTTCGAGCAACTTCACCAAAGCGGGCCTCACACAAAACATCGAACTTAACGTGCAGGTTCGCGATGATATAGATCAGCTTCAGGATTGGTTCGAGGAGCATTGGGAACAGGGGACAGACATTACCGACGCGACGCTCAAAGTCATCGAGAGTCGCTGCAGGGATTTCAACCCTTACGAGGTCTACCTTCGTTCGATGTACGAGCTCTTTAAAGGCGGAGAAGAGACCGTGACGGAATGGGAGAACCACGAGTCCGTCGTGTATCGAGGCCTCTCCCAGTATCAGCGAGACGGCTACAACAGCCTAGTCGAGATTGCCGAAAAGTACTCCGGAGCCTTTCTCTGCGACGGCGTGGGTCTCGGAAAGACCTATGTCGGCATGATGCTGATTGAGCGATACGTCAAGAAAGAGCGCAGGAATGTGGTCCTCATCGTCCCGGCTTCCGCCAGGGTGTCGGTGTGGGAGACTACGATTAAGAAGCTGATGCCCGAGATTCTCGAGGGGTTCTTCCCGTTCAAGATCATCAATCACACAGATCTTCTGCTCGAGAAGAACCTGAACCTGATGGAGCAGATCGCCCAGCACAGTGAGGTCGTCATCATCGACGAGGCGCACCACTTCCGGAATCGCTCCTCCAATCGCTACCGCAAGCTCTTTGACATGATGGGGCAAGGCCCGCGGAAGAAGATGTTCATGCTGACCGCGACCCCCATCAATAACAGCTTTCTCGACCTCCAGCACCTTATCGAGCTCTTCACGCATCGACAGGAGGATTACTTCGCTGCAGCCCCTCTTGGCATACATAGCCTCTCGGGGCACTTCAAGAAAATGGAGGCACAACTCGGTAGCTCAGAGGGAGCCGAAGCATCCGACTCTTCCGAGGCGACCGACGAGATCTTCAGGGACGACAAGCTGGTAAACCAGCTCGTCGTCCAGAGGAGCCGAGCATATGTCAAGAAGAGCCTACTCGCCGCAGAGCAAGAGGATGTGCTCTTCTCCGTGAGGCAGCCGCCTACGGTTGCCAACTACTCTCTCAAGGCGTCCTACGGGGAACTCATCGACCACTTCGTTGAGTCCTTCTACCGAAAGGACAAGCAAACCGGCCGCAGCGTCCCCATTCTCGCTCTCCCCGTCTACTCACCTTACGAGGAAGAGTACTACCGAGGCGACCGAAGCAAGATCGACGCAATGAAGATGGGACGGCAAACCCAGGTCGTCAACCTGATCCGCCAGCTTCTCCTCAAGCGATTCGAGAGCTCGATTGCGGCATTCCAGGAGACCAGCACGAAGATCTTCATTCGCCTTCTCAAGTTTCTGCAGGATTACCGCGAGTACGGCAGCACGAAGACCATAGACCGCTTTCTCACGGACAATGCTGATGTAATCGAGTTCGTCGAGCGATACGTCTCCGAAACGATGGAAAGCAGCGTCGAGGAGGTGGAGGACGGCCTGCCCGACTATGTGTGGGACACCGAGGACAATCTGTCCGTCGAGGAGTTCGACATCCGTGCCATGCTCGATGACACCCTGTACGACCTTGTCGTTCTCGCCAGGTTCGTCGAGGATATCCAGGAGATCGACGTCGACAAGGACGACAAGATCCGCGAGCTCAAGCGTATCCTCAACGAAGACGAGCGTGTTAAGGGCAAGAAGGTCATCATCTTCTCGGAGTACAAGTCCACGGCACGCTTCATCTATCGCCAGCTACAGCAGGCGGGCTTCGACGGGCTTTTCGAGATCGACAGCTCTACGAAGGTGGACCGTCACGACCTCATCCAGCGGTTTGCCCCGTACTACAACGACACGTGCTCTGCAGACGTCGGTAATGAGATAAGGATTCTTGTTGCGACCGACGTGCTTGCCGAGGGCCTGAACCTTCAGGACGCGTCGTGCCTTATCAACTACGAACTCCACTGGAACCCCGTCAAGCTGATGCAGCGCATCGGCCGCGTGGATCGCCGAAGGAACGCGGAGGTCGAACGTCGCCTCCTCGCAGATCACCCTGAACTCGCCAACGACCGACATAACGCCTACTACTGGAATTTCCTGCCGCCGACCGAGCTCGAAGAGCTTCTGTCGCTCTATCGCACCGTGTCGAAGAAGACGCTCCGCATCTCCAAGACCTTTGGCATCGAGGGCAAGAAGCTCCTCACGCCGGATGACGACTACGAGGCCCTCAGGGACTTCAATGCCCAGTACGAGGGAGAGACGTCTCGTGATGAGGAGATGGCGCTCGCCTATCAGCAGCTCATGACGGAGAATCCCGGCTATGAGGAAGGGGTAACGAACCTCCCGCGCAAGATGTTCAGCGGGAAGAGGGCAGGTTCGGCAGGCTTCTTCTTCTGTTACGAACTGCCTACTAAGCGCAGCGACGGCTCCTGGACCGACGGTGACGGCATGTACCATTGGTATATGACGGACGTCGATGGCGGCAGCGTCATTGAGACAACCTACGGCATTTGGCAGCAGATTCGCTGTGAACACGACGAGGAAAGAATCCTAGCCATCACCGAAAGCGATTTCGCTGGCGCGCGCAGACGCATCGAGTCGCACATCAAGAAAACGTACATGCGTGCAATTCAAGCTCCAGTCGGGGTTAAGCCCCGTCTGGTGACCTGGATGCAACTCGCCTAACGGAGGAAGGCATGGGCAACGCAAGCTTCATCAATAACGATCGAGTGTGGTCGCCGAAACACGACTATGGCTACATAGAATATGATTCCGGTCTTCGCTCCATTGACGGGATTGACGGCCTCATCAGGTATTTTTCCGGAACACTCGGTTGGGAGATCGATCTCGATGACTTTGACAGCGTCGAGGATATCGCTTATGACTTTGACGCTGCGGATGTAGGCCTTAAAGATGAGGCATTCGCGAAGATTCGCTCGCTGAGGCAGCTTCAGCCTCTTGTGGACAATCAACGTTGGGGCGTGTTCTGCGTAGAGTTCGACAGCAAGAGACTAGAGGTCACCGCACTTAGAAAAATTCTTTCGGGCCTGATCCCCAAGCGTCGGAACGCGGCCGAGCACGCCGTCTGGAAGCAGGGAGACCTCCTTTTTATCTGCCTATGGGGAGAGGGCGCAGACCGAACCATCGGCATCGCCCACTTCGAAAACAGGGGAAAGGGGCTCCCGCAAATCAAGATGATCTCCTGCGCTCCGGCGCGGGAAGACTTTACACAGCTTAAGGTCTTTGGCGAAAGACTGGCGAAGCTTGCCTGGCCAAAGGACGCAACCAATCTCGACAACTGGGGGGCAGCCTGGGCATCCGCGTTCGAAACAGGGTACCGCCAAACCATCCGCGATTCATCGACATTGACCATTCAGCTCGCACATGAAGCGCGCAGTATCCGCAACAGAGTGCTGGATGTCATGAATGTCGAGACCGTCAACGGATACGTCCATCTACTCTATGAAAAGTTTAAGGACACGCTCATCCACGACATGACTGAAGAGCAGTTTGCGGACATGTACGCCCAGACCGTGGTGTACGGGCTCTTCTCAGCGCGTTGCATGGATTCCACTCAGGGTGACTTCAGTGCCGACGAGGCGATTGAGTGCATTCCCAATACGAATCCGTTTCTCAAAAGCCTCATGAAAGAATGCCTCGGGTCTACGAACAACAGCCATCTTTCGTTTGACGAGCTCGAAATCAGCAATGTGACCGATCTGCTTCTGCATGCTGATACCGAGTCCATCATCACTGACTTTAATCGCCAAACAGGAGGCGGCAAGGAAGACCCCGTAATCCACTTCTACGAGGAGTTTTTGACCGCATACGACAAAACCCAGAAAGTACAGCGCGGAGTCTATTACACCCCGCAACCGGTTGTTAACTTCATCGTCAGATCTGTTGATTACATCCTTAAAGAGCAATTCGGACTAGAGGATGGACTTGCCTCTAAGCAAACCAAGACAATAAAGGTTAAGCGACAGAGCAAGCGGAAATTCGATGGCGCATTCCGCTTGGTGGACGATACTGCAGAGGTTCCCGCAGTTCAGATACTTGACCCAGCAACTGGCACGGGCACATTCATTAGACAAACCATTCTGCAAATCTATAAGAACTTTAGAGAAGCAAATCCTCATCTTGACGCTGTGGAAATGCGGGAAGCATGGAACGAATACGTTCCGAAACACCTGCTTCCGAGGCTTAACGCTTTCGAGCTGATGATGGCACCTTATGCAGTCGCCCACATGAAGCTCGCGATGGTTCTCAAAGATACCGGATACGACTTTAGAGATGATGGTCGTCTCCATGTTTACTTAACTAACTCTCTGGAGCGACCTGGCCAGTCCGATTATCAGGGAAGTCTCTTCGATGATCCGCTAGCTCTAGAGTCCATCGAGGCAAACATCGCAAAGAAAAACGGCGGGATTAATGTCGTCATTGGAAATCCGCCCTATAGTGGCGAGAGCGCAAACAATGGGCAATGGATTCAGGAGTTGATTTCTGATTACAAGGTAGAGCCAGGCGGCAAGAAGAAGCTCGAAGAGCAGAATTCCAAATGGATTAACGACGACTATGTTAAGTTCATTCGCTATGCACAGCGCTTTATTGATAGGTCGAGGCAGGGCGTTCTTGCATTTATTAATCCGCACGGCTTCATCGATAACCCAACGTTTCGTGGAATGCGCTGGCGCCTTCTTCAGTCCTTTACTTCAATTTATATTTTTGATCTACATGGCAATACTAAGAAGCGTGAAGTGTGTCCTGACGGCACAAAAGATGAGAATGTCTTTGATATTCAGCAGGGAACCTGCATCCTTATTGCGGTCAAAACTCATGAAAGCAAATCAGAAAAATGTCGTGTATGGCACGCCGATCTTTATGGAACGAGGGAGCATAAGTATGACACCCTCGAAGCATCTGCTTTTGATGACATCGATTGGACGGAGGTAATCCCTCGAAGCAACGACTATCTTTTCGTAGGCAGAGAGGCTGGTTTGAGTGATGAGTGGGGCAGTGCCTTCAGCATCGAAGAAGCATTTCCAAATAACGGAGTAGGCATCTGCTCGAAACGCGATTCGATTGCGTATCACGATAACCAGTCTGATCTAATCGAGGTGCTAGAGGATTTCTCACGCTTCTCCGAAGATGAGCTGAGGAATAAGTATCGTGTTACCAAAGAAAGTCGCGATCAAAAGGTTTCTTACGCAAAGGCAAATATCATCACCTATGGGATAAAAGACGAGTTTATTCGTCAAGTTCTGTATCGTCCTTTTGACCTTAAATGGACCTACTACACTGATAAAGTGCGAGGCTTTCTTGCTTATCCTGTCTATAAGGTTCTCAAGCATATGCTGTACCCGAATATTGGAATTATCACTAGTCGACAGGGACAGGCTTCTGACATTAACAATTGGAACGTCGTATATTGCTCGGAACGTCCGGTTGACTTAAATGTGTTTCGCCGTGGAGGGGGTTGTCTGTTCCCGCTCTACCTCTATCACGAGACGCTTAGCGGTCTTGAGCGAGTGCTAAATGTA
Organism: uncultured Atopobiaceae bacterium; assembly: GCA_944320385.1. Taxonomy (GTDB): domain Bacteria; phylum Actinomycetota; class Coriobacteriia; order Coriobacteriales; family Atopobiaceae; genus Thermophilibacter. Next base: position 76,323 of record CALUHH010000006.1, on the reverse strand, counting down.
GATGAGAAGATTCTCTCGGTCTTTTCTCAGAAGCTAGGACTTACTTTCCGAGAGGAACTTGATAGCCCTGATAGGCAGTGGTATAACGCAGAAAACTTTATGAGTTATATCTACGCTGTTCTTCATGCCAGATGCTATAGGACTCGCTACAAGGACTTCCTTAAACTCGAGTTTCCTCGAATTCCGTATCCCACGGATATCACTTATTTTTGGAAGATGGTCAATCTGGGCAATCAGCTCCTTTCTCTCCATCTGATGCGAGAGGAAGTAACGCCATGTCCCCCTGTTGTACTGTCAGACGGAAGCAACCTTATTGAGAAGGTTGTTTTCAAGAAGGATTCTGTCTACATCAACAAGTACCAGTACTTTGCGAATATTCCTAACGAAGTGTGGTCTTTCCAGGTGGGCGGATACCAGCCGCTAGAGAAGTATCTGAAGGATCGGAAGGGAACTGTTCTGGCCGAAGAAGCGACGGCTCATTACATCCGCATGGTTGGTTGGATTGAGAAGACAATTGAGCTGATGAAGCAAATTGATTTGGTTGCAAGTCCCATGCTAGTCAAATAACCGAGAGGGGCGGTTCGTGGCTGATTACGATAGACCCAGTTTTGTCATCGAACATAACGGCGTTCCCGCATTATATAGATGGGACACCAACATGGAGAACTGGAAAGAGTATTTATACCTTGAGTATCGAGGGGTACAGCGCTCCTCACGATTCGATAAGGATAAAGAAGGCTGTGAGATCGAGACATTGATTCATCGATGGTGTGATGAAATCGATAGCCAGCTCGGTGAAATAGATTTCTGACGAGCCAGCATCAGACACGCTAATCAGGCAAATCATCTCTTCTTGTGACACGCCAATAGCCTGTACCCATCGTTTGGGTGCGGGCTATTTTCATGCCCGCCTTACCGAGAGGACGGGTGCATGGATGGCGTGCAGGACGAAGAGGGCAAGGTCGACGAGGGCGCGGCGAAGCAGGACGTCGGCGAGCAGGCGGCGCAGGCGCAGCAGGTAGCCGATGGCGACGCCGGCGCGGACTACGAGGCGCTGCTCGCGGAGCGCGACGCCCGCATCGCGGAGCTGGAGGGCGAGATCGCGGAGGCCGCGAAGACCGCCGAGGGCGCCGAGAGGCTGCGCGCCGAGATGGACGAGCTGCGCCGCAGGGGCGACGAGGAGCGCGTCGGCTTCGAGCTCCAGCTCGCGGGCGCGCGCAACGTCAAGGCCGCCCGCGTGCTCCTGCCCGACCACGGCAACGACATCGAGAAGCTGAAGGCCGCGGAGCCCTGGCTCTTCTCGGCCGCCGCACCCGCCCAGACGGGCGCGACGGGGCTGCCGAGCGCCGGGGCCGCCGGGGCCGACGAGTCGACGCAGATGAGCCGCTGGCGCAAGATCGCCGGCCTTCCCGAGAGCGAGGAGTAACCATGGCCAACAGCATCGCCTACACCAAGAACTACACGGCCGTCCTGGACGAGGTCTACAAGAGGGCCGCGTGCTCGACGTGCCTGAACAGCCCCCGCCGCATGGCGCGCGCCGGGCGCAACGCCAAGGAGATCATGGTCCCGAAGATCGAGGTGACGGGGCTCGGCGACTACACGCGCAACGTGGGGTACAAGACGGGCTCGATCACCTACGAGTTCGAGACCAAGACGTTCAACTACGACCGCGGCATCAGGCTGCTCGCGGACGTCATGGACGTGGAGGAGGCGGGCGTCCTCGACTGCTTCGTGGCGGCGGGCTCCGAGCTGCAGCGCACGCAGGTGGCGCCCGAGGCGGACGCCTTCACGTTCTCCGAGATCGCGGGGCACGCGGGCGTCACTCCCGAGACGGAGGACTTCGCCGACGCGGAGGCCGAGGACGTGCTGGCGTCGCTCCGCGCCGCGACGAACGCGATGGACGAGGCGGAGGTGACGACGGGCAGCCGCATCCTCTTCATCACGCCGACGCTGAAGGGCGTGCTGGACGATTTCAGCCTGGCGAACCCGGCGCGATCCAACCGCGTGCTCGAGCGCTTCAGCCGCATCGTGGAGGTGCCGCAGACGCGCTTCTACAGCGCGATCGCGCTCAACTCCGGCGACGAGGACCAGTTCGGGTACTCGCGCGCCGAGGGGACCTACCAGCTCACCGAGGACACCTCCGTGGTCTCGGGCAAGACCTACTACACGAAGAGCGGCGAGCAGTACACGCCCGTCTCGAGCCCGGCCTCGGGCAGCCTCTCCAGCTACTACGAGCTCGTGGGCGCGGGCGCTCCGATCAACTTCATGGTCGTGGAGCGCTCCGCCGTCATCAAGTTCGACAAGCACGTGGCCTCGAGGGTCTTCTCGCCCGACGAGCTGGAGAACCTGGACAGCTACATGATGAAGTACCGCAAGTACGGCATCGTGGAGCTGCTGGACAACAAGCTGGACGGCGTGCACGTCTCCTGCGCGCCGCTGGCCTAGTGGACGGGGTGACGGGCGCGGCCGGCTGCGGCCCCGCGCCCGTCTCCTACGACTTCTACCTCGACGGATACGGCGGGGCGCTCGCCGCCGAAGCGTTCGCGGAGGCGCTGCCGGCGGCGGTGCGGTGCGTGGGCGCGCTCACGGGCGCGCGCGACGTTCGCGAGGAGTGGGACGAGGACGAGGTTTGTGCCTGGCGGCGCGCGGTGAGCGCGGCCGCGGACGCCTTCGCCGAGTACGGCGAGGGGCGCGTGGGCGGCTTCTCCATCGGGTCCTTCTCGGTTACCAACTACCGCGACGAGGGCACGACTGGCTCGGAGGTGGCGCGGGGGGCCGCGCTCGCTGAGCTCGCGGGGACAGGCCTCTGCTTCTCGGGGGTGCTCCGATGAGGTACCTGAGGCCGATACCCAAGAGGCTCCTGCCCGACGACATGCTGGTGTTCATGCCGGACGGGGCCGGCGGGCGCGGCGAGAGCCGCCTCGTGCGCCACGTGCGCTTCGAGCGCGAGGAGGGGGTCGTCTCCGACGCGCACCGCTCGGCCGACGCGGGGCACGGGACCGTGTTCGTGGACGCGGTGAACTCCGAGGGCGCGCTCGAGGTGCCGGCCGGGGCGCGCGTGCTCATAGGGGCCGGGCCGTCGATGCTCGTGAGGGCCTGCAGGCGGTGCTGCGTGGTGCGCGGCCAGGTGCACCACTGGGAGCTGGAGGTGGGCTGATGGCTGTCGCGACGGCGCTCGGCGCATACGTGCCGACCGACTGGGACGCCAAGGGCGGCGGGGTCGCCGGCGTCGTGGCGACGCTCCTGCGGGCGCTGGGCTACGGCAACGCGTTCTGCTCGCCGCCCCCGGCGCGCCTCTGCTGCGAGCCGATCGTGCTGACGCAGGGCGCGCTCGAGCGCGAGGCGCGGCTCGTGGACGGCGCGGAGCGCGGGCGGGTGCCCGTGGACGTGCTCGTGTGCTGCGAGGCGGCGCGCGACGCCGAGGCGACGTGCCGCGCGGTGGAGCGCGACCTTCGGCGCGACAGCTGGACGGGCTCCGGCGAGGGGTGGCGCTGCAGGGTGGCGGCCGTGGACTCCGGGGGCTCGGCGCCGAGGGGCCGCGACGGCTCCGGGCGCTGGCTCTGGGGGTTCACGCTGATTCTGACGGTGGTGATCGACTTTGGCGGACAGGGTTAGGGCCGGTCGCGGCGTGGACGACCGCGACGTGGTTCGCAAGAGCAACCCCCTGCAGCGTGCGGCCCAGGGGTCGCGCGAGCAGCGGGCGGGCTCGGCGGAGACCGACCGCATGGGGCGCGAGCAGCAGCGGCGCGCGACGGCCTACGGGCGGGCGCGGGGGCGGCTGTGAGCTCTCTCACCTACAACGGGCACGACTTCTCCGGGTATGTGACGGCCGAGCTGGTTGAGCCGGCGGGACACGCGCTCTCGCCACGGGCGCTCGCGGTGCCGGGGCGGCCGGGCGCGGCGCTGCTGGGGTGCGAGCTGCCGCCGCGCGTCCTGCGCGTGCGGCTCTTCCTCGACGCGGGCATAGCGCTTACCGCCCAGGAGAGGTCCGAGATCAGACACGTGCTGTACGGGTGGCTCGTGGCGCCCTCGGGCGCCGAGCTCGAGCTGCCCGGGGAGCCGGGGCTCTCGTGGCGCGACGCCGTGGTGACGGACGCCTCCGACTGGGACTCGCTCTTCGAGGACGGCAGCTGCGAGCTGGCGTTCACGTGCTTCGACCCGGTGGCCTACGGTGAGGGGAAGTCGAGCGCGGCTAGCACGTTCACGGTCGGCGGCACGTGGGCGACGTGGCCGGTGGTGGAGATGACGGCGCTGGCGGGGTCGTCGGTGAAGGTGACGGACGGCCTGGGGCGCTACGTGCTCGTGGAGCGCGACTTCGCCGCCGGCGGCGTGGTGGTGATGGACTTCGCCGCCGAGGCCGTGACGGTGGACGGTGCCGACGCCTCCGCCGACGTGGCCGTGGAGAGCACGTTCTTCTCGCTTGCCCCGGGATCTCATTCCCTGACCTTCTCCGGGTGCTCGGCGCACACGGTGGCGTGGGTGGAGAGGTGGCTCTGATGGTGCCGACGCTCTACCTCTTCGACCGCTTCGACGAGCGGCTGGGGATCCTGCCGGCCGTGGGCGGGATCACGCACGTCGAGGAGATCGGCGGCGAGGACACGATCGAGTTCGACTGCGCGCTCGCCCCCGAGAAGGGCGAGCGGCTGCTGTGGCGCGACCCGACGGACGGCGTGTGGCGCGAGCACGTGGTGGTGCGCACCGACGAGCCGCTGGGCGCGCCGGCGCACGTCTACGCGGAGTCCTCGCTCTGCGAGCTCCTGGGCGACTTCGTCGAGGAGATCCAGCTCGTGAGCAAGACGGCCGCGCAGGCGCTCGCCTCCGTGCTCGGGGTGACGCGCTGGTCCGCGGGCGAGGTGGGCGTCGGCGACGCGGCGCGCGGGTGCCTGCTCTACCACGTGAACGCGCTCGCGGCGCTGCGCCGCGTCGAGGAGGTCTGGGGCGGCGAGGCCGAGGCCGTGATCGAGGTTTCCGGCGGGCGCGTGAGCTCGCGGACGGTGAGGCTCCCGGCGCGGCAGGGCGCGTGGCGTGGGGCGCGGTTCAGCCACGGCAAGACGCTCGCGGCGTGCACGCGCACGGTGCTCGAGGACGAGGTTTTCACGGCGCTCTACGGCTACGGCAAGGGCCTGCCGATCTACGACGAGACGGGGGCGCCCACGGGCGGGTTCACGCGGAGGCTCACCTTCGGCTCCGTGAACGGGGGCGCCAACTGGGTGGGCGATGAGGCCGCGCGCCTGGTGTGGGGGCGCCCCGACGGCGCGGGCGGGAGGGCGCACCGGTTCGGGCACGTGGTGTTCCCGGACTGCGAGGACGCTTCCGAGCTCAAGGCGCTGACCGAGGCGGCGCTCGCGGCGGCGTGCGAGCCGCGCGTCTCCTACGAGGTGGACGTCGCTGCCGTGGACGGCGGCGCGGGCGTGCGGCTGGGCGACGACGTGGCGGTGGTCGACTCGTCGCGCTCGCCCGAGTGGCACCTGCGCGCCCGCTGCGTACGGCGCGTGCGCGAGCTCGGCGAGGGCAGGCCCGTCGTGCGTCTCACGCTGGGCGCGGTCGAGCGCACGACGTGGGCGGCCTCGGCGGACGTGGCCGCGCGCGTGACGGCGGTCGAGGAGACGGCGGCGACGGCGTCAGACACGGTGGCGTCCTACGAGGACCTGGGCGAGAGGGAGTTCTGACATGGCTGATACGAGCACGTTCCCGCTGGACGGCGACGGGCTGCGCGAGGTCGTCTGGGACGAGTGCGACGCGCCCTTCGCGGGGCCGTTCGTCGCCTCGCCGGCGGACGCGGAGGGGCGTGGGATCGCGCTCTCGGTGACGCGCGGCGGCGAGGCGGTGGACCTCGCGGGGGCGTCGCTCTACCTGCTGTGGCGCCACCGCGAGCTGCGCGTGCGCGGCTGCGAGCCGCTGGAGGAGGTCGACGCCGAGGCCGGAAAGTTCCGCGTGTACTGGCCCGCCGCGATGGCGCGCGCCGAGGGCACCGTCGACGCGCAGGTCATGGTCTCCTGGGACGAGCGGGCGCTCTCGTCTCTCTCCTTCGCGGTGCTGGTGGGCCCCGCGCTCGTCGGCGGCGAGGGCGGGGGCTCCGACGGCTACTCGATGTTCCTCGAGGCCATACAGAAATACGAGAATGCTGACGCCCTCATCTCCGAGGCGGTGTCCAAGGCGCAGGAGGCCGTGACGACGGCCCAGGGCGCGGTCGCCACGGCGGGACAGGCGGTCGAGGCGGCGCAGGGGGCGTCCGGCGCGGTCGCCGCCGCCAACGCGGCCGCCGCTGCCGCGACGCAGGCGAAGGACGAGCTGCTGGAGGCGGCAGTGCGCGGCGACTTCGACGGCGCGGACGGAGCGCCGGGAGCCGACGGCGAGGACGGGGCACCGGGAGCCGACGGCGAGGACGGCGCCGACGGCGTGAGCCCCACGGCGAAGGTCGAGCAGACCGAGACGGGCGCGGTGGTGACGGTCACGGACGCGACGGGCACCACCACGGCGACGCTCGCACACGGCCCCAAGGGAGACAAGGGCGACGACGGCGAGAAGGGCGACAAGGGGGACCCCTTCGAGTACGCCGACTTCACAGCCGAGCAGCTTGAGGCGCTCCGGGGCCCCAAGGGCGACAAGATGACGCTCGACGACCTCACCGACGACGAGATAGAGTCCCTGCGCGGCGAGAAGGGGGACAAGGGCGACCCGTTCACCTACGGGGACTTCACACCCGAGCAGCTAGAGGCGCTGCGCGGTCCCCAGGGTGTGCAGGGGCCGCCGGGTACGAACGGAACCGACGGCGAGAAGGGCGACAAGGGGGACCCATTCACGTATCAGGACTTCACCTCGACGCAGCTTGAGGCGCTGCGCGGCCCGCAGGGCGTGCAGGGGCCTCCGGGCGCAGACGGCGCGGATGGGCAGGACGGCGCTCCGGGCACGGATGGCTCCGACGGCGTCAGCTGCACGCACTCGTGGTCGGGCTCCGTGCTCACCGTGACGAGCGCGAGCGGGACGACCTCCGCCGACCTGCGAGGCCCCAAGGGCGACGCGTTCACGTTCGAGGACTTCACCGCCGAGCAGCTCGAGGGGCTGCGCGGCGAGGACGGGGCCGACGGCGCGCCCGGCGCCGACGGCCAGGACGGAGCCCCGGGCGCGGACGGCCAGGACGGGGCCGACGCCGAGATCACGGGCGCGACCGCCACGGTGGACGCCTCCACGGGCACGCCGTCCGTGACCGTGACGCTCGGCGGGACGCCGGGCGCGCGCACGTTCGCGTTCGCCTTCTCCGGCCTCAAGGGAGAGACCGGAGAGCAGGGGCCGCAGGGCTCGCCCGGGCAGGACGGCGAGGACGGCGCCCCGGGCGCCACTCCCGACCTCTCTTCCTACGCGACCAAGGAGTATGTGGCGCAGCAGATCGCGGCGCTCGACGACCTCTCGGGGGTGGAGTTCTGATGGCCGTGGGGACGATCCAGAAGTCTGTCTTCACCGACATCGCCAACGCGATACGGGTGCAGAACGGCGGTACGGGCACCTACCTGCCCTCGGAGATGGCGGCGGCGGTGCTCGCGCTCGACGGGACCCAGGCGGGGACGCCGTTCCAGGCGGTGGCGGCGACGGGCACGGGCGTGATCTCCGACTCCGTGTTCGACGCGATAGCCGACGCGATCCGCACGCAAAACGGGCTCTCCGAGACGTACACGCCGGGCGAGATGGCGCCGGCGATCCTGGCGCTCTCATGGGACGTGGGCGTGAAGATGCGCGCGATCCTGCTTTCGGACGGCACGCTCGAGTTCAACTACCGCGACGGCCGCTCCTCCGACGTGCCCGGCGCGGTGATCCTGGACGCGTGGGAGGTGAACCCCGCGGGCTACTCCTCCGCCGGCGCCCGCCCCTGGGACGACGCCAAGCTCTCCGTGACGCGCGTCGTCTTCGACGGCGACTTCTCCGAGGGCGGGCTCGCCAACGCGAGCTACCTCTTCCACGGGTTCGAGAACCTCGTGGAGGTGGAGGGCTTCGAGGAGCTCTCCGGCGCGACCAGCATGAACCAGATGTTCGTGAGCTGCCCCTCGCTCGAGACGATCTGGGCGGACGGGTTCACCTCGTCCGCCACGAGCGGGTCGCTCATGTTCAGCGGCTGCAGCAGGCTCGTCGGGGGCCAGGGCTACGTGCCTGGGCAGATGGACAACCACGCGGAGCTCAACTACGGGGTGGACGGAGTGCTGACCGACCCCGCCGACGACCGACGCGAGTGGTTCCGCTGCTTCCTCTACGCGGACGGCGGGCTCGTGCTGACGGCGGCGACCGAGCCCGAGGCCGGGCGGGAGCTCGTGTCGTCGGGGCGCCTGTGCGCGAACGCCCGGTACAACTCCGTCGGCTACCAGCCCTGGTACGACCACCGGCACGACGTGGAGGCGGTGGAGATCGCCGCCGACATGGCGACCTACGACCACGTGAACACGAACTACTGGTTCTACGGGCACCAGGAGATCGCCAGCGTGACGGGGATGGGGAACCTCCGCGGCGTGCGCGAGATGCAGCACACCTTCAACAGCTGCTCGGGGCTCACCGAGATCGACCTGTCCGGGCTCGACCCGTCCTCGCTCGAGGACCTCGCCTACACCTTCGGAGGGTGCGGGTCGCTCGTGACGATCTGGGCGGACGCCGACTGGGCGCTGCCGTCCTCCGGCGTCTCCGGCTTCCAGACGTTCTACCAGTGCGCCTCCCTCGTGGGCGGCGCGGGAACGACCTACGCGAGCTCGCGCGCGGGCTACCAGTACATGAGGATCGACGGCGCGGGCGGCGCCGGCTACCTCACTGCGAAGAGCTCTTAATGGGCACCCCTCCGGCGCGTGCGGCGCTCGCGCCGCATGAGCCGGAGGGGTGGACGCGCCGCCGGATAGCCCTCGGGACGAACCTGCCGTGCGGGCGGCGCGAGGAACGGGGCGTTTTCTTTACTACGACCTTTTTCCTACGGCAACCCCCGTCGTGAGAATCGCAGCGGCGCAGAGCCAGAATTGCCAGCTTTTGAACATGGACCGGTTCGCCTGGTCGCACGCGGTCTGCCTTATCTCCCTGCGCTCTTTGATGAGAGTATCGAACTGCTCGGGCGTGAGATTCTCATTCGCGAGACGGGCCTCCGTCTCGTCCGCCTGAAGGCTTAGAATCTCCATCGCGCGCTTGGAGGCGCATGCTTCCGCGCTTATGATGCCCAGCATGGTCGTTTGCGACATGCTCGCCATGGTGCAGGGCTCCGTCTCGCTAACTAGCGGCATTTCCTCTTCCTTGATACTCCACATGGTGTTCTCCTTGGGTGTGCTTTCGCGCCTCCCGTTGCATGCGAGACGAGTTCGGCGAAGTGCTCTTTTCCGGCAGCTGTTATAACACCTGATAAACCAAGTCTATTTCGGTTCGTTGCAAAGTGTAAGATGGTACTTACGACATAAATGTCGTATACCTTTAGGAGCGCTTTTGACGAAGAAGAAGTCGAAACAACCCATCGACGGCAAATGGCTCAAGGACGTCATCCATCGGCGCGGCTTATCCGTGAGGGCGCTGACGAACCCTGAGCGAGAGGGCTCAATCCCCTATGACATCCGCACTGTCCAGCGGGCTATAGCCGACAACGAGATCACACCCCAGCTTCTCGACGAGATTGCCAAAACGATCGACGTTCATCCAGATTTCCTTCGCGGCAAGTACCTGTGGACGCTCGACCTTGACATCATGAAGAACCCGGAGGTTCGCAATCACTGGCTCGAGCACTACCTGAATCCCGCCCACTTCCCTTATCGCATGCACGAGCGGGAGCAAATTGGGTCTCGCAGACATTTCTTCAACACGCTTCTCATGCACGGGGTGAGCGAGGAGGAGTTCAGGAAGCTCCCCAGAGATAAGCAGAGGTCTTTGGTCGAAGACATGAACGTCAAAACGACCAGGATCCTCAAGTCTTACTTTCCGAAGTCCGCGCAGCTTGATTACACCGACGATGCCGACTTTTTCGAGTGGCAAACCGAGTGTGACGTTTGCGAGGCAATGATCGAATGGCTCGTCGAGAAGGGCTATGCCACCGTCTCCGACTAATCGAGCCAATCGGACGTAAACGTATCACGTTGTTGGGCGGCGAAGTTGCCGCCCTTTCTTTTGCGCTTTTGACAAGGCGCGATCTCGTTTGTGAGTCGTTGTGTGAAGTGACGAAACGCGACGGTACGTCTATTTTCCCAGTTGTATAGCCCATTTGTGACCGTAGCGGACACTCCCTTCTAGACGGGGCGAGCCTGTCTGGAAAGGAGGTGCGTATGGAGTCGGTAATCGCTGCGCTGGTGACGGGCGTCCTCACCTTGATCGGCGTGCTCGTGTCCAACTCGCGCAGCCGTGCGGTCATGGAGGTGAAGATCGACAACCTCACGAGGCAGGTCGAGAAGCACAACTGCCTGATTGAGCGCACCTACGCGTTGGAGCAGGACGTCGCGGTGGTGAAGGCGGAGATTGACAACTTGAGGAAGGGATAGCCGTGGATACGTTTCTCACTTCGAACGAATGGCAGTGGAGGCTCTTGCGCACGGTCGTGCAGGGCGTCTTGGGCGTGATCGTCGCGAACATCGACATGCTCGTCGGCTGCGCGGTGCTGGAGCCCACGTGGCGCGCCGTGGTGGTGGCGCTCGTGATGGCGGTGCTGTCGCCCGTCATGGCGGAGCTGGGCGCTGCGAGCGCGGAGAAGAAGGAGCTGGAAGATGGGCGCTGAGTTTCTTGAGGAGGAGCGCGCCGCCGAGGCGACGCGCGAGCCGACCGACGAGCAGCTGCTGGCGATCGAGGCGACGAGCCACGAGGGCGCGCCGGACGGATTCGACCCGGAGGGCGGTGAGGGCGAATGAACGTCGTTGAGTTCATCCAGGCTTCCGGCGCGAACTACACCGTCGGGCGCGGCGGGCGCGCGATTGACGGGATGGCGGTGCACTACACCGCGACCTCCGCGAGCGCGCACAACAACTTGGTGTATTTCTCGCGCCCCGGGGCGCAGGCGTCGGCGCACCTGTTCGTGGACAAGGACGGGTCGATCCGGCAGAGCGTGCGGTTCGAGGACACCGCGTGGGCCGTGGGCAACTTCGCCGAGAACCAGCGCACGGTGTCCGTGGAGGTCGTCTCCGCCGGCGAGGACTTCACAGACGCGCAGGTGGCGGCGCTCGCGGAGATCTGGGCGCACCTTCGCGCCACGTACGGCGTCACGCGGCTAATCCGGCACTACGACGTGACGGGGAAGCGGTGCCCCGCGCCCTACGTGGACTCGGGCAAGTGGGCGGCGCTCAAGGCGCGCATCCTGGGTGGCGGCTCCTCCGGCTGGACGGCTCCGTCCGCCCCGGAGGGAACGGTCTCGGAGCTCGCGCGACGCGTCATCGCCGGGGAGTTCGGCAACGGCGACGCGCGGCGCGCCGCCCTGGGCTCGCGCTACGACGAGGTGCAGGCGGAGGTGAACCGCATCCTGCTGGGCGGCTCGGCCGCCCCCGCGCCCGCCCCGGCGGCACCCGACATCGATGCGCTTGCCCGAGCGGTGATTCGAGGCGACTACGGCAACGGGGACGCCCGCTGCGCGGCTCTGGGCTCCAACTACGATGCTGTGCAGGCCAGGGTCAACGAGATCCTGGGCGTCGGCGACGGGGCTGCTGGCAGCTCGGGCGGCGCGGACATCGAGGCGCTTGCCCGGGCAGTCATACGCGGCGAGTACGGCAACGGCGAGGAGCGCAAGCGACGGCTTGGGGCCAACTACGCGGCGGTGCAGGCGCGCGTTAACGAGATTCTGCTGTGACGCGGGAGGATGTGCGCTGGGGCGTGGCGACGGTTTTGGCGGCAATGCTGTGCCTGTGCGCGCTACCGCTGCTGCCGGTGGTGTGGCTGGCGGGCAGGCTGGACGACGCACTTTAGCTTGGAGGGCCCGCTTGTGGGCCCTCTGTTTTTGACCCATGGCGCGCAGATGCTCGTAGCGCATAACCGCCGCCAAGCCGTTTAGCTTGATGCTGGACTGGAGCCTCTATAATTTAGGCAGCTAAATTGCATTGGTTGACTGCCTTGGAAGGGACCCCCATGAGACTGCTGGCGGCTCTCGCGATATCACTGTGCCTCTGCTTTTCGGTCGCTGGATGCAACGGCTCCAGCGCCGACGCCTCCGGGTCGGAAGAGGCGACAACATCCGTCGAGCAGGGCGTGATGCCCTACAGCTCGGAAGAGTACTGCACGATGGATTGGACCCTCGAAAGCATCGAGGACCACTTTCGGGAGCTCGGATTCGACAGCTTCGAAGAGAATCCCGTCGAGCCGGAGGACGATGACTACGACCGCAACATCTACGAGCTGTACATCAAGAGCTTTATCTTCACCGACCCATGGGAGGCGGGCGACCAGCTCGACACCGACGACACGATAGTCATCTATTACAACGAGCAACCGACGCTCACGGTCGAGTCGTGCCCCGATCTGGGGCGGATGGTCGAATGCGCGGACGACTACCTCACCTTCGCCGAGGAGTACGATGGCAAGTACGTTGCGTTCGACGCCTATGTTTCCTACCAGCTGACCACGTTCACCAACGACAACATCATCATGGTCTCTGGCGAGAACTACGACGAGAACCAGTCTCACGACTGGACAATCTACATCGGCAATCGCACCTGGGACAACACGGTCCAAGGCGGCACGCCCGTGGGGACCAGGGTCCACGTGGAGGGCCGGGTCGATCTCGATTACAGCAAGTATTACGACCAGCTGTACCTTGAGGGAATGACGCTCTATCCCATCCAGTAGCGCGCTTTATGGATTGCAGTTGCCGCAGGGGTCATAGCCCTGGGCGATGACGTCCTCGCGCGTGTCGGTGACGGTCTGCCTGTTCTTCTCGCTCATGCGGTCCACGGACGAGCACTCCGGGTAGTGGAACTTCTTGGTGTTGGTGTTGAGTACGTAGGTGCGCTCCTCCGACGGCTGTGCGGGCTCGGGGTCCTGTGGGAGGGCGCTCTCCTCGCGCCAGCTCTTGCCGGTGGCGTAGTCGATGCCGACGCCCGGCTGTACGTTGTAGCAGAAGACGTTGAACGCCACGCCGAGGCCCCCGTCGTCGAGGGAGCGCGCCTCCATGTAGACGCCGCGGCAGACGAGCTCGTCGCCGACGAAGATCGGCTCCACGCGGTAGAGGACGCGGCCTCCCGTGCGGTCCACGTAGTCGGCGACCTCGTCCTCGAAGGGGAGCATGCCCTGGGTGTTCATGTAGCGGGTGCCGGTGACGAGGTTGCGCTCGTTGGCGTTCTCGGCGGTGAGCTGCCAGCCGATGAGGTGGCAGCGGTTGTAGAGGTAGCGGCCGTCCACGAGGTCGTCGTAGCGCACCGTGTGCCAGCCGGTGGGCTTCACCATGCCGATGCTCCCGCGCCCCTCGCCCTCGGCGGGCATGGTGGACGGGCTCACGACGGCTATCGCCGCGCCGCAGCGGCCGAGCTCGTCGAGGGGCGCGTAGGATTCGCTCTGGGCGGGGAGGTTATTCACGTCTAGGGTGGGAACGTTGTCGTTGATCACAGCGTAGGGGCTGCCGGCGTAGGCGGGGACCTGGGAGAGGTCGAAGGCAGCGGGCTCGGCAGGTTGCCCTCCGTCGGACGGCGCCGGCTCTGGCGCCTCCGGCTCCTCCGGAACCTCCGCCTCCTGGACGGGTTGCTCCTGACTTGCCGGCGCCTCGGCCGAGCCGGTGGCGGGGGCCTCGTCCCCCGAGCATGCCGGGAGCACGAGGAGGGCGAGCGTGAGGAGCGCGGTGAGAAGGATGCCGCGCGCTTTCTCGACCCGCTCGGCGAATGCGCTCGCCGCATTTCTCATCTTCTGCTCCTTTCGTTGCTGCATGGGGTTATTATCCTCCCGCTCGGGGCATTCTTCGAGCGGAGCGTCACTTCTTGGTGCTTCACAAAGCTATACACAGGAACGCCCCCGCATCCGGTTGTTTGGATGCGGGGGCGCCGGCCGCTAGAAGGTCGGCCTGTCGCGGTGCCGCGGGCCGTCCATGAGCATGCGGTACCACCAGTCGCGGTCTTTGTACCCGCTCTGACCGAGACTGTCGAGGAGCTTCGTCTGTTCGACTTCCCCAAGCTCCGCAAAGCTGTCCCTCATGTCGTTTTCCATGGCGACCTTGCTTCTAATCATGTCGTCCAAGATCTCCCTGAGTTCATCGATGTTGAAGCTCTGCGGGGAGATCTCGACGAGCTCCGCACGAAAGTGTGCGTAGTCCTCGAGTTCCATCATTTCCTTAAGTTCTTTCTCACTCAGCATGAGCTCCTCCGTTTCCGTATTGATTGGGTTTAGCTCTGCCCCTGCCTTTCCAGAGACCTCTTCCATGGAAGAATTCTTGGAAGAATCATCCTGAACGGAGCGTTTTAGAGCGAGAGAAAGGGTTTCCCTCTTTTGGAGAAAAACCCTTTCTTACCTGCGGAAATGTTAGATTATGCAATCGAGTGTCGGAAACCGTTTTATGGGGTGAATCACTCCCACTCAATCGTCGCCGGCGGCTTGGGCGTGACGTCGTAGACCACGCGGTTCACGCCGGGAACCTCGGCGACGATGCGGCTGGAGATGCGACCGATCACGTCGTAGGGCAGCTTCGCCCAGTCCGCGGTCATCGCGTCGCTCGACTCCACGGCGCGCACGATCACCGGGCGCGCGTAGGTGCGCTCGTCGCCCATCACGCCCACCGAGCGGATGTCGGGCAGCACGGCAAAGTACTGCCAGCAGCTGTGCTCGGAGTTGCGCTCGCCCGTCTCCTCAAAGAGGCGCTCGTTGTAGGCGTCGAGCTCCTCGCGCACGATGGCGTCGGCGTTCTTGAGGACCTCGAGCTTCTCGGGGGTCACCTCGCCGATGATGCGGATGGCCAGGCCCGGGCCCGGGAACGGCTGGCGGTAGACCATGCGGTCCGGCAGGCCCAGCGCCACGCCGAGCTCGCGCACCTCGTCCTTGAAGAAGTGGTCGAGCGGCTCGATGAGGTCAAAGTGCACGCCCTCGGGGAACGGGATCAGGTTGTGGTGGCTCTTGATCGTGGAGGCCTTGCCGCCCGTCTTGCGCGCGCCGGACTCGATGATGTCCGGATAGATGGTGCCCTGGGCGAGCATCTCCACGCCGCCGATGCGCTGCGCCTCGTCGAAGAAGACCTTCCAGAACTCGGATCCGATGCGACGGCGCTTCTCCTCCGGCTCGGTCACGCCGGCGAGCAGGCGCTCGTAGCGGCGCTCGGCGTGCACGTGCACGAGCGGCACCTGGAACTGGTCGCGGAAGACCTCCTCCACCATCTCGGGCTCGCCCTTGCGCAGCATCCCGTGGTTCACGAAGACGCAGGTCAGCTGGTCGCCGATCGCGCGGTGCACGAGCGCGGCCACCACGGAGGAGTCCACGCCGCCGGAGAGGCCCAGAATGACCTTGCGATCGCCCACCTGCGCGCGGATCTCCGCGACCTTCTCCTCGATGATGTTGTCCATGGTCCAGGTGGCCTCGAGGCCGCAGATGCCAAAGAGGAAGTTCTCCAGCAGCGCGCGGCCGTGCTCGGTGTGGCGCACCTCGGGGTGGAACTGGGTCGAGAAGAGCCTGCGCTCGGCGCACTCCATGGACGCCACGGGGCACACGTCGGTGTGGGACGTGACCACGAAGCCCTCGGGCACGCGGCTCACGGCGTCGCGGTGGCTCATCCACACGGTCTGCTCGTCGGGCGTGCCCGCGAACAGGGCGGACTCGGCGTCGCGCGCGATCTGCGCGGGACCGTACTCGCCCACCTCGGAGTGCGCGACCTCACCGCCCAGCGTGACGGCCATGATCTGGTGGCCGTAGCAAAAGCCCAGGACGGGGATGCCCAGCTCGAGGATGCCGGGGTCGATCTTGGGGGCGTCCTCGGCGTACACGCTCGCCGGGCCGCCCGAGAGGATGAGCGCGGAGGGGGCCATCGCGGAGAGCTCGGCGGCGGAGATGTCGCAGGGCACGATCTCCGAGTAGACGTGCAGGTCGCGCACGCGCCGCGCGATGAGCTGCCCGTACTGGGCGCCAAAGTCCAGAACCGCCACAAACTGCTTGGGGGTAGCCTCGCTCATGTATCCTCCGGTCTTCTCGCTCAGTTGAGCGCATGGGCATCAGATAGCCTTACCATTATTGCATTTTCATAAGAATGGCGGTTGATGTGCCGACCTTCATGCTCCGTCCATTTTGATTTCGTATGATGCTTGAGTTGTGTCCGAGCTGCTTGAGGGGCCCCAGGGCCTCCCATCGACAGAGAGGTCCATCGTGGCCAATAAAAAAACGCATAAACGCATGACGAGTGCCGACCAGGCGCGCCTCTCGGAAAGTCGCTACGGAAACGGTCGCCGTCCCCAGACGGGAGCATCGGCCGAGCCGCGAACGACCCGCCGCGCGACGAGCCCCTCGTCCCCGGACCCCCGCCTGCAGGCGCCCTCGCGCTCCGACGGCGTGGAGGCGTACCGCCGCAAGCAGCGCAAGAAGGGACGCGGGCGCGTGCTGCGCGGCGTCCTCGTGAGCCTGCTCGTGGTGCTGCTGGGCGCCGGCGTTGCCGTGGCGCTCTACCTCAAGAACATCGACGACCGCCTCGTGGACAAGGACGTCGTCGACAACAGGCTCATCGAGCAGCTCGACGAGGTCGAGCCGGAGGAGCCCTTCTACATGCTCCTGCTGGGCGTCGACAAGAGCGAGGGGCGCGCGGACGAGTGGGGCGAGGACACGTCCAACTTCCGCGCCGACACGATCATCCTCACGCGCGTGGACCCGCCCGGACAGCGGGTGACGCTCATCTCCATCCCACGCGACACCCTCGTTGACATGGGCGAGAACGGCGAGCGCAAGATCAACGACGCCTACGCCCTCGGCGGGGCCGCCTACATGACCGAGATCGTGTCCGACTTTGCCGACGTCAAGATCTCCCACTACGCCGAGGTCGACTTCGAGCAGCTCACCTCCATCGTCGACACCATCGGCGGCATCGAAGTCACGCTGCCCGTTGCCGTCCACGACGACTACGCGCAGATCGACCTTCCCGCCGGCACCCAGACGCTCAACGGCGAGGAGGCGCTCGGGCTGTGCCGCGCGCGCCACGCCTACGACGACTACGGCGGCGGCGACTTCTACCGCGCCGCCAACCAGCGCATGGTCATCGGCGCCATCGTCAAGAAGGTGCTTCAGCTCGACCTCGTCTCCATGGCGACGACGGTCTCCGAGCTCGCGGACAGCGTGACCACGGACCTGGGCGCGATGAGCATCATCAGCCTGGTGAGCCAGTTCCGCAACCTCGACGCCGACCACAACATCTACTCCGGGCAGACGCCCACCATCTCGGAGTACATCAACAGCATCTGGTACGAGATCCCCGACACGGACGCCTGGGAGGAGATGATGGAGCGCGTCGACGCGGGAGAGTCCCCCTACTCCGACGCGAGCCAGGACTTCACCGCGGGCATCGCCGGCTCGATCGGCGACGGGACCAACATCTCCGACGCCGACGGGTCTGACGACAAGGGCGACTCGGACGAGGTCAGCCCGTCGTTCAGCGGCTCGGTGAGCGTTCTCAACGGCGCCGCCGTCTCCGGTCTCGCGGGCGAGAAGTCCGACGCGCTGGCCAAGGCGGGCTTTGAGCCCGAGGCCGGCAACGCCCCTCAGACGGTCTCCACGACGACGGTCTACTACAACGGCGAGGACGCGTACGCCGCCGCCCTGGGCGTCGCCGAGACCCTCGGCATCCCCCAGGCCAGCATCGCCCCCAACAACGGCTCCTACACCACCGCCTTCGACGTCGTCGTCGTTCTCGGCACCGACCAGGCCTAGCCTCGGACGAGAAGATCAGGCGAGAAGAACGAGCGATGCAAAGAGGGGTCCGCGCAGCACGCGGGCCCCTCTCTTTTCCGTCTTTCAACCGCTGGCGATCAGGCGCCCGCCGTCACACGTTGAACCTGAAGTGCATCACGTCGCCGTCCTGGACCACGTAGTCCTTGCCCTCGATGCGCAGCTTGCCCGCGTTCTTGCAGCCCGCCTCGCCGCCGAGCTCGACGTAGTCCTCGTAGCTCGCGACCTCGGCCTTGATGAAGCCGCGCTCAAAGTCGGAGTGGATGACGCCGGCGGCCTCGGGCGCCTTGGCGCCCACGCGCACGGTCCAGGCCTTGACCTCCATCTCGCCCGCGGTGAAGTAGCTCTGCAGGCCGAGCAGGCGATACGCCGCCTGGGCGAGCGTCTCGAGGCCGCTCTTCTCGAGGCCCAGGTCTGCCAGGTACTCGGCAGCCTCCTCGGGGTCGAGCTCGGAGAGCTCGGCCTCCACCTTGGCACAGATGGGGATCGGCGTCACGCCGTCGATGGGCGCGAGCTGATCGCCCAGCTGGCCCTCATCGACGTTGGCCACGTAGAGGATCGGCTTCATCGTGAGCAGGAACAGGCCCTTGGTCTCGGCGCGCTCCTCGTCGGTCATCTCCATGGTCGCGGCGCGCTTGCCGTCGTTGAGCCAGTCCAGCAGGCGGCGCGCCACCTCGTACTTGGGCGCGAGCTCCTTGTCGCGCTTGGCGTCCTTCTCCAGGCGCGGGAGCTGCTTCTCCAGCGACTGGATGTCGGCCAGGATGAGCTCGGTCATGATGGTGTCGGCGTCGCCCGCGGGGTCAACGAACTCGCCCACGCGCCCGACCTCGCGCATGACGTTGGGGTCGGTGAAGTAGCGCACGACCTCGCAGATGGCGTCGGTCTCGCGGATGTTGGCGAGGAACTGGTTGCCGAGGCCCTCGCCCTCGTTGGCGCCCTTGACCAGGCCCGCGATGTCGACGAACTCCACCGTGGCCGGCACGATGCGCCCGGGGTGCACGATCTCGGCCAGCCTGCCGAGGCGCTCGTCGGGCACGTCGACGATGCCCACGTTGGGGTCGATCGTCGCGAAGGGGTAGTTGGCGGCCAGGCCGCCCTTGCGCGTGAGCGCGGTGAACAGGGTCGACTTGCCCACGTTGGGCAGTCCCACGATGCCAATGGAAAGCGACACGTTCTTCTCCTTACTGCTTCTGGTCCCCGGCGTCGCCGGAGCCGTCGTCGAGCTTCTCCAGGACGTCCGCCACGCGGCCCAGCTGCTGCTTGCCCAGCTCCTTGTACTCCTCGGCCTTGACCTTGGCCTGCGCCTTCCTGCGCCTGACCTCCTCGGCGAGCTTGTCCGGCACCACGAGCTCGCGCACGTCCATCGGCTCCATCGCAAGCGCGCCGTCCTCGCACACGGTCACGCACGCGCCGCAGCTCACGCAGTAGGCGCTCTTGACCGTGACGTTGCCGCGCCGGTCCACGTCGATGGCGTGCGTGGTGCACGCCTTGGCGCACTCGCCGCACATGGTGCACAGGCTCGAGTCGCACACGGGCACCTCGAGCCTCACAAAGTCCGCGAGGCCCTCGTCGCGCTGGAGCGCGCCCATCATGAGCTTGCGGCTCTGCGTGAGGTAGCGCTGACGGTTGCTGGAGGTCTTTGCCCCCACCGCCGCCTCGAGGTCGCGCTGGATCTGGTCGAGGCGCTTGCTGTGGTCGGAGATCTTCTTCGCCACGGCCTGGGCGCCCGCGAGCGCGGGGTTGGTGCGCGTGACCAGGCGCTCGGCGGAGTGGAGGGCGCCGCTCACAAACTGGCTGCGCTTGTAGGCGCGCGTGTACTCGTGGGTCATCGCGGCCTCGTCGACCTCGAGGCCCATGCCCGCGTCGGCCCACTCCTCCGCCGTGGCGATGGCGTCGGAGTAGACCTCCTCGCCGGTGGTGGTGCGGCAGCGGTCGCAGATGCCCACGGGCAGGTAGATGCTGATGTTGTTGTAGTCCGCCATGAGGGAGAACCACAGGTCGCGCGGCACCGAGCCCACGCACGCGAGCACGACCTCGTTGCCCTTGGGCAGGCGCTTGAGCGCGCGCGTGCACGTGACGTAGCACTGCTCGTAGGCGGACGCCGCGCGGGCGATCTTGTCGTAGACCTGGCGCGGGGTGTGATGGCGCGTGGAGAAGGTCTCGGTGGGGCACACCGACGCGCACAGGCCGCACTTGCGGCAGTCGTCGCCGATGATGACCGACTTCTTGTGAATCCTCAGCGCGCCGGCGACCGGGCAGACGTCGAGGCAGCGCGAGCAGACGTCCTCGCGCTCCGACGCCACGCGCAGGCAGCGGTTTGAGTTGGCGAACGGCTTCTCCTTGTAGTCCGCCGGGTTGAAGACCTTGCGGTTCTCGGGGTCGTCCACCAGCGAGCTCACCATCGAGCTCGGCAGGTCGGAGAGCGCCCGCCAGTCGCTCTGCAGGTCGATGAGTTCGTCAAGAAAGTCGCGTTTCTCGGCCACGGGCCAATCCCCTCTCCATGGTCTTCTCGGCAGCTTTTTATTGTACGCCTTGCGACCCTGGCCGGCGAACGCAGGGGCACCTCTTACGTTTTTGCAGGACGCTGGGACGCCTGCCCCGGGTGGGACACTTACCCCGGAGGTGTCTGTCCCATTTGGTGGGACAGACACCTCCGGGGTAAGTGTCCCACCCGGGGTAAGTGTCCCACCCGGGGCAGGCGTCCCGCGGGCTAGGCCAGCGGCGGCATGGGCTCCCACGACGGGTCGCGCAGGATCGCCCGCGCGTCGCGGTGCCCGGCGACGAGGCGCGCCATGCCGCTTCTCAGATGGTCACGGTCCACGATGAGCAGGCGCACGAGCTCCTTGGCGAAGGTGAGCGCCGTCCCCACGGCAAAGCCGGGCGCGGAGTAGTCCCCGTAGAGCTTGAAGTAGCGCGCCAGGTAGCCGCGGTTGCGCGTGATGTAGTAGCGCGTCATGTCCGACGTGGAGTTGAGCTGGCGCACCGAGCCGATCTCCTTGTTGGCCACCTCGCGGCGGCGCGAGAGCACGTAGTCGGGCACGTAGATGACCGGACCCACCTTGCTCGCCAGGTAGCCGTAGAGGGCGTCGTCCAGGTAGATGAAGAAGCGGGCGTCGGGCAGTCCGACCTTCTCGACCACCCGGCGCGAGAAGCACCCGCCCTCAAAGCACAGGGCGTTTGCCAGCTTGTAGCGCTCGCCGGGGCGCCAGCCGTCGCGCGAGAGCGGGTTGTAGATGGCAAGGGCCGGCCAGAAGCGGTGCTGCCAGAAGAAGTGGCCGCCGTCGAAGTCACGGCGCTGGCCCATGATGGCGTCCGCCTCGCCGCTCCAGCGCTCCAGCGCCTCGAGGCCCTCGGGCAGCACGGCGACGTCGTCGTCCATGACCCAGAACCACTCCGCGCCCAGCTCGAAGGCGCGGCGCACGCCCTCGGAGAAGCCGCCGGAGCCGCCGGTGTTGGTCTCCATGGGGTCGTAGACCACGCGGGAGGCGCCCCCCTCGGCGTCCGGGTCGTCGGCGGCGGGCGGCCACTGGGCGTCGACGCGCGCGGCGAAGTCGGCCACCAGGGCGGCCGTCTGCGCGGAGTTCTCGTTGTCGACGACGACCACGCGCCAGGGCGCGCGCGTGAGGCCGAGGATAGAGTCCAGCAGCCCTGCCAGGAGCTCCTGGCGCTTGAAGGTCACGATCACGATGGCCAGGCGCCTCATCCCCACTCCCTTCGCTCGTCGCCGCCACACGCCGCGTATAGTATAGGGTACGACCGCGCCGGCCCAAAGACAGGGGGCACATGAGCACCACCTCCACACCCACCGAGCACGACCTCGTGTCCGTTGTCATCCCCATCTACAACGTGGAGGCGACCCTCGACGCGTGCCTGCGCAGCGTCGAGGCGCAGACGCACCGCGAGCTGGAGATCATCTGCGTGAACGACGGGCCCACCGACGGGTCGGCCGCCATCGCGCGCGAGCATGCGGCCCGCGACGCCCGCTACGTGGTCGTGGAGAAGCCCAACGAGGGCTACGGGGCCTCCTGCAACCGCGGCATCGCGCTCGCGCGCGGGGCCTGGGTGGCGATCGTGGAGCCGGACGACACCGTGGAGCCCGGGTGGGTCGCGGGGCTTCTCGCCTGCGCGGCGCGCTACGGCGGCACCGCGGGCGTCGACGTGGTGAAGGCCCCCTACTGGCGCGTCTTCCCCGGCGCGGACGGCGGGGCGCCGGTGCGCGTTGCCTGCCCCTACCAGGGGCGCGTCCAGCCCGCCGCGCAGCCCTTCCCCGTGGGGGACGGCATCGAGCTGATGCTGCACCACCCGGCCATCTGGTCGGCTCTCTACCGGCGCGGCTTTCTCGTGGAGAAGGACGTCCGCTTCCTGGAGATCCCCGGCGCGGGCTGGGCTGACAACCCCTTCCTCGTTGAGACGCTCTGCCGCACGGACCGCATCGCCTACACCGACGAGCCGGGCTACTGCTACCACGAGCGCGACCTCGACGAGGCGGAGAGCTTCACCGCGCGCTCCCCGCGCGTGCCGCTCGAGCGCTGGAACGACATGATGGACGCCGCGGAGCGTGCCGGCGTAGACGACCGGCGCGTGCTCGAGGCGCTGGCGCTGCGCGGCGTCAACTACGCCCTCATCACCGCGAGCGCCGTCGGCGAGGACGCCCCCGAGGTGCGCGGCCTGCTCGAGAGCTCGATGGGGCGTCTCGACGCGGGCCTGGTGCTCAAGAGCTCCCTCGTGAGCCCCGCGGGCAAGCGCCTGTTCGCGCGCGTGCGCGGGCTCAAGCTGCCGCGTTCCGGAAAGCTCTCCTACTATGCGCGGCTCGGGCGCGAGGCGGTCTACCGCGTGCGCTCGGGCGGGCTCTCGTTTGCGCTCGAGACGCTGCGCCGGCGGCGGCGCGGCGGGCGCGTGTAGGGCCGGGCGCCAGACGAGGCCCCTTGGAGGGTATGTACACCGCCTCCGAGGGTATGTACACTTCCCGGGCCGCACGCTCTTCTCGGCAGCTCATCTACCTGCGCAAACGTAGACCACCTAAACGGGGGCGGTGTACATACCCTAAAGGCAGGGTGTACATACCCCCCAAGACAGGGCGAGAAGGACGCGGGCTCGCGGCGCTACTCCCCGCGCGCCACGGCGCGGAGCCCGGCCGCCTCGCAGCGCGCGACCACGCCCGCGACGTCGGCGTCGGAGAGCTGGGGGACGCCGCGGAGGTCGTAGGCGCGGCCGAGCGAGTCGTACTTGCCCTCCCCCAGCTGGTGGAACGGCAGCACGTCCACGCGGCCGACGCCCAGCTCGGCGATGCGCTCCGCATTGGCGGCCACGCAGGCCTCGTCGTCGGTGAAGCCGGGGATGACGGGCATGCGCGCCACCACGCGCGCCCCCAGGGCCAGGACGGCGCGGAGGTTGGCGTCGCGCACGTCCGGGTCTATCCCCGTGACCGCGAGGCTCCGCGCCCGGTCGGCGATCTTGAAGTCAACGAGAAGGACGTCGCAGGCCGCGACGAGCCGCGCCGGGTCCGCGAGCGGCAGCGCGAGCGTGGTCTCCACGGCCGTGGGGATACCCGCGGCGCGGCACGCCTCGAGGAAGGCGCAGAGGAAGTCCTGCCGCAGCAGGCACTCCCCGCCGGAGACCGTCACCCCGCCGCCGCTCTCCTCGAAAAACGCCCGGTCGCGCGCGACCTCGGCCACGAGGTCGTCGACGGCGCGCGCACGGCCGAGCAGCTCCTTGGCGCCCGTGGGGCAGTCCTCGGGCGCCGTGGCGCACGGCGCCCCGCCCGGGCGCGGCGAGCAGCGGATGCAGAGACGCTCCCTGAGCGAGACCTCGGGCTCGGGCGAGAGGTTCTCGGGGTTGCAGCACCACGGGCAGCGGAAGGGGCAGCCCTTGAGGAAGACCACCGTGCGGATGCCGCCCCCGTCGTGCAGCGAGAAGCGCTGGACGTTGGTGACCGTGGCGGTGGGGCCGGCGCCCTGGCCGGGGGACGTCTCCATGCCGTCAGCCCAGCTCGTGCTCGGTGCGGTTGATGATGTCGTCCTGGATGGCGCGGGCGAGCTCGACGAACATCGCCGAGTAGCCGGCCACGCGCACCACGAGGTCGCGGTGGTCCTCGGGGTGCTCCTGGGCGTCGATCAGCGTGGCGCGGTCGACCACGTTGAACTGGATGTGCTGGATGCCCAGGCGGCAGAAGCTGCGCAGGTACGCCATCAGGCGCGCGAGGCCCGCCTCGCCCTCCAGCGTGGACGGCGAGAACTTGACGTTGAGCAGCGACCCGTTGGTGTCGCGCACGTTCTCGAGCTTTGAGACCGAGAGCAGGCTCGCGGTGGGGCCGTTCTTGTCGCGCCCCACCATCGGCGAGAGGCCGCCGTCGGCCAGCTGCTCGCCGGCGCGCCGCCCGTCCGGCGTGGCGCCCACCGCGGCCCCGAGCGGGATGTGGGCCGAGACGGTGTAGCTGCCCGGCTGGAAGTGGCCGCCGCGGGGGTTCTCGTACTTCTCGACCTCCTGGCCGTAGTGAGCGAGGAAGCGGCGGCCGATCTGGTCCACCTCGTCGACGTCGTTGCCGTACTTGGCGTAGCGGTTGACCAGGCGCTGGCGCCAGACCTCGTCGCCCGGGCCGGACCAGTCGCGCGCGAGCATGGCGAGCAGCTCGCCCCAGGAGAGCGCCCCCTCCTCGAAGACGGCCTTCTTGACCGCGTAGAGCGAGTCGGCGAGGTTGGCGGTGCCCACGCCCTGGACGCCGGAGGGGTTGTAGCGCGCGCCTCCCGCGGTGATGTCCGCGCCGCGCTCGAGGGAGTCGTGCACGAGCGTTGAGAGCAGCGGCGTGGGCGAGGTCTCGCGGTGCGCCTCGTCGCAGACGTTGCAGCCGCGCACCATGAGCGCGACGTAGTGGTCGATCGTGCGCGCGACCTCGGCCTCGAGGTCCTCGTAGCTTGCAAAGCCCTCGGGGTGGGCCGTCATGGCCAGCTCGAGGCAGCGCATCATGTTGAACATGCAGATGTCGTGCAGGCCGTACATGCGGCCGGGGATGGAGAGCTCCACGCAGCCCACGACGGCGTAGTCGCGCGCGTCGGGGAGGTTCACGCCGCGGCGCACGAAGGACTCGACGTTGACCTCGTCGTTGAAGCACTGCGGAAGCCCGTCGCCCAGACGCACGACCTCGGCCGCCTTGTGCAGAAGCGCGTCGGGCGTGCCGGCGTGCAGGCGCACGCTGAGGTTGGGCTGGGGCAGGCGCGTGTCGCGCTGGAGGTCGAGCAGCAGCTCGGAGAGCTCGTTGCTGGCGTCGTCGCCCTTGGCGTCCACACCGCCCACCACGAGGTTGTAGCCCGTGGGAAAGCCCGCGAAGAAGCGGGCGCTCTCGGTGGAGCGCACAAAGACCACCGTGTTGGTCTTGAGGTAGAAGCACTGCAGCAGCTCGCGGACCTCGGCCTCGCTCGTGCCGGCCGCCACGCTCGCGCGCCAGTACGGCAGGAGGTACTGGTCCATGCGACCCAGGCTGATGGAGCTCGCGTTGGACTCGTGCTGCAGCGCCACGCAGACGAGCCACGTCAGCTGGAGGGCGTCATAGAGGTCGCGGCAGGGCTCGGTCGCCACGTGGGCGAGCACGTCTGCCAGGCGCGCAAGCTCGGCCGCGCGCTCCGGGGTGGACGGCAGCGCCACGTCCGCATGGGCGTCCTCGGTGGCGCGCCCCTCGGCCGCGGCGCGCACGACGGCCTCGTAGCGGCGCACGTAGGCGATCAGCGCCTCGACGCAGAGGGCGCTCGCGCGCAGGAAGTCGTTGCCCGGGCGGGCGTCGCGCCGGGCGCTGACGTCGGCGAGCAGCGCGCCGAGGCCGCGGTCGAGCACCTCGGGGATGTCGGCGATGATGTGACCCTGGCCCTTGTCGGTCTGCGCCACGGCGAAGACGCGCTCGGCCTCGGCGTCCGCCACGTCCGCGGGCCGGTGGGCGCGGTACCAGTCGTTCAGGCTCCGACCGGCCCAGAAGGGGTAGAGCACCTCGCGGTACGTGCGCTTGTCCTGCTCGCTCATCTCAAAGGTGTCCTGCGGGCGCACCGGGAACTGGTCGAGCTCGTCCATGATCCAGTAGGGCGACATCTCCGGCGAGAGCACGCCGGCACGCGGCGTAGGCGTGCGGTTTCCCGCGAGCAGGTCGTCGCCGTCGAGCACGATCCGGTGGTTCTCGAGGAGGTGGGCAAAGGCACGCGCCCGGCGCATGACCGGCGGCTCGCCCTCGGTCTGGAGGTAACTCTCGCGGTAGAGCAGGGCGCGCTCGAGCGAGATCTGCCGCGGATGGGCAAAGAGGCCGTCTTTGATGCGCTGGGTGCGGGGCGTGAGCATGATCCTCCTTCGGTCGTCACTGGGCACAGTGTAGCAGGGCGGGGGGCGCCACCCCCCTGCGGAGGTCAGGAACCGGGCCACGGGGGCCGAGAAGGACGGCAGGCCCCGGCCGTCACGCAAAGAGGTCGGGCGTCACGTCGGCGATGCCGGGGTGCAGCAGGGACAGCAGCCTGGTCTGCACGCACACCAGCGCTGCGTTGCGGGCGCGGATGGGCGCCATCAGGGCCCGCACCGCGGTGCTCCGGGGGTGGGCGACGCTCGCGGCGACCTGGGCGCGGTCGGTGTCGATCATCTCAGAGACGATGCGGCGCTGCTCGCCGGACGGCACGCGGCTCCCCCTGCCGCACACGGCCTCGATGCAGCCCGCGAGCTGCTCGACGTAGCGGCTCTGGAGCATCTCCATGCTGGCGGCGTCCCCCTCGAGGCCCCAGTGGCGGTAGAGGTCGAGAAGGGCGGAGTGCTCGTCCTCCAGCCGGCGGTAGCCGCGCTGGACGACGGGGCCTCCGAGGGTGCCGGAGAGGCGGCGCGCCACGTGGTAGCAGCAGCCGCCGAGCACGCCCACGCGCTCGGCGTCGCGCAGACAGCCGAGGACGAAGGCGTGGCCGTAGCGCCCCTGCTCCGAGAAGGCCACGCCATGCTCCTCCACAAAGGCGAGCGAGAAGAGCTTGGCGCACGTAGGCAGGAGCTGCCCGTCGGCAAAGAGGCGCCAGGCGGCGGAGCGGAAGTCGTGCTGGGTGGCAAAGACCTCGTCCTCGGCGGAGGCGACCGTCTCCGGGGCCCTTCCCTCCCGCGTCACCATCGCGAGCGAGAAGCCCCCTATGACGAGGTCGAGGGAGGCGCCCTCCGCGCGGCCGACGAGGTCGGCGAGCATCGTGCGGTCCGCCCAGCCGTCGTCGTCCATGACGAGGAGGTAGCGGCCGCGGGCGCGATCGAGGGCGAGGCCGAGGGCCTCGGCGCGGGTGCACCCGTCGGCGCGCGTCACGAGGACGCGCATGTCGCGCTCGGCGAGGGCGTCGAGCTGGCGGAGCGTGCCGTCGGTCGAGCCGGCGTCAACGACGACGAGCTCGAAGTTGGCGAGGGTCTGCCCCTGGAGGCTCTCCACGCAGCGACGCACGGTCTTCTCGGCGTCGAGGGACGCCATGAGAACGGAGACCGTTGGTGCTGTTGGGGTGTAGTGCGACACTGACCCGCGTCCTTCCGCCTTGCCTCGGCAACGTGCGATACGGCACGTCTCCTAGGGTATCAGCGCACGCGACGCCGGGCGCCGTCTTGGGACGCCTTGGCAAAATGTGCACAGTGTCCGCGGACGCGGCCTACGCCGCGGGGACCAGGAGGCCCAGGGCGACGCCGAGCTGCGTCCTCTCGATCACCTGGGCGCCCGTCTCCACGGGGTTGCCCTCCTCGTCGGTCCCGGCCTCCGCCACGAGAAACGCCTCGGAGAAGGTCAGGTTGGAGCTCGCCGCGGAGAGGGCCTCCGCCAGGGAGAGCAGCTCGGCGGCGTCCATGTCGGTCCGAATCTTGGAGAGCAGGCCGGACGCCTGGCGCACGAGGTCGGAGGCGCTCGAGCCCACGACGGCCCTCACCTCGTCGATCACGTCCCCGGTCGCCACGACCACGTGGTCAAAGGGCACGCCAGCAGCAGACGAAAGCTCGCCCACGCACGCGGCGTAGCCCTGGCCCGCATAGGCCTCGGCGAGCGTGGCGGAGGTCTCAGCGTCGACCTTGGCCCCCAGGGGAACGGTCACGCACGCGGCCGTCCCCTGGGTCCGGTTGATCGCGAGGATGCGCGCCGAGGTCAGGGCCGGGCCCACGGGGTCGAGGCCGTCCGCCGTGAGGAGCGCGACGACCTCAAAGTCGTCCCCCGAGGCGACGTAGCCCGTGCCCTCGGCGACCGCCTGCCCGGGCTGCGCGGCGAGCGCGCCCTCGAGGTCCTTGTCGCCCAGGCGGCTCTCGAGCGTCACGCGGTTCCAGAGGAGGGCGACCACGGCCGCGATGGCGGCGAACACCGCCACGCACACGACGGCCGCGATGACGCTGCGGCGGGTGCTGGCGCGCGGCACGTCGCTGCGCTCGAACCTCTCGCGTCTTCTCGGCATGTCATCTCCTTTCCGCGGGCGGCGGGACCGACTCTAGAACAGGATACCCGAGGCTCCGGCCGCAAGTCCCACGACGACGGCCACGCCGTAGACGAACAGCGTGATGAGCGCGCTCTGTCGCACGTCGACGTTGGTGCGCCAGAGCACGAGCAGGCCCACGCCGCCCGAGGCGAGAAGCCCGGCGAGCATGGGGCCCGTGGCGAGCGCGCCCTCGAGGTAGAGCTCGGTGATGGCCACGCTGGCGCCGCAGTTGGGAATCAGGCCCACGAGCGCCGAGAGGAAGGTGGCCCTCACGGGGTGGTTGGCGACCGCCGTGGCGAGGGCGTCAACGCCCACCAGCTCGATGACGAGGCCAAACGCAAAGGTGATCGCGAGGATCCAGGCGCTCACCTGGACGGTGTGGACCGCCGCCGAGCGCACCACGGCCCAGCGGCCGTGCCCGTGGTCGTGACCCGCGTGCTCGTCGTCGCAGTGGCAGTGGGCGCGCTCGCAGAGCTCGTGGATGTGGGCGTGGCCGTCGCCCGCGCGGCGCAGGAGGCGCAGGGCGACGTCGACCGCAAAGCCGACCGCCACGCCCACGACGACCTTGGCGGCCATGATGGCGAGCATGCGCGACGGAGGCTCCTGGTGCGCCAGGAAGACGGGCACCATCTCGTCCGAGGTGGAGAGGATCACGGCGACGAGCGTGCCCACCGTGACCACGCGGCCCGCGTAGAGCGTGGCCGCCATCGCGGAGAACCCGCACTGGGGGACGGCGCCCAGCAGCGCGCCCACGACGGGTCCGGCCTTGCCGGAGCGCTCCACGACGGCCTGCACGCGGTCGGCGCTGGCGTGCTCGAGCGCCTCCATCGCGAGGTAGGTGACAAACAGAAAGGGAACGAGCCGCAGCGTGTCGCCCACGCTGTGCTCGAGCACGTGCAAGAACAGCTCCAAGATACTTCCTCCGGCGTTGCGGTTCGAGCGCCCTCACTCCCAGGGCGCCAGGACGTTTTCGGGATATTCTACCCCCACGAACGTGAGCCCTTTCGCAGGGGCGCAGGGGCCGGCCGCGCTGCGGTCGCGCGCCTCGAGCGCCCGGGCCACCCACGCCGCGTCGCGGTGGCCGCGCCCGACCTCGACGAGCGTGCCCGCGACCGTGCGGACCATGTTGTGCAGGAAGGCGTTGCCGGTGACGTCGATGGCCACGAGCTCCTCGCCCGCCTCCTCCACGCGGCTCACGTCGAGGCGCGCCACATAGCGGCACGTGGGCTTGCCCTCGGCGGAGACGGCCTTGCAGAAGCTCTTGAAGTCGTGCTCCCCCACCAGGGCCTGCGCGGCGTCGTGCATGGCGGCCTCGTCCAGCGCGCCGCGGTACCACCACGCGTGGTCCCAGGCGAGGACGGGGCGGGCGTCGGACGCGGCGATGCGGTAGCGGTAGCTGCGCGCGAGCGCGTCAAAGCGGGCCGAGAAGCCCGCGGGCGCGCGGTAGAGCGCCTGGACCGAGAGGTCGTCGGGCGTGAGCGCCACGAGGCTGCGCATGAGGCGGGTCCCCGAGAGCGCGTCCTTCTCGGCCGCGGTGGCGGGCACGCTCACGTACTGGGCGATGGCGTGGACCCCGGCGTCGGTGCGCCCGGCGCAGGTGAGCTCGCAGGGACGGCGCAGCGCGGTCTCGAGCGCGCGGCGCAGCTCGCCGGCGACGGTGCGCGCACCGGGCTGCTCCGCGAAGCCGCAGAAGCCCGCCCCGCGGTAGCCGAGCCGTATGACCAGGGTGGCGCCGTCCGTATCCGTCATGCGGGGCCTCCTTCCGTTCCTAAGGGTAGCACGGGTATTCCTAGAGCAATTCGGCAGTGAGCCGAGCATGTCATGCGCTCATTTCCTGCCAACGACGGGAAACGGCGTTTTCCCATCGTTAGAATGTCCTGAAGCGCTCTAACGACGGGAAGTCGTCGTTAGTGCAGCGGCAGCGCGGCCGCGAGCGCCCAGGCCGCCCCGATGACGAGCGCCGCCCAGTCGCGCGGGCGCAGCGGCTCCGCCATGCTGGTCTGCTCGCCGGTGTAGCAGCGGTCGCACAGGGCCTCCGCGAGCTCGTCGGCGCGCCGCAGCAGGGCAACCACCAGGGGGACGAGCACCTGCCGCCAGCCGCGCAGCGTCACCAGGAGGGACCCGTCGAGCACGGCGCCGCGGGCGCGCTGGGCGCATCTGATGCGCTCCACCTCGCTCCCCATGAGGGGGATGAAGCGCAGGGCGACCGACGTCGCCGTGGCGATGGCGCCGACGGGCGCGCCCAGACGCGCGAGCGGCGCCATGAGCTGCGAGAGCGCCGTCGCCACGGCCGTGGGCATGGTCGTGGCCGAGAGCACGAGGGCAAACCCCACCACGAGGGCGATCCGCGCCACCGCGGTGACGCCGCGCGCGAGCCCGTCGAGCGAGAGCCCCGGCTGCCCCACCAGCACGACGGCGTTGGCGAGCACCGAGAGGCCCAAGATGACCGCCGCAGGCCGCAGGCCGCGCAGGACGGTGAGCGGCGAGGTCCTGCTCGCCACGAGGGCGGCAGCTAGGCCGGCGACCACGACCGCCAGGCCGACGGGCACGCTCGCGGCAAACGCGGCGACCGTCGCCATGACGAGAAGGGCGATCTTCACGCGGGCGTCAAGACGGTGCGCGAGGGTGTCCCCGCCCACGTAGGCCCCGAGGATGGCGCGCTTACGCATGGGCGTCCCCCTCCCGCGCCGCACGGGCGCGCACCAGCAGGGGCGGCTCCAGGCCCGCTGCCTCAAAGAGCGCGGGACTGCGGCGCACGACGTCGGCGGGGGCAACGTCGACCACGCGACCGTCACGAATGAAGGCCACGTCATCGGCCGCGTCGAGCCACTCCCCCGCATCGTGGGTGATGACGACGCCCGCGGCCCCTCCGTCCACGAGGTCGCGGACGAGGCGCACGAGCTCGGCGCGCCCCGGCGCATCCAGGCCCGCGCTCGGCTCATCGAAGACATAGGCCCCGGGGCGCGCCGCGACGACGCCCGCGAGCGCAACGCGGCGCATCTGACCCCCGGAGAGCGAGAAGGGCGAGCGATCGAGCAGCCCCTCGCCCACCCCCAGGCGCGCCGCCGCGGCGCGCGCGGCGTCGAGGGCGGCCCCCTCCCCCATCTCGCGGGAGCGCGGGCCGTAGGCGATGTCGTCGAGGACGGTCTCGCAGAAGAGCTGGTCCTCCGGGCGCTGGAAGGAGAGGCCCACCATGCCCGGGCGCACGGGCGCGGCGTCGAGCAGCGCCTCGCCGGCGTCGGGCGCGAGCACCCCGGCGAGAACGCGCGCGAGGGTGGTCTTGCCGGAACCGGAGGCCCCCAGGAGCAGCGTGAGGCCCTCCGAGGCAAAATCGACGCCCCTCAGGGCCGGTAGGTCACCGTAGCTCACGTGGACGCCGGAGGCGCTCAGGCGGACCGTCTGGCGCCGCTCCGGGGCCGTGGCGCCGTCCTCGACGTAGGGCGCGAGCGCATCGGCGGCGTCCTCGCGCCCGACGCGGCGGCCGTCGCGAGCCGCCCGCGCGAGCGCCGCGGTCAGAGGATCCTCGGCAAGGCCGGAGGCGGCAAGGGCCGCCGGGTCGCACAGGAAGCGCTCGGGAGCGCCCTCCCAGGCAACGCGCCCGCCCGCGAGAACGGCGACGCGCGTGGCGTCGAGCAGCGCCTCGCCGGAGTGGGCGATCTCGAGCACGCCGGTGCCGCGGGGGGCGAGCTCGCGGACGACGGCACGCAGCAGCGAGCGCGTTGCCTGGTCAAGATGGGAGTCCGCCTCGTCAAGGACGACGTGGGAGGGCCGCATCGCCAGCACGCCGGCGAGGGCGAGCAGCTGCTGCTGGCCGCCGGAGAGCTCGCTGGTGAGCCTCTGCGCGAGGTCGGCAATGCCACAGGCCTCGAGCGTCTCGGCCGTGCGCGAGCGCACCTCCTCGCGCGGGAGGCCGAGGTTGCGCGGACCAAAGGCGACCTCGTCGAAGCAGAGGTCGCTCACGATCTGGGAGAGGGGGTCCTGGCGCACGTAGCCGGTCGCGCGGGCGAGGTTGGCGCGCGGAGCCGCAGAGACGTCGAGGCCGTCAAGCAAGACGGAGCCGTCGCTAGGCCGCAGCGAGCCGTTGAGCAGCTTGCCCAGGGTGGACTTCCCCGACCCGTTGCGGCCCAGGAGCACGAGGTGCTCGCCGCCCTCCAGGGAGAGTGACACGTGGTCGAGAACGTTCTTCTCGCCGTCATACGAGAAGCACGCGTCACGAAGCTCGATCATGTCCCTCCTTCCTGGGGTTGACAATGTAACCTGACGCCAGTGTCAAGGTTGACAATGTAACCTGACGCCAGTGTCAAAAGAAAGGGCCCCGGCGCTGCCGGGGCCCTGATGTGCCTCTATGAGCAGGGCGCTACTCGGCGTCCTTCTCGGCGGTCTCCTCGGCGGGAGCCTCCTCAGCGGGGGCCTCCTCAGCCTTGGGCTCCTCGACGGGAGCGGCCTCGACCTTGGTGACCTTGGCCTTGGGAGCGGCCTTCTTGGGGGAGACGGGCTCGGTCACGAGCTCCATGATGACGACCTCGGCGGCGTCGCCCTTGCGGGGGCCGAGCTTCATGATGCGGGTGTAGCCGCCGTTGCGGTCGGCCCACATGCCCTGCGCGGCCTTCTCGAAGACCTCGCGGACGAGCTCCTTGTCGCCCACCTTGGCGATGGCGAGACGACGGCTGGCGATGTCGCCCTTCTTGGCCCAGGTGATGACCTTGTCGACCTCGGGACGGATGGCCTTGGCGCGAACGTCAAGGGTCTTGATGCGGTCGTTCTCAAACAGGGCACGGATGAGGCTCTTCTTCATGGCCTTGGTGTGGCTGGCGTCGGTGCCGAGCTTCATGCCCCTCTTCTTGTTGTGTCGCATTTCTAGCTTCTCCTAAATCCGGCTGCGCCTAGGCCTTGAGGGACAGGCCCATGGTCTCGAGCTTGTCCTTGACTTCCTCGATGGACTTGACGCCAAAGTTTCTGATGTTGAGCAGGTCGTTCTCGGAGAACTCGACGAGCTGGCGCACGGAGTGGATGCCGGCGCGCTTGAGGCAGTTGTAGGAGCGGACGGAGAGGTCCAGGTCCTCGATCTGCTTGTCAAGCTCGACGTTGTCCTCGACGGCGCCCGTTGCGAAGATGGAGGCGTCCTCGACCGGCTCGTCCTCATCGGCCAGGCTCATGAACGCGGTCATGTGCTGGTTGATGATGTTGGCGGCCTCGACGATGGCGTCGCGCGGGGTGATCGAGCCGTTGGTCTCGATCTCAAGCACGAGGCGATCGTAGTCCGTGTGGCGGCCGACGCGGCAGGCCTCGACGGCCTTGGCGCAGCGGCGCACGGGGGAATAGAGCGAGTCGACGTGGATGATGCCGATCGGGTCGCTCTCGCGCTCGTTGTCCTCGCCGGAGACGTAGCCGCGGCCCACGCCGATGCGCATCTTCATGGTGAGGTGCGCGCCGGCAGCGAGCGTGCAGATGACGTGCTCGGGGTTCACGAGCTCGAACTCGGCCGGGATGGCAAAGTCGCCGCCGGTGACCGTCATGGGGCCGTCGACCGAGATGCTCGCCTCGGCCTCGTCGCCGGTGCCCATCGAGCGGAACACGAGGCCCTTGACGTTGAGGACGATGTCGGTGACATCCTCGTACACGCCGTCAACGGTCGTGAACTCGTGCTGGACGCCATCGATCTGGATGGCCTCGACGGCAGCACCGGAGAGAGACGACAGCAGGACCCTGCGCAGCGAGTTGCCGAGCGTGTCGCCGTAGCCGCGCTCGAGCGGCTCGGCGCTCACGCGCGCGAGGTTCTCGTTGATCTCCTCGACCGACACCTGGGGTCGGATGAATTCGGACATTGCTACCTCCAAACCTGGTCGGGCTTACTTGGAGTAAAGCTCGACGATCAGCTGCGCGTCGATGTCGAGGTCGATCTGATCGCGCGTCGGCAGCTGGAGGACGGTGCCCTTGAGCTTCTCGATGTCAACCTCGAGCCAGGCCGGCACGGCCATGTGCTCGGAGGAGATGAGGGCCTCCTTGATGGGGAGCAGGTCGCGGGCCTTCTCGGCCACGGCCACGACGTCGCCGGCCTTCACCTGGTAGGAGGGGATGTCGACGCGCTTGCCGTTCACGGTGATGTGGCCGTGGCGGACGGTCTGACGGGCCTCCTTGCGGGTGCGGGCGAAGCCGAGACGGAAGACGACGTTGTCGAGACGGCACTCGAGCAGGGTCATCAGGTTGTCGCCGGTGATGCCCTCGATCTTCATGGCGCGGTTGTAGTAGCCGCGGAACTGCTTCTCGAGAACGCCATAGATGAACTTGGCCTTCTGCTTCTCACGAAGCTGGATGCCGTACTCGCTCTCCTGGCGACGACGACGCTTGGGCTCGCGGTGGGAGGTCTTGTTGATGCCCATCACGACAGGGTCGATGCCGAGCTGACGGCACCTCTTGAGGACCGGGGTCCTATCGATAGCCATTGATATTCCTCCTAGCTACACGCGGCGACGCTTGCTCAGACGGCAACCGTTGTGCGCGATGGGGGTCTTGTCCTGGATGCCGGAAACCTCGAGGCCAGCGGCCTGGAGGGAGCGGATGGCCGTCTCGCGGCCCGAGCCGGGGCCCTTGACGAAGACGGCGACCTTGTGCAGGCCGTGCTCCATGGCCGCCTTGGCAGCGGCCTCGGCGGCGAGCTGGGCGGCGAACGGCGTGGACTTGCGGGAGCCCTTGAAGCCGACGGTGCCGCCGGACTGCCAGGAGATCACGTTGCCCTGGGGGTCGGTGATCGAGACGATCGTGTTGTTGAACGTGCTCTTGATGTGGGCCTGGCCCACAGCGATGTTCTTGCGCTCGGAGCGGCGCACGCGGGTGGTGCGCTGGTTCTTCTTCTGCGGCATTGTCTACTCCCTAGCCCCTCTTCTTGGCACCGATCTGACGCTTCTTGCCCTTGCGGGTGCGAGCGTTGGTGTGGGTGCGCTGACCGTGGACAGGAAGGCCCTTGCGGTGACGGAGGCCGCGGTAGCAGCCGATCTCCATCAGACGGGCGGTGTTCTGCCTCACCTCGCGGCGAAGGTCGCCCTCGGTGGTGAAGTTGGCATCAATGTAGTCACGGATCTTGGTGACCTCATCCTCGGTCAGATCCTTGACGCGGGTGTCGGGGTTCACACCGGTCTCAGCGCAGATCTTGGTGGCGCTGGTGCGGCCGATGCCATAAACGTAGGTGAGTCCGATCTCAACGCGCTTCTCGCGCGGCAGATCGACGCCGTTAATACGGGCCAACTGAAGCTCCTTCCTTAGCCCTGACGCTGCTTGTGGCGCGGGTTCTCGCAAATGACGTAAACCTTGCCATGGCGACGAATGATCTTGCACTTGTCGCACATCTTCTTGACCGAAGGACGTACCTTCATGCGTCTTTTCCTTCCGATCGTGCTGATACGAACTTATCTACTCGCCCAGCCGCTGGCGTGAATATCCGAGGCTGTGTGGGGCCCTACTTGTAGCGGTAGGTGATGCGCCCCCTGGTGAGGTCGTACGGGGAGATCTCCACGACGACCTTGTCGCCCGGGAGGATGCGGATGTAGTTCATCCTGATCTTCCCGGAGATGGTGCAGAGAATGGTCTTGCCGTTCTCAAGCTCCACGTTGAACATGGCGTTGGGCAGAGGCTCGACGACCTTGCCCTCAAGCTCGATGGCATCTTGCTTGCTCAAAGTTCTTCCCTCTCAACGCTGCCACAGCGACCAATAATCATACCTAAACTTCACAAGAAGTTCCAGGCTGCATCAGACGCACACAAGCGTGAGACAGTGGGGACAGTGACCCATTTGGGTCTGTCCCCATTTGGGTCACTGTCCCCACTGTCTCACGCCCTTTTGAAGGGCCTACTCCTCGACGCCGCCCTGCATCGGGCACCACGGGCCCTTCTCGTCCTCGGTGAGGATGACGGGACCGTCGGCCGTGATGGCAACGGTGTTCTCGTAGTGGGCGGCGGGCAGGCCGTCGCGCGTGACCACGGTCCAGCCGTTGGCGAGGGTCATGCACTCGTAGGTGCCCATCGTGATCATGGGCTCGATGGCGATGACCATGCCCGGCTGGAGCTTGACCCCGCGACCACGCTTTCCGTAGTTTCGGACCTCGGGGTCTTCGTGCATGACGCGACCGACGCCGTGGCCCACGTAGTCGCGGACCACGCCGTAGCCGTTGGACTCCGCGAGCTCCTGCACCGCGGCGCCGATGTCGCCGAGGTGGTTGCCCGGCACGGCCTGCTCGATGGCGGCCTTAAGGCAGTCGCGGGTGCACTCGCAGAGGGCCTTGTAGGAGTCAGAGGGCTCCCCCACGTAGAAGGTCCACGCGTTGTCGCCGACCCAGCCCTGATAGGTGGCGCCGGTGTCGATGGAGATGATGTCGCCGTCCTGGAGCACGGTCGAGGGGGACGGGATGCCGTGGACAATCTGCTCGTTGACCGAGGAGCAGATGCTCGCGGGGAAGCCACCGTACCCCTTGAACGTGGGGACCGCGCCGTGGAGGCGGATGAACCCCTCCACAACCTGGTCGATCTCCTTGGTGGTGACGCCGGGGCGCACGAGGGCCCCGGCACGACGAAGGGCCGCCTTGGACAGAGCCCCGGCGGCCTTCATCTGCTCAATATCAACAGGTGTCTTGATGTTGATCATAGACCGAGGAGAGCCTTGGCGTCGGCATAGACCTCGTCGACGGGACGGTCTCCGTCAACCTCCTTAAGAATGGAGTGACCCTTGTAGTACTCGATGAGCGGCGCGGTCTGTGTGGCGTACACATCAAGACGGTGCTGGATGGTCTCGGGCTTGTCGTCGTCGCGCTGGTACATCTCGCCGCCGCAGCGCGGGCAGGTGTCGACGCCGGCCGGCGCGGTGTAGCCGCAGTCGCGGCAGGTGCGGCGGGAGCTGAGGCGCTCAACGATGACGGCGGGCTCAACCGAGACGAGAAGGGCGGCGTCGAGCGTGCGCCCCATGGCGGAGAGCTCGGAGTCGAGCGCCACGGCCTGAGCCGTGTTGCGCGGAAAGCCGTCGAGGAGGAAGCCCTTCTGGGCGTCGTCGTCCTCGAGACGCTCCTTCACGAGGTCGATCACGAGGTCGTCAGGGACGAGCTGGCCGGCATCCATGTAGCTCTTGGCCTTCTTGCCGAGCTTGGAGCCCTCCTTGATGGCCGCACGAAGCAGGTCACCGGTAGAGATGTGGGCAAAGCCGAACTCTGCCACGAGCTTCTGGGCCTGCGTGCCCTTGCCGGCACCCGGTCCTCCAAGAAGAACGATGTTCATGCTGCCTACCGCCTTTCTCTAGCCTGAGCCTATCCTGCCGACGACGGCCTACTTGAAGAAGCCGTCGTAGTTGTGCATCTTGAGCTGGCTCTCGATAGACGAGAGGGTGTCCATGGCAACGCTCACCATGATCAGGATCGACGTGCCGCCAAAGGCCTGGATGAGCGGGTTGCCCGTGAACCAGAAGATGATAGACGGGACGACCGCGAGCACGGCCATGAACAGCGCGCCGGGAAGCGTGACGTGATCGATGGTGCTCTTGATGTACTCCGCGGTGGCGGCGCCGGGGCGCACGCCGGGGATGAAGCCGCCCTGCTTGCGGAGCTGGTCCGCGGTCTCGGTGGGGTTGAAGACCATCGAGGAGTAGAAGTACGCAAAGGCGACGATCAGGAGCACGGAGAGCAGCCAGTTGATCCAGCCAGAGGAGAGCGCGTTGGCAAACGCCTGCACCCAGTCAACGTTGGGGAAGAAGACCGCGAGCTGAGCCGGGAGATACAGGATGGCCGACGCAAAGATGATCGGGACGACGCCCGCCGTGTTGACCTTGATCGGGAGGTAGGTGGACTGGCCACCCATCATCCTGCGGCCCACGACGCGCTTGGCGTACTGGATCGGGATGCGACGCTGGCCGCGCTCCACGAAGACGATCAGCGGGATGACCGCGATGATGATCACGAGGGTCACGACCGTCAGGAGGATGTTGCCCACAGAGGTCACGGAGCTGATGAGCGAGGTGGGCAGGCCGGACATGATGTTCGCAAAGATGATCAACGACATGCCGTTGCCCACGCCGCGCTGCGTG
The DNA here is from genome assembly GCA_944320385.1 of uncultured Atopobiaceae bacterium. Lineage (GTDB taxonomy): Bacteria > Actinomycetota > Coriobacteriia > Coriobacteriales > Atopobiaceae > Thermophilibacter. Next base: position 38,016 of record CALUHH010000006.1, on the reverse strand, counting down.
ATGATCTCGCCGAGCCACATGATCACGATCGCGCCGACGACCATGGTGAAGACGACAAGAACGTCAAGCAGCAGCTCGGGCGCGCCCGCGTTGGAGAGGCTCACGCCGTAGCTCCTGAACAGGAACAGGTAGCCGACGGCGTTGAGCAGGGCGAGACCGATCGTGAGGTAACGCGTGTACTGCGTGATCTTGCGCTGACCGGCCTCGCCCTCCTTTGCAAGCTCGCCAAGGGACGGAATCACGGCCTGCAGCAGCTGCAGGATGATCTGAGCCGTGATGTAGGGCATGATTCCGAGGCTGAACACGGACATGCGGGAAAGTGCGCCACCCGAGAACAGGTTGAGCACGGCCATAGCACCGCTCGAGGAGAGCCCGGACTCATAGGCGCCGAGAAGATCCTGGAACGGCGCACCCGGAACGGGCAGATACGCGCCAAAACGGTAGAGCAGGAGAACGCCCGCCGTCAGCAGCAGCTTCTGCCGGAGCTCCGGAATGCGGAATGCGTTGGCGATTCCCTTTAGCACGCCTGCTCGACCTTTCCTCCGGCCGCCTCGATCTTGGCCTGGGCAGAGGCGGAGACCTTGTCCACCTTGACGGTGAGCTTCTTGGTGAGCTCGCCGTCGCCGAGGACCTTCACGGGAATATAGTTGTGCTTGATGACGCCCTTGGCAACCAGGGCATCGGCGTCCACGACGTCACCGTCGGCGAACAGCGCCTCGAGACGGGCGACGTTCACGGGAGCGTACTCGACGCGGTTGTGGTTGATGAAGCCGGGGAGCTTGGGGAGACGCATCGCGAGCGGCTGCTGGCCACCCTCGAAGCCCTTGCCCTTGCCGCCGCCGGAACGGGAGAGCTGGCCCTTGGTGCCGCGACCGGCCGTGGTGCCGTGACCGGACGAGTTGCCGCGGCCGATGCGCTTGCGGTTCTTGCGCGAGCCCTCCGCGGGACGCAGATCGTTGAGCTGCATGAGTGACTCCTAGTTCTCTTCCACGGTGACAAGGTGCTTGACCTTGAAAATCATTCCACGAATGCTCGGGTTGTCCGGCTGGACGACCTCATCGCCGATCTTGCGGAGGCCGAGAGCCTTGCAGGTGGCCGTCTGGTCCTTCTTGACGGAGGCCACGGCGCTGCGCACGAGCTTGATCTTGAGGGACTGAGCCATCGTTAGTTCTCCTTCCCGCAGAACATCTCGCCGACGGTGAGGCCACGGCGCTCGGCGGCCTGCTCGGGGCTGGAGAGCTCCTTGAGGCCCTCGGCGGCGGCCTTGATGATGTTCATGGCGTTGTTGGTGCCGAGGGACTTGGAGAGCACGTTGGTGATGCCAGCGAGCTCGAAGAGCGGGCGCACGGGGCCGCCGGCGATGACGCCGGTACCCTCGATGGCCGGCTTGATCAGGACGCGGCCGGCGCCGTAGTGGCCCTCGACGGTGTGCGGAATGGTGCCGTGCTCGGTGACGGGCACCTTGAACATGTTCTTCTTGGCGTCCTCGATGCCCTTCTGGATGGCCAGGGGCACCTCGGCGGACTTGCCCATGCCGAGGCCGACGTTGCCCTTGCCGTCACCGACGGCGACGAGGGCGACGAGGGACATGCGACGGCCGCCCTTGACGGTCTTGGAGACACGGTGGATGTAGACGACGCGCTCCTGAAGATCCGTGTCCTGCTGGCGCTTACGATCTCGTGCCATTGAATCCTCCTAGAACTTCAGGCCCGCGTTGCGGGCACCGTCTGCCAGAGCCTTGACACGGCCGTGATAGATGCGACCACCGCGGTCGAAGGTGACCTCGGTGACGCCCTTCTCGACGGCGCGCTTGCCAACGAGCTCGCCCACGAACTCAGCGGCCTCCTTGTTGGAGCCGAGCTTGCCCGTGGCGCGGAACTCGGGGTCGAGGGTCGAGGCAGAGCAGATGGTCTTGCCGTCGGCATCGTCGATGACCTGAGCGTAGATGTTGGCGTTGGTGCGGTGCACGCTGAGGCGCGGACGCTCAGCGGTGCCGAAGATCTTGGCGCGGACGCGGCGCTCGCGGCGCTTGAGGCCGGCCTTCTTCGCCTGCTGCTTGTTCATTCCTTCTCCTTAGACGTGCCATTACCTGACGGGGTAATGGTCTTTCGCTAAACCTCAGGCTACTTGGCGGCCTTGCCGAGCTTCCTGCGGATGTGCTCGCCCACGTAGTGGATACCCTTGCCCTTGTACGGCTCGGGCGGACGCTTCATGCGGATCTCGGCGGCAACCTGGCCGACCTGCTCCTTGGAGATGCCCTTGACGTTGATGTGGGTGTTGTCGGGCACCTCGAACGTGATGTTCTCGGGAGCGGGGTAGATCACGGGGTGGGAGTAGCCCAGGGAGAGGTCGAGGTCCTTGCCCTTGAGCGTGGCACGGTAGCCGACGCCGGTGAGCTCGAGCTTCTTCTCAAAGCCCTCGGAGACGCCGATGACCATGTTGTGGAGAAGGGTGCGGGTGAGACCCTGCTGGGCGTTGGAGGCGGTGGACTCGTCAACGCGGACGACGTGGAGCTCCTCGCCCTCCTCCTCGATCTTCACGAGGTCGGAGAAGGTGCGGGTCAGCTCGCCCTTGCCGCCCTTGACGGTAACGGTGGTGCCATCAACTGTCACAGTGACTCCGGCGGGAACCTGGACAGGCTGCTTACCAATACGAGACACGGTAGTCTCCTTTCATTCCTGCCGGGAGTTACCAGATGTAGGCGATGACCTCGCCGCCGATGCCCTGCTTGCGGGCGTCGCGGTCGCACATCATGCCCTTGGAGGTGGAGATAACGGCGGTGCCGAGGCCACCGAGGACGCGCGGGAGCTTGTCGGCGGTGGAGTAGATGCGAAGACCCGGCTTGGAGATGCGACGGATGCCGCGGATGACCTTCGCGTGACGGGCGCCGTACTTGAGGGTGACGTGCAGGGTCTTCTGCGGGGTCGTGTCCTCGACCTCGTAGCCTGCGATGTAGCCCTCCTCGCAGATGACGCGGGCAACCTCAACGAGCACCTTGGTCGAAGGCATGGAGACCTCCGGCTTGTTGGCGGCGTTGGCGTTGCGAATGCGCGTCAGCATGTCAGAAATGGGATCAGTGATCTTCATGGATCCATTCTCCTTCGGTAATGATGAACCTGCGTGTCCGGTTCGTCTGCACCCATGGCGCAAACGCCTGGACGCGAGAGCTCCGGTGTCCTACCAGCTCGCCTTGCGGACGCCGGGAAGCTCGCCCTTGCTCGCAAGCTCGCGGAAGCAGACGCGGCAGAGGCCGAACTTGCGATAGACGGAGTGGGGACGCCCACAACGCTGGCAGCGGTTCTGCTTGCGCGTCGAGAACTTCGGCTCGCGCTGAGCCTTGACGATCATCGATGTCTTAGCCACAAATCCTCCTTCAGTGCACTCCTGGCGCCCCGGGTCCCCGTGGCGCCGTGACGATATTTGACCTACTCAGCCTTGAACGGGAAGTGGAAGGCCTTGAGCAGCGCCTTGCCCTCCTCGTCGGTCTGAGCGGTGGTCACGATGGTGATGTCCATGCCGCGGGTGTGGTCGATCTTGTCAAAGTCGATCTCCGGGAAGATGAGCTGCTCGGTGACGCCCATGGAGAAGTTGCCACGGCCGTCGAAGCTCTTCGGGGAGATGCCGCGGAAGTCGCGGATGCGCGGGATGGCGATGCAGATGAGGCGATCGAGGAACTCCCACATGCGGTCGCCGCGCAGGGTCACCTTGGCGCCAATGGGCATGCCGGCGCGCAGGTGGAAGGTGGCGATGGACTTGCGGGCGTGGGTCACGAGCGGCTGCTGGCCGGTGATGGCACGCAGGTCGGCGACGGCACCGTCGATGGCCTTGGCATCGGTGGCGGCCTCGCCAACGCCCATGTTCACGACGATCTTCTCGATCTTGGGAATCTGGTGGACGTTCTTGTAGCCAAACTGCTTCTGGAGCTCGTCACGCACGGTGGCGAAATACTGCTCCTTGAGGCGGGGGGTGTACTTCTCGTCTGCCATGTCCTTCTCCTTAACTCTTGGGGTTCTCAGCACGGGGTTTCTGACCTCGTGCCTCCCTGCCTTGGCGGGGCCGGGAGCCATGTCGCGCGCCCGAGGCAGAACTCTCCCTACCTACAGACGCAAGGAAACAGTTTATGCCTTTGCACACAGAAATTCCAGCACAACGGGCGCCGCGCGGAATGTCCACAATCCGGGCGGCGCGCGCCAGGGGCCTACGTATCTGTTGGCGAGAAGAACGGGCGAGGCCGCGGGCTCGAGCATGCCATATGGGACAGAACGCGCGCCCTTGGGGACCAGAAACGTCCCATATGGCATGCTCGGCGCCGGGGATGCTACGCGCCGGCAGAGAGGTTCATCAGGAGCGCGGCCATCTCGGGGCGGGAGCAGGCGCGCGCCGGCTGGAGCTCGCGAGGGCGTGGTGGGGCTGTCGACAACCGAGCCGTGCTCCGTGTCCTCCACGTCAACGGGATAGCGTGTCACGACTCCAGAGCCGCCACCGGATGACGGGCGGTTTGTAGCGGAGAAGGAAAACTCGGCCGTGGCGTCCTCATAGCTGTCTCCGCCCGCCTTGACGGCCTGGATCGTAATCGTGCCGGCGCCCGTGACCTGTACCTCACCCGTATCCTTGTCAATCGTCGCCGGTCCGCTGACGACCGTCCAGGCCACCGTCCCGTCCCCCGTGCCGCCGGCAGTACCGAGCGTGAACGTGTCACCAACGTAGACGGCACCCGGGACGCCCGTAATGGATAGGGCCTCTTGGTTGTTCTTGATTGTACTGTGCGGAGGATTCCTCTGCCACCATGCCGCTGTTCACACATTTTTGCAGCGCGGCAGCATACTGCGTGTCCCCCGCCGCGCCGCCAACAAACGTTGCCATCTCGGGGGAAGCGTCCTTTGCAATGTTGACCGTAGCTGAATTGGTACATCCGGAGATGCTCGGGCAGAAGGCTGAGCTTCCCGCGGACGCAACAACGTCGCCGACGCTTCCGCTCGTTGCCGAAACCTGTTCGTAGTTGTTGCAGTTAATCGTGTTTGAGTAGCATGCCGCGACGATGCCCGCGGTCAGCCCATTTTCTTTAACTTGATTGGCAATCAGGCCTCTGTTGGCGCAGTTGCGAACCGCGCCGTTTGCGACGCTGCCCGCTATGCCGCCCATTGAGGGAAAGCTGCCGAGCATGACTCCGGAAACTCGCACGAGCTTACGGTGTCTTCGGTGTATCCGGTGGGGTGGCTTATCTCCCCCACCACACCACCGGCACGATAGTTGCTGAAAGTTATCAGGTTGGCCCCGCCGGCATCCATGACAACCCTACCCTCGACAGAGCAGTTCTTGAGGGTCGCACTATTGCTGCCGTTTCCAAGAATGGCACCCACGCGCAGCGACGACACGGTCTCACCTGCAAGCTTAATGTGAATATAGGTGTCTGCGAGCTTGAGGTTGGAGATGGTAGCCCCCTTCCCATCCAAGCTCCTGCTCGTTTGGTCAAACAGACCATAGGAAGCGTTTTTTCCCTTATTTTCCTGCCCCAAAAGCTCATCGATATATAGCCCATAGATGGTATGGTTCTGACCGTCAAAAGTGCCAGCGAAGTGATACCTAGAGCCTATCGGCTTCCACTTCTTTAATGTCAGGTTCTCGTATACCTCATATGAGCTGTCGAGGATTGTCACGCCCTCGTCCTGCAGGCGGATGTCTCCAGCCAGCTTGATGGTCTTGCCCTCAAACGTCTCTGGATTTTTGTAAGTACCGCCAAAGTCTTCACTGCTCAGAATGTATGCAAGGCCAGCAAGATCTTTGGCGTCAGTGATGGTGTACTCAGTAGCGCTCTTACCACCGGCTTCGGTATACCAGGAGGTGTCATAGCTGTCATCGTCATCCCAGCCGGATTCGCTGTTCTCAATGTTGACCGTTTCGTCTTCCCAGCTCATCCCCGGGTTGTCTCAACCACAACCTTCTCATCCGCCGCGAACGCGGCCTGGGGGGGTCGCAAGTGCCGCGTTACCTACGAGCAAGCAGGTCAACGCGAGGGCAACCCCCCCCCTCACTGATTTCTCATATCGGGATGCAGCCGTCGATTTACGTCGCATCGCGTACCACCTTAACGCTATCAGGGCATACCTCACCCAAGGGGCATATCACGTTCCATTCCGACACAAGCAACGTCCACGCGCAACCCCCTCCGACCGAACGGCATCCACAGAGACCGAATGGTTGCCGCGAACGGAGAATCCAGGTCTCCTCCCTGAGCAAGCGGCGAAACAAATCGTCTTTTGTGCCCGACGACTACACAAATCGTCATTTGTGTAGCGAGCGGCGGGCACTTCTCGATCTGATAAGGGCATCCTGATCCAAAGTTAATCCCCAAGGTCAACGCTTTTATCGAGAAGAACATGCTGCCTCAAACGCTGCCACAACCGCGTACACAAAAGGCGATTTGTGTACGCGGCAACAAAACCTGCCGGCGGGAGACCGTTGCCCAAAACGCGGAGAGCCCCCGGTATTCCGGAGAGAAGTTTCGCGAAGCGCACTTCTCGAAGGAATACCGGGGGCTCCCCCACAGCGATGCGGTCAAGCTCCTAGAACTTGGCGCCGCACTTCTTGCAGACGCGGACCTTCTTGCCCTCGTCGTTGACGTCGTGGCCAACGCGGGTGGGCTTGCCGCAGGTCGGGCAGACGACCATCACGTTGGAGGCGTCGATGAAGGCCTCCTGCTCGATGATGCCGCCCTGCTGGTTCTGGGCGTTGGGGCGCACGGCCTTCTTGGCCACGGCGACGCCCTCGACGAGAACCTTGCCCTCGGCGGGCTTGGCGCGGAGGACGGTGCCCTCCTTGCCCTTGTCCTTACCGGAGAGCACGACGACCTTGTCGCCGCTCTTCACATGCATCTTAGCCATTCGTCCTCACTCCCTAGAGCGTCTCAGGCGCGAGCGAGACGATCTTCATGTACTTGTGGTCGCGCAGCTCGCGGGCGACGGGCCCGAAGATACGGGTGCCCTTGGGCTCGCCCTCCTTGTTGACCAGGACGCAGGCGTTCTGGTCAAAGCGGATGTAGCTGCCGTCCTTGCGACGGGTCTCCTTGACGGTGCGGACGATGACGCAGCGAACGATGTCGCCCTTCTTCACCTGTCCGCCCGGCGTGGCCTCCTGAACGGCGCCGATGATGACGTCGGCCAGGCCGGCGTAGCGACGCTTGGAGCCACCGAGGACCTTGACGCACTTGACGCGTCGGGCGCCGCTGTTGTCAGCGACGTTGAGCATGGTCTCCATCTGAATCATTGGTGTTCCTCCGAACGTGTGCCCACCCAGAGGTGCGTCCTCACGTGCGACGCACGTGGGTAGGGCTCGTCACTGATACTTACTTGGCGCGCTCGACGATCTCCACGAGACGCCAACGCTTGGTCTTGGACAGCGGGCGGGTCTCCATGACGGTGACGGTGTCGCCGAGGCCGGCCTCGTTCTTCTCGTCATGGGCGTGGAGCTTCTTCGAGATGGTCATCATCTTGCCGTACTTGGGGTGACGCTTGCGGTAGTCGATCTTGACCGTGATGGACTTGTCGCCGGAGATGGAGACGACAGTCCCGGTGACGACCTTGCGAGCGTTCCTGGTGGTCTCAGCCATAGTCATTCTCCTGCGATCTAGTTCTGCGCGGCGGACTTCTCCGCGGCGATCTGACGGGCGCGCTGCTCGGTGAGGACGCGCGCGATGTCCTTCTTGACGGTCTTGACGCGAGCCGTGTTGTCGAGCTGGCTCGTGGCCATCTGGAAGCGGAGGTTGAAGAGCTCAGCGCGGCCCTCCTCCAGCTTCTTGGCGAGCTCGTCGTCGCTCATGGCCTTGATGTCGGTGTACTTCATTGACTATTCCTCCCCGTCCTGCTCGGTGCGGGTGACGATCTTGCTCTTGATGGGCAGCTTGTGCTGAGCGAGACGGAGGGCCTCACGAGCGACCTCGTCGGAGACGCCGTCGATCTCGAACATGATGCGGCCCGGCTTGACAACGGCCACCCACTCCTCGGGGTTGCCCTTACCGGAACCCATGCGGGTCTCAGCCGGCTTCTTGGTGATGGGCTTGTCCGGGAAGATGGTGATCCAGACCTTGCCGCCACGCTTCATGTAACGGGTCATGGCGACACGGCAGGCCTCGATCTGACGGTTGGTGATCCAGTGGGCCTCGAGCGCCTGGATGCCGTAGCTGCCAAAGTGCAGCTCGGTGTTGCCCTTGGCGTGACCCTTCATGGAGCCACGCTGGACCTTGCGGTGCAGAACGCGCTTAGGTGCGAGCATTAGCGGCCCCTCCTCTCATTGCGACCACGACGGGGACGGCTGGAGCCCTCGAGGGCCGGGCGCGGGGTGGCCTGGCCGGGGAGCTTCTCGCCGAAGTAGATCCAAACCTTGATGCCGCAGGCGCCCATGGTGGTGCGGGCGGTGGACTGACCGTAGTCGATCACGGCACGCAGGGTGTGCAGGGGCACGCGACCCTCGCGGTACCACTCGCGGCGACCCATCTCGGCGCCGTTGAGGCGGCCGGAGCACTGGATGCGGATGCCCTTGGCGCCGGCCTTGCGGGCGGACTGGACGGCCTTGCGCATGGCGCGACGGAAGGCGACGCGCTGCTCGAGCTGCTCGGCGATGGACTGAGCGACGAGGTTGGCGTCGAGCTCGGGGCGCTTGACCTCGATGACGTCAACGGCGACCTGGCCCTTGGCCACGCCGGCGACCTTCTCGAGGTCGGTGCGCAGGACGTCGATGTCGGCGCCCTTCTTGCCGATGACGATGCCCGGGCGGGCGGTGTAGATGGTGACCTTCACCTTGTCGCCGGCGCGCTCGATGTCCACGCGGGACAGGGCGGCCTTGGCGAGGCGCTTCTCGAGGAAGGAGCGGATGGCGAGATCGTTGCCGAGGTTCTCGGCGTAGTTCTTATCGGCGTACCAGCGGGAACGCCACTCCTCGGTGATGCCGAGACGGAAGCCAGTCGGCTGAACCTTGTGACCCATGCTTTCCCTACGCCTCCTTTCGAGGAGCGACGACGACGGTGATGTGGCTCATGCGCTTGTTGATGCGAGAAGCGGAGCCCTTGGCGCGCGGGCGGATGCGCTTGAGCGTCGGGCCTTCGTCAACGTAGGCCAGCTTGACGACGAGGGTGTCCTCGCGCAGGCCGTTGTTGTTGACGGCGTTGGCGATCGCGGAGCGCAGGACCTTGGCCACGTCGACGGAGGCGGCGCGGGTCGAGAACTGCAGGACCTCGAGGGCCTTCTCGACGGGGAGGTTGCGGATCAGCGAGACGACGGCACGGGCCTTGCGAGGGGCGACGCGGACGTACTTGGCCGTCGCGCGGACCTCGTTGGTGTTGTTCTGAGGCATGTTAGCTCCCTACCCTACTTTTCCTTGTGACCACGGAAGGTGCGGGTGGGGGCGAACTCGCCCAGCTTGTGCCCGACCATGGACTCGGTGACGTACACGGGCACGTGCTTGCGGCCGTCGTGAACGGCGATCGTGTGACCCACCATCTCGGGGAAGATGGTCGAGGAACGCGACCAGGTCTTGATGACCTCCTTGGTGCCGGCCTCGTTCTGAGCGGCGACACGCGCGAGGAGGCGAGTCTCCACGAACGGGCCCTTCTTGAGACTTCTGCTCATGCTTTCTATCTCCTACTACTCGTGTTGCGACTACTTGGACTTGCGGCGACGGATGATCAGGCGGTTGGAGGCCTTCTTCGGGTCGCGCGTCTTGTAACCCTTCGTCGGCTTGCCCCAGGGCGTCACGGACGGACGGCCGGAGGTGTGGTTCTTGCCCTCGCCGCCGCCGTGCGGGTGGTCGACCGGGTTCATGACGGTACCACGGACGGTCGGGCGGACGCCCTTCCAGCGGTTGCGGCCGGCCTTGCCGATCACGATGTTGGAGTGCTCGGCGTTGCCCACCTCGCCGATGGTGGCGCGGCAGGTCAGAAGGACGCGGCGAAGCTCGGAGGAGGGCATGCGCAGGACGGCGTAGCCGTTGTCCTTGCCCATGAGCTGCACGGAGGTGCCGGCGGCACGGGCCATAGCGGCGCCCTTGCCGGGCTGGAACTCGACGGCGTGAACCAGGGTGCCGACGGGGATCTCGGAGAGCGGCATGCAGTTGCCGGGCTTGATGTCGACGTCCTTGGTGCCGGAGAGGACCACGTCACCGACGTGCAGGCCCTCGGGGCACAGGATGTAGGCCTTGGCGCCGTTGGCGTAGTGCAGCAGCGCGATGCGAGCGGAGCGGTTGGGGTCGTACTCGATCGTGGCGACCTTGGCCGGCACGTCGTCCATGCGGCGCTTGAAGTCGATCTTGCGGTACTGACGCTTGTTGCCGCCGCCCTGGTGACGGGTGGTGATGCGGCCGTTGTTGTTGCGGCCGGCCTTCTTGGGCAGGGGCTCGAGAAGGGACTTCTCGGGCTTGGTGCAGGTGATCTCGGAGAAGTCCGAGACCGTCTGGAAACGCCTGCCGGCGCTCGTGGGCTTGAGGTGCTTGACTGCCATTGACTCTTTCCCTTCTTTTCCGTTGGCCGTCCCGCTCAGGGAGTGGCGGGCGACACCGGATTACCACGGTACCGCGCGTATCCATCACGCGCGGCATAAGAGCCCGGCCCCTTTTGGGGGCGCGGGCGGGGTGCCGAAGCTACTCGGCGGCCTGCTGGCTGCCGAAGATCTCGATCGTCTCGCCGGCGGCGAGGGTCACGACGGCCTTCTTCCAGGAGCGCGTGGTGCCAGGGTTCTGGTAGCGGACGCGCTTCTTCTTGCCGGAGACGTTCATGGTGTTGACCTTGACCACGTGCACGTTGAAGAGCTTCTCAACGGCGGCGGCAATCTCCTCCTTGGGAGCGTTCTTGGCCACCTCGAACGTGTACTTGCCCTGCTCCATGAGGTCGAAGGAACGCTCGGAGACGATCGGGCGAATGATCACGTTGTAGACGGAGTTCATTATGCGAGCACCTCCTCGAGCTTCTTCGCGATGTCGGCGGTCATGACGAGGGCGCCGTTGTCGATGAGGTTGCGGGTGTTGGCCTCGGAAACGCCGATCACGTTGACCTTCTTGAGGTTGCGGAAGGAGAGATAGGCGTTGACGTCATCGTCGGAGACGACCACGGTCACGCGCTTCTCGGAGATGCCGAGAGCGGCGAGAAGGGCCACGGCCTGCTTGGTCGAGGGCTTCTCGAAGGAGAGGCTGTCGACGAGGACGAGCTCGCCGTCGGCGACCTTGCCGGAGAGCACCGAGCGCATGGCCAGCTTGACCATCTTGTTGTTGATGCGCTTGGCGTGGCTGCGCGGGGTGGGCCCGAAGATCACGCCGCCGCCGGTCCACTGACCAGCGCGGATGGAGCCCTGGCGCGCGCGGCCGGTGCCCTTCTGACGATAGGGCTTGACGCCGCCGCCGGAGACCTCGTGGCGGTTCTTCACGGAGTGGGTGCCCTGACGGGCGCAGCTCTCGATGGCGACCACGGACTGGTGGATGACGGGGATGTTCGGCTCGATGCCGAAGACGCCGTCGGCGAGCTCGGCCTCTGCGACCTGAGCCCCCTCGACGTTCTTGATTGCGTACTTGGACATTCTGTCCTCCTTGTTAGCCTAAGAGTTTTCCTGGCACTTAGGCCATGCGGATCTGGACGAGAGCGTTCTTGCCGCCGGGGACAGCGCCCTTGACGAGCATGAGGTTCTGCTCGGCGTCGATGCGGACGAGCTTGAGGTTCTTGACCGTCACGCGAGCGTCGCCCATGTGGCCGTACATGTGCAGGCCCTTGCGGACGCGCGCGGGGTAGGCGCACTGGCCGATGGAACCCGGACGGCGCTGGTTGCGGGAGCCGTGGGTCATGGGGCCGCGGGAGAAGTTCCAGCGCTTGACGGTGCCCTGGAAGCCCTTGCCCTTGGAGGTGCCGATGACGTCGACGGACTTGACGTCGGCAAAGTCAGCGACGGTCACGACGTCGCCGGTCTTGTGCTCCTCGCCGTTCTCGACGCGGACCTCGCGCAGGTAGCGCATCGGCTCGACGCCGGCGGCCTTGAAGTGGCCGGCCATGGGCTTGTTGACGTGCTTGGCGGAGATGTCTCCGAAGCCGATCTGGACGGCGTCATAGCCGTCGGTCGCCTTCGTCTTGACCTGCGAGACAGTGCAGGGGCCAGCCTGGATGACGGTGACGGGCACGACGTTGTCGTTCTCGTCCCAGATCTGCGTCATCCCAAGCTTGCGGCCAAGGATCGTGCTGACCATGCTCTTTCCTAACCCTCGGTGGTCATGGGACCTGTGGGGCACCCGTTGCCCCTCCCCAGCGGACCACGTCCTGTATCTGCTGCTCCTTTGGGGCTCGACATAGCTGTCCCCATTAGCGCAGCCTGTCTAGTCTACACGCGCACGGGCGAATTCACAATGTCTCCGCAAAAGTTTTGTGGGCCCTGAGCTGGGGCTCCATTTTCCGCGCCGCCGGGCGTATCCATTGGCGGCGCGAGGTTCTTCTCGGTTGCTTAGGATGTTCCGCGCGTTACGGTGGTCCCTGCTGTTCCGCTTAAGGATCGCGTCCTATCCGAGGATGCGGCGCCCTTCTGCTTAAGGATCACGGCGCATCCGATGATGGAGCGCCCTTCTGATTAAGGAATCCGCCGCATCCGCCGGGGGCGCGCCGCTTCTTTCTGGATGGGCGGCGATGTTTAAGCGGCGAACCGCCCGAACGCCGAATGGGCGGCGATGTTTAAGCGGCGAACCGCCTGGACGCCGAATGGGCGGCGATCTTCAAGCGGCGCGGCAAGGATTCCGGGAATGCGCGGCAATCCTTAAGCGCGGCAGCATGGCGAGAAGAACGCGTTGCCGCTAGACGTCCTGATTCACGATCTGCTCGCACGCAAACGTGCGCGCCACGGGATCGAACTCGTAGACCAGCACGCAGCAGTTGCCGAGGTGGACGTCCTGCGGGCAGCGCGTCGCATGCTCCCAAGCCAGCTTGAACTGAAGCGTTGCCGAGCCGTGGCTCACCGCGAGCACCGTCTGCGCGCGCGAAGAGAGCATGAGGTCCGTCAGCGCCCCGACGACACGCTCGCGCAGGGCGGCGCTGCCCTCCCCGCCAAACGGCACGAGCGCCTCGCCGGGATCCCAGAGCTCGGCGGGGACGTCGGCGGCAGGGCCGCTCTCAAAGGGGCCGTAGCTGCGCTCGATCAGACCCTCGACCGGCTCGACCGCAGGGGCGGATAACCCGGCCGCCGCCAGCTCCTCGCGCACAATCTCCGCTGTGGCGAGCGCACGCCCGAGCGGAGACGAGAAGATCCTCTCAAAGCGCACCCCCTGGTCGGCGAGCCACGCGCCGGCCGCGTGCGCCTGCTCGACGCCGAGCTCGGTGAGCGGGGAGTCGCAGTGGCCCTGCACGCGGTGCTGGAGGTTGAACTCGGTCTGACCGTGCCGCAAGATGTAGAGACGCGGCATGCTAGAGGGCCTCCGTGATGGCGGCGAGCAACTCGTCGTAGGACTCGAGCGCCGGAAGGTCGGGGTTGGCCTCCTGGATCGCTACCGTGCTCCTAAAGAGGAAGCCCGCCTTGCTCGCGCGGATCATCGCGAGGTCGTTGAAGGAGTCGCCGGCGGCGATGGTGTCAAAGCCGCAGCTCTGGAGCGCACGGACGGTGGTGAGCTTGGACGCCTCGCAGCGCATGCGGTGACGGAGGATGGTGCCGTCCGGCGCCACCTCGAGCGAGTTGCACATCAGCGTGGGCCAGCCGAGCTTGCCCATGAGGGGGCGCGCAAACTCCTCGAACGTGTCGGAGAGAATGACGACCTGCGTGCGCTCGCGCAGCGCGTCGAGAAACGCGCGCGCCCCGGGCAGCGGGTCGATGCGGGAGATGACGTCCTGGATCTGGCGCAGGCCAAGGCCGTGCTCGCGCAGGACGCCCAGACGAAACGCCATGAGCTTGTCGTAGTCCGGCTCGTCGCGCGTGGTGCGGCGCAGCTCGGGGATGCCCGACTCGTCAGCGAACGCGATCCAGATCTCCGGCACCAGCACGCCCTCAAGGTCCAGGCACACGATGTTCATAAGACACCCTCCAACGACGCCGTTCTTCTCGCCATACTAGCGTGCGGGAATAGCGCAATGCAACGCAAGCTGTGGCATGGCACCACCCGTGAAACAATCGTCGCGCCCAGACGAAGCACGCCGGTCTCTTTGGACGACGGGGATCTCTAGATCGGATTGAAGGAGCCGCCATTGGCGCTGGAGTTCATGTCCAGACTTTCCGCATAGGACCGCATCTCGGCGTACTGCTCACGCTGTAGGGAGCTGCCGCTATCGTACTGAAGGTCGGTCGCCAGGTAGACGACGTACTTCTTGTCCTCGCTCAGGCCCGCGACGAAGGAGGCGGGGATGTCCGCGTAGGCATTGTCCCCCCAGTCGAACGCCTCGAGCGTGAAGACCCTCCCGCCGTAGCCCGCCTCCAGAGCCTTCGAGTAGCTAAAGACGAGGGTGGTGGAGTCGACGGCCTCGATGTGCCACAGACCATCCTCGACCTGGCTTCGAGGCATATAGAGGTTAAAGTGGTCAGTGGAGAGAAGCGCGAGGCCGTCTGTGAGGCGAAGCGTGATGTTCGAGGCAATGTCATAACCGGCGGTCGAACCCGCCCCATCAGAGTCGTCGTGAGATGTGGACGCATCCGAGCCGTAGGAGGAGCCCGACGAGGCTCCCGCGCTCTTCTCAGCGTCGCCATCAAGCAGCTCGTCGGCCTCGAAGTCCTCGTACTCAAGGCTCTGAACGTCGGTCACCCGAATCTCATCCCCGAGAATAGTGTAGTAGTTGAGGCCGTCACGCACCCTTCCGTAGGGCTTGCCTCGGAACAGACAGTGGTCCACCTCCTCATCCCCCGCTGCATCGGCGTCAAAAACATGACGATAGGGCTTCTCGTTGGATGCCTCGTAGAGCACGCCCCCATCGTAGATGACCACGTCGACCGTGTCCCGTATCTCCCGCTCGAGCCCCACGTCCTCGAGGGCGTCCTCGCCTGCCCGCAGCACCAGCAGCTTGTCTGAGACCAAATACACGTCATCGCCCTCCGCGAGGAGCAGCGACTCATCGTAGCGATCGCGCGCCTCCTCTACGATGACCGCCTCGGTACCGTCGAGACCGCACCTCAAGAGGGCACCGTCCTCGCCGAGCACGACAAGCGAGCCATCGGCAACGACGTAGTCCCAGACGCCGCTCATCAGCCCCTCTTCGTCGCCGCCGTCGACGGGCGCACCGTACAAATCGCCCTCCACGAGATAGATGATCCCCTGGGACGTCACCCAAAAGTCCTCAATGCCGCCCTGCGCAACAAGAAGCTCCGCATCCTCCGCATCATCCCTGGCGTCCATGCGGTAGATGCCGCCGTCCGTGGAAACGTACAGAACGCCGTCGAGCGCAGCGAGGCGACGGACGTCGTCATCAAAGGCGCCGGCGTCCTCAAGCTCCTCGAGCCCGCCGTTACGCGCGATCGAAGCCACCCGGAGCTCCTCGTCCTCTCCCCAGAAAAGGTGGTCATCGACGAACTCGACATAGGCAGATGCGCGGCCCTCGACCTCGGGGGCCTCATCGGAGACCTCCGCAGCCTCCTTGGACGACGCGTCCGACACGGCCTGCCCGCTGCATCCCGCAAGCCCCACAACAAGCCCGGCGCCAAGAAGGGCACACAGCGCGAGAAGGACAAACGCGGCGTTCGGCCTAGTCGGACGTCTCATGGCTGCCCCATTCACTCAGTTTCCAACGGCAGCCTATCACATGCCTCGTCGTCCTCTTGCTCGCACCCGCGCTCATAACGCCAGGCGGCACCAGACCTCGTCCTGACGGAACATCGCGGGGCCAAAGTGGCGGCGAGAAAGAAGAACGCCCCGACCTCCTTGGAAGGTCGGGGCGCCCAAACCGTGCGTTAGCGCTTAGAGCTTAGAGCTTGATCTCGATGTCGACGCCGGCCGGCAGGTCAAGACGCATGAGCGAGTCGACCGTGGAGGGCGAGGGGTCGAGGATGTCGATGAGGCGCTTGTGGGTGCGCATCTCAAACTGCTCGCGGGAGTCCTTGTCCTTGTGCGGCGAGCGGATGACCGTGTAGAGGTTGCGCTCGGTGGGCAGGGGGATGGGGCCGGACACGCGGGCACCGGTCTTCTGGGCGGTGTCGACGATGAGCTTCGCGGACTGATCAACGACCTCGTGGTCGTAGCCCTTGAGGCGAATCCTGATCTTCTGGCTTGACACTGTGTACCTCCAAATGAGCTAGGGCTCGTGGTCGTTGACTTAAGAAGCGTTTCCGCCGTTCTTGGCGACGATCTCGTCGCGAATATTCTTCGGGACGGGCTCGTAGGAGTCGAACTGCATGGTGTAGCTCGCGCGGCCCTGCGTCTGGGAGCGGAGGTCGGTGGCGTAGCCGAACATCTCGCCCAGGGGCACCTTGGCCTTGATGACCTTGGTGTCGCGACGGTCCTCCATGCCCTCGATCTTGCCGCGGCGGGAGGAGAGGTTGCCCATGACGTCGCCCATGTACTGCTCGGGGGTCTCGACCTCGACGGACTCGACGGGCTCGAGCAGGATCGGGTCGGACTTGCGCAGGGCCTCCTTGATGGCCATGGAGCCGGCGATCTTGAAGGCGGCCTCGGAGGAGTCGACCTCGTGGTAGGAGCCGTCGATGAGCTTCACCTTGATGTCGACGACAGGGTAGCCGGCGATGACGCCGCTCTCGAGCGCCTCCTGGATGCCCTTGTCGATCGAGGGGATGTACTCCTTCGGGATGACGCCACCGACGATGGCGTTCTCGAACTCGTAGCCCTTGCCCTCCTCGTTGGGCTCCATGTCGATGATCGCGTGACCGTACTGGCCGCGGCCGCCGGACTGGCGGACGAACTTGCCCTCGGCGTGCATGACGGCCTTGCCGGCGGTCTCGCGGTAGGCGACCTGGGGCTTGCCGACGTTGGCGTCGACCTTGAACTCGCGGCGCAGGCGGTCGACGATGATCTCGAGGTGCAGCTCGCCCATGCCGGAGATGATGGTCTGGCCGGTCTCGTGATCGGTGTGGACCTGGAAGGTCGGGTCCTCCTCGGCGAGCTTGGCCAGGCCCACGGACATCTTGTCCTGCTCGGCCTTGGTCTTGGGCTCCACGGCGACGGAGATGACCGGGGTCGCGAACTCGATGGACTCGAGGATGACCGGGTGCTTCTCGTCGCAGAGGGTCTCGCCGGTGGTGGTGTTCTTGAGGCCGACGCAGGCGACGATGTCGCCGGCGAAGCAGGCGTCACGGTCAACGCGGTCGTTGGCGTTCATCTCGAGGATGCGGCCCAGACGCTCGCGGTTGTCCTTGACCGAGTTATAGACGTAGGAGCCCGCCTCGGCCTGACCGGAGTAGACGCGGATGTAGGTGAGCTTGCCGACGTAGGGGTCGGTCATGATCTTGAAGGCCAGGGCCGCGAAGGGCTCCTTGGCGTCGGCGTGACGGACCTCGGGCTCACCCTTGAGGTTGGTGCCGTCGATCTCGGCGACGTCGAGCGGGCTCGGGAGGTAGTCGACGACGGCGTCGAGCAGCTCCTGGATGCCCTTGTTCTTGTAGGCGGAGCCCACGAAGACGAGGTTGAGCTCGCCGGCGATGACGCCCTTGCGCAGGGCGGCCTTGAGGTCGTCGACGGGGATCTCGGCCTCCTCGAGCACGGCCTCCATGATCTCGTCGGAGAAGTTGGAGGCGGCGTCGAGCAGCTCCTCGCGCTTCTCCTGGGCGAGGTCGGCGAACTCATCGGGGATGGCGTCCATGACCTCGGGGTAGATCATGCCCTTGGCGTCCTCCTTGAAGTCCCACGCGGTCATGGTGACCAGGTCGATGAGACCCCAGAAGTTGGACTCGGAGCCCATGGGGATCTGCGCGGCAACGGCGTTGGCGTGCAGGCGGTCCTTCATGGTGTCGATGGCGTGGAAGAAGTCGGCGCCGACGCGGTCGTACTTGTTGATGAACGCGATGCGGGGGACGCCGTACGTGGTGGCCTGACGCCAGACGGTCTCGGACTGAGGCTGGACGCCGGCGACGGCGTCGAAGACCGCAACCGCGCCGTCGAGGACGCGCAGGCAGCGCTCGACCTCGGACGTGAAGTCAACGTGACCCGGGGTGTCGATGATCTGGATGACGTGATCCTTCCAGAAGCACGTCGTGGCGGCGGAGGTGATGGTAACGCCGCGCTCCTGCTCCTGGACCATCCAGTCCATGGTGGCGGCACCGTCGTGGACCTCGCCGATCTTGTGGGTCTTGCCGGTGTAGTAGAGGATGCGCTCCGTCGTGGTGGTCTTGCCCGCGTCGATGTGGGCCATGATGCCGATGTTGCGGAGGTCCTCGAGCTTGTACTTAGGCTTTGCCATGTTGCTTCTCCTCGGTCTCGCGGACTAGAAGCGGTAGTGAGAGAAGGCGCGGTTGGCCTCGGCCATCTTGAAGAGGTCCTCGCGGCGCTTCACGGACGCGCCGACGCCGTTGGAGGCGTCGAGGATCTCGTTGGCAAGACGCTCGGCCATGGTCTTCTCCTTGCGGGCGCGGGAGAAGTTGACCATCCAGCGGATGGCGAGCTGGGTGGCGCGACGGGAGTTGACCTCCATGGGCACCTGGTAGGTGGCGCCACCAACGCGCTTGGGCTTGACCTCGAGGGTCGGGCGGATGTTGTCCATGGCCTTCTTGAAGACGGTCAGGGCGTCCTCGCCGGACTTCTCGGCAACGATGTCAAAGGCACCGTAGACGACGCGCTCGGCGGTGGCCTTCTTGCCGTCAAGGAGGACCTTGTTGATGAGCTGGGTCACGAGGCGGTTGTTGTAGACAGCATCCGGCTGAATCTCGCGACGGTGAGTCTTAGATGCACGACGCGGCATGTTTGTATCTCCTCAGATCTTGGGTGCGATTACGTGACGGGCTACTTGGGGCGCTTGGTGCCGTAGCGGGAGCGCGCCTTCTGGCGGTTCTGCACGGCGGCGCAGTCGTAGGCGCCACGGATGATCTTGTAGCGGACACCGGGGAGGTCACGCACGCGGCCGCCGCGGATGAGGACGATGGAGTGCTCCTGGAGGTTGTGGCCCTCGCCGGGGATGTAGGCCGTGACCTCGATGCCGTTGACGAGGCGCACACGGGCGACCTTGCGGAGGGCGGAGTTCGGCTTCTTGGGGGTGGTGGTGAAGACGCGGGTGCACACGCCGCGCTTCTGGGGGTTGTGCTGCAGGGCTGCGTTCTTGGACTTAGACTTGACGGTCATGCGCCCGTTGCGAACGAGCTGGTTGATAGTAGGCAAAGTTCTCTCCTTCTATACCTATCGACGTGCCTGTTTGTTGTATTCAAGGGCCGAGCAGCACCTCTGCCCCGGATTGACGCGACGATGAACATTACGCGTCCGCGCGGCTGATGTCAAAACGCCACGGGACCGGGCGTATCCATCCTTCACGATATGCACACGCAGGCGAGAAGAACGTTCTTCTCGCCTGCTGCGCGCGCTTGATGCCCGCACTCGATGCCCGCACTCATGAGTGCGGGCGCACTCTCGCACGATGGCGAGAAGTGCGCCCGTCGACGCAACGCAGCTTGCGCGCGGGTCTTACGCCCAGGCGAGGCCCACGGAGCCGATGCCGAGGTGCTCGGCGAGGACCGGGCCGCCGTCCTTCACGCGGACGCGGGCCTCCGGGAAGCGGGCGCGAACGGCGAGAAACACCTCGCGCGCCTCCACCCCGCGCGGCCCAAAGTGGCAGATGACGACGTCGTTCGTGCCGTCGGGCACCTGCTCGGCCATGACCGCCGCCATGCCGCGCGCGCCGCGGCCGTCCTCGATCTTCTCGATGCCGCCCTCGTAGAGCCTCATGACCGGGTAGCGGTTGAGCTTGGTGGCCACGGCGCGACGGATCGCGCCGAGCCGGCCGCTGCGCGAGAGCGCGTCCATGTCCGGCACGCTGAAGACGATGCGGGTGTCCTGGCGCAGGCGCGTGAGGTCGGCGACGATCTCGGGGAGCGAGCACCCGCCGTCGGCGAGGGTGCGCGCGCGACGGACGAGAAACTCGAGCGCACCCGCCGTGACCCAGGAGTCCAGGACGGCCAGACGGTCGCTCATGAGGTGCGTGGCCGCGTCCTCGGCGCTGCGGAACGCGCCCGACAGGCGCGAGGAGATGGTGACGCAGAGCACGTCGTCGCCCTTGTCGAGCAGGCCGCGGAAGACCTCCTCGAAGACGGAGGTGCGCACCGCGTGGGTGGCCACGTGGTGGCTGCCCGAGAAGAGCGGGGCGTAGTCGCCGTTCTCGCCGACGAAGCCCTCCTCGTGCCAGGTGGCGTCGACGGTGTAGGTCATGGGCACGACGGTGACGCCGAGCTCGGTGGCCTCGGCGCGGGTGAGCCCGCAGGTGGAGTCAGTGACTATCGAGAGCATATGCGGTTTCCTCCCATTGCGCGGAACTTGTCGTATCGGCGGCTGACGAGCTCATCGGCGGTAAGCCCGGAGAGCTCGTCAAGGGCGATCTCAACCTCGCGCATCATATCATGCGCGATCTCTGCGTGGGTGAGGCCGAGGTCCGGCACCATACCGTCGACAAGACCGAGCTCGACGAGGTCGCCCGCCGTGATGTGCAGGGCTGCCGCCGCCTCGTCCGCGCGCTTGGTGTCCTTCCAGAGGATCGAGGCGCAGCCCTCGGGGCTCACGACGGAGTACGCGGCGCTGCCGAGCATGTAGACGCGGTCGGCCACAGCCAGCGCCAGCGCGCCGCCCGAGCCGCCCTCCCCCACCACGACGCTCACGATAGGCGTGGCGAGGCCGCTCATCTCCACGAGACTCGACGCGATGGCCTCGCCCTGGCCGCGCTCCTCGGCCCCGATGCCGCAGTAGGCCCCGGAGGTGTCCACGAGGCAGAGCACGGGGCGGTGGAACTTCTCGGCCTGGCGCATGAGGCGCTGGGCCTTGCGGTAGCCCTCGGGGTGCGCCATGCCAAAGTTGCGGCGCACGCGCTCCTTGGTGGTGTTGCCGCGCTCGATGGCGATCACCGTGAGCGCGCGGCCGCCCTTCCAGCCGATGCCCGCGACGACGGCGGCGTCGTCGGCGAAGAGGCGGTCGCCGTGCAGCTCGACGAAGCCATCGAGCCCGCGCTCGAGCAGCTCGAGGGCAGTCGCGCGGTCCGTGGAGCGCGTGAGCTTGACGATGTCGTAGGCGCCCTCGGGCTCCGGGGCGCGCTTGGGGCGGCCGCGGCGGCCGCGGGGCTCCTCGTGGGCGAGCGCGTGCGGGGCGCCCGCCGCCGGAGCGACGCCCTCGTGGAGGGCGAGCAGCTCGGCGAGGGTCGCGGCCATGTTGCCGCGTTCGACGATGAGGTCGCAGAATCCGTGCTCGAGCAGGAACTCGGAGCGCTGGAAGCCGTTGGGGAGGCGCTTGTGCGTGGTCTGCTCGATCACGCGCGGGCCGGCAAAGGCCACGAGCGCCCCGGGCTCGGCGATGATGACGTCGCCCTCCATGGCAAAGCTCGCGGTGACGCCGCCGGTGGTGGGGTCCGTGAGCACGGTGACGTAGAGCAGCCCGGCCTCGGAGTGGCGGCGCACGGCGGCGGAGACCTTGGCCATCTGCATGAGCGAGGTCGTGCCCTCCTGCATGCGGGCGCCGCCGGAGACGGTGAAGCCCACGACCGGCAGCCCGAGCTCGCGGGCGCGCTCGAAGGTCCGCGTGATCTTCTCGCCCACGACCGAGCCCATCGAGCCCATCATGAAGTCAGCGTCCATGAAGAAGAGGGCGCAGTCGTGCCCGCCGATCGTGCCGCGGCCGCAGACGACGGCGTCGGCCTCGTGGCTCTTCTCGCGCGCGGCTTCGAGCTTCTCGGCGTAGCCCGGGAACCCGAGGAAGTCCGTGGCGGCGAGCTCGCGGTCCCACTCCTCGAAGCTCCCCGCGTCAACGGTCATGCGCATGCGCTTACGGCCCGAGACGCGCAGGTGACGGCCGCAGCGCGGGCAGACCTCGAGGTTGGCGGCGAGCTTGTCCTGGTCGATGACGCGCCGGCAGCCCGGACACTTGACGAGGACGTGGCGCTCGGGGAACTCCGCGGCGACCTCGGTCACCGGGCCCTCGAGGGCGTTGACGCTCTTCTCGCGCTTACTCATAGAGGTGCTCCATCAGGTTGGTGTGGTAGTTCCCGGAGACGAACTCGGGGTTGGAGAGGATGTCGAGGTGCAGCTCGCTGTTCTCGGCCACGCCCTCGATCACGAGCTCGCCGAGGGCGGAGCGCATCTTGCGGATGGACTCCTGGCGCGTGGACGAGCAGACGATGAGCTTGCCGAGCAGCGAGTCGTAGTAGGGCGGCACGACGGCGCCCACGTAGAGCGCGGAGTCAAAGCGGACCTGCGGGCCGCCCGGGACGTGCAACATCGTGACCTCGCCGCACGACGGGAGGAACTCCGGGGTCTCGGCGTTGATGCGGCACTCGATGGCATGGCCCGAGATGGCGATGTCGTCCTGCGAGAAGGGCAGCGTGGCGCCTGCCGCAACGCGCAGCTGCCACTTCACGAGGTCGACGCCGCTCACGAACTCGGTGACCGGGTGCTCGACCTGCAGGCGCGTGTTCATCTCCATGAAGTAGAAGCTGCCGTCGTCGGCATAGAGGAACTCGATCGTGCCCACGCCCACGTAGCCCACGGCGCGCGTGAGGTCGCGGGCGGCCTTGTGCATGCGCTCGCGCACCTCGGGGTGGGCGTCCAGGCACGGCGCGGGGCTCTCCTCGATGAGCTTCTGGTTGCGGCGCTGCACGGAGCACTCGCGCTCGCCGAGGCTGACCACGTTGCCGTGGGCGTCGGCGAGGACCTGCACCTCCACGTGGTGGGCAGGCGAGACGAACTTCTCCATGTAGCACTCGCCGTCGCCGAAGGCCGCCTCGGCCTCGGCGTGCGCCTCGGTGAAGGCGCGGCCGGCGTCCTCGGGGCGCTCGACCTTGCGGATGCCGCGCCCGCCGCCGCCGGAGCGCGCCTTGATGAGCACGGGGCAGCCGATGCGCTCCGCCTCGCGGGCAGCCTCGTCGGCGCTCGCCAGCAAGTCGCAGCCCGGGACGATGGGCACGTCCGCGTCACGCGCGGTGCGGCGCGCCGCGTCCTTGTCGCCCATGCGCTCGATGACCTCGGGCGAGGGCCCCACGAAGACCAGGCCGCAGTCACGGCACTCGCGGGCAAAGTGCGCGTTCTCCGAGAAGAACCCGTAGCCCGGGTGGATCGCCTTGGCGCCCGACTGGAGCGCCACCGTGAGGATGGCGTCCTCGTTGAGGTAGGAGTCGGCCGGGCGGGGACCGCCGATGCAGTAGGCCTCGTCCGCGAGGGCGACGTGCAGCGCCTCGGCGTCGGCCGTCGAGTACACGGCAACGGTCTTGACGCCCATCTCCTTGCAGGCGCGAATCACGCGGACGGCGATCTCCCCGCGGTTTGCAATGAGTATCTTGTCGAACATCGTCGCCTCCTGTGGGTCAATTGGGTCAATTGGGTCAATTGGGGACAGACCCCTTTTGACCTGTCCCCAGTCGACCCATCGACGCTACATGAGTGCGAAGGACATCTCCGCCTGGCAGCAGAGCTCGCCGTTCACGCGGGCCTCGCCCGTGGCAAAGCGGAAGGGCCCGCGGCTGCGCGTGATGCGGCAGGTGAGCTCGATGGTGTCGCCGGGGCGCACGGGATGCTTGAAGCGGACCTTGTCGAGGCTCGTGTAGAAGGGCGTAGCGCCCTTGGCCGCAAGGTCGTTGGCGAGAAGGACGCAGCAGTTCTGCGCGAGCATCTCGCACTGGATGACCCCGGGGACGATGGGGTTGCCGGGAAAGTGCCCCTGGACGAAGAACTCGTCCCCGGTGATGGTGATCTTGCCGTGGGCCTCCCCGTCGACGACCTCGGCCTCGTCGAGAAGGAGCATGGGCTCGCGGTGCGGCAGCAGGCTCTTGAGCTCTTCCTTGTTCATGCGCGTTCCTCTCCCGATGTGACAAAGGGACAGTCCCTTTGTCTCATCTAGTAGACCTTCATGAGGCAGCAGCCGTACTCGACGAGGTCGCCGTCCTTCACGCAGATGTCGACGATCTCGCCGTCCTGCTCGGCCGTGACCTCGTTCATGACCTTCATGGCCTCGATGACGCAGAGGGTGTCGCCCTTCTTGACCTTGGAGCCCACCTGCACGAAGGGCTCGGCACCGGGGGCCGGGGCGGCGTAGAAGACGCCGACCATGGGGGCGCGCACCGCGGTGGTGTGGGACATGTCCAGGGGCTCGTCAGCCTCCGCGGCGGGAGCGGGGGCGGGAGCCGGGGCAGGCGCGGGCGCAGCGGGCGCGGGGGCCGCGACTGGCAGGGGCGCGGCGGCAGGGGCGACGGCGCCGCACTCGAGCTCGACGGCAGATCCGTCGGACTCCTCGACGCGCACGCGGGAGAGCCCGTGGCTCCTCATGACGTCAGCGATCTCCGAGATCTTGGCAGCGTCCATCGCTAGCTCCTCTCGACGGCGCGCAGGGCGAGCGCCGCGTTGTGTCCGCCGAACCCGAGGTTGGTCGAGAGCGCCCAGGTGAGCTCGCACTCGACGGCCTCGTTGGGGGTGTAGTCGAGGTCGCACTCCGGGTCGGGCGTGTGGTAGTTGATGGTGGGCGGCACGACGCCGTCCTCGAGCGCGAGCGCGCAGGCCATGGCCTCGACGGCACCGGTCGCGCCGATCATGTGGCCGGTCATGGACTTGGTGGACGAGACGTGCGCCGCGCGGGCGGCCTCCTCGCCGAGGGCCTGCTTGAAGCCGCGGGTCTCGGAGGCGTCGTTGAGCTTGGTGGAGGTGCCGTGGGCGTTGATGTAGAGGCCCTCCTCGGGCTTGACGCCGCCCTCCTCCACCGCGAGGCGGATGGCGCGCGTGATGCCGTCGGCCTCGGGGTCGGGGCTCGTGATGTGGTAGGCGTCGTCGGTGTTGCCGTAGCCCACGACCTCGGCATAGATGTGGGCGCCGCGGGCGACGGCGTGCTCCCACTGCTCGAGGACGAGCACGCAGGCGCCCTCGCCCATGACGAAGCCGTTGCGCTCGGCGTCGAACGGGCGGCACGCGGTGGCGGGGTCGGGGTTGGTGGTGAGGGCGCGGCAGCTCGTGAAGCCCGCGATGGAGTCGGGCATGATCGCGGCCTCGGCGCCGCCGGCCAGGATCGCGTCGGCGTAGCCGTGCTTGATCGCGCGGAAGGCCTCGCCCACGGCGTGGGCGGAGGTGGCGCAGGCGGTCACGACGGGCAGGGTCGGGCCGAGCGCCTTGTGGCGGATGGCGATGTTGCCGGACGCCATGTTGGCGATCATCATCGTGATCATGAAGGGAGAGGCGCGGCGCGGGCCGCGCTCGGAGATGACGTGCACGTTGTCGGCGAAGGCGTTGATGCCGCCCACGCCCGAGCCCACGTAGACGCCCAGGCGCTCGCGGTCGATGGCATCCTCGGCGTCGAGGCCGGAGTCGGCCATGGCCTCGTCGGAGGCGACGAGCGCGTACTGCGAGAAGAGGTCCAGGTGCGCCGCCTCCTGCTTGCCGAGAAGGGCGGCGCCGTCGAAGTCCTTGACCTCGGCCGCGACCTTGACCTTGAAGTTCTCGGTGTCGAAGTGGGTGATGGGGCCGATGCCGCACTTCCCCGCCTTCATGGCCGCCCAAGTCTCCTTGGCGGAGTTGCCGAGCGGCGTCACGGCGCCGATGCCGGTGATTGCAACCCTGTGTTCCATCTCATCTCCCATCGATGATACGAAGGGACAGTCCCTTCGTATCATTAGTTTTTTGATGATACGAAGGGACTGTCCCTTCGTATCATCTCTACATCGCCATGCCGCCGTCGACGCGGATGACCTCGCCGGTCACGTAGGACGCGGCGTCGCTCACGAGGAAGCGCGCGACCGCGGCGACCTCGTCGGCGCTCGCGAGCCGGCCGAGGGGGATCTGCTTCTCGTAGCCCTCGACCACGCTCTCGGAGAGCACGGCCGTCATGTCCGTCTCGACAAAGCCGGGGGCGATGGCGTTCACCGTGACCCCGCGCGGGGCGAGCTCGCGGGCCACCGACTTGGTGAGGCCGATCAGGCCCGCCTTGGAGGCCGCGTAGTTGGCCTGGCCGGCGTTGCCCATGAGGCCCACGACGGAGGCCATGTTCACGATGCGGCCGCCGCGCTGACGCATGAAGGAGCGAGCGAGGGCGCGCGTGGTGTGGAAGGCGCCCTTGAGGTTGACGTCGATCACGCGGGAGAAGTCCTCGTCGCTCATGCGGACGAGCAGTCCGTCGCGGGTGACGCCCGCGTTGTTGACGAGGGCCCAGACGTTCCCAAAGTCCGCGAGGACCTCGTCGACGACGGCCTTGACCGCCTCCGCGTCCGAGACGTCGCAGCGATAGGCGCGCGCGGTGGCGCCCGCCTGCTCGCAGGCTGCGACGGCCTCGGCGGCGGCAGCCTCGTTGCCCGCATAGACGAGCGCGAGGTCAAAGCCGTCGGCGGCAAGGCCCTCGGCGACCGCGCGGCCGATGCCGCGCGAGGCGCCCGTGACGAGGGCGACGCGGCGCCCGGCGTTGCGCTCGAGCGCTCCGTTCTTCTCGGCCATGGGCTACTCCCCCTTCTTAGGAAGCGCGGCGAGAACCGCCTCAAGCTGCTCCGCGGTCTCGCACGGCAGCGCCGTGACGCCCTCGAGCGTGCGGGTGACGAGGCCCGTGAGGGTCTTGCCGGGGCCGACCTCGACGAAGGTGTCGACGCCGTCGGCCGCCATGTTCTGCAGGGTGCGGACCCACTGAACGGGGTTGGCGACCTGGCTGGAGAGCAGCTCGACGCGCCCCGCCTCGTCGGAGGGGTACGGCTCGCCCGTACGGTTGGCCAGCACGGGGACCGTGGGCTCGGCCGGCGCGTGGCCGCCCTCGAGGTAGGCGGCGAGGCCGCGCTCGGCCTCCGCCATGAACGGGCTGTGGAAGGCGCCCGACACGGCGACCTTCATCGCGCGGCCCTTGGCCTCCTTGACGAGAAGATCGAGCTTCTCGCAGGCCTCCGCGGTGCCGGCGACGACGGTCTGCAGCGGGCTGTTGTAGTTGACGGGCCAGGCCTCGCCGGCCTCGGCCGCGAGGCGCTCGACCGTGGCGGCGTCGAGCTTGACCACGGCGCGCATCGCACCGGGGTTCTTCTCGGCCGCGTCGGCCATGAGCTCGGCGCGGTGGCACACGAGCTCGAAGCCCTGCTCGTCGGTGTAGGCACCCGCGAAGGTGAGCGCGGCGACCTCGCCGAGCGAGAAGCCCGCGACCACGTCCGGGGTCACGCCGCGCGCGGCCAGCGCGCGGGCGCAGGCGAGGTCGGCGGCAAAGACGCAGGGCTGCGTGTTGATGGTCTGAGAGAGCTCCTCCTTGGTGCCGGAGAGGCACTGCTCGGTGGTGCCGGGGCGCACGGCGTCGGCGGCGTCGAAGACGGCCTTGGCCGCGGGCTCGGACGCGATGAGGTCCGCGCACATGCCGGGGTGCTGGGCGCCCTGGCCGGCAAAGAGAAAGGCTACTTTACCCATTGCATCGCTCCTGCCAGGACCTTCTCGGCCCCATTGACGAGGTCGTCCACGATCTCGAGCGCGCTCTCGCGCTCCTTCACCATGCCGGCGATCTGCCCGCACAGGAAGCTGCCGTTCTCGTAGTCGCCCTCCTTGGCGGCCTTGCGCAGGGCGCCGGTGCCGAGAGCGTTGAGCTCCTCCTCGGAGGCGCCGGCGGCCTCCATCTGGGCGTACTTGTTGGAGAACGGGTTCTTGAGGGCGCGGACGGGGTGGCCGGTGGAGCGGCCCGTCGCGCGCGTGGAGATGTCGTTGGCCTTGAGGACCATGTCCTTGTACTGATCGGACACCGTGCACTCGTTGGCAACGAGGAAGCGCGTCCCCACCTGGACGCCAACGGCACCGAGCATAATGGCCGCCGCGACGCCGCGCCCGTCGGCGATGCCGCCGGCGGCGATGACGGGGATCTTCACCGCGTCGACGACCTGCGGAACGAGGGCCATCGTCGTGGTCTCGCCGATGTGGCCGCCGGACTCGGTGCCCTCGGCCACCACGGCGACGGCGCCGGCGCGCTGGACGAGCTTGGCCATGGCAACGGAGGCCACCACGGGGATGACCTTGATGCCGGCGGCGTTCCAGGCCTTCATGTACTTGGTCGGGTTGCCGGCGCCGGTGATGACGACCGGCACGTGCTCGTCGATGACGACCTGGGCCACCTCGTCGGCAAACGGGCTCATGAGCATCACGTTGACGCCGAAGGGCTTGTCGGTCTTCTCGCGCAGCTCGTGGATCTGGTCGCGCAGCCAGTCGGCGTTGGCGTTCATGGCCGCGATGATGCCCAGGCCGCCCGCCTCGGAGACGGCCGCCGCCAGAGAGGCGTCGGCGATCCAGGCCATGCCGCCCTGGAAGACGGGCTTCTCGATGCCGAGAAGGTCGCAGATGGGGGTGCGCAGCATGGCTAGTTCTCCAGGAGGGAGTCGACCATCTCGACGAACTCGCCGATGGTGGTGGGGTTGGACTCGGCGTCGATCTCGATGCCGAACTCGTCCTCGCAGGCCATGACGGCCTCAACGGTGGCCAGGCTGTCGAGGCCAACCTCGGCGAGCGTGGTCTCGGCGGTCAGCTCGACGTCGTCGAGGCCGCCCTGCTCGCGGACGATCGCGCACACGCGCTCAAAGGTGCTCTGGTCTGCCATTGTGGGTACTCCTTCTTTTTCCATGCGCCCGGCGGGCGCTCCAATGGACGTGTTGGGGGGCGCTACTCCCAGCGCAGGAGGCAGGCGCCCGTGTCGAGGCCGGCCCCAAAGCCCACGAGGGCGACGAGCTGGCCGGGAATGAGCTTTCCGGCGCGGACGAGCCGGTCGAGGGCGAGCGGCACGCAGGCGCTCGAGATGTTGCCGGTCTCCGCGAGCGAGCGCGTGACCTTTGCGTCGTCGATCCCGAGGCGGGCGACGGCGGAGGAGAGGATGCGCTCGTTTGCCTGGTGGAACACGAAGTGGTCGATGTCCTCGACGGCCACGCCCGCCTCGCGCGCGAGCTCGGTCACCGAGGTGCAGATGGCGTTCACGCCGAACTTGAAGACGCGGCGACCCTCCATCGAGAGGGTGCTCGCGGGGCGCTCTGCCTGGTCGTAGGGCGAGGTGCCGCCGACGCCCGGAACGTGGAGGATCTCCACCGAGGGCTCGGTCGTGAGGCTCATGGCGAGGGGGCTCTGTCCGCCGGCCGCGAGCACCGCCGCCGCGGCGCCGTCGCCAAAGAGCACGCACGTGGCGCGGTCCTCCCAGTCCACCAGGCGGCTCATCTTCTCCGCGGCGACCACGAGCACGCGCTCGGCGCGACCGCGGACGAAGTAGCCGTCCGCCACGTCGAGGGCGAAGACGAAGCCCGCGCACGCGGCCGACACGTCAAAGGCGGGGCAGCTGGCGCCCAGGAGCTCCGCGACGGCGCAGGCCTGCGCGGGGATGAGGTGGTCGCCGCTCGTGGTGGAGCAGATGATGAGGTCGAGCTGGTCGGGGGTGACGCCGGCGGCCTCGAGGGCCGCGCGGGACGCCTCCACGGAGAGCTCGTCGAGAGACTCGGTGGTGCAGATGCGACGGCTCCTGATGCCCGTGCGCGGGAAGATCCACTCGTCGGAGGTGTCAAGGAGCTCGGAGAGGTCGTCGTTGGTGACCGAACGGGCCGGGAGCGCCGAGCCCGTTCCGAGAATGCGAAATCCCACCTGCCCGCCTTCCCTCGTTGTTAACGTGTCAACATTTGTTACGTAGGCTAGTCAATGCTGAGCCAAAGGGACTCAGCATTCTCAGGCTTCTCAATATTGCCATGAGTCCTCCACATGCGCTTCAGCGGATACAATCTATTCCGCCAGCGTTTTGAGGAGGCGCATGGACCTGCCGGCAGACCTGCTGACCCTCGAAGAGGTCGGCTCCACCAACGACGTCGCGCGCGAGCTCGCCGAGAAGGGCGCTGCGCACGGCGCGGCCGTCGCCGCGCGCCGCCAGACGGCGGGGCGCGGGCGGCGCGGCCATGCCTGGGAGTCCCCGAGGGGCAACCTCTATCTTTCCGTCCTGCTGCGGCCCGACGTGACGCCGTCGAGGCTGCCGGGCCTGGCCGCTGCCTGCGGGCTCGGCGCGCTCGACGGGTTGGACGTCCTTGAACTTTCAAATGCGCCGCAGCTCAAATGGCCCAACGATCTTCTCGCCTGCGGGCTAAAACTCGGCGGGATCTTGGTCGAGGCGGGGCGCGACAGTGCGGGATCGCCCTTCGCGGTGTGTGGCATCGGCATCAATATGGAAAGCGCACCCTCCCATCTGGAGGCCATCTGCCTGGCGGAGCTGGGAGCCGC
Source organism: uncultured Atopobiaceae bacterium (assembly GCA_944320385.1). Taxonomy (GTDB): domain Bacteria; phylum Actinomycetota; class Coriobacteriia; order Coriobacteriales; family Atopobiaceae; genus Thermophilibacter. The sequence goes on along the minus strand of CALUHH010000006.1, from coordinate 7,741 downwards.
ACCGCCCTTCTCGGCACTTGCGGAGGGCCTCCGTGCGGGCATCGTGACTCGGGTCGACGCATGGGCGCGCGTCGGCGCCGCCGAACCGCTGACCGGCATCCGCGGCGACTACCTGGCGCACCTCGCCTGGCGGGGCGAGAAGGTCGTGGCTCTCTCACCTTCCGGCGAACGGCTGGCAGCCGGGGTGCTCGAGACCGTCGACGTCTGGGGCCGCGCGGTCGTGGGCGGCAGGGCCTATGCCGCGGAACAGGCCTCCCTGCGCCGCGCCTAAGGCCCGCCCGCGGCGCCCCCATCTCGCAAACTTCGGTGCTTTGTCGCCGCCGCCGCTATTTTGAAACTTTATATTCGCAGGTCAACGGCTTGTGAGAAAGACGCCGCCTGGGTGATTCCCCGGCAAAGTACAGAAGTTCAAGGGCTCACGTCACACGTCGAGCAGGGTTGACCAGTCACGCAGGACCTCTGAGCGCAGCTTTCTTCCCAGCTCGCGCTCGCGTGCCGTGGGCTGTCGCCAGGCAACGCCTCGCTTGTCCGCCACCGCCCTCGAGAGCGCGATGACCCTCTCCTCGCTCGTGAGCTGCGCATAGGTGACCGGAAGCACGCTGATGCCCATGAGCTCGAGCGCTGTCGCACGGTCGGCATCGGAGAGGTACCCCGAGCCCGAAGCGTGAGCGAGCTTGCTCTGGCACTCGAGGTCAAGACCCTCGTCCCAGTAGAGATCGCAATAGCACGACGCCCTCCGCGCGAGCGCGCGAGCCTCACGCGACAGCGCAATCCGACGGTTGTGAGAGAAGCCCGCATGCCCCTCCCCGCCCCTTTTTCGAGAAAAACCCAGGATGACCCCCGTCTGAGCCTCAAAGGGCGACGCTGCGCCCGGCACCATCAGGCTCGCCGCTTCCATAAGCCGTGCTCGACCGTTCCGACAGGGCGCCTCTTCCGCCACCTTAAGCAGGCCGTCGCGCGAGACGAGCGGTCGACGGGTCCACAGGCTCGTAATCTGCCCCTCGTCATCAAGACAGGGAGACCACCCATTGAGCCTGGGCAATCGCCTCTCGTTCACCAGCGTCTGAAGAACCTCTTGCACGCACGCAGGCGCGTCATAGACGGAAAAGCTGCCGCAGAGCTCGGTTGCGAGAAGAACGGTCTGCACGAGGCTCGCACGCGACGCCAGCTGCAGCAGGGAGTATTCGGGCAGCAGCACCCCGAGCTCATCTGCGATAAGGGCCACGCCCGACCCGGGAATACCGGACGACCAGAGTCTAGGGCGAATGAGCGTCGCGCGCCTGCTCTGCTCGCGGCGCGTAATGAGCACGTCAACGGGCTCCTCCATCCCGACTCCCAAAACAGCCGCGCCCTCACGGACCGCGCGCGTCTGCAGGCCCGCCGCACGCCAGCGAGGGCTCACAGCACGAAGCTCACGTATGAGCGGCAGCCGCGCGCAGCCCTGTCTCAGCTGAGTCAGCTCCTCTTCCGTAACGATGCTCTGCAACAGAGCGTCGTCCGCAGGACCGGACGCGAGCAGGCGAACGAGCGGAGGTATCCGCCAATACCTAAACGCAGATATGTCACTGACGATGGCATCCATGCGCGGAGCCTATCACCCGTCAAGCCCGGTCGCTCACGCCATATGGGGGCCGAGGGCGCTTCTCGGGCTTCATGCAGTTTCGTGCAAGCTGCTTTTCCCGGGTCAGAGGTAGTGAGAGTTCGGAAAAGTGACGAAAAGAGACGGCGCCGATAGCTTTGTGAAACCTTCGCAAGCGGTCGCCCTTCGAGGGTAAACGGAAGGCTCGCCGCATGCCCCGCGGGCCTTCCTCCCGGAGCACCCCGCAAACTTCTGTACTTTGTTTCCGAGGCATTCGGTTTGAGTATCTATATTTGCAGGTCAGGCGCTTATGTCTGAAGCGCGTTCCGTCAATACCCAAAACAAAGTACAGAAGTTTGGGAGGTGGGGGCCGGGGCCGGGGCGCGCCGGCGCAAAAAAGGCGCCGGTCCCGCAGCGGGGCCGGCGCCTGAGTCGTGCGCAGGAGAGACGACTACTCGTCGCCCTCGGACTCCTGACGGACCACCTGGGAGAGGAGGTCGTCGAGGGAGCCCAGGTCCTCGTTGATGATGTCGGAGTCGCCGGACGGCGTCTCGGAGCCGCCGATGAGCTCGTCGTCATCGAAGTGGTGCGAGGACGGGACAGCGGTGCCGAGCATGATGTCGGCGTCCGCGTCGGGCGAGAAGACCATGTTCAGAAGCTGGGACAGGTCCTCGCTGTCGGCCTCGGAGTCATCGGGCTCGAGGATGTAGAGCAGGCCGCGGGCCTCGAGGCCGTCGCGGAGCTCCTCGATCGCCTTGGCGCCGATGCCGTCGATGCGCAGCAGGTCGTCCTCGGTCTTGCCGATGAGGTCGCCCACCGTCTCGATGCCCACCTCGCTGAACTTGTTGGTCCAGCGCTGCGAGACGCCGAGGTCGTCGAAGAGGTAGAGCTTGGCGTCCTCGCTCGAGAGCGTACGGCCGTTCTTGGAGTACACGCCACCGAGGCCGTAGTCGTCGCCGACCCAGTCGAGCTGCTTGGGGAGCTGCTCCTCGATGCTCTTGAGCTCGTCGGGCGCCCACTCGGGCAGGCTCTTGGCGAGCGGGGACGTGGGGCCGTCAATCTTGGTCCCGTGGTAGGTGAGCTTGACGTCGTGGTAGGCGGACAGGCCCGTGCCGGCCGGGATCTGCTTGCCCACGATGACGTTGGACTTGAGGTCGAGCAGGTGGTCGACGTCGCCCTCGATGGCGGCCTCGGTGAGGACGCCCGCGGTGCGGATGAACGACGCGCTGGAGAGCCAGGAGTCGATCGAGCTCGCGACCTTGAGGGTGCCGAGGATGACCGGCTCCGCCTCGGGCGGGGTGCCGCCGGCGAGCGTGACGTTGCGCACCGTGTCGGCAAAGACGTAGCGGTCCACGTACTGGCCGAGCAGGTACTGGGAGTCGCCCGGGTTGGTCACCTGGACGCGGCGCAGCATCTGACGCGCGATGACCTCGATGTGCTTGTCGTTGAGGTCGACGCCCTGGGAGGTGTAGACGTCCTTGACCGACTCGACGAAGGTGTGCATCGTCGACTCGATGTCGGTGAGCCTGCGCAGCTTGCGGAAGTTGACGAAGCCGCGGGTGATCTGGTCGCCGGCGCGGACCTCGACGCCGCCCTCGATGCCCTCCTCGATGCCCGGCATGAAGCGCACGGACGCCGGGGCGCGCCACTCCTCAATGATGCGGGAGGGATCCTCGGAGTCGTAGATGCGCAGCAGGTACTCGGTCTGCTCGGGCGTGATGCGCAGCGTGCCGGAGACGGGCGCGAGGTCGGCCTCGCGGCCGAGAATCTTCTCGTTGACGTTGCCGACGACGTCGAACATGCGGGCGACCGTGGGGAGGCCCTGCGTGATGTCGTCAGCGCCCGCGACGCCGCCGGAGTGAATCGTGCGCATCGTGAGCTGGGTGCCCGGCTCGCCGATGGACTGGGCCGCGATGATGCCGACGGCCGTGCCGATGTTGACGGGACGACGCGTGGAGAGGTCCCAGCCGTAGCACTTCTGGCAGACGCCGTACTTGGACTTGCAGGTCAGCAGCGCGCGGAGCTCGATCTTCTTGAGGCCGTGCTCGACGAGCATCTCCAGGTCGGCCTTGGACTCGACGTAGGCGTCCTTGGCGATGAGCACCTCGCCCGTCTCGGGGTCGCAGATGTCGTTCAGGGCGCAGCGGCCGATGAGGTCGGTGTCCACGGAGGTCTGGCCCGGCTTGATGAGCGGGTAGGTGACGCCCTCGTCGGTACCGCAGTCCTCCTCGCGGACGATGACGTCCTGGGCCACGTCGACGAGACGACGGGTCAGGTAGCCGGAGTCGGAGGTGTGCGACGCGGTGTCGACGAGGCCCTTGCGCGCGCCGTAGGTGGAGATGAAGTACTCCAGCGGCTCGAGGCCCTCGCGGAAGTTTGCCTTGATCGGCAGGTCGATCGTCTCGCCGGACATGTCGGCCATGAGGCCTCGCATGCCCGCGAGCTGGCGGAGCTGCGTCTTGGAGCCACGGGCGCCGGAGTCGGCCATCATGTAGATGGGGTTGTCCTCGGCAAAGCCCTCGAGCATCTCGGAGCCCAGGAGGTCGGTGCACTCGGTCCAGGCGTTGACGACCTCGACGTGACGCTCGCGCTCGGAGAGGAAGCCGTCCTCGTAGTTCTCGTTGATCTCGTCGACGCGCGCCTGCGCCTCGTCGAGCAGCTGGGGCTTGTCCTCGGGGATGACGGCGTCCCAGACCGAGACGGTCAGGCCCGCGATGGTGGCGTAGTGGAAGCCGGTCTCCTTGATGGCGTCGAGGATGGGCTCGACCTCGGCCGTGGTGTAGCGGTCGCAGCAGTCGTTGACCAGCGCGGAGATGTCGCTCTTCACCATCTTGTAGTTGATGAAGGGGTAGTCCGCCGGCAGGCACTGACGGTTGAAGATGATGCGGCCGGGCGTGGTCTCAAAGCGGGCGCTGTGCTCGGTGACGTCATAGTCCTCGAAGGTGCCCTTGCCCGTCATGACGCGGAAGATCTTGCGGCCGTCCTGCTCGACGTTGGCGTCGGCGGCGGAGACGCGCACGATGACCGGCTGCTGGATGCCCAGGTCGCGCTTCATGTCGATGGCGAGAAGCGCGTCGTCAAAGTCGGCGAAGACCGGGGTCTCGTCACTCTTCTGGCCCTTCTCGGTGGTGAGGAAGTAGGCGCCGAAGACCATGTCCTGCGACGGCACGGTGAGCACCTTGCCGGACGCCGGGGAGCGCAGGTTGTTGGACGAGAGCATCAGCACGCGGGCCTCGGTCTGGGCCTGCGTGGAGAGCGGCACGTGCACCGACATCTGGTCGCCGTCGAAGTCGGCGTTGAAGGGGGCGCACACGAGCGGGTGCAGGTGGATGGCCTTGCCCTCAACGAGAACCGGCTCGAAGGCCTGGATGGACAGGCGGTGCAGCGTGGGTGCGCGGTTGAGAAGGACGAGGCGGTCCTGGATGACCTCGGACAGCACGTCCCACACGGCCGGCATCTGACGGTCGATCGCGCGCTTGGCGCCCTTGATGTTCTCGACCTTGCCGAGCTCGACCAGGCGGCGCATCACGAACGGCTTGAAGAGCTCGAGGGCCATCTGCGAGGGCAGGCCGCACTGGTGCAGCTTGAGCTTGGGGTCGACGACGATGACCGAGCGGCCGGAGTAGTCGACGCGCTTGCCGAGCAGGTTCTGGCGGAAGCGGCCCTGCTTGCCCTTGAGGGCCTCGGCGAGCGACTTGAGCGGGCGCCCGCCACGGCCCGTGACGGGACGGCCGCGACGGCCGTTGTCAAACAGGGCGTCCACGGACTCCTGCAGCATGCGCTTCTCGTTGTTGACGATGATCGCCGGGGCGTCGAGGTCGAGCAGGCGCTTGAGGCGGTTGTTGCGGTTGATGACGCGACGGTAGAGGTCGTTGAGGTCGGACGCCGCGAAGCGGCCGCCGTCGAGCTGCACCATCGGGCGCAGGTCGGGCGGGATGACCGGGATGACGTCGAGGATCATGTTGGCCGGGTCGTTGCCGCCCTTGAGGAAGGCGTCGACGATCTCCAGGCGCTTGATGGCCTTCTCGCGCTTCTGCTTCTGGGCGTCGTCGGAGGCGATGATCTGGCGCAGGTTCTGGGCCTCGGACTCAAGGTCGATGCCGCGCAGCAGCTCGCGCACGGCCTCGGCGCCCATGCCGCCCTTGAAGTAGATGCCGTAGTAGCGCTTGAGCTCGGAGAACAGGCCCTCGTCGGAGATGAGCTCGCGCTCCTCGAGCTGCATGAACTTCTCGTAGGCGTCGCGGCGGAGAGCCTTCTCCTCCTCGTACTCCTCCTCGAGGTCGGCGATGCCGGCGCGGATCTCGTCGGCGGAGAGGGGCTCCACCTCGCCGAACTCGTCCTCGGAGGGCTCGCCCTGCTCCTTCAGACGCTCGATCTGCTCGTCGCGCTCGGCGTCGAGCTCCTCGAGGTCGGCGGCCAGCTCCTCCTTGAGGTCGTCGGCGTCGGCCTCGCGGGCCTCGGTGTCGACGTGCGTGATGATGTAGCTCGCGAAGTACAGGACCTTCTCGAGGTCCTTGCTCTTGATGTCGAGCAGGCGGGCCAGCGGGAAGCTCGTGGGGCTCTTGAAGTACCAGATGTGGCTCACCGGGGCGGCGAGCTCGATGTGACCCATGCGCTCGCGGCGCACCTTGGCGGTGGTCACCTCGACGCCGCAGCGCTCGCAGACGATGCCGCGGAAGCGGATGCCCTTGTACTTGCCGCAGGCGCACTCCCAGTCCTTCTGCGGGCCGAAGATCTTCTCGCAGAACAGGCCGTCCTTCTCGGGCTTGAGGGTGCGGTAGTTGATGGTCTCGGGCTTCTTGACCTCGCCGCACGACCAGCTGCGGATGCGGTCGGCAGAGGCGAGCGAGATCTTGATAGCGTCGAAGTCAGTGGTGTCGAAATCTGCCACAGTCGCTACTCCTTATCGCTCAGAGCGTCGCCAACGAGGGCGGCGTCGGCGTTCTCAGGGTCACGGGCGAGGTCGAGGCCGAGGTCGTCGTCGGCGGCCATGTCGGCGAAGACGTCGACGGCGCTCTCAGCGGCGGTCGGCTGCTCCTCCGCGGCGCGGTCGGCGCGCTTGCGGTAGGAGATGGGCTCGATGTCGAGCGCGAGCGAGCGGATCTCCTTGACGAGGACCTTGAAGGACTCGGGGATGCCCGCGGACGGGACGTTCTCGCCCTTGACGATGGACTCGTAGGTCTTCACGCGGCCGTTGGTGTCGTCGGACTTGACCGTGAGGATCTCCTGGAGGACGTTGGCCGCGCCGTAGGCGTAGAGGGCCCACACCTCCATCTCGCCGAAGCGCTGGCCGCCGAACTGCGCCTTGCCGCCGAGCGGCTGCTGGGTGACGAGGCTGTAGGGGCCGGTCGAGCGCGCGTGGATCTTGTCGTCGACCATGTGGCCGAGCTTCAGGATGTAGCTCGTGCCCACGGTGATCGGGCTCTCGAAGGCCTCGCCGGTGCGGCCGTCGTAGAGGGTGGTCTTGCCGAGGTCGCTCAGCTGCGGGACGAACTCCTCGCGCATGTGGTCGCCGTAGTCGAGCTTGGCCTTGTTCATCAGGTTGATGTTGGTGCGGCGCAGCAGCTCGGCGACCTCGTCGTCGGTCGCGCCGTCAAAGACGGGCGTGGCCACGCGGATGGGGCCGGGCACGTAGCGCTCGGAGTTCTCGGACTCGTCGTCCCAGCCGTGGGAGGCGCCCCAGCCGAGGTGGCACTCGAGCAGCTGGCCGACGTTCATACGGGAGGGGACGCCCAGCGGGTCGAGAAGGACGTCGACGGGCGTGCCGTCGGCCATGTAGGGCATGTCCTCCACGGGCAGGACGTTGCAGACGACGCCCTTGTTGCCGTGACGGCCGGCGATCTTGTCGCCCTGCTGGATCTTGCGGCGCTGCGCGACGAAGACGCGCACGAGCTCGTTGACGCCGGGCGGGAGGTCGTCGCCGGCCTCGCGGCTGAAGCGCACGACGTCGACGACGCGGCCGTAGGCGCCGTGGGGCATCTTGAGCGAGGTGTCGCGGACGTCGTGAGCCTTGGCGCCGAAGATGGCGCGCAGCAGGCGCTCCTCGGCGGTCAGGGCCGTCTCGCCCTTGGGCGTGACCTTGCCGACGAGGATGTCGCCGGGGCCGACCTCGGCGCCGATGCGGATGATGCCGTCATCGTCGAGGTTGGCGAGCATGTCCTC
>CALUHH010000005.1 GCA_944320385.1 uncultured Atopobiaceae bacterium | reverse complement strand
CACTCCCTGTCCTCCTGCGAGTACATGCGGACTCCAATCCGGACACGAAAGTGTCCAACTTTTTGTCCGTACCCCCGACGCGCTTAAGAAATGCATCCCGTCCTGCGGAAGGGTTTGGCCGCGCTTAAGAAAACCGCTTCGTCCGGGAAAACGCCCTCGACGCGCTTAAGAAATGCGTCCCGTCCGGGGGATCGGTCCCGCGCCGCTTAAGAAATCCCGCCCTTCCGAGAGGGGCGGGCTCAATGGTAGGGCGGCGCGACCGGACGGGTCGCGATTGTTAAGCGCCGAGACCCCGATTCCCCGGATGGGTCGCGATTGTTAAGCGGCGCATTGCCGCATTTCCGGACGAAGGCGATTTCTTAAGCACGGTTCGCCCTTCTCGCCGGACGAGGCGCGATTGCTAAGCGCGACCACCCCGAAATCCCGGATGAGGCGCAAAAGTTAAGCGAGAAGAACCCGTATCCGCGGAAGGTGCCGCACGGTCCCACGGCAACGAAAAGGCCCGAACGCCGATGGCGTCCGGGCCTGAACGATCATGGTGGAGACGAGGGGATTCGAACCCCCGGCCTCTGCCTTGCGAAGGCAGCGCTCTCCCAGCTGAGCTACGTCCCCAGGCGCTTTGCGCGTTGGATATTTTGGCGGTTTCTCCGACGGCTGTCAAGCGCGGATTTGCACCCATGCGAGAAGGACCCGCGGCACCAAGACGCCCCCTGCGGCTCGATAATGAACCCACCTCTCAGAAGGTGGGCGTCCCCATCGCGCGTTCCGGCTTCCTCATCAGCGGAGGATACCCGTACTGAACACGAGATATCGGACTCCCTCGTAACGCTTGTCGGTTCACCCAGTTTGACCGCAGGGGGACGACACCACCTACTATAGGGGTGCCGCAGGGAGATACCAGTCTTGACTTGCGACGACTTCTTCGCAAAAGTAGAGATGTACGTGCTATTTCTCCCTTTTCAGCTCGTCTTGGCCTCGTGACGGCGGCCCTGGAGTTCACCCCCGGGGACGTTTCGGCTATCATGGCAGGGCAGCAAGGGGCGGCAGCGAGGGGAGAGGTAACGTCGTGGTACCAGATTTGATACCATACCTGTGCCTTTTCGCCGCTTCGCTCGTAACGACCCTGCTCACGACCCCCCTCGCGCGCAAGTTTGCCGTCTGGTGCGGCGCGGTCGACTACCCCAACTCCCGGCGCATCAACAAGCGGCCCATCCCGCGCATGGGCGGCATCGCCATCTTCCTGGGGATCGTCGCCGCCTTTGCCGTGCAGTACGTGGGCACCATGAATTGGGGGTGGCCCGTCGTCCTGGTGCCGTCGCCCAAGCTCGACGTCAACTATGCCGCGCTCGTGGCCGCCTTCGTGGTCATCTTCGCCACCGGCCTCCTCGACGACCGCTTCTCGCTCTCCCCGCGCATGAAGCTCGCCGGGCAGGTGCTCGCCGCCTCCATCGCGGTCGTGGGCGGCCTGGTCATCGGCGACATCTCCAACCCCTTCGTCCCCGGCGGCTTCATCGAGCTCGGCTGGGTCGCCTATCCGGCGACCGTCGTCTACCTCGTCGCCTACACCAACATCATCAACCTCATCGACGGCCTCGACGGCCTGGCGGCGGGCATCTCGGCCATCGCGAGCTTCACGATGTTCGTGCTCTCCGTCTGGGCCGGCCGTCTCGACGCCGCCGCGCTCTCCATCGCCGTGGCGGGCTCGTCGGTGGGCTTCCTGCGCTACAACTTCCATCCCGCCTCCGTCTTCATGGGGGACTCCGGCGCGCTCACGCTCGGCTTTGCGCTCGGCGCGGTCTCGCTGCTCTCGGTGACCCGCTTCGCCGGCCTCACCACGATCATCGTGCCGCTCGTCATCGCCGCCGTGCCGATCATCGACACCTTCTCCGCCATCGTGCGCCGCCTGCGCGGCCACGTGAGCATCAGCCACGCCGACCGCGGACACATACACCACCGTCTCATCGACGAGGGCTACGACCAGCGCCAGGCCGTCTTGGTCATGTACGCGTGGACCGGGCTTCTGTGCGTGGGCTCGCTCGTCATGACGCAGGTCGACACCGTGCCCCGCATCGTGATCTTCTGCCTGCTTCTGCTCGCCTCGATGGCCTTCGCGCACCACCTGCACCTCTTCGAGCCGGTGCTGCTGCACCACTACAACCCCAAGACCGGGGCCGACGAGCTCGTGGGGCCCGATGACGCCGCCTTCGAGGAGGAGGCCGAGAAGGTTCATCACCATCGCCGCAGGGGCGGCGCGTAACCATGGCCAAGGACGACAGGAGGGCCGAGAAGGACCTGCTCTCGGGGGCGGCCTACGAGACCTGTGCGCTGTGCCCGCGCCGCTGCGGCGCGCGGCGCGCCCAGGGGCGCCCGGGGCGCTGCGGCATGACCGCGGAGCTGCGCGTGGCGCGCTCGGCCCTGCACTTCTGGGAGGAGCCCCCGATCTCCGGGGATGCGGGCTCCGGCACGATCTTCTTCTCGGGCTGCCCGCTGGGGTGCGTCTACTGCCAGAACTACGAGATCTCCGGGGGTGGCTTTGGCCTGCCGGTCACGACGGAGCGCCTCGCCGAGATGATGCTCGAGCTCCAGGGCGCCGGCGCGCTCAACATCAACCTCGTGACGGCGCTGCACTTTGCCCCGCAGGTACGCGAGGCGGTCGCCCTCGCGCGCGCGGCGGGGCTCGCACTCCCGATCGTCTGCAACACCTCCGGCTACGAGCTCCCCGAGGTCGTGCGCGCCCTCGCGGGCACGGTCGACGTGTGGCTCACCGACTTCAAGTACGCCAGCCCCGCCCTCGCCGGCGAGCTCTCCGCCGCGCCCGACTACCCCGAGGCGGCCGCCGAGGCCCTCGGGGCGATGCTCGAGGGCCTGTCCGCCGCGGGCGGGCGCGCCCTCGGCGACGACGGCAGGATGCTGCGCGGCATCATCGTGCGCCACCTCGTGCTGCCCGGCCACGTCGACGATACGTGCGCGGTTCTCGACCGCGTGTGGGAGATGGCCGGCAACGCGGTCGACCTCTCGCTGATGAACCAGTACACGCCCAACGAGGCCTGTCGCCGCGCCGGCGGCGAGCTCGCGCGCGGCGTGACCGAGGAGGAGTACGAGCTTGCGCTCTGCCATGCCGACGACCTCGGCTTCGAGCGGATCTGGTGGCAGGAGGGCGGCACCGTCTCGGAGAGCTTCGTCCCGGCCTTCGACGCCACCGGCGTGCGCGGGCCCGAGCTCGGCGGCGCCCGGGGCCCGCAAGGTGTATAAACTGTAAGCAGCCTGCAAACCAAACGGGAGGGCTTTCATGGCGGACAACAACGGTCTCACCGACGAGGAGCGCGCCGAGCTCGAGCAGCTGCGCGCCGAGAAAGCCGCGCGCGAGCAGGCCGCCCGCGACGCCGCGGAGCGCGCCGAGCTCGAGCGCCTGCGGGCCCAGCGCGCCCAGACCGAGGCCGAGCGCGCGCAGGCCGCCCGCGACGCCGAGGCCCGCGAGCGCGGCCGCGCGCTCATGGAGCCCGATGAGGACGACCTCAAGATGCCCCTCGGCCAGAAGGTCGTCATCTTTGCCGTGGTCGGCATCGCCCTGGTGTGGCTAGCCGTCACGGTCCTGGGATAGGAGGATCCCATGTCGCTCACCGACCGCACCAAGCCCACGGACGTCTCGCTCAACACCGACCTCTACGAGCTCACGATGGCCCAGGGGTTCTGGGAGGCGGGACTGGCCGACGGCCAGGCGTGCTTCAACGCCTTCTTCCGCGACAACCCCTTCGACGGCGGCTACGCCGTCTGCTGCGGCACGGGACAGCTCGCCGACCTCGTGGAGAACTTCGTCTTCGAGGACGACGCCATCGACTACCTCGCGGGCCTCGACGCCCCCGGCGGCGGCCCCATGTTCAAGCCCGGCTTCCTCGAGTACCTCCGCAACCACCGCCTCGACCTCACCATCCACGCCGTTCCCGAGGGCCAGCTCGTCTTCGGGCGCGAGCCCATGGTGCGCGTGGAGGGCCCGGTCATCGACTGCCAGCTCATCGAGACTGCCCTGCTCAACCTCGTGAACTTCCAGACGCTCGTGGCCACCAAGACCGCGCGCGTGGTGCGCGCGGCGGAGGGGCACCCCGTCTCGGACTTCGGCCTGAGGCGCGCCCAGGGACCCGACGGCGGCCTCGCCGTGGCCCGCGCCTCCTACATCGCCGGCGCGTCCTCCACGTCAAACGTGCTCGCCGGCAAGATCTACGGCATCCCTGTCTTTGGCACCCACGCGCACTCCTGGGTCATGGCCTTCCCGAGCGAGCTGGAGGCCTTCCGCGCCTTTGCTCAGTCGAGCCCCAAGAACTGCGTTCTTCTCCTTGACACCTATGACGTCCACCAGGGCATCCGCAACGCCGTCACCGTGGCCAAGGAGATGGAGGAGGCCGGCGAGCGCCTCTCCGCCGTGCGCCTGGACTCCGGCGACCTCGCGCGCCTCTCCAAGGAGGCCCGCGCCGCCTTTGACGAGGCGGGCCTGCCCTACGTCAAGATCTCGGTCTCCAACGACCTCGACGAGTACACCATCCAGTCGCTCTTCGCCCAGGGCGCGCCGATTGACTCCTTCGGCGTGGGCACCAAGCTCGCCACGTGCGACCCCCAGCCCTCCCTCGGAGGCGTCTACAAGCTGTCTGCCGTTCGACGCTCCGCGGACGAGCCCTGGACGCCGGTGATCAAGCTCTCGGAGCAGTCCTACAAGCGCACGGTCCCCGGCGTGCAGCACGTTCTGCGCTACTACGATCCCGCCGGCCGGCCCACGGCCGACATGCTCGTCGTCGACGAGGTTGCGCGCCCCGGCGTCGCGCGCAGGATGTTCGACATCCTCGACCCGTACACCTCCTACGCGCTCGAGGGAGAACCGCAGGAGCTGCTCGTGAAGCTCGTCGAGCACGGCGAGCGCGCCTGCCCGCCCGAGGGCATAGAGGTCGCGCGCGAGCGCTGCAAGGACGCCCTCATGCGCCTCGACCCCGCGGTGGCCCGCTTCCTCAACCCGCAGACCTACCCGGTGGGCCTCGAGGAGGGGCTCGAGGAGCTGCGCAGCCGCCTCGCCCGCGAGGAGCGCGAGGAGTCCGGCCGCCCCACCGCGGAGTAGCTGCCGAGCGCACGATCTTCTCGTCTTCGTTCGATTCTGGCCGCGAGAATGCCCTATGGGACGGTTTTGCCCACACCGGGCTTCGGAACCGTCTCATGGGGTAGTTTCGTAGGAGCGGCTCCCCGCGAGGCGCTCACGGAGGGCCGCCTGCCTGCCCGCACTCGTGAGTGCGGGCATCGAGTGCGGGCACATTTGGGCCCAAGGCGCGTCGAGTGCGCGGCCCTTCTCGGCCAACGGCGCCAGGTGCGCGCATCGAGTGCGCGCCGGCCCGCACTGGATGCGCCGGGCGAGAAGTGCGGGCGCGCTCCCGGCGGACGTCGCCGAGTGCGGGCAAAGCCACGAGCGCGCAAATGCGGATTTGCGTCTGTGCGTGCAGAGGAGGCCGTCCGCGTCGGCGCAGCTCTGCTACACTCATAAAGTTGCGAACAATGCCAAGCCACGGGGGAGAATCCATGCCCGAGAAGATCGAGGAGCTCGTTCGAGCCGCCATCGCCGCCGCCCAGCAGTCCGGGGACCTGCCCGAGTTCGAGGTGACCGAGCTCGGCTTCGAGCGCCCGGCCGACTCCGCCAACGGCGACTGGAGCTCCACCGTGGCCCTGCGCTCGGCCAAGCTCGCGCGCCGCGCGCCGCGCCAGATCGCCGACGCCATCGTCTCTCACATCCCCGCCGACCCCGCTATCGACCGCGTGGAGGTCGCCGGCCCCGGCTTCATCAACTTCTACCTCGCCACCGCCTCGGCCAACGAGGTCTTCCGCACCGTGCGCGAGCAGGGCGGCGACTACGCCCGCTCCCAGATGGGCGCAGGCACCAAGGTCCAGGTCGAGTTTGTCTCCGCCAACCCCGTGGGGCCGCTGCACATCGGCCACGGCCGCTGGGCGGCCCTGGGCGACTCGCTGTGCCGCGTTCTCGAGCACGCCGGCTACGAGGTGGAGCGCGAGTACTACATCAACGACCACGGCTCGCAGATGGACGTCTTCGGACGCTCCGTCTCCATGCGCTACCAGCAGCTCCTCGACGTGATGGCCCAGGGCGAGAAGGACCTCGACGCCGCGCGCGCCGCCCTTCTCGCCGACCGCGAGGCCTACGTGGCCGACGAGGACGACTCCGCCCCCGAGACCCACCCGCTCACCGACGCCTTCAACGAGGCGCTGGGCGGCAACGCCTACGGCGGAGACTACATCGTCGACATCGCCTGCCGCTTCGTCCGGGAGGACGGCGAGCGCTGGGCGGGCGTTTCCGAGGACGAGCGCGTGGCGGAGTTCCGCGAGCGCGGCTACCGCTGGATGCTCGACTCCATCCGCGACACCTGCCACCAGGCGCGCTGCGACTTTGACGTCTGGTTCTCCGAGCGCAGCCTCTACGAGAAGGACGAGACGGGCACCTCTGCTGTCGACCGCGCGCTCGCTGCCCTGGAGAAGATGGGCCACCTCTATCGCGACGAGGCGGGTGCGCTGTGGTTCCGCTCCACGACCTTCGGGGACGACAAGGACCGCGTGCTCATCAAGACCAACGGGGAGTACACCTACTTCGCCTCCGACGTCGCCTACCACTGGAACAAGTTCCAGCGCGTCGACCACGTGATCGACATCTGGGGCGCCGACCACCACGGCTACATCCAGCGCGTGCAGTCCGCCTGCGAGGCGCTCGGCTACCCCACGCAGTTCGAGGTCCTTCTCGGCCAGCTCGTGAACCTCCTGCGCGACGGCAACCCCGTGCGCATGTCCAAGCGCAAGGGCACGATGGTCACCTTCGACGAGCTTCTCGCCGAGGTCGGGGCCGACGCCACGCGCTACACGCTCATCTCCAAGTCCTCCAACCAGATGATCGACTTCGACATCGAGCGCGTGAAGAAGCAGGACAACACCAACCCCGTCTACTACGTGCAGTACGCGCACGCCCGCATCTGCTCTATCCTGCGTCGCGGCGCAGACGTCACGCTCGAGGACGCCGCTGCCCTGGGGATGGACGAGGTCGCCCGCCGCGCGGTGGGCGAGGACTTTGACCTCGGCCTGCTCTCCGACCCCGCCGAGGCGGCGCTCGCGCGCAAGCTCTCGGAGCTCCCGGGCCTGGTCGAGAGCTGCGCCCGCGACCGCGCGCCCTTCCGCCTCACGCACTACGCCGAGGAGCTCGCGGCCGAGTTCCACTCCTTCTATGCGGCCTGTCAGGTGCTGCCCGGCAAGGGTCGCCCCCTCGACGAGGGGCTCTCGCACGCCCGCCTCGCCGCCGTCGACGCGACGCGCCGCGTGCTCGCCCTCACGCTCGAGATGATCGGCGTCAGCGCCCCTCAGAGCATGTAGGGGCGCCCGTCGCGTTAGTTTTGTTTCGTCTTGTATGCTCGGCCGGCTCGCGCGTCGGCAAACGTGTACCATCGCGGTAGGTTGCGGCCCGCCTCCTGTCGGCGGGCCGCGCTCGGACGAGGAGGCGGGGAGCGTGGACCTCAGGGAATTCATGTCCGTGCGACGGGCGTACAACATCGTCAGGCAGCACAGCGAGCCCGACGAGCGCCTGACGTTCGAGGAGTTTGCGATCCTGTGCCACCTCGTCGCCGTCGACTGCCCCCTGAGGACGTCCGACATCGCCGCCTACCAGGGTGCCCTGCGCCCGACGATGACGCATCGCACCAACCACCTGGCGAGCCTCGGCCTCATCGAGCGCGCCGAGGGCGACCTCGACCGCCGCAACGTCGTCTGCGTCGCCTCCGCTGCGGGCAGGGCGCGTGCCGAGCGGCTCGCCGAGCTCACGCGCGCGCAGATTCCCTCGGGACGCTCCCTCTCGAGGACCTCGGCGGAGCGCATCCGCAAGTACGTGGACGCCATGGGGGCCTTCTTCTGCAAGGCGGGCGACCTCGTGCTGCTGTGCCTGCTCGCCGCTGACGGCGAGCCGCTCTCCATCATGCAGATGGTCGACGCGCTGGGCCTGCTTCAGCCCACGGTCTCCATGTCCGTCTCGTCGCTCGTGGAGGCGGGCCTCGTCACGAGGCTGCGCGGCGTCGAGCGGGGCCGCACCACGTGCGTCGCCCTCACGCCTGAGGGCCGCTCGGCGGCGGAGGCCCTCTCCTCCCAGATCGAGGGCGTCGTCGTGCGTCGCAAGCTGCGCGGTCAGCGCGGGGAGAAGGACGAGGCGTAGCCTCATCAGCCGCTTGTGCTATCATCAGGTGGACGTGCGCGACGGGACGCGAAGAGTGACGTACCTGTCGCCCATGTTCCCTTTTTCTCACATCTGACGTCTAGTTCCCGGCGGCTGTCGCGCCCATGCGCCCGCGCCGGTTTCTCACGAGAGGTTGACATATGTCGGAAGCCGAGACTCCCGCATCCGGGGCCGCTCCTGTCGACTCCACGCCCGCGCCCGCCGAGGCCGCTCCTGCCAAGCCCAAGCGCCGCCGTCGCACCAAGGCTGAGATGGAGGCTGCTCGCGCCGCCGAGGCCGCGGCCAAGGCGGCCGCCGAGGCCGCCGGCGAGCCCTGGCCGCCCAAGCGCCGCCACGGCCGCCCGCGCAAGACCGAGGCGACTGAGGCGGCCGAGGCCGTGACCGCCCCCGCGCCTCAGCCCGAGCCTGCTCCCGCCGCCGCGGCCGCGCCCCAGGCCCCGACGTCCCCCGAGGCCCCCGCGGAGGGGGCCGAGCAGCCCAAGCGCCGTCGCGGGCGTCCCAGGAAGCAGGACGCCGTCGACGAGATGACCAAGATGACCCAGGAGGCCACCGCCCCGAGCCCCGTTCCCACGGACATGCCGGCGCAGACGCTCTCCGGCACCCCCGCCGACGCGTCGGAGCAGAGCGGCGCCGCCCCGCGCGACGAGGCGCGTCCTGGGCGCAAGCGCCGCCACGCGAACGGCGACCACGGCGGCAAGGCCGGCGCCTCCGAGGGGGGCGCCACCGCGAGCGGCGGGTTCCAGGAGCGCCGCAAGGGCGCTCAGAACCAGGGGCGCCGCCGCAACCGTCGCCAGCAGGAGGCCGCCGAGCCCTCGCTCACCCGCGAGGAGCTCGCCGCGATGAAGGTCGCCGACCTGCGCTCAAAGGCCGCCGAGCTCGGCGTCGACTACGTCGGCGTCCGCAAGCCCGCGCTCGTCGAGGCCGTCTACGACGCCGCCGCGCGCGCCGAGGGCTTCCGCAGCGTTGAGGGCATCCTCGAGATCGGAAACGAGGGCTACGGCTGGGTGCGCACCGGCAACTACATGGAGGGCGACGACGACGCCTTCGTCCACCAGCAGCTCATTCGCTCGCTGGGGCTGCGCCCCGGGGACCGCGTCGCCGGCACCGTCGGGCCCGGTCGCGCCAACAGCAAGTACCCGCCCCTGCAGCGGGTGAGCTCGGTCAACGGGCTGCCCCCCGAGAACCTCAAGGCCCGCCCGCGCTTCCGCGACCTCACGCCGGTCTATCCCAACGAGCGCCTCGTCATGGAATGCGGCAAGGACTCCATCACCGGTCGCGCCATCGACCTGGTGTCGCCCATCGGCAAGGGTCAGCGCGGCCTCATCGTGTCGCCGCCCAAGGCGGGCAAGACGACGGTCCTCAAGAAGATCTGCCAGTCCATCGCCGCCAACAACCCCGAGGTGCACCTGTTCTGCCTGCTCGTGGACGAGCGCCCCGAGGAGGTCACCGACATGGAGCGCTCCATCAAGGGCGAGGTCGTTGCCTCGACCTTTGACATGCCGGCCGACAACCACACCCACGTCTCCGAGCTCGTGATCGAGCATGCCAAGCGCCTGGTCGAGATGGGGGAGGACGTCGTGGTGGTGCTCGACTCCATCACGCGCCTTGCTCGCGCCTACAACCTCGCGCAGCCCGCGAGCGGGCGCATCCTCTCCGGCGGCGTGGACTCCGCGGCGCTCTACCCGCCCAAGAAGTTCCTGGGCGCCGCGCGCAACATCGAGAACGGCGGCTCGCTCACGATCATCGCCTCGGCTCTCGTGGACACCGGCTCCAAGATGGACGAGGTCATCTTCGAGGAGTTCAAGGGCACCGGCAACATGGAGCTCAAGCTCGACCGCGACCTCGCCGACAAGCGCATCTTCCCGGCCATCGACCCGGTGGCTTCCGGCACGCGCAACGAGGACCTGCTCATCGAGCCGGAGTATCAGCCGCTCGTGTGGGGCATCCGCCGCATCCTGGCAAACATGAACAACGTGGAGCGCGCGGCCAACGCCCTCGTCCGCGGCCTCAAGGAGACGGACTCCAACTGCGAGTTCCTCATCAAGAGCGCCAAGAAGGCCGCCCAGTCGGGCTACGTCGGGTAGCGTCCGACCCCAGTCCTCTCGGCGCCCGTCGCTGCTCGCGGCGGGCGCCTTTTTGCGTCTGGTGATCCATGAGGCCGTGAACCGCTGCTCAAATGCCGCATCACCCCTTGCACGCGTGCCCTGGGAATGGTTATATTCTTGTGTGTCCGCCTTGCGGGCAAGTCACGGTACACGAAGATGAAACGCAGCCCAAACCGTTGACGTCGCATACGCCTCCAACAGGGGCGCAATTCGCTGGTTTGCCGCTCGTCTCGTCTTCCCTTTCTGGGAGGAGCGGGAGCACATGGGCGTAAGAAGAAACGCCGCCGTCTACGCCGGGCTCGTCGGTGCCCTGGCCCTTGTCGCGCCGTCCCCGGCCGCCGCCCTCTCGATGAGCGAGGTCGCAGGTGCCCTCGACGGGCTGTTCGCCACGCCCGCCGCTGCGTTTGCCGCCGGCTCGGCCGCGGGCGCCGCGAGCGCCGCCGCCCTCATCGGCGTCGCCGCTCTCGTCGCACGTCGCCGCCGCTCTCGCTCCGCCGCCGTCGCGGACGGCCCCGATCTTGACGACACCGCCCACGGCAGCCCGACGGCAGAGGCCGATGCCGCCCCGTCCTACCGCCCGCGCCACATGCGCCCCGATGCCACCCTCTTCGAGGACGATGCCGAGGACGCCTCCGCGCCCGCGCCGAGCCACGTGGCCCGCGACTACGAGGACATCGCCGAGAACTACGTCGGGCGCGCGACCTTCCGCGAGCGGATGGCGCGCCGCGCGGAGGGCGTGGCCGCGACCCTGCGCGACCGCCTCGGCGCGAACATGATGGACGGCGTGCCCGTCATCGCCCGCGCTGACGGCTCGGTCGGCGACGTGGGCACCTCGTGGTGGAAGAACGCGGTGGGGGAGCAGTCGATCATCTCCGACTCCGGCTTTGCCGCCG
Organism: uncultured Atopobiaceae bacterium; assembly: GCA_944320385.1. GTDB lineage: Bacteria > Actinomycetota > Coriobacteriia > Coriobacteriales > Atopobiaceae > Thermophilibacter. The sequence goes on along the minus strand of CALUHH010000005.1, from coordinate 76,113 downwards.
ACGAGCGCGCGATCGCCATCCCCTCGGACTTCTCGCGTCCCGACGCGGCGCTCCTCGACGCCCGCCCCGCCCGCTCCACCGGCATCTCCCTCAGGGTCGCCAACATCGACGAGGGCGCCTATCCCGAGCGTCGCACCGTGGACGACCTCAACGTCACGGACGACTGGGACCTCGCCCTGCGCTCGCTCGACGAGCGCATCGCCGTCGAGGCCGCCGCGCTGGCCCCGATGCCCTTCGCCGACATGGTCGGCGGCGCCGACACGCTCGACGAGCCCGACAACCTCGAGCCCCAGACCGCGTTCATCCCGTTCAAGACGCCCGCCGGCCACCCCGAGGTCGTCGACACCGAGACCTATGTCGACTACCTCATCGAGGACGAGTTCTCCAAGAGCTCCTCTCCCGTGGCACGTCGCAGCTCCAGCAGGTTCCTGCGCGTCCTCGAGGGCGGCACCCAGCCGTCCCGCTCCCTCTCTGACACCGGTGCCGTCACACGCGAGCGGGGCGGCAAGCACTTTGCCGCACCGATGGCCGCACAGGCCTGACGCGGCGCTCTCCGCGCGACTCGGCGCGGCGGCCCTTCCCAGGGTCGCCGCGTTTGCGTTGCGTCGGCGCCCCAGCCCGCAGTGCCGCATATTGTTTCAGACTTGTTAGAAGCGTCACGTCTCGGTTAACAAACCCTCCACATCGCCAATAACTGTCCGGCGGCGGGCGTACGGTAGCCCCACGCTTTAGGCTTCACACGAAGCGACGGGAGGAGAAAGACATGTTTGAGAACGTTTCTAGGCGCAACTTCCTGCAGGTCTCCGCGGCGAGCGTGGCCCTGCTCGGCCTCGCGGGCTGCAACGGCAGCAACGACTCCGCCAGCGCCGGCGAGGGTGGCTCCGGCTCCATCAAGGTCGGCATCATGGGCCCGCACACCGGCGACAACTCGTCCTACGGCCTGGCCTGCCTGAACGGCGCCCAGCTCTACTTCAAGCAGCTCAACGAGGATGGCGGCGTCAACGGCAAGCAGATCGAGCCGGTCGTCTATGACGAGAAGGGCGATGCCACCGAAGCCGTCAACGCCTACAACCGCCTCGTCCAGGAGGACGGCGTGACCGGCATCGTCGGCGACGTCACCACCGGCCCGACCATCGCCGTGGCCCAGGCCTCCGTGGCCGACAACATGCCCTGCGTGACCCCGTCCGCCACCGCGGCCGACGTCGTCACCTACGGCTCCAACTACTTCCGCGCCTGCGTGACCGACCCTGAGCAGGGCCGCGTCATGGCCAACTTCGCCTCTGAGCAGGGCTACAAGAACGTCGCCACGCTCTACCTCTCCGGCTCCGACTACTCCGAGGGCGTCAACGCCGCCTTCTGCGAGGAGGCCGAGGCCCTGGGCATCACGATCACCTCTCAGCAGTCCTATGCCGAGGGCGACGTCGACTTCAAGGCCCAGCTCACCAACATCATCGCGACCGACCCCGACGCCATCCTCGTCCCCAACTACTACCAGGACGACGGCATGATCGTGAACCAGGCGCGCACCCAGGGCTATGACAAGGTCTTCCTCGGCGTCGACGGCTGGTCCGGCATCTACGGCGGCTCCGAGAACTACGCCGAGGCGGCCAACCTCCACGACTGCTACTACTGCTGCGCCTTCAGCTCCTCCAACGAGTCCGAGACCGCGACCGCGTTCGTCGAGGCCTACGAGGCCGAGTACGGCGAGACGCCGACGAACTTCTGCGCCCTCGGCTACGACGCCGCCATGGTGCTCGCGAACGGCCTCGCCGCCGCCGAGGAGGCCGGCCTCGAGCCCGGCTCCGAGGACTACAAGCAGGCCGTGATCGACGGAATCGCCTCCGGCACCGTCGAGGGCGTCACGGGCTCCATCTCCTACGAGGGCACCGGCGACCCGATCAAGTCCTCGCTGATCATCACCTTCGCCGAGGACGGCACCGAGGAGACCTTCGAGATCCTCGAGGCCTAGCCGTCCCCTTCTCGCCTCGTCACGGGGCATCGGGTGCGCCCGATGCCCCTCTTTTGCTAGGGCGCGGTACCTCGCGCACACCCTGAGAGGAGTCCTCCCTTGTTCTTCACGCAGGTGCTCAACGGCCTGCAGCTCGGCAGCATCTACGCGCTCGTGGCCCTGGGCTACACGATGGTGTACGGCATCATCTTGCTGCTCAACTTCGCCCACGGCGACATCATCATGGTGGGCGCGTACGTGTCGTGGCTGGTCATGGCCCAGCTGGGGCTTCACCCCGTGCTCGCGATCATCCTTTCGGTCGCGGCGTGCACGCTCGTGGGCGTGCTCATCGACAAGGTGGCCTATGCGCCGCTGAGAAACGCGCCGAGGCTCTCGATCCTCATCACGGCCATCGGCGTCTCGTACTTCCTCGAGAACGGCGCCCAGCTCGTCTTTGGCGCCGACGCCAAGGTGGTCCCCGCCTATACGGACATCCAGACCATCCAGCTCGGCGGCCTGGCGCTGTCGTTTCCCTCGGTGCTCACCGTCCTGGTGACCATCGTTGCCACGGTCGCCCTCACGGTCGTGGTGCAGAAGACCAAACTCGGCAAGGCCATGCGCGCCGTGTCCGAGGACATGGGCGCCGCGCGCCTCATGGGCATCAACGTCAACACCACGATCTCGTTCACCTTTGCCGTGGGATCGGCGCTCGCCGGCATCGGAGCCGTGCTCTACGCCATGGCCTACACCCAGGCCAACCCGACCATGGGCATGATGCTCGGCACCAAGGCCTTCGTCGCCGCGGTCCTGGGCGGCATCGGCTCGATTCCGGGCGCCGTCGTGGGCGGCCTGCTCGTCGGCTTTGCCGAGGTCATCGTCACGGCCCTCAACCTCTCCGTCTGGAAGGACGCCGTGGTCTTCCTCCTGCTCATCATCGTCCTCGTGGTGCGGCCCACCGGCATCTTCGGCCGCACGATGAACGAGAAGGTCTAGGGGGTGAGATCATGGAAGAAGAGGTCATGACCGAGAAGCGCCCCATCATCTCCGCAGGCGGCGGACCGCGCCGCGAGGGCGCGGCGCGCAAGACGCTCCCGATGCCCGCCCGCTATGCCATCAACGCCGTGGTGGTCCTCGTCCTTCTTATCCTGGGCGAGCTCATGATCGACGGCGGGGCCATCAACCGCTACCAGTCCACGGTGCTCGAGCAGGTGGGCATCTACATCATCCTTGCCGTCTCGCTCAACATCGCCACGGGCTACCTGGGCCAGCTGCCGCTCGGCCACGCGGGCTTCATGTCGATGGGCGCGTACGGCTGCTCGATCTTCATCATCCGCATGAGCGAGGCCCTCGGCGTCGGCGCGCGCGACTTTGTGACCGGCACGCCGCTCGCCCTTGCCCTCGTGCTCGGCGGCCTGGTCGTCGGCGGCATCTGCGCCGCCATCGCCGGCATCATCATCGGCATCCCGGCGCTGCGCCTCAAGGGCGACTACCTCGCCATCATCACGCTCGCCTTCGCCGAGATCATCCGCGTCGTGATGCTCAACATCGACGACGTCGTGGGCTTTGACCTCACGGGCGGCGCCGCTGGCCTCACGGGCATCCCCGGCTACTCGAGCTTCCTTTTGGTCTTTGGCTGCGTCGCGGTGGTGTGCTTCCTCACCCACACGATGATGAAGTCCCGCCACGGCCGCGCGATTCTGGCCATCCGCGACAACGAGATCGCGGCCGAGGCCACGGGCGTCAACACCACCTACTACAAGACGCTTGCCTTCGTGGTGTCAGCGTTCTTCGCGGGCGTCGCCGGCGGCCTCTACGCCGGGTGCGTCGGCGTCCTGCAGCCGGCCGTCTTCGGCTTCATGAAGTCCATCGAGATCCTCGTCATGGTGGTCCTCGGCGGCATGGGATCGATGCTCGGCTCGGCGCTCTCCGCCACCGTCCTCACGATCCTGCCCGAGGCGCTGCGCGCGTTCTCCGAGTACCGCATGATCGCCTATGCCGTCGTCCTCATCCTCGTGATGATCTTCCGTCCCCAGGGTCTTCTCGGCTCCTATGACTTCTCACTCTCCCGCGTCATCGAGCGCGTCATGAACCGCGACTTCCCGTGGACGCGCCGCGCCGAGAAGGGCGACGAGGCCGCAAAGGAGGTGGGCGCCGATGCCTAGCGAGAAGAGCGCCAAGAAGCGCCGTCCCGTCCTGGTGCAGGTCGAGACCCCCAACCTCATCCCCGAGCGCGACCTCGGCACCATCCCGGTGCTGCAGGCCGAGCACCTGGGCATCGACTTCGGCGGCCTCACCGCCGTCGACGACTTCAACATCGCGATGGGCCGCACGGAGATCTCCGGCCTGATCGGCCCCAACGGCGCCGGCAAGACCACGATCTTCAACCTGCTCACCAACGTGTACCGCCCCACGCGCGGCACCGTGCTCATCGACGGCTACGACACGGCCGGCAAGTCCGTCGCCGAGGTCAACCGCATGGGCATCGCCCGAACGTTCCAGAACATCCGCCTCTTCTCCAAGATGACGGTCGAGGAGAACGTGCTCGTGGGCTTTGGCAACACCATGAAGACGCACCTGGTCACCGACATGCTGCGTCTTCCGGGGCACTGGAAGCAGGAGGCGGAGTTCCACGACCGCGCGCTCGAGCTTCTCGACATCTTTGACATGCGGAGGTTCGCGGACACGCAGGCGGGCAACCTCCCGTACGGCGCCCAGCGTCGCCTCGAGATCCTGCGCGCCCTGGCCACCGGTCCCAAGGTGCTGCTGCTCGACGAGCCCGCGGCCGGCATGAACCCGGCCGAGACCGAGGAGCTGATGGAGAACATCCAGAAGATCCGCGACGAGCTCCAGATCGCCATCCTGCTCATCGAGCACGACATGTCGCTCGTCATGGGCGTGTGCGAGGTCGTGGGCGTTCTCGACTACGGCAAGATCATCGCCAAGGGAACCCCCGAGCAGATCCAGAACGACCCGCGCGTCATAGAGGCCTATCTCGGCAAGCAGGAGGTGAAGTAGGATGGCGCTTCTCTCCGTCAAGGACCTTCACGTCTCCTATGGCGCCATCAAGGCAGTCCGCGGCATCTCGTTTGACATCAACGAGGGCGAGATCGTCACGCTGATCGGCGCCAACGGCGCCGGCAAGTCCACGACCCTCAACACCGTGGCGGGGCTGATCAAGCCCGATTCCGGCAGCGTCGAGTTTGACGGGGCGTCGGTGGTGGGCGTCCCGGCTCACAAGGTCGTTGGGCGCGGCATGGCGCTCTGCCCCGAGGGCAGGCGCGTGTTCACGCAGATGAGCGTCGCCGAGAACCTCGAGATGGGCGGCTACACCCGCTCCGACGCCGAGAACAAGGAGACGCTCGAGAAGGTCTACGCGCACTTCCCGCGCCTCAAGGAGCGCCGCGGCCAGGTGGCCGGCACGCTCTCTGGCGGCGAGCAGCAGATGCTCGCGATGGGGCGCGCCCTCATGAGCAAGCCGCGTCTGCTCATGCTCGACGAGCCCTCTATGGGCCTCGCTCCGATCCTGGTGCAGGAGATCTTCGACATCGTCAAGCAGCTCAACGCCGCGGGCACCACGATCCTGCTCGTCGAGCAGAACGCCAACATGGCGCTCTCCGTGGCCGACCGTGCCTACGTGCTGGAGATCGGCACGATCAAGAAGACCGGCACCGGAGCGGAGCTGCTCGTGGACGACGACGTCCGCAAGGCCTACCTCGGCGGGTAGCGCCTCACATCGTGTACTTGGGCGTCGGCCTGCCGTCGCCCTCGTCTTTGGCGGCGGGCCACCCTCCCGGGCCCGCCGCCTCTCTTGTATCCCTGATCCGGGAGTCGTGAGCCCGGGAGTGTGACCATACTTGGCCCGATATTCTCGGCCGGAAGATATCGGGCTGGTTCTGGTCGATTTGACCCCTTTGAAACGACCGCAGCCGGCCCGTTATTATCGGTACAAGATACCGGGCTAGCTGCGGTCAGTTCTGAACGAGGAGCCGCACCTCAGCGGGCGAGAAGGACCTCGCTAGTGCACCTCCACGGTGGTGCCCAGGGTGTTGGCGGGCAGGGCCTGCAGCCAGAAGCCGGGGCGCGCGGCCCTCAGCGCATCAGCCACGCGCGCGGCGGCCTCGTCCCCGTCGGCGACGGCGAGCATGGTGGACCCCGAGCCCGAGATCATGTACGCGCAGGCACCCGCGGCGAAGGCGGCCTCGCGCAGTGCGTCGTAGTCGGGGATGAGCTTCGCGCGGTAGGGCTCGTGGAGCCGGTCGTGGCAGGCCGCGCCCAGGAGTTCGGCGTCTCCGAGCTCGAGCGCGCGCACCACGGCGACGCATCGGCCCATCTGCCACACGGCCGTCTCGCGCGACACCTCGGTCGGCAGGACTCGGCGCGCCTCGGCGGTGCGCACCTCGTAGGGTGGCGCCACTGCGACGAAGCGCAGGTTGCCGGCGACGTCCATGCGCGTCGAGGTGGTCTGGCCGCCCTCGTCGACAAACGAGCTCACCAGGCCGCCGAGCAGCGCGGGGGCCACGTTGTCGGGATGGCCCTCGATCGCCACGGCGAGCTCGAGGGCCCGCGCGCGGTCGAAGCCCTCCGGCGAGAGCGCCATGGCGGCGCCGATTCCGGCGATGACGCACGCCGAGCTCGAGCCCAGGCCGCCGGAGAGCGGGATGGGGGAGAGGATCGTGATGTGGAGCGGTCGCGCCTCGGTGCCGAGGCGAGCGCACGCGTCGAGGTAGCTCTGCCACACGAGGTTGTCCTCGCCGCGGAAGCGCTGCTCGCACCCCTCGATCTCGAGGCGGTCGGAGGGCGTCATGAGGAAGGTCGCGGTGAGGTCGAGCGCGATGCCCAGGCAGTCAAAGCCCACGCCCACGTTGGCGCTCGTCGCCGGGACGCGGACGATGACCATGGGCCGCTCCCGGCCGTCGGCCCCTATCACAGGAACACCCGCGCGCAGGCGGACTCCACGAAGGCGCCCATGCGCTCGCGGTCGCAGACGTCGTCGTGCAGCACCTCTCCGGCGCGCAGGCCGGAGAGCTGGGGCGGCGCCACGGTGGAGGTGCGCTGCTCGAGGGCGTCCATGCACGCGAAGTCGTTCATGCCGTCCGTGGTGACGCCGAGGGCGCCGAGCACGTCGGAGCAGAACTTGTAGGGGCTCGCGGTGGAGAGGCACACGCGCTCGGTGCCGTCCGCCGGAACCTCGTCGAGGACGTGCTTGGCGACCGCGGTGTGAGGGTCGATGAGGACGTCGAGCTCGCGCCAGGTGTCGAGGATGGTGCGGCGCGTGTCCTCGTCGGTGGCGCTGCCGCACGAGAAGAGCGAGCGAATCTCGCCCATCACGCGGTCGGGCACGGTGTAGACGCCCTTCTCGGCAAGCTCCGCCATGAGGGAGGAGATAAGCTCGCAGTCGCCGTCAGAGGCGTAGTAGAGAAGGCGCTCCAGGTTGGAGGACACGAGGATGTCCATGGAGGGCGAGATGGTCTTGTGGAAGTCGCGGCGTCGGTCGTAGGTGCCGGTGGTGAGGAAGTCCGTGAGCACGTCGTTGGCGTTGGAGGCCACGACGAGACGTCGCACGGGCAGGCCGAGCCTCTTGGCGAAGTAGCCCGCGAGCACGTCGCCGAAGTTGCCGGTGGGCACGCAGAAGGTGACCTCGTCGCCCATCTTGATCGCCTCGCGGCGCACGAGCTGGGCATAGGAGTCAAAGTAGTAGGTGACCTGCGGGGCGAGGCGGCCGACGTTGATGGAGTTGGCGCTCGAGAGCACCACGTCGCGCGCGGCAAGCCGCTCGGCGAGGGCGCGGTCGGCGAAGATGCGCTTGACCTCGCCCTGGCAGTCGTCGAAGGTGCCGCGCACGGCGCACACCGCGACGTTGCCGCCGAGCTGCGTCACCATCTGGAGCCGCTGGATGTCGGACACCTTGCCGTGCGGGTAGAAGACGGTGACCCCGGTGCCCTCCACGCCCGCGAAGCCGTCGAGGGCGGCCTTGCCGGTGTCGCCGGAGGTGGCGGTGACGATCATGATCTTGCGGCCGTCGCCGGCGCGCGCGACGCTCATGAGCCGGGGCAGCATCTGCAGAGCGACGTCCTTGAAGGCGCAGGTGGGGCCGTGGTAGAGCTCGAGCAGCCAGTCGGTGCCGAGCGGGGTGACGGGGCAGACTGCCTCGGTGTCCCACTGGGCGCCGTAGGCCGCGTCGACGCAGGCGGCAAGCTCGCCCTCGGCGTAGTCGGGCAGGAGCGTGCCGAGGACGAGGCGCGCGGTGTCGTGGAAGCCCTGCGCGCACACGGTCGCGAGGTCCAGGGTCTTCTCGCCGAGCGCGTCGCTCACGTAGAGACCGCCGTCCGGTGCGATGCCGGTGAGGATTGCTTGCTTGCTTGTTACGGAATCTTCCGTCGAGCGCGTGCTGTGGTAGAACGTGGTCACGGTTGCTCCTCGCGTCCGGAACAAGGGCCGGTGCCCTCCTGACGCAAGTATCATAAGCCGAGGTCGCCTCCTCGCGGCCGCCTGACACAGACTCGAAAGATTGGACGTACATGAAGATCGCCCTTCTCGGCTACGGCACGGTCGGCCGCGGCGTGGACGAGATCATCTCCGCGCGCGTGCCTCAGGTTGAGGTGTCCCGCATCCTGGAGCTGCCCGACCGCATCACGGACGCCCGCATGACCGCAAGCTTTGAGGACATCGTCGCAGACCCCAAGGTCGAGCTTGTCGTCGAGTGCATGGGGGGCGTCGAGCCCGCGCGCACCTACATCATGTCCGCGCTACAGGCCGGCAAGCACGTGGTGACCTCCAACAAGGCGGTCGTGGCCGCGCACTTCTCCGAGTTCGCGGCCGCGGCGCAGATGGCGGGCGTGGGTCTCTACATCGAGGCGTCGGTCGGAGGCGGCATCCCGTGGATCGCCGGCATCGAGAAGGCGCGCCGCGTCGACGAGGTCACCTCGTTCATGGGCATCATGAACGGCACCACAAACTACATCGTCGACGCCATGCGCCGCGACGGCGCGGACTTCGACGCCGTCCTCGCCTGCGCCCAGGAGCTCGGCTACGCGGAGCGCGACCCCTCGGCCGACGTCGACGGCGTCGACGTCCTCAACAAGACCATCATCACGGCCTCCGTGGCCTTTGACGTCGCGTGCGAGAAGAACCTCCCCGCGTCGGGCATCCGCAACCTGCGTCTCGCCGACCTCGAGCTCTTCGCCGCGCGTGCCCGCACGGTGAAGCTCCTCGGCCGCGGCGTCTCGCGCGACGGCCGCTACGCCGCCGCCGTCGAGCCGGTCGCCGTGCCCGTGGAGTCGCTCGAGGCGAACGTCCCCTCCAACTTCAACCTCGTGACGCTCGACGCCACGACGGTGGGGGAGCTCAAGTTCTACGGACAGGGCGCGGGGAGCCTTCCCACCGGCAACGCCATCGTCCAGGACGTGCTCGACTGCGCCACGGGCGCCCGTCGGCCCGTCTACGACTTCTCGCGCGGCCTGGCGTACGACCCGTCGCTTCTGCGCGCGGACTACGTCTACCGCACCTCCGCCGCCATCGGCGGGGAGTCGTACGCGCCGGGCGCCGTGCTGGTCTGCGACCTCACGGCCGAGGCGGCGCGCGCCCTTCTCGCCGAGGCGCTCGAGTCCGACCCGTCCACGTTCATGGCCGCCCTCTCGTAGGCCGGGCACAGACCTAGGAAGACAAGGATTTCCCGCATGATCAAGATCGCAAAGTTCGGCGGCTCGTCCGTCGCGTCCGCCGAGCAGTTCCGCAAGGTCAAGGCCATCGTCGAGGCCGACCCCGACCGCCGCTTCGTCGTGGTGTCCGCGGCGGGCAAGCGCTTCTCTGCCGACAACAAGATCACCGACCTGCTGCTGCTCGTGAACGCGCACATCCAGTACCACGTCGACTGCACGTCGCTTCTCGCCGACATCGAGCAGCGCTTCGTCGACATCGCCGAGGAGCTGGGCCTCAAGTGGCCTGTGCGCGAGAAGTTCGAGCTGTTCGCCAAGAACATCAAGAAGCACTCGCCCGAGTACATCGTCGCCCGCGGCGAGTGGTTCACCGCCCACCTCATGGCCGAGTACCTCGGCATGCCCTTCGTCGATGCCGCCGACGTCGTGGTGTTCCACCACAACGGCGAGGTCGACATGGAGCGCACGGCCGCCCGCCTCAAGGACGTCATGGTGCGCCAGGGCTCGTTCGTCCTGCCCGGCTTCTACGGGGCGACGGTGGACGGGCAGATCAAGCTCTTTCAGCGCGGCGGCGGCGACATCACGGGCGCCATCCTCGCTCGCTGCATCGACGCCGGGCTCTACGAGAACTGGACCGACGTCTCGGGCTTCCTCTCGGCCGACCCGCGCATCGTCGAGAACCCGCGCTCCATCCGCCGCATCACCTTCGACGAGATGCGCGAGCTCTCCTACATGGGCGCCTCGGTCCTGCAGGAGGAGGCCATCTTCCCCGTGCGCGAGGTCAACATCCCCATCCAGATCAAGAACACCAACCGCCCGCAGGACGAGGGCACGATCATCCGCGAGAAGGCGCGCCTCGGCGAGGACGAGCACCTCATCACCGGCATCGCCGGAAAGCGCGACTTCATCTCGGTGCACGTGAAGAAGGCGCACATGTCCGGCGAGGTCGGGTTTGTGCGCAAGGCGCTCTCGGTCTTCGAGCGCTACGGCATCTCCGTGGAGCACATCCCCACGGGCGTGGACTCGTTCTCCGTGGTGGTCAACGGGGCAGACGTGCGCGACTCCATCTACTCCATCGTGACCGACATCCGCCGCGAGCTCGATCCCGACGACATCACGATGGTCGACAAGCTCGCGCTGATCTCCGTGGTCGGCCGCAACATGTCCAAGCGCTCCGGCACCTCCGGCAAGATCTTCGGCGCGCTCGGCGAGGCGGGCGTCAACATCCGCATGATCACACAGAGCTCGCAGGAGATCTCGATCATCATGGGCGTCAACAACGACGACTTCGAGCGCGCCATCCAGGTCATCTACAACCGCTTCGTCCGCGACGAGATGGTCACCGCCAGCTAAATCGGTCAAAAGGGGACAGACCCCTTTTGACCCATTTTAGAAAGGAAACGCCAATGAGCGAGAAGAACGTAGCCATCCTCGGCGCCACCGGCGTCGTGGGCCAGCAGATGCTCCAGTGCCTCGAGGAGCGCGACTTCCCGGTTGCGAGCCTCGTGCCGCTCGCGAGCGAGCGCTCCGTCGCCGCCGGCCGCACCGTGACCTTCCGCGGCGAGGAGGTGCCCGTGCGCCTCGCCGAGCCGGACGCCTTCGAGGGCGTCGACATCGTCCTGGGCGCCGCCGACGACGCCACGGCCCGCGCCCTGCTGCCCGAGGCCGTCCGTCGCGGCGCCGTGTGCGTGGACAACTCCCACGCCTTCCGCCTCGAGCCCGACGTGCCGCTCGTGGTGCCCGAGGTCAACGCCGGCGACATCGCCTCCCATAAAGGCATCATCGCCAACCCCAACTGCGCCACGATCATCGGCCTCGTGCCGGTGTGGCCGCTCCACCAGGCCGCGGGCCTCACGCGCCTCGTCGTGTCCACCTACCAGGCCGCCTCGGGCGCGGGCCTGCCGGGCCTGCTCGAGCTCGAGCGCGAGATTCGTTGCGTCGCCGCCGGCGAGGAGGTGGGGGAGAGCAAGCCCTTCCAGTATCAGCTCGCCGAGAACCTCATCCCGCAGATCGGCGGCTTCAACGAGGTGGGCTACACCTCCGAGGAGATGAAGATGCAAAACGAGGGGCGCAAGATCATGCACCTGCCCGAGCTGCGCGTGAACTGCACCTGCGTGCGCGTGCCGGTGGTGCGCTCGCACTCCGAGTCTATCACGGCAGAGTTCGAGCGGCCCCTCTCGGTCGACGAGGCCCGCGCCCTGCTCGCGGCCGCGCCGGGCGTGAAGGTCGTCGACGACCCCGCCGCGAGCCGCTACCCCATGCCGCTGGAGACCTCCGACCAGGACCTCGTGTGGGTGGGCCGCCTGAGGCGCGACCTGTCCGCCCCCGACGGCGTGAGCTCGCTCACGTTCTGGTGCTGCGGCGACCAGATCCGCAAGGGCGCGGCGACCAACGCCGTCCAGATCGCGGAGTACCTGGTGTAGCTCCGCGGGCCGAGGTTCTTCTCGGCACCTTTGATTCCGTCCGAAATCGGCCCGCCATCTCACGACTGAGATGGCGGGCCGGATTTGGTCGTTTCGATGGGGGTAAACCGTCCAGAACCAGCACGTTACCGTCTGACGAGAATACCGGGCTGGCTGCGGACGCTTTGAGCGGGGCAAACCGTCCAGAACCGGCCCGCTATCCGTCAGGCGAGAATAACGTGCGCTAGAAGCTCGCCAGCACCTCGCCGGTCATGCGCTCCGCCACCGCAACGGCGATCTGGGCCGCCGCGCACACGTCCTCGAGGCGGCAGACCGAGGTCCCCGCGTGGATGTAGCGGCACGGGATGCCCGCGACCACGCTCGGGACGTCGAGCTGGTGGATGATGCCGCCGTTGGTGCCGCCTCCCTCGCGCACGGAGGTCTGCGCGGGAAGGCCCGCCTCCGCCGCCGCGCCCAGGACAAAGCGCTGGTAGCGCGGGTGGGTGATCATGCAGCAGTCGTAGTAGCGAAACATCGGCCCGCGGCCCAGCGCTGCGCCCACCTCGTCGGCGGGCGTGAAGGTGTCGTCGGCCGGGCAGCCCTCGAAGAGAAAGGCCGCGGCGGGCGAGAAGTGCCTCACGGCGGCGGCCACGCCCCGCTCGCCGACCTCCTCCTGCGCCGAGATCGAGGCCACGACGTCCACGGGCAGGTCGTCGCGGTCGGCGAGCTCGCGCAGGGCCAGCAGCATCGCGCACACGCCCGCGCGGCAGTCGAACGCCTTGCCAAAGGCCGTGCCGGTCGCAGCGTCGTAGGAGAAGGCGGTGTCGGGCACGAACGGCTCGCCCATGCCCATGCGAAAGCGCTCGAGGGCCTCCTCGCGCGAGCGCGCTCCCACGTCGAGGATCATGCCCGCCTTGCCCGCGGCGCGCTCGGCCTCGGTCCAGAAGTGGGGCGGCTTGACGCCCACGACGCCGCGCACCCAGGAGCCGTCCGTGGCGCGCACCCACACGCCCTGTCCGGCGAGCGTTCCCGGCGCGAAGCGGCCGAGCTCCACAAAGCTCATCGTGCCGTTCGAGAGGACGGCCTTGACCATGCCGCCCACCTCGTCGCCGTGCGCGTCCAGCATGAGCACGGGCTTCTCGCCGGTGAAGTTCCTGGGCGTGATGAGCCCGTCGCGCAGCGTGTTCTCCTCGACCGTTGCCCAGCCCACGCAGAATGCGCGCGCCACGGCCAGCGTCTCGTCCTCAAAGCCCGAGGGCGCCTTCGCATCGGAGAGCCTGCCGAGAAGCGCGGCGAGCTCGTTGTCATTGACGTTCATGAGAGTCCTTTCGTCGGATTTGCCCGTGACAGTATAGCCCTTGATGAAAGGGGGCAGTCCCTTTTCATCACCCTCCGCCGAAGGGCCTGCGCCTCTGGCGGAGTGAGGGGGTGCGCGTGCGGCGCGACCTTATACGATGCTAACAACATCGTTGACGGGAGGTTGCTCATGGCCAATCTGCTGAAGGAGCGTTACGACGCGCTCGTCGCCAGGTGGGTGGCGCTGCCCGAGGAGCGTCGCGAGGAGCTTCTCCGCGACTTCGTGGTCGACTACGTCTACAACTCCGAGAAGATCGAGAACGAGGAGCTGCAGTTCTCGACCGTGAAGGAGATCGTCGAGAAGGGCGCCGTCGTCGCCTACACCGGTGACGTCGACGTGCTCGTGGAGGCCCACAACCTCAAGCTCTCGTGGGACCTCGCGCGCGTCAAGCTCGTCGAGGACCCCTGCCTGAGCGAGGAGCTCATCCAACAGGCCCAGGAGCTCGTGACCATGGGCACCTACAACGAGCGCCTGCTCCTTGCCGGGGAGCGTCCCGGCACGTTCAAGCTGGAGAACTACGTGGGCGGCCCCGCGCAGATCGGCCTTCCGTCCGTCGAGGTCCCCCGCGCGGTGGGGGTGCTCGCCGACGACGTCAACACGGAGCTCGAGAAGGGCAAGCGCTCGCTCACGATCGCGGCGTACCTGCACGCGCGCCTCTTCGAGATCCATCCGTTCGCCGACGGCAACGGGCGCACCGCGCGCCTGCTCATGAACGGGGTCCTGCTCGCCATGGGCATGCCGCCCATCGTGATTCGCGCGCAGGACCATGCGGCCTATCACGCCGGGCTCGACCTCTTCCACCTCGAGGGCGACCTGAGCCCGTTCCGTCGCTTCCTGCGCAACGAGACGCTGCTCACCTGGGAGGGGCTGCTCGACTAGCCATGGGCGCAAACCCGTACGACTTCAACCGCGACGGCCGCTGGTCGACGCCAGAGCGCGCCTTCACGCACTACGGCATCGGCGGCGAGCTGCGGCGCGCGGACGGGGACGCACGCGCCTCGGGCGGTGGGGGCGGGTCGTGCCTGGGAGGATGCGGCTGCTCGATCGTATTTCTCGTCACGCTGTTTTTGATCTTCTGGGCGATCGCGAGCTGCTCCGCCGCGCGCTGAGCCTAGGAGGCGTCGAGCCAGCGCTTTCGCGAGAGGAAGTTCCACAGCATGACGACGGCGGTGGCAAGCAGCTTGACCAGCACGTAGTTGAGGCTCGCCACGTTGACGCCGAGCCACATGAGGGCCTCGTTGATGGCGAGGCCCACGAGCGAGAGCACGACAAAGATGACGAGCTCGCAGGTGCGGCTCATGCCCTCCCTGCGCTGGAAGACAAAGCGCATCGACGCCGCGTAGTTGAAGAGCACCGAGACCGTGAACGAGATGGCAGCGGAGGCGACGGGGTCCATGTGGAGCCACTCCGTGAGCGCGATGAGCACCCCGAAGTCGATCGCCGTGGCGACGACGCCCACGATTCCGAACTTCACGAACTGCTCTATGAGGTGCCTCAAGCCCCGATCCCTCCGCTCCTTCTCCTGGTTACGGCGCGCATCGCGAGAAGCGCGACGGCGCTGGCAAGTGTAGCGCACGTCCCCTGGACGAGCATCGGGGGAACGTAGCTCATCTTGAGCTCGTGGGTGCCGGCATCGTCGACCGGCACGTAGGTCAGGGCGCCGCCGCACGCGGGCTGCGCCTCGACGGTGCCGCCGTCGAGGGTGACGGTCCAGCCGGTGTCGTAGGGGACGGAAAGCAGCAGGCCGTCCGCCGCGCCGCTCGACTCGAACGTGCCCTCGAGGACGTTGCCGGCGCACGTGGTGACGTCGAGCTGCTCCTGCGAGAGCTCGTCCACCAGCTGCTCGTATGCGCTCATGTCGAGCCCGTAGAAGATGCACCGGGCATCCTCGGGCAGGGCCCCGGAGCCCTCGGCGGGCTCCACGGAGCTCTTGAGGGACACGGTCACGGTGCGCTCGGTCTCAGAGACGTCGCCGAGCATGCGCACGGCATGGCTGAAGCGCGCGTTGTCCCAGGCGGCTCCCTCAACCCCGGTGGCGTCTGCCCACTCGGCCGTGTCGTCGTCAACCTCGTAGAGGTAGGTGACGTTTGAGGTGGAGTCGATCCAGGAGCACGCGAGCGTCCCGGCCGGAACCGTGACCTCCCACGTGCGCACGCCGTCGTCGCCCTCGACGAGGGTGGCCTCGAGCGGGCGGTAGAGCGTGACCTCGTGCCCCGCCACCGAGCTCGCGAACCAGTTCTGCGTCTCGAAGGGGCCTGCGCCCTCGGGGGCGTCGGCCGTGACGCCGGCGGACGAGGCGTAGCCCAGGGAGAGCGCGTCGGGGTTCTCGTAGAGCAGGTCGCCGTCGGCCAGGCCGTCGAGCTCGAGGGGCTCGAGCGCGTTCACGGGAACGCGCGAGAAGACGTACCTCACCCCGAGCAGGGTGTCGCTCGGCAGGACCGGCGTGCGGTACGCGACCGAGAACCACACCGGGTCGGAGTAGCCGAGCGCGTTGAGGAAGCTGACGGCGTTGGCGTTGTAGGAGGAGCAGTACGAGCCGATGCGGTTGAACCCGAGGGCGAGGCCCTCGCCCTGGGCGGCCATGCCGGCGCGCGTGTAGGTCTTCTCCACGCGGTAGGTGCCGTCGTCATGCTCCCTGAGGGCGTCGATCTCCTGCCGGGCGGTCTCATAGTAGGCGTCGTACTCAGCCTGCGCGTAGTTTGCGTACGCGGCGGGCCACGCGAGGGCGGCGCTCGCGAGAAGCTCCATGAAGGTCAGCGCGGGAAGTGCCGTCGCCACGACGCGGTGGGCGAGCGGCAGCAGCAGGATGCCATAGGAGATCAGGAGGCAGTCGCCCATGAGGACGAGGGGCAGGCTGGGGTCGGGCCCCAGGATCGAGCAGAGCGTGGAGAAGGCCACCATCGCGGGCGTGGCCACGAGGACCTCGCGGGGAAACGCGGAGCTCCCGCGGTAGGAGAGGTACAGCCCCGTTGCCCAGATGGCGGCAAAGACGAAGAAGAGAGAGTTGCGGCAGTAGAAGCCGTTGGGCGTCCTGAAGCCGCACCAGATGAGGTAGGCCATCCAGATCGTCGAGCTGAAGAGAAGGACCGCGAGGAAGAGGGCGGCGGCGACGCGGGCGCGCCGGCTGATGCGCCGGCACAGCAGCAGGCAGAGCGCGCCGAGCAGCGGGAGGCTGCCCGCGAAGAGCTGCGGCACGAGGTTGATGCGCCAGGTGCCGAAGAAGGGGCTCGCGAGGATGGAGCGCGGCTTGGAGGTGAGCGACGCGCGCAGGCCGTTCTCGAGCGTGCTCGAGAGGGCCACCTGGATGGTGGGCGGAACCACGTAGGCGACGACTCCCACCACCGTCAGGACGGCGACGGCCCTGCCCACCCATGCGGCCACGCGCGCGGGAATCAGGTCGCTCACGAGGACGAGCCCCAGGCAGAAAACGACGGCGGAGGCCCCGAGAAGGACGACGGTCCTCGTCGCGGACCAGTTTCCGAGCTGAGCGGCAACGGTGGGGTAGAGCGTCCAGGCGCTCAGCAGCACGGTGAAGCAGAGCGCGCCGCAGTAGCGGGCGAAGGCGCGTCCGCTCGCGAGGCGCTCGCGGCCGGTGGCGCCCGCGACGACCCACTCGAGCGGCCCGCACAGGGCGGCAAAGAGCACGGTCATGTAGCCCATGTACCAGCAGCAGACGATGGAGGCCACGAGCGACGCCGCGAGCGTGCCCCAGCGGCCCGAGGTGACGCAGCGCCACGCGCCGAGCGCCACGAGGGGCAGCAGAACGACGGCGTCCATCCAGAGCGGGTTTCTCAGCTGGGTCATGGACCAGAGCGAGCAGGCAAAGCATAGGGAGAGGGTGAGCGTGGACGAGCGGCCCAGCGAAAACCTGCGTCGCAGGTACAGGGACGTGGTGACGCCGACAAGCCCGAGCTTGACGGCGGAGATCACAAAGATGGCGAGCGTGAGCAGCTCCTCGGGGAAGAGCAGGATGATGAGGTTGAGCGGGCTCGCCAGATAGTAGGACCAGAGGCCCCAGGCGTTGTTGCCGAGGCTCTGGGAGAAGGAGTAGAGCAGCGACTCCTGCCCGGTGAGAACCCTGCGGTACCAGTGGAAGAAGTCGACGTACTGATACTTGAGGTCCTCGGTGAGGAAGGACTGCGCCCCAAACGGGTAGACGCCCTGCGCCGCCGCGAGCAGGCACAGCAGCGCCACGGGGAGCAGGAAGGCCGTCCCGTACAGCAGGGCCCGGTGCCTCCAGGCGTCACGCGGCGACGGAGCTGCCGCGGGCGCCGACGCGGCGTGACGCGGCGAAGCCGCGACGTGCGACGTCACGAGCGCACGTCCTTCTCGGCCGGGGTCGCGCCCTTCGCGCCCGTTTGGGGAAGGGGGCCCTCGCCGCGCTCGCGCGCGAGGTAGATGGGGCGATGCTTGGTCTCGACGTAGGCCTTGGCGAGGTACTGGCCGATGACGCCGAGGCACAGCAGCTGTGCGCCGCCCACCAGGAGGAGCGCGGTCATCAGCGACGGCCAACCGGCGACGGGGTCGCCGAACATGATCGCGCGGACGACGACCACGATCGCCATGACCAGGGCGATGATGCAGAACAGGCCGCCGAGAACCGAGGCGATGGCGAGCGGCATGGTCGAGAACGCGGCGACGCCGTCGAGCGCGTACAGCGCGAGCTTGAAGAAGCTCCACTTGGTCTCGCCGGCCGCGCGGTCGACGTTCTCGTACGGGAGCCACTTGGTCCTGAAGCCGACCCAGCCGTAGATGCCCTTTGTGAAGCGGTTGCGCTCGGCCATGGCGAGCACGGCGTCGACGACGGGCCGGGTCATGAGGCGGAAGTCGCGCGCGCCGTCGACGATGTCGGCGTCGGAGATCTTGTTGATGATGCGGTAGAAGAGCCGCGCGAACGCCGAGCGGATCGGCGGCTCGCCCGCGCGGTCGACGCGGCGCGTCGCGATGGAGTCCCATGCGCCCGTGAGGAGGTCGGAGTACATCTGGGGGAGCAGCGCGGGCGGGTCCTGCATGTCCGCGTCCATCGTGGCGACGAGGTCGCCGCGCGCCGCCTCGAGACCGGCGTAGAGGCCGGACTCCTTGCCGAAGTTGCGCGAGAACGAGGTCCAGCGGACCTGGTAGGGGAGGTCGTCGCGCTCCGCGAGCCCGTGGATGACCTCGAGGGTGCGGTCAGTTGACCCGTCGTCCACGAGGATGAGCTCAAGCGAACGGGGCGGCGTCGGCAGTGCCATGAGCTCCGCGGTCACGCGGGCGAGCTCGCGGGCAAAGATGGGGAGGCTCTCCTCCTCGTTATAGCAGGGCACCACGACAGAGATCGAGGGGTGCTGCAGGGGGCTGTCGTTCTTCTCCACTTGGGTGCTACCTCCTTTGGAAGACGAGACAAGGATAGCGCAAGCGGCTTCGGGCGCGGGCGGGGGAGCGCTCCTCCGCATTACCAAAAAAGGCCCGGGCACGCGGCCCGGGCCTTGTCTGTCATGGAGCGGGTGACGGGAATCGAACCCGCGTCATCAGCTTGGAAGGCTGAGGTTCTACCATTGAACCACACCCGCGTGCGTGGTCGGGGCGACTGGATTCGAACCAGCGACCCTCTGCTCCCAAAGCAGATGCGCTACCAAGCTGCGCCACGCCCCGGTCGCAAGAGACAAGTATAGGCGAGCTCCGCCCGCCGGGCAATCTGTTAATTGGGGACAGTCCCCAATTAACAGACCGGTCGCCGAATCCCTTCTGCGGGTGATTAGACGCGCCATGGGCGGGTAGGCTTACCATAACCTCGGGAAGGGGGTCATCGTGGAAGACCTGTTCCTCTCTAACTCCCTCATGACGCTGTGGTTTCCCGCTGTCGTCATTCTCATGCTCAGCACCGTTGCTGGCAGATGGGCGGCCCTCGCAAGGATGGGCGGGAGGCGCTGGGCTGCGATCATCCCGGTCTTCTCGACCTGGGAGGTGTGCAAGAGAGCTTCCGGGAGCCGGCTGCTGGGCACGGTTGCCTCTTTGGCGAGTGCGGCGCAGATCCTCTCCGTTCTTCTCGGCCTGGGACGATACTTTGAGATGCAGGTCATAGCTGTGCTCATCCTTGTGCTCTGGGTCGTGACGCAGCTTGCGGTGAGCGAGCGCCTGGCGCGCGCCTTCGGGGCCGGACCGGGCTACGCGGTCGCGCTCGTCCTGCTCCCCGTTGTGGGCTATCCGCTTCTTCTGGCGGACAACAAGGTTTATCTCGGACCGGTTGACGGCATCGCGCCGTAGCGTCAGGCGCGTCGCCGCGTGTCGTACAATCGAGGCGAGAAGGACCTCGAGAAGGGTGACGCATGGCCGACTCGCCGCTCGGACGCACGCTCTTGATTGCCAACCCCGCTGCCCACAGCGGCAAGGGTGCTGCCGGCGCCGACTTTGCCCGGCGCTTTCTGGGAAGCTACTCCTCCGCGACGCGCGGCTACGAGGTGCGCCTCACCGAGGGCCCCGGCGACGCCGTCGGGATCGCCGCCGATGCCACGGGCTTTGACACGGTGCTCGCGCTCGGTGGCGACGGCGTCATCCACGAGGTCGTGAACGGCCTCATGGAGCTGCCGGAGCCTTCTCGGCCGCAGCTCGGCGTCATCCCGCTCGGCTCCGGCAACGACTTTGCGCGCACGATCGACATGCCCAGAAACGACGTCGAGGGCGCGTTCGCGCGGCTTGTTCGCGGTCGGGTTCGCGAGATGGAGGTCGGCCGCGTCAACGGCGTCCACTTCATGGAGACACTCTCCTTTGGCCTCGATGCGGCGATAGCGATCGACACGACCACGCGCCGCGCTGCCGACACGTCCCAAGAGGGTGAGGCCCTCTTCGTCACCTCGGGCCTCAAGGTGCTCTCGCGGGCGCACGGCGGATTCCCGTGCGTCGCGCGCTTTGACGACGACGAGCCCGTCGAGCTCTCGACGCTCATCTTTGCCGTGCAGGTGGGGCCGAGCTACGGCGGGGGCTTCCTCGTGTGCCCCGACGCCGATCCCTGCGACGGCCTCCTCGACGTCTGCTACAACGTGCGCAAGCCGCTGATTCCCCATCTGCTGGCGCTCTTTGGGCTGGCGCGCTCGGGACGACACGCGAGGTCAAGCGTCGTTCGGCTGCGCCGCTTCCGCCACGCCTCCGTCGACTTTGCAAACGAGCCGCCCTGCCAGGTCGACGGCGAGCAGCTCACGGGCACGCGCTTCGAGATCGACGTCATCCCCCGCGCCCTCCGCGTCGTCTGTTAATTGGGGACAGTCCCCAATTAACAGACGTCATGCAGGTCCTTCTCGATTGCATAGCGCCCTAGTCCCGTCAGCCTCACCATCTGCTTAATCGAAAGCCCGGCATCGCGAAGAGATCGGACATGTTGGGCGCGCACGTCTGGAGAAAGTCCCTTGAGATCGTTGGCGCGGACGGGCCACAGCGCCGCCTTCGCGGCGTCAGCGGCATCGTCATCAGGCACTCTCTTGGTGATACGGGGGAAATAGGGAGCGCCTTCCTCTTCGTCGACCAGCGAACGAAATCCGTCTGCGCCGCCCAGCAGGTCGAGAAGATCTTGGGTGTGACAGATCTCACCGCCGTCAGTGAACTCGTGGTAGCTGCTCCAGCGATAGTCAGCGGCCGCTGCGAGATGCGCCTTGACGGGATTTCTGTGGATGTACCTGACGACGTTCAGTAGCTGGTCATCTGACTCAATGGGTATGCTCGAGAACCTCGAGCGGAAGACGTGGCCCACATGGTCCCAACGCTCGTTGAAATGGCGTGCATACGTCGAAGTGAGCCAGTGCATGAGCGAGCTCAGGCCATTGACCGGGTCGTCAATCAAGAGATGGACATGGTTGCTCATGAGGCAGTAGGACAGCACCTTTGCCCCCGCGCGCTCAGAGGAGAGGCCCAAGAGGCGCAGAAAAGTCCTCCTGTCCTCATCGTCCTCGAATATCACCTGCTTGCCCGCGCCCTGCAAAATGACGTGATAGTACCCCGAATCAGACTGCACCCTCGGCCCTCTTGGCATATGCGTACCCCCCTAACAATTTGAGTGGGGCGATTCATACCCAACGCGCGGCAAAATGAAGATGCCGCCCGCCAACGGTTCGGCGAGCGGCATCAAAGTTTTCTGTAATTTGGGGACTGTCCCCAATTGACAGCTAGCGGGCGGCGGCCTGGAGCATGGCCTTGACCTCGGCGGCGGTCTTGAGCCTCATGACCTTCTCGGTGAGGGCGTCGGCCTCCGCCTTGGTCCACTCGGAGATGATGCGCCGCGTGCGCAGGATCGACGGGGCGGACACGGAGAACTCGCCCAGGCCAAAGGAGATGAGCACCGGGATCAGCAGCGGGTCGGCCGCGGCCTCGCCGCACATGCCGACCATGATGCCGGCCTTGTTGCCCTCCTCGATGATGCGCTTGAGAGAGCGCAGGACGGCGGGCTGGTAGACGTCGTAGAGGTAGCCGACCTTGTCGTTGCCGCGGTCGGCGCACATGGTGTAGCCGATGAGGTCGTTGGTGCCGATGGAGAAGAAGTCGCACTCGGCGGCGAGGTCGTCGGCGATCAGGGACGCGGCGGGCGTCTCGATCATGGTGCCGATCTCAATCTCCTTGTTATAGGAGACGCCACGGGCGTCGAGATCGGCCTTGCACTCGTCCACGAGCGCCTTGACCTGGCGAATCTCGTCGATGTTGGTCACGAGCGGCACCATGATCTTGATGTCGCCAAAGGCGGAGGCGCGCAGCAGCGCCGTGAGCTGGACCTTGTACTGGTCGGGGTTGTTGAGGCAGTAGCGGACCGCACGGTACCCCATGAAGGGGTTCTCCTCCTTCTGGAGGTTCATGTACGGGATCTCCTTGTCGCCGCCCACGTCGAGCGTGCGGATGATGACCGGCTGGTCCTTCATGCGCAGCGCGACCTTCTGGTAAGCGGCGAACTGCTCGTCCTCGGACGGGAGCTCCTTGGCGTCCATGAACAGGAACTCGGAGCGGAACAGTCCCACGCCCTCGCAGTCGTGCTCGGACGCGACGTTGGCGTCGTCCGGGTTGCCGATGTTGGCGACGAGAAGAACCTTGTCGCCGTCGCCCGTGACCGTGGGCTTGCCGCGGTAGGCCTCGAGAGCCTGCTTCTCCTCGGCGAACTGCTTCGCCTTGGCGCGATAGTGCGCGAGGTCGTTGTCCGCCGGGTTGGCGATGACGCGACCGCGGGAGCCGTCGACGATGACCATGTCGCCGCTCTTGATGTTCTTGGTGCAGTCCGCGACGGAGAGGACCGCGGGGATCTCCAGGGCGCGCGCGATGATGGCGGAGTGGGACGTGCGGCCGCCGGTCTCGGTCACGATGGCGGCGACGTTGTCCTTGTCGATGTCCGCGGTCATGGACGGCGTGAGCTCGTGCACGACGACGACGGAGTTCTCGGGCAGCGCGGAGAGGTCGACGAGCTCCTTGCCCAGCAGGTCGGCGAGGAGGCCGGTCTTGACGTCGGCGACGTCGGCGGCGCGCTCGCGGAACAGCTCGTCCTCCATGTTGGAGAACATGTTGTAGTACATGTCATAGGCCTCGGAGACGGCCTGCTCGGCGCACATGCCGGAATCGATCGACCCGTTGACCATCTCCTGGATGCCCTCGTCCTCGGCGAACTCGATGTGGGCGCCCATGATGGCGGCGGCCTCCTCGCCCACGGTCTGCGTCATGCGCTCGATCTGGGCGTTGGTCTGCTCGATGAACTTGGCGACGGCGGCGGCGTAGCGCTGCTTCTCGTCACCGGCATCGTCGGGCTTGTGCGGCGTGAAGCTCAGGTCGGGCTCGACGGCGACGCGCGCGACGCCAATGCCGATGCCGTCAGATGCGTTGACTCCCTCGTACATGTTACCCCCTACCTTCTGGCCGCCAGGCGGCCGTATCCCAACAACGTCCACGCCCCGGCACGGCCGAGACGAGAAACCCAAGCGGGCCAGGCGCTAGTTCTCGGCCGCGGCAGCGGCCTCGGCGGCAGCCTCGCGGTCCTTGTTGGCCTGGATGTCGCGCGCGATGGTGCCGGGGATGGCTCGACCCATCTTCTTGTAGAGCGCGGTGACCACGCGGTCGATGGTCGAGCGCTTTGCGATGCCCTTGCTCGCCGCCGTCGCGGTGCCGCAGGCGGACGCGAAGATGAGAGCCGTCTCGTAGTCGACGCCATGCGTGACCTGGGAGAGGAAGCCTCCGACCATGGAGTCGCCGGCGCCCGTCGCGTTGACGAGCTTGATGCGGGCGGTCGGGACGATGTGCTCGGCGCCGTTCTCGTCGAGCAGCAGCGAGCCGTGACCGCCGCAGGAGATGATGACGTTGCGCGCGCCAGCCTCCTGGAGCTTGTGCGCGTAGGGCATGCACTCCTCGGGCTCCTCGATGTTGACGCCGTAGATGCGGCCGACCTCGTGGTTGTTGGGCTTGATGAGGAACGGGTGCATCTCGAGGGCCTCCATGAGCAGCTGACCCGGGGCGTCCACGACGAACTGGATGCCGCGGCCGCCCAGGCGGCGCATGATCTGGGAGTACATGTCCTCGGGGAGGGTGTTGGGGATGGAGCCCGTGAGGACGAGCGTGTCACCGGCGCCGACGACGTCCATGCGCTGGAGGAGCTCGTCGACCTTCTTCTCGGGGATCTTGGGGCCCATGCCGTTGACCATCGTCATGACGATGCCGTTGAGCTTGACGTTGATGCGGGTGTAGCCGCGGTCGAGAAGGACGAAGTTGCTCGCGATGCCCTTCTCCTGCAGGCGGCGGAGGAGGTAGTCGCCCGTGAAGCCCGCAGCGATGCCCATGGCGATGCTGGGGGTCTCGAGCTCGTTGAGGATCGTGGCGATGTTGATGCCGTTGCCGCCACAGTGGAGCTCCTCGTTGGAAGAGCGGTTGGTGAATCCCATGTCCAGGGTCAGGGGGTGCATGACATAGTCGAGGGCGGGGTTCAACGTCATTGTGTAAATCAACGCGCGCTCCTTCCAACGGGCGAGAACACCTGTAAAGTATGCCGCATGACACCAGCGCTGCGCGTAGAAATACGCGAGCGCGCACGCCGCAACGGTCAGAGGCGCAAATCGGGCCGAACGCCGAGCTGCCGGCGCCCGGCCCGCTTGTCCCCTGGTGCGCCCTGAGGGATTCGAACCCCCGACCTTGAGATTAGAAGTCTCCTGCTCTATCCAACTGAGCTAAGGGCGCGGCAGACGTGCGGTAAGCATTTTAGAGCATACCAAAGGCCTTGGCCGCGAGAATGCCCTCGACGGTCTTGGCGTCCTGTATGAGCCCGCGGCGAATGGCCTCGACCGCGGTCTCCACCGGCACCCAGACAACGTTGAGAAACTCGCCGTCATCAAGGTGGGCCTCGCCCTGCGTCACGCCGTGGGCAAAGTAGACCGAGGTGTGCTCGTTGGTGAAGCCGGGCGCGCCGTAGGACTCGGTGAGCAGCTCTAGACGCTCGGCGACAAGTCCCGTCTCCTCGGTGAGCTCGCGGGCGGCGCAGACGTCGCGCGGCTCGGAGGGGTCGACCTTGCCGGCGGGGATCTCGAGCGTCATGCACCCCAGGGCGACGCGGTACTGGCGCACCAGGCACACGCGGCCGTCCACGACGGCAATCACGCCCGCGCCGCCGTTGTGGCGCACGATCTCGCGCCAGTCGAGGCTCCCGTCGGAGAGCTCGACCCTGAGGTGCTCGACGGAGAAGATCTTCCCCTCCCACTCGTGGCTGGTGCCGACGACGCGCTCGACGAGCGCGGGGTCGAGCTCGAGCGCGCGGCTCACCACCTCGAGCCCCTTGTTCTTCTCGGCCATGCTGCATCACGCTCCTATGACGGAGAACTCGCCCGTCGCGTAGTTGATGTCGAAACCGTACGCCGTGTTGAAGACCTCGACCTCGAGGTCGATCTTTCCGTCGGAGGACCTCACGTCCACGATGACGCTGCGGGCGAGGAGCTCGTCGCCCTCGTAGACGGGCGTGGCGGAGTAGAAGACGGTGCCGTCGGGGTTGTCCCACAGCCAGTCGCGGGCGATGCCCTCCGTGTAGGCCATGCCGCCGTCCTGACCGCGGTTGTCGCCGACGTTTTGCGGGCGCGTGCCCGTGATCAGGTTATAGGCGGCGTCATCCCCGCCGAGCGACTTCGCCAGCAGGTGGCTGCGGTTGAACAGGGCGCCATGATAGGTCTTCTCGCCGGGCATCTTTATGTCCACCTCGCGATTGTGCCCCCAGCCGGAGGGATGGATCTCGTGGATGTCCTCGCGCTCGCGGTCGCTGCCCTCGCGCATCATGTCATAGGTCACGAGCGCGACCGCGCGGCCGGTGCGCCCGAGGGAGTCAAGGCCCTCGTAGCGCGCCTCGCCGGGCTCCAGCTCCACGTCCACGACCGCCGAACCGACGACGCGGTAGTACTCCGGGTACTCCTCGAAGCTCCAGGAGGCGTAGGCGTCCTGTCGCTGGGAGAGTCGCTCGGGCTCGGGCGAGAGGGCACGCTGTATGCTCGGCAGCGCGCCCGAGAGACCCGCGACGATGAGTGCCGCGACAAGCGCGCCGAGAAGCGCGGCGGGCTTGCTCGCCCGTCGCGCGCCGGTCCGGCTCTTCTCATCACTGTTTTTGTTGCGCATCGAATATCACCCCTTTTGGTCGTAGGCAGAATATCATGCGGGCCGGACAACAATTCACGATGTTATCGAGCGTCGTGGCAGGCTCGTGGAGAGATTCAGATTCCGCCCAAAAAAGTCCTTGCATCGGGTCGGGCGGGCGTGCATAATAATCGAGCTGCTTGAAGAGGTGGCCAAAATGGTGGGTGTAGCTCAGTTGGCAGAGCGACGGACTGTGGCTCCGTAGGTCGAGGGTTCGAGACCCTTCGCCCACCCCATTTAATCGAATACGGATCGTTAGCTCAGCTGGTAGAGCAGGGGACTCTTAATCCCAAGGTCCAGGGTTCGAACCCCTGACGATCCACCATTTTTGGATCGTTAGCTCAGCTGGTAGAGCAGGGGACTCTTAATCCCAAGGTCCAGGGTTCGAACCCCT
This sequence comes from uncultured Atopobiaceae bacterium, assembly GCA_944320385.1. Lineage (GTDB taxonomy): Bacteria > Actinomycetota > Coriobacteriia > Coriobacteriales > Atopobiaceae > Thermophilibacter. The sequence goes on along the minus strand of CALUHH010000005.1, from coordinate 49,760 downwards.
GACGATCCACCACGATAGCCTCGGCCCGTGTGAGAGCACGGGCCGTTTTTTTGTGACCGCCCGCCGGGCAATCTGTTAATTGGGGACTGTCCCCAATTAACAGAAATGAGCGTGTGGATTGCGCCTGTGTTTCATGTGTACGGCTGATTACGCCCGAGGTTCGATGCCGTTACGCTTCGTGGGCTCAATTTGCACCGACGCGTTTCTCGCACGTATTCTCTCTTCCGGAACTTTCGTCGCGGTCGAGGCCGCAGGAGAGGGGAGAATCTCATGACGTATTCCGAGAAGATCATCGCCGAGCTCGAGGCCCGCTATCCCGAGCAGGCCGAGTTCATCCAGGCGGCCAAGGAGGTCCTCGAGACCCTGCAGCCCGCGCTCGACGCCCATCCCGAGTACGAGGAGAACGCGCTTCTCGAGCGCCTCGTCGAGCCCGAGCGCGTGGTCATGTTCCGCGTGCCGTGGGTAGACGACGAGGGCAAGGTCCAGGTCAACCGCGGCTACCGCGTGGAGTTCAACTCCGCCATCGGCCCCTACAAGGGCGGCCTGCGCTTCAACCCCACCGTCACCGTTGGCATGCTCAAGTTCCTCGGCTTCGAGCAGATCTTCAAGAACAGCCTGACCACGCTGCCCATGGGCGGCGGCAAGGGCGGCGCCGACTTCGACCCCAAGGGCAAGTCCAACCGCGAGGTCATGGCCTTCTGCCAGTCCTTCATGACCGAGCTCTTCCGCCACATCGGCCCCAACACCGACGTCCCCGCCGGTGACCTGGGCGTGGGCGGACGCGAGGTCGCGTACATGTTCGGCCAGTACAAGCGTCTCAAGAACGAGTGGACCGGCGTCCTCACGGGCAAGGGCCTCACCTTCGGCGGCTCCCTCGCCCGAACCGAGGCCACCGGCTACGGCCTGGTCTACTTCGTCGACGAGTATCTCAAGAGCATCGGCGACTCCTTCGAGGGCAAGAAGGTCGTCGTCCACGGCTCCGGAAACGTGGCCATCTACGCCATCCAGAAGGTCGCGCAGCTCGGCGGCACCGTCGTCGCCTGCTCCGACACCAAGGGCTGGGTCGAGGATGCGCAGGGCATCGACTACCAGGTCCTCGAGCACATCTACAACAAGAAGCGCTCCGGCCACGACCAGGGCGTGAGCCTCGCGATGTACGTCGACGAGCGCCCCGGCGCAACCTGGCACGAGGGCGACGGCCGCGGTGTCTGGCAGCTCCCCTGCGACATCGCGCTGCCCTGCGCCCGCGAGAACACCCTGCACCTCGAGGACGCCAAGGCGCTCGTCGCCAACGGCTGCAAGGTCGTGGGCGAGGGCGCTAACATGCCCACCACGCCCGACGCCACCGCCTACCTCATGGAGAACGGCGTGGCCTTCATGCCCGGCAAGGCTGCCAACGCCGGCGGCGTGCTCGTCTCGGGCCTGGAGATGAGCCAGAACGCCGAGCACCTCTCCTGGACGTTCGAGGAGGTCGACGGCAAGCTCGAGACCCTCATGCGCGGCATGTTCCACAACGTTGACGACACCGCTCGCGAGTACGGCCAGGAGGGCAACTTCGTGATGGGCGCCAACATCGCCGGCTTCCTCAAGGTCGCCGAGGCCATGATGGCCCAGGGCGTCTGCTAGCAGGCGAGAAGAACCTTCAGCTTGACGGCCGCCCCGGAGCTCTTGGGCTCCGGGGCGGCTTGCTGTGTCCGGGCGGCTTTGGGCGTTGTGTACACTCGTCGTCGATGTGTACACTGCCTCCATGGTTCTTCTCGACAGAAGCGCAGGTAGACGGCCTGGCGAGAAGTGCGCACACCGCCGCGGCGTGTACACAACGCCGAGAAGTGCGCACAACGCCGGCCCGTGTGCACACCGTCGGCCTGCCTGGCGCCGCCGCGCCCGCGCCAAGTTTTTTGCGAAGGCGTTGCGTCGCCCCACAACCAACGCTCGACCTGCTATGCTAGATAACGACCTTTAAGACGGTACGAGAGACCGAAAAGGCGTCCACAACATACTTGTCGCAGCCTTATCGGAGTCCTCGCTCGCGGGTGCTCCGTTTTTTGTAGCTGCGATATGCCTGATGAGGGCGCGCGGACGAAAGGGCGGTGTTGCTGTGAACCTACTGGTTGACAACGGCAGGCATCCGAGGGCGCTTCTCGCGCTCGAGAACGGGATGTACTTCTTCGGGCGTTCTGCCGGCGCCGAGGGCGAGGCCTTTGGCGAGATCGTGTTCAACACCTCGATGGTGGGCTACCAGGAGATTATCTCCGACCCGTCCTACGCGGGCCAGATCGTGACGCTCACCTATCCCCAGATCGGCAACTACGGCATCAACGAGAAGGACATGCAGGGCGACCCGCTCAATCTGGCCGGCCTCGTCGTCCACGACATGTGCTACACGCCGAGCAACTGGCAGAGCGTCGAGTCCCTGCCCAGCTTCCTCGTCCAGCGCGGCGTCGTGGCCATCGAGGACGTGGACACGCGCGCGCTGACCCTGGCTATCCGCGAGGGCGGCGCCATGAAGGCGGCCATCTCCACGACCGACCTCGACCCCGAGAGCCTTATCGCCCGCGTCAAGGCTGCCCCGGCCATCGCCGAGCACAACTACGTCGCTGACGTATCCACCTCCGAGCGCTACACCGTGCCCGGCCAGGATGCCGACGGCCAGCCGCGCCTGCACGTCGTCGCCTACGACTGCGGCGAGAAGAAGGGCATCGCCAAGCGCCTCTCCGCCGCCGGCTGCGAGGTCACCGTCGTGCCGTGGGACACCCCGGCCGCCGACGTTCTGGCCATGGAGCCCGACGGCGTGTTCTTCTCCAACGGCCCCGGCGACCCGGTCAGCGTGCCGCCCGTGGTTGACGCGGTGCGCGCCTGCCTCGGCAAGCTCCCGGTCTTTGGCATCTGCCTCGGCAACCAGGTCATCTCCATGGCCGTCGGCGCGCAGATCGAGAAGCTCCCGTACGGCCACCACGGCGGCAACGAGCCCGTGATGAACCTGCTCACCGGCAAGGTGGAGATCACCGCGCAGAACCACAACTACGGCCCGGTCTTCTCGACCTTCGGGCCGCTGGTGCCCGAGCTCTCCGACGGCGTGGCCGAGCACCCGGCCGACGAGGACCTGCGCTTCTGGTCCCGTCGCCACGTGGCGCCCGTCGTCCAGACCAAGAAGTACGGGCGCGTGCGCCTCACGCACGTCAACCTCAACGACGGCACGCCCGAGGGCATCCAGTTCATGGACATCCCCGCCTTCTCCATGCAGTACCACCCCGAGGCCAAGCCCGGCCCCAACGACTCCACCTACGCCTTCTCGGCGTTTGCCAAGCTCATGCGCGGCGAGGACGACTACCTCGCCATCGACGTCCGCGAGGGGAGGCGCTTCTAGATGCCCAAGCGCACCGACATCAAGAAGATCCTTATCATCGGCTCCGGCCCCATCGTCATCGGCCAGGCCTGCGAGTTCGACTACTCCGGCACCCAGGCCTGCAAGGCCCTGCGCTCGGAGGGCTACGAGGTCGTGCTCGTCAACTCCAACCCGGCAACCATCATGACCGACCCGGAGACCGCCGACCGAACCTACATCGAGCCCATCACCGTCGAATCCGTCACCAAGGTCATCGAGAAGGAGCGCCCGGACGCCCTCTTGCCCAACATGGGCGGCCAGACGGGCCTCAACTGCGCCGTCGCCCTCGGCAAGGCCGGCATCCTCGAGAAGTACGGCGTCGAGGTCATTGGCTGCGACGTCAACTCCATCGAGACCGGCGAGGACCGCGAGCTCTTTGCCAACGCCATGCGCGACATCGGCCTCGAGGTCGCCAAGTCCGGCATCGCGCACACCGTCGAGGAGTGCGAGAAGATCGCCGAGGAGCTCGGCTACCCGGTGGTCCTGCGCCCGGCCTTCACCCTGGGCGGCGCCGGCGGCGGCATGGCCTACGACCACGATGACCTGCTGCGCATTGCCGAGCAGGGCCTCGCGCTCTCGCCTGAGAGCGAGGTCCTCGTGGAGCAGTCTGTCGAGGGCTGGAAGGAGATCGAGATGGAGGTGATGCGCGACTCCGCGGGCAACGGCGTCGTCATCTGCTCCATCGAGAACCTCGACCCCATGGGCGTGCACACCGGCGACTCCATTACCGTGGCGCCCTGCCAGACCTTGAACGACTTCGAGCTCCAGCGCCTGCGCGACTACTCCATCGCCATTCTCGAGCGCGTCGGCGTAGCGTGCGGCGGCTCCAACGTTCAGTTTGCCGTGAACCCCGACGACGGCCGCGTCATCGTCATCGAGATGAACCCGCGTGTCTCCCGCTCCTCGGCGCTGGCCTCCAAGGCCACCGGCTTCCCGATCGCCAAGATGGCGGCCCTGCTCTCCGTGGGCTACACGCTCGACGAGATCGAGAACGACATCACGCGCGAGACGCCGGCCTGCTTCGAGCCCTCGATCGACTACTGCGTGGTCAAGGTCCCGCGCTTCGCCTTCGAGAAGTTCAAGGGCACCGACGACACGCTCACCACGCGCATGAAGGCCGTCGGCGAGGTCATGTCCATCGGCGCCACCTTCGAGGAGGCCATGCAGAAGGCCATGCGCTCGCTCGAGCAGGGCCACGCCGGCCTCGGCGCGGACGGCAGCGTCGACTTCTCCGGCCTCTCCAAGGCCGAGTTCGAGCGGCGCGTGAGCACGCCGACGCCCGACCGCATCCTCTACGTCGCCGAGGCGCTGCGCCGCGGCTGGACCGTCGAGCGCGTCTTCGACCTCACCAAGATCGACCACTGGTTCCTCAACCGCATCAAGGACATCGTCTCCGCCGAGAAGGTCATCTCCGAGCTCGGCATCGCGGGCCTCGACGCCGACCACATGATGGCCGCCAAGCAGCTCGGCTTCTCCGACGCCCAGCTCGCCCACCTCACCGGCCAGCGCGAGGACACTGTGCGCGCCGTGCGCGAGGTCCTCGGCGTGCGCCCGTGCATCAAGACCGTCGACACCTGCGCCGGCGAGTTCGCGGCGCGCACGAGCTACCACTACCTCACCTACGAGAAGGGCGGCGTGACGGAGTTCCACGAGGCCGAGAAGCCGCGCGTGGTCATCCTCTCCGCCGGCCCCAACCGCATCGGCCAGGGCATCGAGTTCGACTACTGCTGCGTGCACGCGGCCTACGCGCTGGCGGCCAAGGGCTACGAGACCGTCATGGTCAACTGCAACCCGGAGACCGTCTCCACGGACTACGACACCTCCGACCGCCTCTACTTTGAGCCGCTGACCTTCGAGGACGTCATGAACGTCATCGAGGTCGAGAAGCCCGTGGGCGTGATCGTCACCCTCGGCGGCCAGACCCCGATCAACCTCGCCAAGCGCCTCAAGGCCGCCGGCGTGCCGATCATGGGCACCCAGCCCGAGGCCATCGACCTCGCCGAGGACCGCGACCGCTTTGCGAGCCTGCTCGACCGCCTCGAGATCGCCTACCCGCCCTCGAGCACGGCCGAGACCGTCGACGAGGCCAAGTCCGTCGCGCGCCGCGTGGGCTACCCGCTGCTCGTCCGCCCGAGCTACGTCCTGGGTGGCCGCGGCATGGGCATCGTCTACGATGACGACGACCTCGTGAGCTACATGGAGGAGGCCACCAAGGTCTCCCCGGACCACCCCGTCTACCTCGACGCGTTCCTCGAGGACGCCATCGAGCTCGACGTCGACGCCCTCTGCGACACCGAGCAGTGCTACGTGGGAGCGGTCCTCGAGCACATCGAGGAGTGCGGCATCCACTCCGGCGACTCCGCCTGCTGCTTCCCGCCCTTCTCGCTCTCCGACAAGATCGTGGCCAAGGTCCGCGAGACCACGCGTCGCCTGGCGCTCTCCTGCCACATCCAGGGCCTCCTCAACGTTCAGTACGCCGTCCGCGACGAGCAGGTCTTCGTGATCGAGCTCAACCCGCGGGCGTCGCGCACCGTGCCCTTCTCGTCCAAGGCCACCGGCGTGCCGCTGGCCAAGTGCGCCGCGCGCATCATGAGCGGCGAGAAGATCGCCGACCTCGGCCTTCCCGAGGAGGGGTGCGACCTCGGCTACTACGCGGTCAAGGAGGCCGTCATGCCGTGGAGCCGCTTCCCGGGCGCCGACGTCACGCTCGGCCCCGAGATGAAGTCCACCGGCGAGGTCATGGGCCTCGACGTCACCTTCCCCAAGGCGTACGCCAAGACGCGCGAGGCCATCGAGTACGACGTGCCGCAGTCCGGCAGCGTCTTCATCTCGGTGTGCGACCGCGACAAGCGCTCCGTGGCCCCGGTGGCGCTGTCGCTGCGCAACCTCGGCTACGACCTTCTGGCCACGCGCGGCACCGCCAAGACGCTGCGCGCCGCGGGCATCCCCTGCGAGGTCGTCAAGACCATCTCCGAGGGCTCGCCCAACGTCCTCGACCTGATGGCCGACGGCAAGATCTCCTTCCTCATCAACACGCCCAAGGGCCACAGCTCCCGCGGCGACGGCACCAAGATGAGGAGCGAGGCCGTGAGCCGCGGCATCGACATGGCCACGACCATGTCCGGCGCGGTGGCGCTGGTGCAGGCCATCGTCGCGCTGCGCGAGGGCCCGCTCTCCGTCAACGCCCTCCAGGACCTGTAAATTGGGGACAGTCCCAAATTAGCACACATCTTTGATGTGATCGGGCCGTCGGATCCCTCGCCCGGCGGCCCTTCTCGTAGAAGGGAGCGCCCATGCGCCCGCTGACGCCCGGCTCGATCGTGGACTGCCACACGCACACGAACTTCTCTGACGGCGTCGGGACGTTTGAGGAGAACGCCCGCGCCGCGGTTGCCGCCGGCTGCGCCGTCCTGGTCTCCACCGACCACCTCACGCTGCCCGCGGTGATGGACCCGGCGGGGGAGGTCCAGGTCGTCGGGGCGGAGCTCGCCGCCCATCGCGTGGCGTGGGAGAACGCCCGCGACGCCCATCCCGAGCTTGAGATGATCTACGGCTTCGAGGCGGACTGGTACCCCGGCTGCGAGGAGAACGTGCTTCGTTGGAGCGCTGGCGCCCAGGTGCTTCTCGGCAGCGTGCACTGGCTCGGCGTCATCGACGACGGCGCCTGGATCGATGACACCTCCGACCTCGCCATCTGGCGCGAGCTCGGCCCCGACGAGGTCTGGCGCCGCTACGTGGACGCCTGGTGCCGCGCCTGCGAGAGTCCGCTCCCGTTTGGCACGATGGCGCACCCGGACCTGCCCGAGCGCATGCGCAACGAGGGCTTTGCCGCTACGATCGACCTCGAGCCGCTCTGGGACCAGATGGTCGCCTGCGCGCGCGACACCGGGCGGCGCGTGGAGCTCTCCACGGCCGGGTGGCGCAAGGGGGTGGGGGACTACTATCCCGCGCGCGGCCTGCTCGAGCGCTTCTGCCGGGCGGGCGTGCCCATCACGGTGGGCTCGGACGCGCACGTCCCCGCGGACATGTGCGACGGCATCGCGGCAGCGTACGCCCACGCGTGGGACGTGGGCTACCGATCGGTCGAGGCCCCGCGCGCCGACGGCTCCTGGGAGTCCATGCCGCTGCAGTAGGGCGGGCTAGAAGCTTGGGCGAGAAGAACGACGAGGTCGTCCTTCTCGCCCACCTGCGCTACTCCGCGAAGAGGGGGTTGCTCCACGCCGTGCGCCCGCGCTCGTCGACGCACTCCAGGCGCACGTAGGTCTCGAGCCCGCTGAGCGCAAACTCCGCATGCGTGAGCAGGTCACCCTCGGGCGCGATGACGGTCGTCCCGGCGTTGACCGGGCCGCCCGCGACGAGGTTGACGCGCTCGCAGGGGCTGCAGTCCACCCAGACGCTCCCTTCGCGCACGCCCCAGTTGATGATGTCCGGTCCCGAGCTGGAGTAGAACGTGCCCGCCAGGAGCGACCTCACCAGGGCATCGCGCGTGAGGGCGGGCGCGCTCACGACGACCCAGCCGCCAAAGGAGTCGTCAAAGATGCCCTCGTTGTGATTGTCATCCGAGGCAAAGCCCCAGACGCGCCGCCCGCGGCGCAGCATGAGGTCCCAATAGGTGGTGTCGTACCCCGTGCCCGACTCGTTGACGGTGTCGTAGTTGAAGATCTCGAGCGCGAAGAATCCCTCAGACGTGCAGAACTCGTCGGGCTCCACGCGGCTCCAGATGGGGTGGTTGTAGGTCACGGCGCAGCCTCGTGCGGCAAGCTCGCGAGCGAGCTCCTCCGCCACCGCCGCCCCCTCCCACGTTCCGTGGAATCGCAGGGGCTCGAGGCGCTCCCCGTGCGAGAAGCGCCTCTGCGCGGAGGCGACCATCTGGCTTGTTCCAAGAATTCCGTGCATGTGGTGGCACTTGAGGCGCACGGACTCCGACTCGTCCGCATAGAGGTAGGCGGACGCCTCGAGCCCGGGAAGAATCACGAAGCCCTCGTCGTCGAACTGGCCCGACAGGTCGGTATAGAGGTCGTGCTCCGAGAGGCAGATGAAGTCGTACCCGTGAGCGCGGAAGGAGGCGACGGAATCGGCGGGAGCGAGCAGGCCGTCGGAGTTGGTGGTGTGGCTGTGGAGGTTGCCCTTGTAGCGCGGGAGGTCGACGGGCAGGCAGGTCTGGTCGCGGAAGGACACGGGAGCTCCTTTCATGAGGGGCGGAGAGCCGAGAAGGGCGCGGGGTCGAGAAGGACGTCGAGCCCGAGCGGGCTCGACCCGCACGCGACGCATGCGGGTCGAGGGGGAAAGGGAGGGCGCCTTCTTCTTGCCGAGCGCGAAGCCTTATGCCGCGCTCCGCGCGTTCTCCGGGATGACGAGACAGTCGTGCTTGAGGAGGGTGAGGTAGACGGTCTCGCCCGGGTCGAACATGTGGAAGCTGCGGAAGAGCACGTCGACGAGGATGTTGGTCTGTCCGACCCGCACGGTGTAGCGCAGGACGTTGCCCCGCGGCGTGCTGTCGGTCACGGTTCCTGCCACGACGAAGCCGTCGTCGGACGCCGCGGGGCGCACGCGGTCGATCCCGATGGTCTCCGGGCGGACGGCGACCACGTGGCCCGCGGGCACGGCTGTGCCGGAGAGCGCGGAGAACTGGGCGCCGGTCAGCTGGTTGTAGCTTCCGATGAAGCTGGCGGCAAACTCGGAGACGGGGTGCGTGTAGACCTCGACCGGGCTGCCCGCCTGCTCGATGCGCCCCGAGTGGAAGAGCTGGATGACGTCGGACATGACCATGGCCTCGTCCTGATCGTGCGTGACGAAGATGGTGGTGAGGCCGAGCTCCTGGTGGATCTCGCGGATGCGGGACTGGAGCGCCTTGCGGAGCTTGGCGTCGATCGCCGAGAGCGGCTCGTCGAGGAGCAGGACTGCCGGCTCGGTCACGATCGAGCGGGCGAGCGCGGCGCGCTGCTGCTGGCCTCCGGAGAGGTTGGCGGGGTAGGCCTTCTCCTTTCCTGTGAGCTCGACCATGGCGATGGCCTCGGTGACCTTCTTCTCGATCGTCGCGGGGTCGACCTTCTTCATCTTGAGGCCGAAGGCGACGTTTTGCTCGACGGTCATGTTGGGGAAGAGGCTGTACTGCTGGAAGACCATGCCGATGTTGCGCTTGCTCGCGGGCACGTTGGTGACGTCGCGGCCGTCGAGGACGATCTGGCCCTCCGTCACCGACTCCAGGCCCGAGAGGCAGCGCAGGAGCGTGGACTTGCCGCAGCCGGAGGGGCCGAGCAGCGTCACGAGGTCGCCCTGCTGGATGCCAAAGTTGATGTGGTCGAGGACCGTGTTGTCGCCGAAGCGCTTGACGACGTCGTTGAATTCGATGTAAGCCATCTGGGCTTCTCCTTACCTGTTCTGCGAGCTGCGCTGGAGCTTGAGGACGATTGCGGTCACTGCGGCCACCACGAGGAAGATGACGACGACGATGGCGCTGGACAGCCCGCTCGAGCGCGCCATGTTCGCCTGGAGGAACACCTGGATGTTCTGGTAGTTGGTGCCGGCGATGTTGTTGGCCAGGACGAAGTCGCCGAAGACGATGCTCTCCGCGAGGAGGCTCGAGACCAGGATGCCCGACACGATGTTGGGGAGCACCACCTGGACGTAGGCGCGGAAGCGCCCGCAGCCGAGCATCTCGGCGGCCTGGATGAGCATGTTGGCGTCGATTGCGTTGAGCGCGTTGCGGATTCCCTGATAGATGTAGGGCAGCACGAGGATGGTGTAGGCGCCGAAGAGCATGAACATGCGGTTGGAGAGGATCGTGCCGGTGCCGGTGTAGAGCGAGATGATGCCGATGGACAGGATGACGCCCTGGAGGGCGTATGGGATCATGCAGACGAACTGCATGAAACGGCCCAGCTTGCGGTTGACGGCCACAACGACGTACATCGCCAGGAGGAGAAGGACGATGGTGATGGCGACGCTCACCAGGCACAGGATGAGCGTGCGGCCGATGGAGAGCCAAAACGTCGAGTTTGTGAAGAGCTCGGCGTAGTTGCGCAGCGTGAAGCCGGAGGGCAGAACGTCGGTCCACTCGACGAAGAGCGAGTACACGAGCGTGGTGAGAAACGGGACGAGCAGGTACAGGCCCACGATGCCCAGGAAGATCTTGGCAGCGAGCGGCGTCTTCTTGCCGGGAGCGGCGGCCTCGACGGCCTTGGTCTTGGAACTCATATGATCTCACGCCCCTTCGACGCGCGCTTGGTGAAGTAGTTGTTGATGAGCGTGCAGACGACCATCAGGATGATGAGCACCACGGCGAGCGCGCCGCCGGTGGCCGCGTCGATCTGCACGTCGCCCTTGAACTTGGACGTGATCTGCAGCGGGAGCAGCGCGTAGTTGTTCATGACGACGGCGAACGCGGTCGCGTACGCGGCCAGGGCGTTGGAGAAGAGCACGGAGAGCGTGCCTAGGATCGACGGCATGAGGTTGGGAATCACGATCTTGAACCAGTAGTCCAGCGGCGTGGCCCGGAGGATGATCGCGGCCTCGCGCCAGGACTTCTTGATACCGCTGAAGGCCGGCAGGAGCAGCAGCGTGGCCAGCGGGATCTGGAAGTAGATGTAGAGCACGAGCAGGCCCTCGCCGGTGTAGAGGTCAAAGTCGGCGAGGAAGGGGATGTTCCACTGCTGCCCAAGGATGGTGAGGACGCCGGAGTTGCCCATGAGGATCATGAAGGCAAAGGCCAGGGGGACGCCGGAGAAGTTGGACATCATGTTGAGGACCATCGTGAAGGCGCTGCGCACGCGCTCGCTCGACTCGTAGGCAAAGCGTGCGGCGAGAAACGACACGACGATGCCCACGACGGCCGAGACGAGGCTGATCCACACGCTGTTGATGATGGACTGCTGGTAGAGCGGGGTGGTGAAGACCTTGACGAAGTTCTCGATGCCGAGGGTGCCGGACTCCTTGCCGATCAGGCTGTCCAGCACGAGCTGCGCGAGCGGGAGCAGCTCGTAGCCTACGATCACGAGCAAAAAGGGGAGAAAGGCGACGTAGCCGACCCACCTCCTGCTCTTCGCGGACCTTGCCTGCGCCGTTGCCGGTTCGCCTGCGGCGGGCGCGGCGGCCGTCTGGGAGATCTCTGCCACGATACCTCCTTACATGCGTTCGTTGGGATGCGAGTCGGGGCGGCTCGTCCTTCTCGCCCGGGGACCCGTTGGCGAGAAGGACGGAGGGCCCCATGAAGAGGGCGGCCCGAAGGCCGCCCGGATGCGCCGATGACGGCGGACGCTGCGCTTGAGGCTAGCCCAGGATCGGGATGATGTTCTCCTGGTACCAGGTCACGAGCTCGTTGGTGACGTCGGTCCACTTCTCGTAGTCGATCGACTGGACCTGGTCGCCGTACTGCTCCTCCGGCAGGCGCAGGGCCTTGACGTCCTCGGGGAGCTCCACGGAGCTGCGGATGGGCGTGGCGTAGCCGCGGGCGAGGTTGATCTGGCCCTCGTCGGAGAGGATGTACTCGCGGGCGAGGCAGGCCGCGGCGGGGTGCGGGGCGTTGACGTTGATGATGGTGGCGTAGCCGGACTGCACCGAGCCGTCGGTCGGGATGCTGACCGTGAACTTGGCGTCGGGGTTGTTCTCGACGATCTGCGCACGGTAGTTGAGGGAGTTGTAGTCCCAGTTGAGGCCCACGGCGACCTCGCCGGACTCCAGGCGGGCGACGGAGACGTCGGAGACGTCGAGGCGGCCGGCCTCGGCGATCTTGGTGATGAAGTCGTAGGCGGGCTGCATGTCGTCGAGGCCGCCGCCCAGGGCGACGGCGATGGCGAGCACCGCGTGCTGCGCGGCCGCCGCGGCGGTGATGTCGCCGATGGAGACCTTGTAGTCGCCGTCAGCGAGCTCGGCGAGCGTGGTCGGCGGGTTGGGGACCTGGTCGTCGTTGGAGATGATCGACATCGTGCCGTAGTAGCCCACGACCCAGTCGCCGTCGTCGTCCTTGGCCCAGTCGGGAATCTCGTCCCAGTAGCTGGTCTTGTACTTGAGGGTCACGCCCTCGGCCTCGGCCGTGGGGCCCCACTGCTGGCCCACGTCGCCGATGTCCTTGGTGCCGTCGGCGCCCTCCTGCTTGAACATGGCGATCTCCTCGGCGGAGGACATGTCCTGGTCGGCCTGCGTGATGCCGTACTTCTCCTCGATGTCGTCCCAGGTGCCGACCCAGTTGGCCCAGGTGTCCGGCATGCCCACGGAGTTGATCTGGCCCTCCTCCTTGGCCTGCGCGATGATGTCGTCCAGCGACATGGAGTTGAAGTCCACGGCCTCCGCCGCGGGGGCGGCGCTGTCCTCGCAGCCGGTGAGGCCCAGGCCCGCCGCACAGGCGAAGCCGGCCATGCCGAGCATGCCGAGGAAGGATCGGCGAGAGACGCCGGTGGCGGTGATGCTGTTCTTCACAAGAGCTCCCTTCGATACCCGTTCACGTCTGCCGACGGCGCTGCGCCGCCGGCGAAGCCGAGTGCTACGTTAGGGTCCGCTCGCGGTGGGGTTGCCCGCGGTCGGGGAGTCCTTGCTCTGAGCTGACCGTCTCTTACGGCGCCCTTAACAAAGGCGAGCGGTCACTTACGTCTGTATGTCCGCCATTACAACCCCATGATTCTGGGAGTCCATGCCGCTATGATACGAAGGGACATTCCCTTCGTATCATTTTGGGAGGATCATGGCGCGGGTGCTGGTCATAGAGGACGACGCGGCGATCAACGACGTGGTGGCCACGCGGCTCGCGCGCGACGGTCATGCGGTGACGCAGGCCTTCTCGGGCTCCGAGGCGCGCCTGCTGCTGGGCGAGAAGGACGCGGCGTATGACATCGTCATCTGCGACCTCATGTTGCCCGGTGCGACCGGCGAGGAGCTCGTCGGGCTCATCCGGGCGCGTGACGCGGCGACGCCCGTGATCGTGATCTCGGCTCGCACCACGGCGGCGGACAAGATCGACCTGCTGCGCCTGGGTGCCGACGACTACCTCACCAAGCCCTTCGACCTCGACGAGCTCGCGGCGCGCGTGGAGGTGCAGCTGCGCCATCATGGCGCATCGGTCCCGGGCGACGAGGTGCTGCGCTGGCAGCGCTGGACGCTCGACCCCGAGGCACGCACGCTCGCGGTCGCCCCTGGCGAGGATGGCGAGAAGGGCGGGGAGGTCGCGCTCACCAAGATCGAGTTCAACATCCTCGAGGCGCTCGTGCGCCGGCCCAACCGCGTCTTCTCCAAGGCGGAGCTCTTCGAGCTCGCGTGGGGCGAGCCGTTTGCCGGCGACGACTCCACGGTCGCCGTGCACGTCTCCAACATCCGAGCCAAGCTGCGCGCAACCGGCACGGACGAGTACGTCAAGACCGTCTGGGGCATGGGCTTCAAGCTCGCGTGATACTGCCCCGCCTCATCCTCAAGCTTTCTTTAGATTTGGCTCACGGTTTCTAAAGGCCTGCCTGCCAGACTGGGAGGCAGCCTCTAGAAAGGAGCGAGCGTGAACGTCATCGAGACGCACGGCCTCACCAAGCGCTATCGGCGCAAGCTGGCCGTGGACAACCTGGACATGACCGTCGCAGCCGGTGACATCTACGGCTTTGTGGGAAAGAACGGGTCGGGCAAGTCCACCACGATGAAGATGGTCGCGGGCCTGGCGCGCCCGACGGCCGGCGAGGTCGTCCTCTTCGGCGACCCGGAGCGCGGCGGCGCGACCCCGCAGGGCTTCTCGCGCATCGGCGCCCTCATCGAGAGCCCGGGCGTGCTGCAGAGCCTCACCGCGCGCGACAACCTCGTCGCCAAGGCGCTCGCGCTCGGCATGACGCACGCCGGCGCGGTGGCAGACGACCTGCTCGCGCTCGTGGGCCTGGACCCGACGGACCACCGCCGCGTGAAGGCCTACTCGCTCGGCATGAAGCAGCGCCTGGGGCTCGCCCTCGCGCTCGTGGGCAGTCCCGACCTGCTGCTCCTTGACGAGCCCTTCAACGGGCTCGACCCCGAGGCGACCCGCGACATGCGCCTCACGCTCGTGCGCCTCAACCACGAGCACGGCGTCACGATCATGATCTCGAGCCACGTGCTCGACCAGCTCGACCGCGTGGCCACGCGATTCGGCGTCATCGCTGACGGACGTCTCAGAGCTGAGTTCACCGACGAGGAGCTCCATGAGCGCTGCGGGAGCTCCGTGCGCGTCCGCCTGGCCGAGCCCGAGCGCGGGCTCGCCCTGCTCGAGCAGGCGCTGCCGCAGGCGACCTTCCGCGCGGAGCCGGACGGCGCGCTCGTGGTGACCGGCGCCACGCTCGACGAGGTCAGCTCCGCGTGCTTCTCGGCCGGCGTCGAGGTCCGCGAGCTCACGCAGCAGGAGCGCGACATCGAGGAGTACTTCGTCGAGCTCATGGGTGATGAAAAGGGACGGTCCCTATTCAACACCGAGAAGGACGGTGGCGCGCGATGATCGCCCTGATCCGCTCGGACGCCTACCGTGTCCTTCACGCGCGCTGGATCTGGGCCGTGGCCGCCATCGTCGCGTTTCTCCTGCTCGCGCCTGCCCTCATGATGCGCTGGACCAGCATGGGCCCCATCCGCTACGACGACCTCACCGGCTCAGCGCTCCCCATGAACGGCATCCAGATCCTCGCCGCGGCCATGGCGTCCATCGTGTGCTGCGACCGGACCGACATCGGTTTCGCGCGGTCGATCCTCTCGTCCCTCGGAGAGCGCGCCCGCATGGTCTGGTTTGCCGAGAAGTGCGTCTTCTCGCTGCTGCTCTCCGCGGTCCTTATCGTCTTCGCATTCGTGATGGGTCTTCTCGGCCTGTTGGTCTCTGGGGTGCCGGTGGCAAACCCGGAGCCCGCGTGGCAGGTCGCGGCCTGGCTCGGCTGCACCTGGCTCTGCGCCGCGCCCTACGTCGCGCTCACGGTGCTCGTGGCCCACCTCACGCGCAACGAGAGCGTGACCACGGTGTTTGCCGTGCTCAGCGCCGGCGGCCTGATCGAGGGCGCCCTGCTCATCGGGATTGACTTCCTGTACGCGCTTCTCGGCGGCGAGTTCCTCACGGTGACGGCCGTCGTGGGCCCGTGGCTGCCCGCGGAGATCGCGTCCGCGGTCGGTGCCGGGGCGCAGACGATGTTCTCCGTTGACAACGCGGTGAGCTTGGCGCCGGCCGTCCGCGCGCTCGTCGTGTGCCTGCCGGTCGCCGCGGCCACCGTCGCCGCCGACGCCCTGCTCGTCTCGAGGAGGGATGTCGCATGATGGCTCTGCTTCGCTCGGACCTCTACCGCACGCTGCGTGCTCGCTGGCCATGGGCCGTGCTCGCGCTCGTCGCGCTTGCCACCCTGGGCAGCGCCGTCTTCACGATCTGGTGGCCGCTCCAGCCGGGCATCGTCTACGACGGCCTGACCGGTCGCGCCGGGGCGCTGCGCCTCGCCGGGCGCGGCGCGAGCATCACGCTCGTCCAGATGGTCGCCGTGTTCGTGGCGGCGCATCTCTCCTGCATGGACTCCGATGCTGGCTTTGACCGCACGCTTCTCTCGTCCCTGCGCGGGCGCGTCGCCTACTTCGCCGAGAAGTACCTGCTCGTGGTCATCGTCACGGGTGTCATCCTGCTGGCCTACCTCGCGTTCAGCGGCGTCGGCGTGTTCGTGACCATGCGTCCGGTGGAAAACGTCGAGCCGCTCTGGCAGATCGCGGTGTGGGCGGGGGAGGGCTGGCTCCACGCATGCGCCTACGCGCTCGTCGTGCTGCTCGCGGGGCAGCTCACGCGCGTCAAGGCGATTGCCGTGATAGTCGCGTTCCTGCTGCTCTCGGGTGCCGTGGAACAGGGGTTCTTTAGCTTCCTCCTGCTTGTGAGCGACGCGTTCGGCCTAGGGTGGGGCCCCGCGCTCGAGGCCGCCATCGCCTGGATGCCCTACGTCACCACGGCCGTAGTCGGCAACGGCGCCGCGGACATGCTCGCCGTCGACGCCACGGGCCTTGCGCCCGCCGTCCGCGCGCTCATCGTCTGCGCGCCGCTCTGCGCGGCGTGCGGCGCGCTCGGTACCTTCGTGGGCTCGAGGCGCGACGTCGCATGATGTCCGACGCGTTCCTCGAGCCGCTCTACCGCTGGCTTCGCTCGGTGGCGGAGTGGCTGCTCGCAAGCTCTACCATGGGGTCGTGGGTCGGTGTCGTCGAGAGGTTTCGGATGGTCGAGGGAATCGTGGTCGCGGCCCTGCTGCTCGTTGGCCTGGGGCTCGGGGCGTTCTTCGTCTGCGTGTGCTACGCGACCGAGCTCGGGCGGCAGGCGCGCTTCCTGGCGCGTCGGGAGCGCCTGAGCAACGCGCGGCTCACCTGCGGCAGCCGCCTGCCGGGTATGGTCGCCCTGGTCGACGCCGTGAACGCCGAGATCGACGCCGCGGACGCGGAGCGCGTGGAGGCCCTGCGCGCGTCCGACGAGTTCTCGCGCGGGCTCTCCGCGCTCTCCCACGACGTGCGCACCCCGCTCACCGGTGCCCGCGGCTACCTGCAGCTGGCCCGCGAGGAGGTTGATCCGGCGCGCAAGGACGAGCAGCTCGCCGCCGCCGACGCGCGTCTGGCCGCTATGTCGGGCCTTCTGGACGAGCTCTTCTCATACGCGCGCGCCGCCGACCCGGATACCCAGCTTGAGCTGGGCCCGGTTGCTCTGAGACCGGTGCTGGAGCAGGTTCTTCTCGGCCATTACCCGGAGTTCGAGGCGCGCGGCTGGGAGCCGGAGCTCGACTGCGGGGACGCTGTCGTCACGGCCAGCCGGGAGGCGCTCACGCGCATCGTGGAGAACCTCGTGGTGAACGCGCTGCGACACGGCTCCGGCCCGCTTGCGGTGAGCGTTCGACCAGCGGGCGAGAAGGACGGCGAGAAGAGCGGCGTGGTCGTGGAGTTCTCCAACCCCGTGGCCGACCCCTCAACCATCGACGTCGACCGCCTCTTCGAGCGCTTCTACCAGGCCGACGCCTCGCGCTCGACGGCAGGATCTGGCCTGGGCCTCTCCGTTGCCGCCAAGCTCGCCGAGGCCCAGGGCATGACCCTCACCGCCCATCTCTCCGGCCCAAACCTTGTCTGTCAATTGGGGACAGTCCCCAATTGACAGATGGGCGGCTGACCTGACGCCCTCTCGAGGGTATGTACACCCAGCCCTTAGGGTATGTACACTTCCGCGAGTGCGCGTTCTTCTCGGCAACTCTCTGACCTGCGGGTTTGCTGCCCGCACTCGATGACGGGGTGTACATACCCTCAAGGGGCAGTGTACATACCCTCGGACGGCAACGGCGACGATGGTGGCTAGCGGATGAGGTCGTCGAGGCAGGGCGTAAGCTGGGACTCGATTGCCTCGGGCTTCTCGCCGAGAAGGACAAGCGGTTCGAGCAGCTCAGCGCCGGGCAGGGCCGCGCGCAGGTCGGCGAGAAGCGCGTCACCGACCTCGCCCGTGCTGTCGGCAAGCGTGACGACCGGCATCACCGTGATGCCCGCGAGGTCGTATGGCCCAAACTTCGTGAGCGCCTCGGCGACGATGCCCGGCAGCCGTCCGTCAAAGACGGGCGTGGCGAGCACAATCGACCCGTGATACTCGATGATGCCCTTCATGTCGGGCCCGGAGACGAGGCCGTACCTGAGCGACTGGATCTCGTTTATCTGGAGTCGGCTCCTGCCGCCGCGCCGCTCGTGCGGGAAGAGTCGGGTGCTGAGGTGCTTCTCGGCAACCTGCGCGGCAGCGGAGGCGGGGGAGGACTCGGCCTCGACGGGCTGCCCGTCTGCCCCGATTGCAAGGCCGGCACGCGAGAGCCAGATCACGCAGACGTGCCGGTCGTCCGGCGTGGGCTTAGAGTCGACGAGCTGCATTGCGGCCTCCAGTTTGCGTGAACGCAGCGACGATGCCACTATCTTACAGGGCTCTACGGAAGCTCGCCCACATAAAGTGCGGCTGCGACCAGCGCCACGGCCACGATCGCGACCAGCCAGACCTTCCAGTATGGGATGAACCAGCGGAAGAGAAAGTCGTGCGGGACCTCCTCCGCCGGGTTGCGCCCCTCGAGAAACGCCGTCGCGGCGACGGCGCCCGCGAGGTCATGGTCGCGCATGAACGCGCGGAGGCGAGGGGCGGCGCGGAGCGCGAGGATGGCCTCGCAGGCGATTATGGCCAGGAACATGAGGTCGCGCAGCGGCTCGATCGCCGGGCTCGCGTGTCGCAGCGGCGAGAGCAGGTAGCGCACGAAGATGAGAACGATGCATACGACGAGCAGCGCGGCGCAGATTGCGAGCAGTCGCAGGAGCTCGTGGCGCTCGCTGGCGGTCGAGCGCACGGCCCGTGCGCCCTTATCGCCGATGAGCGCGTCGACCGTCGTTCCAAAGACCTGGCCGAGAAGGACGAGGCTCTGCACGTCCGCCAGCGTGCGCCCAGCCTCCCAGTTTCCGACCGTCTGCCGCGAGACGTAGACGCGCCGCGCGAGCTCGGCCTGGGAGAGCCCCGCGGCCTCGCGGAACTCGCGGATGCGCGCGCCGATGATCCGCTGCGCGGTCGCTTGATCGTTGGTCCTCTCGGTGGTCTGCTCGTCCACGGCTCCTCCCTTGAGGCAAGTGTACCCGCCCGACCGCCCAGGGGCGCCCGCGTGGCGGCGAGAGGTATGACAAAGGGTTTTGCCATGGCTGTGAGCTGGGACGATGTTCTTCTCGCCCATTCTCTCGAGCGGCCGGCAGCGGAGGCGGGATATAGTGGTCGCAGACCGAAAGGAGTGCCCATGCTTCCCTTTGTCCTCGGCGTTCCCGTGCTTGTGCTGCCCGTGGCTGCCGCGACCGTCAGGCCTGGCGCCCGCACGCTGGGCCTCGTTGCGGCGAGCTATTTCTTCCTTTCCCTGTGCCTCACATCAGTGCTGTGGTGTAACGTGGTTGCTGACGACTCGACGCTTTTGGACACAGTCAATGGCTGGTTCTTTGGAGCGGCCTTCCTCATGGTCTGGGCGACGCTCTTCTCCGGCGTCGCCGTTGTACGTTGCGTCTGTCATTCATCATGTTTTTCCGGACAGAATCGGGGCTGAATGGGGTCGCTTTTGTCCGCAGAAACATGGTGAACGCACGTAAGGAGGGACGCTGTGGAGAAGGACGTCGTCGAGGTTCGGGAGCTCTCATCGGACGAGCGCCTGGCCCGGTTCGACGAGATTCTCGACCTGTACGAGGCGGTCGGCTGGACGAACTACACCTCCCGTCCCGAAGCGCTGCGTGCGGGGTATGCGGGCTCTCTCGCCGTTTGGGGCGCCTTTGAGGGCGATAAGCTCGTGGGGATTGTGCGCGTCGTGGGTGACGATCGTCTTTGTGCAGGATTTCATCGTTGCGCCGTCGCATCAGCGCACGGGCATTGGGACGCAGCTCATGCGGGCCGTCATGAATCGGTTCTCGGACGTCTACCAGATGGAGCTCCTCACGGACGACGGCTCAGGTGCCTGCGCGCTCTATGAGAGCCTGGGGTTTGTCCGCGGCGATGCGATGGGCTGTGTTAGCTATGTCAGGGTTGCAGTGGGGCCAGATGTATGAAGGATCCACTCTCTGATTGATTCACGCCTCGGTAGGGTAAAATGAGCTCGACGGCGACCTACGCGTGGTGGCCTAGGCAGCGTCGTCTTTGGGTTCGGGGCCGCTAGCGCATGCGCTTGCGGCCCCTCGCCGTCTTACGTCGTTGACTACAGCCTCCGCCGCCAGCGGGCTCCGCGCTCGGCGCGCTCGTAGGGCTCAAAGCCGGCGGCCGAGAAGCACCGCTGCGACGCGACGTTCCATTCGTAGATCTCGCCCACGAGGACCTCGCGCCAGCCGAGGCCGCGCGCCCTCTCGCAGGGGGCCCCGATCACGCGCCGCCCGACGTGTCGCGCCCGCTGGTCCTTCTCGCCAATGACGATGGGGAGGTCGCTCGGGCAGAGCGTGACGTCGCCGACCGGACGCCAGCCGACCCCCGTGCCCTCGTCGCGCACCTCGATGAACCAGAGCTCGCCGCGCTCCGCGAGCCAGTCGTACATCCGCGCCAGCCGCTCGGGCGTGTAGGGCTCGCGCTTGCCGTCGACCATCCAGAGCGTCTCGGGGTCCTGGTACCACGAGAGCGCCTCTGCGGGCGGCGCATCAAGTCGAACGAGCCGCAGGTCAGCGTCTATGTCAAGAACGCTTCGGGTCATCGTTCTTCTCCTGCATCCGCCTCTCAAGCCGACGGATCTTCTCGGTTGCCTCCTCGACTTTCTCCTCGACGTCGGGGACGTCGCAGGGAGGGTCGGGGACGCCCGTGAACCAGAGCGACGTCCCGCCGAACTCGTTGAACCTGAGGTATGGCCTGCGCGGAATGTCCACGGCTCCTCCTTCGTCGCCCCTGCCGTAGCGCATGCCCCCCGCGTTGGGGTGAACGCTTTCGATAATGGCCTCTCGTTGCTACATGAAATACCATGTAGCAACCGCGGTCAAACGACCAAAAGGCCCTTCGGGGAGTCAGTTGCTACATGATTTTGAATGTAGCAACGCCAACGAAGGCGAGAAGAACGTGCCGCCGTCACCCGAGGGTGTTCGCGAGGATGGTGGCGGCGCCTTCGAGGTAGGCGTCGCGCGCCTCCTCGTCGTAGCAGAGGCGGTCGTAGCGCTGCGCCTCGCCAAAGGTCATCTCGTCGTCCTCCTCCTCCCAGCTGTAGGGGTTGCCGTTGGTGCTGACGCCCTCGTGGATGACGTGGGTCTCGTCCACCCAGACGCGTTCGGGGTGCTCCGGCGCGTCCGTGGGCGCTGCGGCGTACGGGTGCCAGATGAGCCTATAGACTGGCTCGGTGCCCTGCGTGCCCTCGGGGTAGTCCTTCTCCTCCAGGAAGAGCAAATACTCCTGTCCCTCGCGGTAGGGGACGCTGCAGTCCCCGTAGCCAAACATGACCATGCGCTCGTCGCCCTGCTGGCCCTTGCCGGTGGGGTTGAAATCGGGCGTGGATATCCGAAGATTCTCGAAGACGTCGATCGTGTCGCCCACGGCCGGGGCGTCGCCCGCATCATCGCCGCGCACCACGCCCGTCACCGTAAACGCGCAGCGAAACGCCTGGTAGACGTACTTCCTCTCTCCGGTAAACGTCGCCGTGACCACCACCGGCGCGTAGTCGGCGGGGTTCTCCACGGCGGCACTCGTGAGGTAGAGCTCGTCGGCCGCGTCATCGGCCGGGGCGACGCCCATCGCCTCGCGCTCGGCGAGGGTGGCCTCGAGGTCATCCTCGGTCGCCAGCTCCAGCTGAAGCACGTGGTCGGTCCGGACGTCGTACGGCAGCGCGTCGAGCGCGGCTGGGTCCGCCGAGAAGTCCGTCACGCTCGCGCGAAACGCGAGCGCCAGCGCGCCGCACGCGGCGAGCACGAGCGCCACCGCCACGGCGAAGGCGCGTCCCGTGAGCCTCGGGAGCCTCAGCGTTCTTCTCGCCATGTGAATCACCCCTCTCGCACGATGCGGCCGTCCGCCATGTGGAAGCGCCGCTCGAAGAGCGCCTCGAGGTCGGGCTCGTTGTGGCAGGCCAGGAGCACCGTGGCGCCGCGCTCGCGCTCCTCGCGGATGATGCGGCAGACGAGCGCGATGCCGTCCACGTCGAGCGCGTTGGTGGGCTCGTCGAGCACGAGGAGCTCGGGCGCCTCCATCACGGCCTGCGCCACCGCGAGCCGCTGCTTCATGCCCAGGCTGTAGGCGCCGTACTCGCGCCCGTCGTCGGGGTTCAGGCCAACGCGCTCGAGCGCGGCGCGGATCTCTCGCTCGCCGATGGCGCTGCGGATGCTCGCGAGCAGGCGCAGGTTGTCGAGACCGGTGTACTCCTCCCAGAAGCCGACGCTCTCCAGGATGAGGCCGAGCCCGGTCGGGAAGCTCGCGTCGCGCCCGATGCGCTGGCCAAAGACGTCGATCGTGCCGGACGTGAGGTGGATGAGGCCGGCGATGGCGCGGAAGAGCATCGTCTTGCCGGACCCGTTGATGCCGGAGAATCCGTAGATGCCCCCGCGCGGCAGCTCGAGCGAGACGTCGTCGAGCACCGTGCGCCGACGGATCACCTTTGTGGCGTGGCTGATGACGATCTTGTCCGTGCCGGCGATTGAGACGGTTGGGTCAGTCATGGCGGTCACCTCCGAGGACGTCGAGCCGGCGCGCCTCGCGGACGACGAGCGCGCCGGCGAGAAGGACGAGCAGCAGCAGGTAGGAGAGCGAGAGGGGCGCGCTCGCGCCGATGGGTGCGGCGTGGAAGGCGGCCGTGGCGGCGGCGCTCGGCAACCACGGCGTGAGAGCGGCGACGGCGCTCTCGGGGAGAAAGACGCAGGCCACGAGGCTCGTCGCGTGCGTTACGGCCACGACGGCCCAGGCGATGACGGCGTCCAGGCGCAGCGCGAGCAGGTTGACGAGAAGGACGAGCAGCACGGACGCGATTACGGAGAACGGCAGGGCCTGCGCGAGCGCAGCGGCGACGTCTTCGAGGGCATCACCGGAGCCCGGAAGGCACGCCGCCGCCGCGACCGTTGGCGCGAGGGCGCCGTACGCCCCGGAAAGAAGTGCGAGCTGGCCGGTTCTTATCAGCGCCCAGCGGGTCCGCGCGTTGCAGCGCCTTGGTGTGCGCGCTCCGCAAACCTGTCCCATTTTGTCTGCACGAAATAACACGCCCCCAATTGACAGACGGGGCCAGAGGAGGGGGGCGTGGGTGAGGTCGGCGGTGAGGAAGCCGGCGAGGAGCCAGGCGAGGGCGAGCGGGGGCAGGAGGGCGCCGACCGTGCCAAAGAGGTCGATGCCTAGGTCGTTGGGGAGAAAGATCGCACCGGCGTGAAGGCGCGCGAGGGCGTAGGCGGGGTTGCCGCGTGACAGGAGGAAGGCCACGATGGCCGCGGCGCCCATGCAGGCGCAAACGCGCCCCAGGTAGCGGCGGCGCAGGGGGAGCCAGAGGACATGGCGCCTCTCGCCGCGCGCGTCCTTCTCGCCTGACCCGCTACCCTCGCCGAGCACGTCGCGCCGACGCAGCGCGAGCGCCGCCACCCCCGCGAGCGCGACGATCGCGACGGCGTACTTTGCCATGCAGGCGAGCGTATCGACGGCGTCCGGCACGTTGCGGGGTGGCATCGCGCAGAGCCATCCCCAGCGGTCGAGCGGGGTGTCGTTCAGGAGCCGTCCCTGGAGGAGGTAGCCGACCGCGCCGTAGGCGAGCGCCGCAACAGCAGCGGCCGGCACGAGCGAGGTGGGCGCATACGCGGCGAGCATGAGCGCGGCGCACACGAGGAAGAAGAGCGCCTGGCGCGCGAGGATGCCGAGAAACGCGAGCACGAGCTGCGGCGTCAGCGCCTCGGCGGGGACCTGCGGCAGGGCGACGACGAGCCCGCTCGCAAGCACGACTGCGGAGAGCGTGAGCGCCTTGCCCGCGGCGATGCCGAGGAAGTCCACCGCCGCCCAGCCGCGCGAGCGCGTCCGCACGAGACGGTGCGCGTCGAGCAGGCCCTCGAGGCAGCCCGCGCACGCGTAGACGAGGAGCGGCACGAGGAGGAGCGCGGCGTAGTTGGCGTCCGTCACCCACATGTAGCCATAGAGCGCCCCGCTCGTGCCCGGGACATGGTTCCAAAAGTCGATGGGCCGCGCGAACCACTGCCAGGCGCGCAGAGCGAGCACGATGACGAGTGCCCGGCGACAGCGCCGGTCGAGCACGCGCAGGCGCAGGGTATTGGCCAGGGAGCTCATAGCAGCACGTCCCTTCCGCGCGCGAGAGCCCACGCTATGGCGGCCGCCACCACAAGCGCCACCGCAACGGGCGCGCACGCCATGAAGGCGAGCGAGCCCTCGGACGTGGCGCTGGGGTAGAGGTAGCTCGAGAGCGAGGCCCACCTCGGCAGCACAAACAGGGAGAGCAGGTAGACGAGCGTCGGCGCGCCG
Source organism: uncultured Atopobiaceae bacterium (assembly GCA_944320385.1). Classification (GTDB taxonomy): domain Bacteria; phylum Actinomycetota; class Coriobacteriia; order Coriobacteriales; family Atopobiaceae; genus Thermophilibacter. Next base: position 25,509 of record CALUHH010000005.1, on the reverse strand, counting down.
AGCACCACCAGGCGGCTCTTCCTCGTGTAGAGCGAGACGGCCACGGACGCAGCCGCCATGATAGCCGCCCAGAGGGCGTCGTAGCAGATGAAGATTAGGTTATAGAGGTAGGGGTGCGACCACCGAAGGTCCCAGAGCGGGAGCTCCATCGAACCGGTGCCAAAGACGTCCGGCATGGAGGCGGCGTCGTTGAAGCTCGTGACAAAGCCGTCGGGCGCGCTCACGGGAAAGACGAGAAGCGCCAGCGCCTGCGAGACGAGCAGCGGCACGAGCACGACGACAAAGGCGGCGAGCGCCGCCGCACCCGCTGTCGCCCAGACGTAGCGGGCGGTGGTCGTCCTCGTTGCCACGCAGCCTGCCGCACGGCATCGCACGTCAAGGTAGAGCGTGTCGGCGAAGGCCGAGGACGAGACGATGAAGAGCAGGAAGAAGACGAGCACCGCCCAGGGCGCCACGCTGAGATAGTCCGCGTTTCCCGCCCAGCCCACGGCAGCGGAGGGGAGCTCGCCCGCGTCGTGCCCCCAGAAGGAGGCGAGCGTCTGGGCAAAGGAGGCGGCCACCACCAGCAGCATGAAGAGGAAGGCGTAGCGGGCCATCCGGGAATGCGCGGCCCGTGCGAGCTGCATGCGGAAGATGCCGTGGCCCCTCGCCCTGCGCCTCGCGTGACGTCCCGTGGATGAAGCCCTCCGTGCCATGCGCCACCTCCCATTCCGTTGTCTCGAGCGTATGCGCCTCCCGCGCGCGAGACCAGTGACCGATTTGTTATATGGGCAGGTCGCCGTGTGACGGATGTGTCACTGGTGCCGGTCCTTCTCGTGCTGCAAGATGGTATGAGGGGTGCCCATGTCCATCCAGCTCAGCGTCTTCACGCGCTACGCCATTCGCTCGCTCGCCGCCAACCGCACGCGCACGGTCGTGACCGCGGCGGGCGTGGCGCTCGCGTGCGCGCTGCTCACCTTCGTGCTGGTGCTGGTTGGGAGTCTGCGCGCCTCGCTCGTCGCGAGCGAGGGGGCGTCCGAGGGCGCCTGGCAGGTGAGCTTCTCGCAGATCGGCGAGGATCAGCTCGCCCGCGTCGAGGACGTGCTCGGCGGCCCTCTCGCCGTGCGACGAGACCTCGGCGCTGCGCTCACGGGAGATGCAGAGGCGCCGCTGCTCAACGTCGTGACCACGCTGACGGGCGAGAAGGACCTCGTCGTGGAGCCGCCTCTTGCGGACGGCCGCTGGCCGGAGGCGCCGGGCGAGATCGCGGTGCCCTCGCACCGGGCGAAGACGTGGCCCGTGGGCTCGACGGTCGAGCTCTCGCTCGGGCGTCGCCAACGGACGTCGGGCGGCATTTCGGCTTACGAATACCCCCCGAGCTATGAGCTTGACGAGAAGGGCGTCGCGCAGCTAGCCGAGGAGCTCGTGGATGTGGGCGAGCCGCGGGCCCTGACCGTCGTAGGCATCGTCGACGGTGACTCGGACGTGGCCTACGTCTGCCCGGACGAGCCGGGCTTTGGGCCGGAGCCGCTGATCTTTGCGTGGGCGGCGCCCGACCTTGGCGTAGACGAACTCGACCAGATGACGGAGGGCATCTGCGAGCACGGCGGGTACTCCTCCTATCACAACGCTCTCTTGGAGTATCTGAGCCTGGGAAACAGTCGCGGCTTTGACATGAGCGTCGGGTTTATTGGCGCGTGCGCCTCTGCCCTGGCGTGCCTCGTGACCGTCACGCTCATATCGGGCGCCTTCCGCGTCTCGGTCGCGGAGCGCGTGCGCCAGTTCGGCCTGCTCTCCTCTGCGGGGGCGTCCCGCCGCCAGCTCGTGCGCGTCGTTCTCGCGGAGGCGGCGCTGCTCTGCGCCGTTGGAGTCCTTGCGGGGCTTGTGCTCGGCGTAGCCTTGGATGCTGCGGCGCTGTGGCTCGCCGCGGACGGCACGACACTGGTGACGGGCGGGCTGCCGATTGCGTTGAGTGTGGAGCCCGCTGCGCTTCTCGTTGCTGCGGGCGTATCCGTGATCGCCGTACTTGCCGGTGCGCTTGCACCCGCGCTCCGTGCGAGCCGTCTGCCCGCCGTCGAAGCCATGCGCGGGGTAGAAGCCAACCTGGGCTCGTCGGTGGGGAGAGGGCCCGGCGCTCGGACAGCTTCGGCGCACAGAGCGCGCCTGCAGAACTCGCGGTGGACCCTCTCCCCACCGACGAGCCGCGAGGTTCCCGTTCTTCTCGCCCGGCGATTTCGCCGTTCGGGAAGGGCGCGCGGAGGGGCAACGGTGGCTGCGCTCGCGCTGTCCGTGACGCTTCTGGTGGGCGGCGGCGTCCTGGCGACCTACCAGGGAGGGAACATCTTCGAGGGGACGCCTGCGGATGTGAGCGCGAAGGTGAGCTCCGAGGGAGCTGCGGCTGCGCTGGGGGCCAAGAGCGAGCTTGTCTATCTGCCGGCGCTGCTCGAGCGGCTGCGGGCACAGGACGGCATTAACGATGCGGGATTCGTGTCAAAGACGCAGGTCTCTCTGAACCTTGACGACAGTGCGGTGGTAGAGTGGGCCGACGAGGAGCTCTGGCGTCCCGACGGCAACGTCTTTGGCACGGTCCTCTACGTCGACGACGCCACGTGGGCGCGTCTGTGCGAGGGGGTGGGCGCCGCGGCGGATCCGGGAGGTTGCATCGTCGTGAACGAGGTGACCGACGCGGACCGCGCGGGGGAGCGGCCTTTTTCCGAGGCGCTTCTCGGCACGAGGCTCTCCGTCGTCGGGGCGGGCGTGTCGTGGGAGGTCGTGGGGCTTCTCGACGGTGTGCCGGGGTGGTTCTGGCTCACGCGTGGCGAGCTTGAGAGCGTGCTTCCCACGGTGCTCGCATCGGCGTCCACCGTCGCGGACGTTGACCGGGATCTCGTTGGGTACGGCTTCGTCACGCTCTACGCCACGGCGGAGGACTCGGTGCGCGCCGCTGAGGACGTCGAGCGTCTGCTCGAGGAGGATCCCGCGCTCGCCGCCTTGGACGGGGCCGTGGACGAGCGGGCTGAGGCGCATCAGGCCCGGGTGCTCTACGCGGCGCTGGAGGTTCTGCTCTCGGGCGTCGGCATCGTCGCCGCCGCGGTCGGCCTGGCGAGCGCCTTCAACGCCTCCGCCGCGAGCGTGCTGCTGCGCTCGCACGACTTTGCCGTGCTGCGCTCCGTGGGATGGGGGGAGCGGGCGCTGCGGCGGATGCTCGCGTACGAGTGCGCGCGGACGGCGGCGTGTGGCCTTGCGCTCGGTCTTGCCGTGGCGCTCGCGTTTGACGTCTGGCTCTACGTGCGGGGCGGCATCAGCGTGCGGAGCCTGGGCCTCGTCGTTCCCTGGGCGCACGTGGCGGGGGCGGTGGTGCTGGTTGCGCTCGTCCTTCTCGCCAGCTGCGTGTACGCGATGCACCGGCTGCGGGACGTTCCGCTGCTCGACGCGCTCCGCGCGGACTGATTTCCGTCACGAGCCTCTTGCCAACTTTGCGGCACCGTTCAATCGCCCTATTTCTCCGGACAAAATGGCCTCCTCAGACGACCAGTTTTGTCCGCAGAAACATGGCGATTGAATTACTGCCCGAACTGAGGTCAGCGATCGCGTTGGTCCGTCGCCGCAGGGTCCGTATACGCTAGTAGCCGCTTTAGCGCTGCGACGATCCCCTGGTAGCGCGGGTCGTCGCCCGCGAGCTCGCGCCACTCGGGGGACGTGACCTCCTCGACGAGCGCGCGGCGCATGAGCGCGGCGGCCTCGTTTGCCTGGCGCTCCTTGTGCTTGGCCCAGGCCTCGCCGGCGCGGGAGGGGTCGAGGCGGTCGGCCATGCGGTCCCAGAGCGGGGAGGATGACGGGTTCGGATTCGCCGGGATCGCCGCCAGGGCATCGACCGCATGCGCAAGCGCCTCGAGCGCCCCGTCCTTCTCACCTGCGCGACGCAGGGTCTCCGCGACCTCGAGGGACATCGTCACCGAGAAGAACGGGCTCACCGCGCCCATGTCGAGCGCCTCGAAGACCGCCTTGGCGGCGCCACCTGCCGCGAGTGCGAACGTGGCGTCGTCACGCATGCCCGCCTCCTGCATGAGCGACGAGAGCACGAAGCTCGCCGCGCGCAGGAGCTCGGCCTGCAGGAGCTCGAGGGCCTCGCCGTCACGACCGAGCTTGCGGTAGGCAGAGGCCAAAAGCATCGTAGGGGCGCCCGCGTCCTGTCGGTGCACCAGCGGCTCCAGCAGCGCCGCCGCCTCCTCGAGGCGTCCCGCCTGGAAGAGCGTCGTGGCCTTCTGCTGCTGCGCGAGGTAGAGGGTCGACGGGTCCGTTGCCACCTCGAGCACGCGGTCGATCAAGGCAAGCGCCTCGTCGACAAGCGCGTCAGCGTCGGTCGCGTCGTTTCTCTCGCCCGCCGACGCGAACGGCGTTGCCATACCACCCGCCCACACCGTGAGGAGCGACGCCAGCATGAGCAGCAGATTCGCGTCCGAGCAGTGCTCCGCCGCGAGCGCGCGCAGCCGCTCGTGCGCCGTGGCGAGGTCCTTCTCGCTCAGAGCGTAGACCTCGGCGTAGAGAGCGGCGGACTCCTCCTGGGTGAGCTCGTCGCGCCAGTCGAAGAGCTCGTCCAGGGTGAGCGAGAAGTACGCGGCGATGCGCGGCAGCAGGCTCACGTCCGGCAGGCTCTGCCCGAGCTCCCATTTGCTCACTGCGGCCTTCGATACGCCGAGGTGGGCAGCGAGTGCCTCCTGCGTGACGCCCCTGCCACGGCGTTCCCGCGAGATTGTGCGCCCGATGTTGATGGATGCGTCCATGATGCCCCTTCGACGTGTGACCGTCTGCCAACTCAAGTATGCGGTCGAGCAAGAGTGGAATCAAAGGAGCGCTGGTTGACGTCTCGCGTCAAATGTCAACGAGGGCGTTACCACAGCAAGGTTCCTACCCCTCGATGCGGAAGTGCCTGAGCAGCTCGGCAAAGGCGTCCTGAGCCGCGAGACACGTGTCGAGAAGGTAGCCCCGCTCCCGGCCCCACTGCGAGACCCCGCGATAGTAGAACAGCTTTACCTCGTCCGTGATGATGAAGGGCGTGATGTCGTTGCGCAGGCACTCCTTGAACATGACGAGCCTGCCCACGCGGCCATTCCCGTCCTGGAAGGGATGGATGGCCTCGAACTCGGCGTGGAACGCGACCACGTCCTCGAGCGTCCTTATCGGCAGAGCCTCGTACTTCTCAATGAGCTCCGCCATGCGGCCCGCGACCTCCTCGGGGTCCGCCGTCTCGCGTCCGCCCACCTCGTTGGGAAGGCGCTTGTAGTCGCCGACCGCGAACCAGCCCTTGCGGCTGTCGGTTGTTCCCTGCTTGAGCTGGGCGTGCAGGCCCTTGATGAGGCGCTCAGTCAGGTGCCGGTTGGCGGAGTCGATGATCGTGTCGACGCACCGGAAGTGGTTTGCGGTCTCCAGGATGTCGTCCACGCGCACCGTAGCCGCGACGCTGATCGTGCTGGTCTCGAAGATGAGCCGGGTCTGCTCGTGCGTGAGTCGGCTCCCCTCGATGTGGTTGGAGTTGTAGGCAAACTCAACCTGGACGTGATGGTAGATGCCCCCGGATGTTCCGGCGGTTTTCTCCTCGCGCAGCGCGTCGAGAAGCGCGCGCGGCTTCGTCTGCGTTCGCGGCCTGCGGCCCGGACGTTCGGCGCCCTCCGGGATGGCCCACGTCTTTCCAATAAGCTCGGCGCCTGGGATGCGGCCATCGGCACAGTAGTTGCGTACCGTACGCTCGGAGACGCCCCAGAGCCGCGCGGCTTCAGCAACCGTGAGAAATGTCATGGCCATCCTCCGTTAACGGCAGACTAAGTGGAAGATAAGTATATTTCTTAGGCGAATAGTTTGCCGATAACGGAAATGGAGCCAAAAGCTCATCTCCGCGCCCGTTCGGGTTGTCACGTTTCACGCTCGAGCGTGTTTAGTAGGTGACGGGATGGCGGCCGCGTCCCGGAGAAGAAGAGACGGACATGAGAGGAGGCTGGCCGATGCAGATCCCCCGCAATGCACCCGACCGCGACCCCGAGCGGCTCGTGCGCGACTATGCCGACCTCGTCCTGCGCGTGTGCTACACCTACCTACGCTCGACGGCCGACGCCGAGGACGTCTGCCAGGACACGCTCGTGAAGCTCATCTGCCGCGACGAGCCGTTCCGCGACTCCGGTCACGAGCGCGCCTGGGTCATACGCGTGGCGGCCAACGCCTGCAGGAACCTGCTGCGCGACCGCGGCGCGCACCCCGAGGCGGACCTCACCGCCGTGCCGGAGCCCGCTGCGGCGGAGGCACCGGATGAGGACGCGCTCCGGCGGCGCGACGATCGCGTGCTCGCCGCCGTCATGGCGCTCCCGCTGCCGCAGCGCGAGGCGGTCTACCTGCACTACTACGAGGGCTACCCCACGCGCGAGGTCGCGCGGATCGTGGGCGCCACGGACGCCGCCGTGCGCCAGCGCCTGAGCCGCGCCCGCGCGAGCCTCAGAGACAACCTGAAGGGAGACTATGATGACTTCCCCGCTTGATAGCTACACCGCCTCGATGGGCGACCTGCACTTTTCCGACGAGGCAAAGGCGCGCATGGCCGAGAGCCTGCGCGCGGCCGCAGCCGCAAGAGACGCCGAGAAGAACGCGCAGCCCGCGGCCCCTGCCGAGGTCCTGACCTTGCCCGCGCGCCGCCCCGCTCGCCCCCATGCGCGCCGCTGGGCGCGCGTCGCCGCCGGGCTTGTCCTGGCGCTTGTGTTGGGCGGGGGCGCCACCGTCGCCGTGGCGACGGGCGTGCTGCCCAACCCGGCCGACGTGCTCTCGGACGTCTTCGGCGGCGCGCCGGCCCAGACCGAGCTCCTGAACGACGTGGGTCGGCCGATCGGTGCGAGCGCGACCTCGAACGGCGTCACCGTGACGGCCGAGGCCGTGGCGGGCGACCGGTTCAACTATGCCGTGGCCTACTCGATTGAGTTCGACGATTCCGCCGCGCTCGAGGGGATTGAGTTCCACGAGGGTGGCACGCTGACGTACGTGGGGGACGCCTTCCTGCGCGTGGACGGCGCGATGAGCGGCGGCGGTCTCGTCCGGCTCTACGATGCCGACCCCGGTGACAACACGCTGCAGCTCGTGCAGGTCATGGGGGTACAGACGTGGAACGACGCGGGCATTGTGGGCCGCACGGCGCGCTTCTCGATGAGCAAGCTCGAGATTTTCACCGATGAGGGGGAGTTCAAGACGCTGGCGGCCGGCAGCTGGAACCTCAAGTTTGAGATGAACTACGTGGACACGACCGTCGACCTGCCAGCGGGCCAGACAACAACGTGGCGGGGCTCGAACGTTACGATTGACGCCGTGGCGGTGTCCTCCCTCGGCGTCACGGTGGACTACACAATCGACCGGCAGACGCGCGACCTTGCGCTTCCCGGCGAGGTGAGCGACGAGGCCCTGCCCGAGCAGGCTGCTGTGATGGGCCTCCCTGTGATCGTGACCTTCGCTGATGGGACGACGTTCGACGCCACGGACGCCAACGGCTCTTCGGCGAAGCACAGTGACGGCACGACCACCGTCTCCAAGGCGACGACCTACGACCGCATCGTGGCCGCGGGCGACGTCGTCAGCGTGACCGTGGGCGACGCGGAGATCCTCGTGAACGCCGCGTAGAGCTGCGATAACCGTGCGCTACGGGAGGGGCGAGCCGTCCGAGCGGCCCGCCCTTCCTTGCCGTCTATCCGGGGCGCGTGCGGTCAAGCGCCACCCTTGTGCCGAAGGACCAGTTCGGTCTCCTCCATGGACCCCTCGTCGAAGGTGACCCCGGTCCTCTCGAACCCCATGTGCTCGTAGAAGCCGAGTGCGGCGGCGTTCGAGGAGAATGCGCTCAGCACGACGTCTCGCTCGCCGATGCGCGCGAGGGCCGCCTCAAGGAGTGCGCGGCCGACGCCTCGGCCCTGGAACTCCCGGAGGACATAGAGGTTGCCGACCTCGGCCGCGCCGTCGACGCTGAAGTGCGAGCGGCAGCGATTCGACCATGCGATATAGCCGACGACCCTTCCATCGGCCTTTGCCACGAGCGTGCGCAGGCTGGTGAGCCGGCGCGTGACGTCCTCGGCGAACTGCGGCGTGATTGTGTCGTTGAGCTCGTCCGGAAGCAGTCCCCGGTATGTCTCCTGCCACGTCTGCGCATGGACTGCCGCCTTCTCCGGGATGTCCTCGGGGGCGAGGGGAAGTATCTGAGCCATGTGAGTCCCTTCGACGCGTCAATCATAGTGAAAGATAGGCGTTCGATAACGCTTTCCGCTGGAAGGTCGCTGTGCGGCCGACACATATGAGTGTCGGCATATTTGATGCTTTGGAGCGAGAAGTGCCGGGTCCTTCTCGGCGTTCGCCGAGAAGTGTGATCTTGGATGCCCTGACGAGCCGACACTTATAAGTGCCGGCAGGTAGCCTTTTGTCGCTCGCCTCCACTGGCCGAATAAGGCTTGCCGGTTTCCGAGCTGCATCTGTAGGGTGGTAGCGTACTGTACCCGGCGAGAGGTCGACATGCTCTAGGTCCTTCTCGACATATCAGTTCCGCCTGATGGGAGAAGACCATGAAGTCGACCATGTCCGCCGCCGCGCGCGACTACGTCCGCGCATTCTATCGCGACAACCGCCTCAACCTTGCCGCCGCCCTCGCGCTCACAGTGCTCGACGTGCCCGCCGCGCTCGTGGGGTCGTGGCTCCTCGGCCGAATCATCGACGTCATCGGCACCGGCGACGCCTCCGCGCTCGCGCGCCTGGCTGTGTTCTGCGCCGCCTTCCTCGCGGCCTCGCTCGCCGTGAGCCTCGGGATGTATCGCGCCAAGTGCGCGTTCATCTATCGCGCGCTCGCGCAGTACAAGTCGCTCGCGTTCGAGCGCCTCTCCGAGAAGGGCGTGCGCGCCTTCGCCCGCGAGAACACGGGCAGCTACCTCTCGCTGCTCACAAACGACGTCACCTCCGTCGAGGAGGGCTACCTCAAGCGCGGCTTCCTCATCGTGTACCACGCCCTGCTGCTCGTAGGGTCGCTCGCCATGATGCTCGCGCTCTCGGTGCCGCTCACTGCGGCAGCCGTGGCGCTCAGCGCGGCGCCGCTCGTCGTGTCGGTGGCCATGGGGCGCGAGATGGGGGAGCGCGAGCGGGCGGTCTCGGCCGGCAACGAGCGCTTCGTCTCCCGCCTGCGCGACCTGCTCGCGGGCTTCTCCGTGGTTAAGGCCTTCCGCGCGGAGGCCGAGGCGCGCCGGCTCTTCGACGCGGCCAACGCCGAGGTCGAGGGCCTAAAGCGCCGCCGCTACTGGTGGGAGTGCCTGATCGGCGCGGTGAGCAAGAACCTCTGCGGGTCGCTCCTGCAGTTCGGCGTCTTCCTCGCGGGCGCGTGGCTCGCCGTCGCGGGTGAGGTCACGGCCGGCACGGTGCTCGTCTTCGTGAACCTGTGCAACTACCTCGTCATGCCCATCAACGTGCTGCCGCAGTTCCTCGCGAGCCGCCGGGCCGCCGCGGGCCTCATCGAGAAGCTCGCGGATGCGGCCGAGAGGAACGAGGCGCGCCGCGGCGAGAGGGTCGGGCACGACCTCGCGGGCGGCGTCGTGCTGGAGCATGTGGGCTTTGCCTACGGCGGCGGGGAGCCCGTGCTCGCCGACGTGAGCCTCTCGCTGCGCCCCGGAGGCCGCTACGCGCTCGTGGGCGCCTCCGGCAGCGGCAAGTCCACGCTGCTGAACCTCCTCATGGGCGGGGAGGACGGCTATACGGGCAGCGTCCGCGTGGGCGGTCACGAGCTGCGCGACGTCGACGCGGGGAGCCTCTGCGACCTCATGGGCCTCATCGACCAGCAGGTCTTCCTCTTTGACGATACGCTGCGAAACAACGTGGCGATGTTCCGCGACTTCCCCGAGGAGGCCGTTCTGGGCGCGTGCCGCCGCGCCGGCCTGGGAGAGCTCGTCGCCGAGAAGGGCCTGGGGTACGAATGCGGCGAGGGCGGCGCCAACCTCTCGGGCGGCGAGCGGCAGCGCGTCTCCATCGCGCGTGCGCTGCTGCGCGAGACGCCGGTCCTTCTCGTCGACGAGGCGACGTCGGCGCTGGACGCGAGGACTGCCGCCGAGGTGGCTGGAGCGATCCTGGACCTCGAGGGGCCCATGCGCCTGGTGGTGACGCATCGGCTGGAGCCGGCGCTGCTTGCGCGCTACGACAAGATCTTCGTCCTGCGCGAGGGGCGCGTGGTCGAACGGGGTAGCTATGCCGCGCTTGCGTCCGCGGGCGGCTACTTCGCCGGCCTCTGCGCCGTGGCTGGGTGACGGGAGCCGGAGCGAAGGCCCCCGTTGCCCCCTGGAAAAGAAGGGGGCAACGGGGGTCTGCGGGGCATAATGGACCTCGGGAGGCCGATTGCTACATGCTCTGGAATGTAGTGATGAAAAGGGACTGTCCCTTTTCATCACTCTGCGACAGCCTCGGCCCAGCTCTCTGCCGTGATGGTCACGGACTCGTCGGGCAGCGTGACGCGCGCGACCTCTACGTTCTTCTCGGCGTCGATGACCGTGATCTCGACGTGCCAGTCAGCGACTCCATCGAGCGCCTGCAGGGTGGCGCATATCCCGGGGACTGCCATGAACGCCTGGCCCACGAGCAGCGGCTTGTCGAGAAGCGCGGGCGAGGCCGCGATGGTGACGGACACGTGGTCGTCGGCGACCTCTACCGCGCTCACGTTCTCCGACTCCAGCAGTGATGCCACGCTCTCGTCGAGGCTCTGCTCCACGTCCAGGCGGTAGTTCGACAGCTGCAGTTCCGTGAACGTGAGCACCAGGTCCTCGCCGTCCGCGCGCGCTTCGAGTGCGAGCTCCGGGTCCTTTTCGAAGTCTGCGACCAGCTCATCTGCGGTCTGCGAGAAGAACCTTAGCATGGACGCGGGGAGGCGCACCTCGTGGGTGTCATCGAGCGACTCGTAGAAGCTGACGGTGGGCTCCCAGCTGTTGACCAGGATGGGGAAGGAGCTCTCATCGGCTGGAGTCCCAACCCACTTGAGGATCACGTCGTCACCAACCTCGGGGAGGCCGGACGAGCCCCACTCAGAGAAGTCGGCAGTGCCCTCCGCGCCTGCCGGGTGCGTGCCCCACGTGAGCGTGAGATCGTCCGGACGCTCGAGGATGCGCACCTCAGCGGTCTGGCTCTCCTCGTCCACCGAGAGGACGAGCGCGCGCTCGTTGTGGCTGATGGCGCCGCCTGTCGAGTCCGAGCAACCGGGCACCACGGCCAGGCAGACCGCGCACAGCAGGGCGAAAGGGGCTTCGCGTCGCGCCATTGCTCATTCACCCCCCGGCGTAGCTCTAAACGGCGTACTCCTGGTTGAGATCGATCAGATACGTAATGGCCTCCTGGTCGCCGACGACCTTTCGCCATGAGCCGTCGACCGAGAAGAACGACTCGCCCTCGTAGCTGACGAGTTGCACCTCGACGTTCCCGTCCGCGGTCGTCTCCAGCGTGTAGGCGGCCGGGCTGCCCATGAGCTGGAGGTCCCTGAGCTCTCGCTCGACTCCGAAGCGCCTTCCCCTGAGCTCCGCGAGTGCGGCAAGCACGGAGTCCCGGTCCTCTTCCTCGAGGGTGACGGGGTCGTTCACGCCCATAGCGTCCGACAGGGTAATGGAGGTGACGTCGTCGGGGTCGATGCCCTTGAGGGGCATGTCGGTAACGAAGCCCAGGCCAGAGGCGAGGAGCACCAGCACAATGACCAAGCAGAACACGATGACGTAGGGCATCTTGCCAAGACGTGTCTTTGCCATGCAGCCTCCCTCGACATGCTGAGCGTGAACCCGATTCTAAGGCACGGGCCCGATGTTCTTCTCGGCTTCTAGGGTGCACTCGGCCAAGGGGAGCATGCCCGGCAGGCGTTGCGGCGAGATGCGCTCATTTGACAAGTGCGTGCTATCCTAGACGCGGCCTTTCCGTCGATTTGAAGGGGGCAGCGATGAGGCAGACGAACGAGGAGACCCTCCACTAGGGAGGCCCGTTCCCGGCGTGACCCGGTGACGCCCGCGCAGGCGGGCGGGCCTTGGCGTGCCGACAGCCTCCCCGGGGGATCCGACCGCAGGCGTGCAGAAGGGACTGTCCCCTTTGCACGGTCGACCCTTCGTGAAAGGCATCCCAACTTGATACCGCTCTACTACGCCTACGTGGCGTTATCCAACCTGTCCATGGTCTCCACGGTCATGGGCCTCTACCTCGAGCACGTGGGCTTCTCGCTCGCGGGCGTCGGCGTGCTGTTCGGGGCGCTGCAGCTGGGCAAGACCCTGCTCGAGGTGCCCACGGGCTTCGTCGCGGACCGCTTTGGGAGCCGCGCGAGCCTGATTGCGGCGGTGGCGCTCGAGATGGCAGGCTACTCCCTCATGCTCGTCGCGCGGGGGCTCCCGGCGATGCTGTGTGTGATGCTCGTCCTCGCCTCTGCCTACACGCTCACCACGGGATGCGCGACGGCCATCGTGGCCGACCACCTCATCGCGCGCGGCCGCGAGGGCGAGCTCACGCGCGTTAGCGCCGTCTCGCGCATCGTCTTCTACTGCTGCTACGGGGCCTCGGCGCTCGCGGCGGGGCTGCTCGCCGATGTGAGCTACGCCCTCGTCTTCGCGCTCTCCATCGCGTCGCTCGCGGGCGCGCTCGCCTGCGTGCTCCTCATGCGCGACGACCGGGCGGGCGAGAAGGGCGGCGCGCCCGCGGCCCCGGGCCGCGCGCTCGACGCCGCGCGCTACGTGGCCGGCTGCCGCCCTGTGCTCTACTACGTGCTGGTGGAGGGCGCGGTCGCGTGGTCGATGGTGCCCGTGGATGACTTCTACAACAACTACCTCAACGGCTACTTCGGGGTCCCGCTGCCGGCGGTGGGCGCGGTCGTGGCGGCGCAGTTCGCGCTCACGAGCCTGGCGGGGCTGGGGAGCGCCCGCCTCGCGCGGCGCCTGGGGGACAGCCGCGTGGCCCGGCTGGGGCCGCTCGCCGTGGTCGTGCTCTTCCTCGCGTTCTCGCTCTGCTCGGAGCCTCGGGCTGCGGTGGCGCTCTACATGGCCGGGCTCGCGGCGTTCTGTCTCGTGAACCCCGTGCGCACCAAGGTGCTCAACGTCGCGCTGGACCCGCGTTACCGCGTGACGGCGCTCTCGTTCGCCTCCATCGCGGTGTCGCTGCTCTCCGCCGTCTCGCAGCCGCTCTTCGGCTGGCTCTCGGGCCTGCTGGACATGCGGCTCGCCATGGTGGTGCTGCTCGCGACCTCGTTGGCCCTCCTCGGCGCCGTCAACCTTGCGTTCTCCCGGACCGACCTGCTGCAGGAGGAGGCACGCTCATGAACCTCGAGCTCTATCGTCCCGCCGTGCATGACCTCTGGTTCAAGCGGGACCTCCTGGCCGACGAGGCCACGATGTCCTACAACCGAGCCTGGGGAGGGACCGTCGACTTCCCGGAGGACCTCTGGGGCCGCTGGCATGAAGCCTGGGTCGTGCGCGAGGGCGAGGGGCATCGCTACTACCGCTACCTGCGCGACCTAGACGCCGGTGAGTTCGTTGGCGAGGTCGCTTACCGTTGGGACCCGGACTTCGACAGCTTCATCACGGGCGTGCTCGTCCACGCTCGCTTCCGCGGGCGCGGGTACGGCGCCGCTGGCCTCGAGCTCCTCTGCGACGCGGCCCGCGGACGCGGCGTCGCGACGCTGCGCGACAACGTCGCCCTGGACAACCCTGCGATCGGCCTCTTCCTGCGCCACGGCTTCGTCGAGGAGTGGCGCAGCGACGAGTTCGTCATGCTGAGGCGCGATTTGTAAAAAGCACACCTCGCACGACGCCCGAATTCTTACGGTTTCTCTCTACAGAAATGGGCGTCGTGCGAGGTATGTTGTCGACCACTCCTCGAGAGCTGCCTGCCGAGCCGGGGCGCCTGCCCCCGCTTGGGTACCATGTGCAAAAGGTTGGGCGACGTGCTCGGCCTAGTTCAGTAAAGACGACGAGAGAGAGGGGCTATGGGTGTCGCATCTTCCAGCTGTGCAGTTCTGAGCTGCGATGGTCCCTATACGAGCTTCTCGTTCGGCGGACATGACATTCGTTTTCGAACGCCCAAGAACCTCGTCAGGTACGTTGATGTTCGGGAATGGAACAAGGGCTATCTCGTGGTCAACGCCGATTACGATGGCTGCCCGGAGCCGGTCGAGGAGTACATCGACCCCGTCCCCATTTTGAGCAACCTCTACTTTGACGTTGATGAGTTTCTCGCTCCGATCGAGGAGGTGGCCGTTGCATAGGTGATGCTCGACACAAAGATCGATGAGCGATAGCCTCCCGCTGTGATTCGAAGGGACAGTCCCTTCGTATCATTCACACGACCGCGCCGAGCGCGTCCAGGAGGTCCCTCTCGAGCGCCCTCTCGTCGACGGCGAACCCGTCCTCGGAGCGCGTGAGGGCGATGTCGAGCGGGCGCTCCTCGACAGGGGCCGACTCCGTCGTGGTTTCAAAGGTACGGAGGACGTCCTCCTGCAGATCATCCGGCAGGGGCTCCCCGTCGCGCACGCCCTGGTTGTAGAAGTAGGTGCTCATGCCCTCGCTGGCCTTGGATACGATCTCGCCGGCCCGGGGCGCCCAGACGTGCACGCCGACGACCGCCGCGTCGCCGGAGAGCTCGACGTCCTCGATGGAGTACGTGAGCCGGGAGACCATTTGACCCGCCCACGCCTCGGCGTCGATCCCCAGGTCCTCGGGCGTGTGGCGCAGGCCCCGCCTGAGCCTGTCCTCGAGCCAGCCCGCAAGCTCGGCGGCCAGGTCGCTGGAGCTCGGCTCCTCTTTCAGGGCGGCAAGCCGCGTGCCCGCCGCGTCCACGGCGGCCTGCTCGTCTGCGGTGAGGTCGAAATAGGGGAGCGCGACGTTGTCCCCTGTCGGGGCGTCAAGCTGCTCCGAGACGCTGCTCCCAAACCGCGCTGCGAACTGCACGACGTTGACTACGAGAAACACCGCGATAAGCACCGCAATCACTGCCGCCGTCCGCTTGCTATAGCCGCGCGCCTGCAGATTCTCGCGCATCTTGGGCGAGTTCATCGTGACCGGAGGCTTCTCGTACATGGTCGCCCCTTTCGTAAGGGCCGGCGGCCGCATCGCTGCCGTTTCCAAGCTTGTACCCAGCGTGGGGGGCTAGGCGCGCGCTTGCCGAGGGGATGATGCCGTCTGCCGGACGTCCTTCTCGCTATTATCGACAAACGATAATTAGTGGTACAAGAACGATAAGAACAGCTGGACGAGAAGAACGGAGGGGTCGCGATGAAACACGAGATGCTGACAAGGGCGCAGGCGGACGGGCGCATCCGCGGCGCCGCGCGCGTGGCGACGTGCTTCTGCTGGGTCGCCGCCCTGGTGGCCCTGCTCCTGGCCTTGTTCAACGCGTGGTCGACGGTCTTTCTCACAACCGCATCGATGCAGGAGAGCGGGCGTGACGCCGTGACCGCCTTCTTCACCACGAGCAAGGCGAGCGGCAGCTTTCTCGTGAGCGAGACGGACGAACAGCCTCCGGAGATTCGTTACGACGAGGACGGCAACGAGGTCGGTCGCTCGCAGGTCATGGGCGGCGATGTCTCCTATTCCGGCAGCCCCGTATCGACCCTCGCCAACGGCGTCGTCTTTGGCGGCCTTGCGTGCGCGGCGTTTGCCCTCGCGGCGCTCATGTGCTCCAAGATCCGGCGGACCGGCGTTCCGTTTGCCCCCGAGCGCGCGCGTGAGCTGGGGCGCGTGGGGTGGCTGGTCCTTCTCGCCGGGTGCGCGCCCACGCTGCTCCACATGCTCCTGGAGGCCATCGCGGCTGCGGTCGTCCAGGCCCTGGTGGAGTCCGGGGAGATGCTGAGCTACGCGCTCACGGCGAGCTTTGAGCCCCAGGACCTGATGCTCGTCTCGCTGGGCATCGTGCTGGTGCTGGTTGGTCGCGTCTTCGAGTACGGCTGCATCCTGCAGAAGCAGGACGACGAGACGCTGTGAGGGCCGCGCGATGATCGTCCTGCGCCTCGACCGCGTGCTGGCGGACCGCAAGATGCGCTCGAAGGAGCTCGCCGAGCGGGTGGGCATCTCCGAGGTCAACCTCTCCCGCATCAAGACCGGGCGCATCTCCGCGGTGCGCTTCTCCACGCTCGACGCGATCTGCCGCGTGCTGGACTGCCAGCCCGGCGACATCCTGGAGTACGTCCCGGACGAGGGGTGACTGCTCGCCGGCACAACCTCAAGGGTATGTACACCGCCCCTTCAGGGTATGTACGATCTCGGAAGAGAGGTTCTTCTCGCCCAAGCCTTTGACCTGCGGGTTTGCGAGAAGGACCTCTGACCGGGATGTACATACCCTGAAGGGGCGGTGTATATACCCTCTAGCGGCCTCTCGCGCGCCGGAGGCCCGCGCCGCCCCCAACCGTGAAATATCTGCCGAGACGCGGCCTTCCTGCGGAAGTTTGCTACTATATGAAGGCTGTGAAATCCGCGGGCGTGGTGGAACTGGTAGACACGCTGGATTTAGGTTCCAGTGGGGGAGACCCCGTGAAGGTTCGAGTCCTTTCGCCCGCACCACGCAAGGAAACATGGCGGGGCAGGCCCGCCAGGCACGAGACACTGGAGGAACGTTGAAGATCACCGTCACCGCTGAGAAGCCCGTCGACGAGAAGATGGCCGCCAAGGTCACCGTTCCCGCCGCCGACGTCAACGCAGCCATCAAGAAGACCTACAAGGACATCGCCAAGAAGTACAGCTTCCAGGGCTTCCGCCGCGGCCACGCCCCCCGTCCGGTGATCGACGGCATCATCGGCCGCGAGGCCGTGCTCGCCCAGGCCACCAACGACCTGCTCACCGCCCTCGAGCCCATGATGCTCGAGGAGCTCGACGTCACCCCCGTGGGCCGCGTGAGCTTTGGCCCCGAGGGCGCCGACCCCGAGCTCGCCGCCGAGGGCGCCGACTACGTCGTCGACGCCACCATCGGCGTGCGTCCTACCGCCGAGCTCACCTCCTATGACGCCCCCGAGATCAACCTCCCGCCCGAGGAGGCCACCGACGCCGAGATCGACTGGCAGATCAACCAGCTCCTCAGCTACCAGGTGACCTACGAGGACGTCGAGGAGGACCGTGCCGTCGAGCCCGGCGACATCGTCTCCGTCGACATCGAGAACGTCGAGGGCGCCGGCCACCTCGCGGGCAAGAACCGCCTGCTCGCCCTTGACGGCCAGCAGCTCCCCGAGCAGCTCCAGGAGGGCATCGAGGGCATGAAGAGGGGCGAGGAGAAGGCCATCGAGTGGACGCGCTCCCACGAGCACGACGGCGAGACCATCTCCCACACCTTCTCCGTCAAGGTGACCCTGAACGGCATCAAGAAGGCCGTCACCCCCGAGCTCGACGACGAGATGGCCAAGAAGTACGGCTACGACACCGTCGACGCCTTCAAGGAGGCCGTGAAGGAGGAGATCGAGGGCGACAAGAAGACCACGATCCCCAACCTCAAGGAGGACCGCGTCGTCGAGGCCGTGGGCAAGCTGCTCGACCTCGAGACCGTGCCCCAGGCCTACCAGGACGAGATCTTCAACGAGCTCGCCCAGGAGTTCCTGGCCCAGCTCCAGCGCCAGAACGTCTCCCTCGACATGTTCCTGCGCGCCCGCGGCCTGAAGTCCGACGACTTCATCGCCGACCTGCGCGTCCAGGCCGAGGAGCGCGCGCGTCAGTCCCTCGCCCTCGACGCCGTGGCCGCCAAGCTCGGCCTCGAGGTCAACGAGGACGAGGTCCGCGGCGAGTTCGAGCGCGCCGGCGTCGAGGACGTCGAGGCCTCCTACAAGCAGTGGAAGGACGAGGGCCGTCTGCCCGCCGTCCGCGACTCCATCCGCCGCACCAAGGCCCTCGACTGGCTCGTCGAGAACTGCAAGGTGAACGTCGTCGACGAGGTCGCCGAGCGCGCCGCCGCGGCCGAGAAGAACGAGGACGCCGAGTAGTCTCACGCTCACGTTCACGAAGCCCCGGGCGAGCAACTCGTCCGGGGCTTTCTACAAAAAACGTCGAACGAACGGAGTTCGAATGCACCAGCCCACCAACATCCCGCTCATCCCCTACGTCGTCGAGCAGACGCCGCGCGGCGAGCGCAGCTACGACATCTACTCGCGCCTGCTCAACGACCGCATCGTGTTTCTCGGCGAGGAGGTCACGCGCGACTCCGCCAACCTCGTGATCGCGCAGCTCCTCCACCTCGAGAGCCAGGACCCCGACAAGGACATCTCGCTCTACATCGACTCGCCCGGCGGCGACGTCTACGCGGGCCTGGGCATCATCGACACGATGAACTTCATCAAGCCCGACGTCTCCACCATCTGCGTGGGCATGGCCGCCTCCATGGGCGCCGCCATCCTCGCCTGCGGCGCCAAGGGCAAGCGTCTCGCGCTCCCCAACTCGATGGTCCTTATCCATCAGCCGAGCTCGGGCGTCTCCGGCCAGCAGACCGACATCCAGATCGTCGCGGACGAGACCCGCTGGATTCGCCAGCGCCTCAACGAGATCCTCGCGGAGGCCACCGGCCAGCCCATCGAGAAGATCAACGCCGACACCGAGCGCGACAACTACATGCGCGCAGCCGAGGCGTGCGCCTACGGCCTCGTCGACAAGGTCATCACCTCCCGCGTCGAGCAGAGCCAGGAGTAGCGCATGACCACGAACGACACCTTCGGCGGCGCCGGGTTTGGCAACGAGATGCGCTGCTCCTTCTGCGGCAAGACCCGCAGCCAGGTGAGCAAGCTCATCGCCGGGCCCGGTGGCGTCTACATCTGTGACGAGTGCGTCCACGCGTGCTCGGACATGATCGACGAGGTGGAGCGTCCCGACATCGAGGACGAGGAGCTCGACGAGGAGGATGGTGGCCTGCCCATCAAGAACCTCCCCACGCCTCACGAGATCTACGACGAGCTCTCCCAGTACGTCATGGGCCAGGAGCAGGCCAAGCGCGCCATGAGCGTGGCCGTCTACAACCACTATCGCCGCATCCTCTCCGGAAACGACGAGGTGGAGGAGGGTGCCGAGGAGGTCGAGATCGCCAAGAGCAACATCTTGCTGCTCGGCCCCACCGGCACCGGCAAGACGCTGCTCGCCCAGACTCTCGCGCGCTTCCTCGAGGTGCCCTTCGCCATCGCCGACGCCACCACCCTCACCGAGGCGGGCTATGTCGGCGAGGACGTGGAGAACATCCTGCTCAAGCTCATCACCGCCGCTGACGGCGACGTCGAGCGCGCCCAGGTGGGCATCGTCTACGTCGACGAGATCGACAAGATCGCGCGCAAGGCGGAGAACCTCTCCATCACGCGTGACGTCTCCGGCGAGGGCGTGCAGCAGGCGCTCCTCAAGATCCTCGAGGGCACCGAGGCCAGCGTCCCGCCCCAGGGTGGCCGCAAGCATCCCCAGCAGGAGCTCATTCGCATCGACACGACCAACATCCTGTTCATCTGCGGCGGCGCCTTCGTCGGGCTGGACAAGATCGTCGCGGATCGCATCGGCAAGAAGGGCATCGGCTTCAACGCCGAGGTCGGCCAGAACGCCGAGAAGGACGAGGACTACCTCATGGGCCAGGTCATGCCGCAGGACCTGCACAAGTTCGGCATGATTCCCGAGTTCCTCGGCCGCATCCCGGTGATCACCGCCACGCGCGAGCTCACCGAGGACGACCTCGTGTCCATCCTCACCCAGCCGCGCAACGCGCTGGTCAAGCAGTACCGTCGCATGTTCGAGCTCGAGGGCGTGGAGCTGGAGTTCGAGGACGACGCGCTCGTTGAGATCGCGCGCCAGGCCCTTGACCGCGGCACCGGCGCTCGCGGGCTGCGCGCCATCTGCGAGGCTACGCTGCAAGACACGATGTTCGACCTGCCGAGCGACCTCGACATCACCAAGGTTGTCGTGACCAAGGAGTGCGTCGGCGGCGCCGAGTCGCCGCGCTTGATCTCCAAGGCGCACGGCAAGCACCGACTCGCCGGATAGCCTGGCTACAAAGACGAAAACGGGCGTCGTCCTTCTCGGGCGGCGCCCTTTCTGTTATTTGGGGACAGTCCCCAATTTACATAAAAGATTTCTGTTATTTGGGGACTGTCCCCAATTTACAGGTTGGCGCCGCCGAGGCCCATATAGGTGCGGATGACGGCCTTGCGTCGCAGGGACCCGGCGGGGCAGACGGCGTCGAAGGCAGGCATGATGCCCTTGTAGAGCGCGATGACCTGCAGGCGCTTGGCAAGCCCCTTTGCCGTGGCGCGCGACTCCTCGAGCTGGCCGCGAATCTCGTCCAGGTAGGGTGAGCGCATCGCGTAGCGCCAGAAGTCATCCGCGCGGTCCGCGTCGGGGTAGAGCCAGGGGCGGTTGTCGGGACCGGCAAAGTGGATGATCGCGGGGTCCGCGGCGGCCTGCTCGTACTCCTCGCGCACGTCTGCGGGGGCGTTGGCGATGATGTGGGTGCGACGGAGGTGCTGCCAGTCCATGAGGTAGTTCCAGCGCATGTGCACGCGCACGTAGTCGCCGTTCACGACCTTGTTGAGGATGTCCTGGTCGAGCCAGCGCCACATGCGCTGGGTCGAGAGGTCGAGGAACTCCTCGGGCGTGATCGTGCGACGCAGCTCGGCGAGGTTCATGAGCAGGACGCCCGCCTGGAAGTAGTCGTGCGGGTCGCGCATGCCGAGCTCGTTCTTAAGATAGGGGCCGACCGTGGCGTCATAGCCATCGATCTGGCCTATGGTGTCGGCGTCACGCGTGGCAGCGAGCTTGTAGCCCTCCACGTCGACGTCGTAGAGCTTCGCCACGTCGTCGCAGACGATGAGGTCGGAGTCCAGGTAGATGGCCTTGTCTACGTTGGGCAGCAGCTGAGGCGAGAGCAGTCGGTAGTAGGTCTCGGGGCGGAAGTGCCCGTGGTGGGGGAGCTTGATGTCCCCGAGCGCAGCGTCCACGTCCAGAAACCCGATGCCCACGTTGTCGGACTTTGCCTGGCGCGTGAGCGTGATCATGCTCGCCGGAGAGATGTCGCGCGTGAGCACCACGATGTCGTAGCGGCGCGCGGCGCTGGCGTTCTCGATGATCGACTGAACCGCCACGGAGAGGTACGGCACGAAGTTCTCGCTGCAGGCAAAGACGACCACCACGTCATCAAGCGGCAGGTCGAGGTCCTCCGACGTACTCGCCAGCATGGTCGACGAGAGCGGGTTTCTCACATGTGTGGTCTTGCGCAGCGGCTTCATGGGACCTCGGTTCGTGCGCCTTCATGACTCGTCAACTCTACCATTGACGAGGCGGGCGCTCAAATGGCGAGAAGGACACGGGGCCTGCAGACGGCACGAAGGTCCGCCGCGAGTTCCGCAGCCGCGTCCTTTGCGGCGAGGACTGTCTGAGCGCCGGACCTTCGTGCCGTCTGCAGGCCCCGAGGCCGGTCAGCCCAGGAGAGCCATCGCGTTGACGGTGACCTGATGTTGCACGGCCTCTGCAGTTGTATTTCGGGCGGCGCCGATGCCGGCGACCGTGCGTTCAAGGGAGTTGACGATGTCTTCTGCCGTCGAGGGGGAGTGCTTGCCCTCGGGAAGGTCGGTCTCGGTGAGAAGGAGCTCGGCAGGGAGGATGCGAGCATACTCGCGGCCGCGGCGGGTCGCGAGGGAGCGCTCGCCGAGTGAGAAGCGACAGCCCAGGTGAACGGCGCGCCAGAGCTCATCGGGGGAGCCGGAGAACCAGTGCAGGATGCAGTAGCACGCCTCGGCGGCGCCCGTGTGCTCGAGGACGTCGAGCACCGTTCCCGTGCAGCGCACAGCATGGATGGAGAGCACCTTGGGTGCCGTAGGGGCGCTCGTCTTGGCGCAGCAGTCGCAGATGCGCTCGAATGCCCTGAGCTGTGCGTCCCAGTTCGCGGCATGGCGCGGTGCCGCGTCGAGTCCGATCTCGCCGACGAATCGAGTCTCAGGGAGCAGCTCGCAGAGCGCGTCGGGGTCGCGTGCCTCTCGAACCCACCAGGGGTGGAGCCCCGCCGCGAGGGCCACGTTACTCCAGACTTCGAGGGACTCTCTCGTATGCAGGTACTCTTCTGGGTTCACCGTTACCGCAAGCATCTCAAGGTCCAGTGCGGCCGCGTCACGAGCGACGGCGGCTGGGTCCGCGAACCACCCGAGGTGACAGTGCGTATCTACATGGCCTTTGTCCGGTGTGCGCATGAGCCCTCGATTCCGTGTGCCCTCGTCGGGTCGGTCGCTCTGCGCAAAAGTTCCGCTCGTGATGAATCCGGACGCTCCAATGCGCAGAATCGCCGCTCGTGATGAAAGGATAGCAGGGGAGAACGAGATCTCGCGATGCTTGCCATAACAAAAGGCCAGTTGCATCGATATTCGGACTCAATCGAATGGCATATTTGCGGCCGAATCGTTCATCACGAGCGGCGATTCTGCGCAGCGCCTCGCCCGGATTCATCACGAGCGCCGATTTTGCACACGCGACGTTCGTTCACTTTGCGAGAGATCGACTTTGGCCAGATGGCATCCCGCCCACGGGACTCCTCGTGCTATTCTCTTGAGCTGATATGCACGCATTCGGGAGAGGAACGCCCGTGGAAGAGATGCCCAAGAACTACGATCCCCAGACCGCCGAGTCCGAGCTCATCGAGCGCTGGATGAGCGCCGGCTGCTACCAGCGCAGCAAGGGTGTGGGCGACTGCACCGTCGTCATTCCGCCGCCCAACGTGACGGGCATCCTGCACATGGGCCACGCGATGGACGACTCCATCC
Source organism: uncultured Atopobiaceae bacterium (assembly GCA_944320385.1). Classification (GTDB taxonomy): domain Bacteria; phylum Actinomycetota; class Coriobacteriia; order Coriobacteriales; family Atopobiaceae; genus Thermophilibacter. The sequence continues at coordinate 2,786 of CALUHH010000005.1, read as the reverse complement.
AGGACACCTACGTCCGCTACAGCCGCATGCGCGGCCGCTCCACGCGCTGGATCCTGGGCACCGACCACGCGGGCATCGCCACGCAGACCAAGGTCGACAAGAAGCTCAAGAGCGAGGGCGTCTCCCGCCTGGAGATCGGGCGCGAGAAGTTCCTCGACGCCTGCTGGGACTGGACGCGCGAGTACGGTGGCACCATCGTCTCCCAGATCAAGCGCATGGGCTGCTCGATCGACTTCTCCGACGAGAAGTTCACGATGAGCCCCGAGTTCTCCCGCGCCGTGCGCAAGGTCTTCTGCGACTGGTACCACGACGGCCTGATCTACCGCGGCAAGCGCATCGTCAACTGGTGCCCCTCCTGCTGCACCGCCATCTCCGACGACGAGGCGGAGTACCAGGACGAGAAGGGCCACCTCTGGTACCTGCGCTACCCGCTCGTGGAGTCCGTCGACGGCATCGAGTACATCACGGTTGCGACCACCCGTCCCGAGACCATGCTCGGCGACACGGGCGTCGCCGTCTCCCCGCAGGACCCCGAGAAGGCCAAGCTCGTCGGCAAGATGGTGCGCCTGCCCATCGTTGACCGCGAGATTCCGATCTTCTCCGACTGGCACGTCGACGCCGGCTTTGGCACGGGCTTCGTCAAGGTCACGCCCGCGCACGATCCCAACGACTACGCCATGGGCCAGGCTCACGACCTGCCACAGATCAACATCTTCGACGAGCATGCGGTCGTGGTCGACGGCTACGGCGCGTTCTCCGGCATGAGCCGCGACCAGTGCCGCGAGGCCGTGGTGGCGTGGTTCGAGGAGCACGGCCTGCTCGAGAAGGTCGAGGAGCTCGACCACTCCGTCATGCACTGCTACCGCTGCAACACCGCGCTCGAGCCCTGGCTCTCCGAGCAGTGGTTCGTCGCCGTGGACAAGCTCAAGGAGCGCGCCACGCAGGTCGTGCGCGACGGCGAGGTCAAGTTCCACCCCGAGCGCTGGACCCAGACCTACCTCACCTGGATGGACAACCTCAAGGACTGGTGCATCAGCCGCCAGCTCTGGTGGGGCCACCGCATCCCGGTCTTCTACTGCGAGGACTGCGGCTGGGAGGACGCCCTCATGGAGGACACGGACGTCTGTCCCAAGTGCGGCGGGCACCACGTCCACCAGGACGAGGACGTGCTCGACACCTGGTTCAGCTCCCAGCTGTGGACCTTCGCCACGCAGGGCTGGCCGGATGACGCCTCAGAGCTCGCCGAGCACCACCCCACCAAGGTCCTCGTGACCGCGCGCGACATCATCGCCCTCTGGGTGGCGCGCATGATCATGAGCTCGCTCTACTTCACCGATGAGGTGCCCTTCCACGACGTCTACATCTACGCCACGATCCTCGCCAAGGATGGCAGCCGCATGTCCAAGTCCAAGGGCAACGGCGTCGACCCGATGGAGCTCATGGAGAAGTACGGCGCGGACGCCATGCGCTACAACCTCCTCACGCTCATCACCAACAACCAGGACGTCAAGTTCGACGCCAACATCGACAAGAAGACCCACAAGCTGGTCGACAGCCCGCGCACCGAGCAGGCGCGCGGCTTTGTGACCAAGATCTGGAACGCGAGCCGCTTCGTCCAGATGAACCTCGAGGGCTACGAGCCGGGCGCCCCGGCCGCCGTGACGCCCGAGGACGCGTGGATGCTCAGTCGCCTGGCGCGCGCCGTCGCGCACGCCACCGAGCAGCTGGGGACCTACGCCTTCGGCGACTACGCGCGCGAGATTCAGAGCTTCTTCTGGGGCGACGTCTGCGACTGGTACATCGAGCTCTGCAAGAGTCGCCTGCTCGACGGCGCGCCCGCCGAGCGCCTCCAGGTCCAGCGCAACCTCGTCTTCGTGCTGGACATCTGCATGAGGCTGCTGCACCCGGTCATGCCGTTCGTGACCGAGAGCGTGTGGGACGCCCTGCCCGCGAGCGGCCTGGACGACCACTCCGCCGAGTTCCTCATGGTGGCCGCCTGGCCGGAGCCGGAGCGCTTTGCCGAGTTCGTGAACGAGAAGGCCGAGAAGGACTTTGAGCTCGCCAAACGCGTCATCTCCTGCGTGCGCTCCACGCGCGCCCGCTACCGCCTGTCGCCCCGCGCCGAGCTCGACGTGTGCGTGCGCTGCTGCTGCGAGGACGCGGCGGTGCTCGCTGGTCAGGAGGGCTTCGTGCGCTCGGTCGGCCACGTGGGCACCTTTATGGCCGCCGACGGCGCGCAGAAGCCCGAGGGCTGCGTCTCCGTGGCCGACGGCGCGCTCGAGATCTTCGTCCACGTGGGCGACCTCGTGGACCTGGCCGCCGAGTCCGCGCGCCTCAAGAAGGAGCTCGCCAAGGCCGAGAAGGACCTCGCGGGCGTGGAGCGCACGCTCGCCAACGAGGGCTTCGTCGCCAAGGCGGCGCCCGAGGTCATCGAGAAGAAGCGCGCCCAGGCCGCCGAGCTTACGGCTACGATCGAGCAGCTGAAGGCTCAGATCGAGGACTTCGCGTAGGTCCTCGCGCATCCGGGAGGCCCCGCCGTCCTTCTCGCCAGCTCATTGGGCTTCGCCCAAAAGTCGCTGGCCGAGAAGGACGGCGGGGTCTCTGCGTGCCGGCCCTCGTTCAGACCGGGGGTGGGACGGGGTGGATGGGCGTACCCCCTACGCGACAAACGCCTGGTGCCGGATTTTCGGTATATGCGTGTTTTGGTGCGGGAATTCGGCTATATGCGTGTCCGTCGCACGCATTTCTCGGAAATCAGGCACCGATTCACGCATTTCTCGAAAAAC
>CALUHH010000004.1 GCA_944320385.1 uncultured Atopobiaceae bacterium | reverse complement strand
CGTTCTTCTCGCCAATAGGGGTCGTGCGGCCCAAATTGCATGGTTGTGGGCATAATCTTTGATGTTTCGAGGCACTTTGCATCAAAGATTATGCCCACAACCGCCGAGAAGGGCGCCGGGCGGGGACGGCTGCCAGCAGGCCGAGAAGGGCGCCGGGCAGCAGGCCGAGAAGAACCCCCGCCCGCTACTCCGCCGGGGCGAATTGGGCCTCGTAGATCCTGCGGTAGCGGCCGCCCGCGGCGAGCAGCTCGTCGTGGGTGCCGCGCTCGGCGATCTTTCCGTCGGCGACCACGCAGATGAGGTCGGCGTCGCGCACGGTGGAGAGCCGGTGCGCCACGACGAAGCTCGTGCGGCCCTCCATGAGGCTCGCGAAGGCCCGCTGGACAAGCAGCTCGGTGCGCGTGTCGATGTTGGACGTCGCCTCGTCGAGGATCAGCATCGCCGGTCGAGCCAGCATGACGCGCGCGATGCACAGCAGCTGGCGCTGGCCCGCCGAGAGCGAGGCCGACCCGTCGAGCACCGTGTCATAGCCCTGGGGCAGGCGCATGATGAAGTCGTCGGCGTAGGCCTCGCGGCAGGCGGCGCGCACCTCCTCGAGGGTGGCGTCGGGCCGCCCCAGAGAGACGTTCTCGCGCACCGTCGCGCGGCGCACCCAGGTGTCCTGCAGGACCATGCCCCAGCTCGCGCGCAGGCTCTCGCGCGTCCACTCCCGCACGTCGCGTCCGTCCACGGAGACGCTGCCGGCGTTGACGTCGTAGAAGCGCATCAGCAAGTTGATGAGGGTGGTTTTGCCGCAGCCCGTCTCGCCCACGAGGGCGATCCTCATGCCCGGACGCACGGCGAGGTCCACGTCGCGCAGCACGAGGCGGTCGGGGTCGTAGCCAAAGGCCACGTGGTCAAAGGCGACCTCGCCGCGCGGCGCGTCGAGCACGGTGGCGCCCTCGGCGTCCGGCTCCTCCGCGGGCGCGTCGAGCAGGGCGAAGAGCCGCCTGGCGCAGGCGACGGAGTTCTGGAGCTCGGTCGCCACGCCCGAGATGTCGTTGAACGGCTTGGCGTACTGGTCGGCGTAGCCCAGGAAGGCGGAGAGCCCGCCCACGGTGATGCCGCCTCCCATGGCGACGAACGCTCCGAAGATGCCGATGGCGGCGTAGACCAGGGCGTTCGCGAAGCGCGTGGTGGGGTTGACAAGGGACGAGAAGAACACCGCCTTGAAGCTCTCCTGCCCGAGCGCGGCGTCGGTCTCGGCAAAGCGCGCATGGACGCTCTGCTGCATCTCGAAGGTCTCCACGGCCGAGATGCCGCCCACCATCTCCTCGACGTAGGCGGTAAGCTCGCCGCGCAGGCGCGTCTGGCCCGAGAAGTGCTTGGCGCTGTGCGTGGCGATGAAGCGCGCCGTGAAGATCGAGACGGGCGTGAGCAGCGCGACCACCGCGGCGATCGCGGGGTTGAGCGCAAACATGAAGACGAGCGTCACCACGATGGTGAGGACGCCCACCGGGAGCTGCTGGAACGCCATGAGCAGGCCGTTGCCGAGCATGTCGGCGTCGGTGACGATGCGGCTGGCGAGGTCGCCGTGGCCGTGCGCGTCGAGGTAGGAGAGGGGGAGCTCCTGCAGGTGGTCGAAGGCGCGGCGCCGCAGGTCCGTCGTGGCGCCAAAGACGAGGCGGTTTGTGAGCGCGGTGAGCGCCCACTGGCTGGCCGCCGTCGCCCCGAGCGCCACGGCGATCCAGGCGAGCGTCCGGCGCAGCCCGTCGAAGTCCACCTGACCCGGCCCCACCACGCAGTCGACCGCCCGTCCGGAGAGCACGGGAAGCGACAGCGTCCCCACGACGACGGCCACGGTGAGCAGGGCCGCGCCAAGGAGCCGCGGCGCCTCCCCCGAGAAGAGCCCGACCACGCGCCTCACCGTGCCGTCCGGCGCCTTCCTCACGTTCTTCTCGCTCATCGCGCCACCTCCTCTGCGGTGAGCTGGGACTCGCAGATCTCCCGGTAGACCGGGCAGTCGCGCAGCAGCTCCTCATGGGTGCCCAGGCCCGCCTGGCGCCCGCCGTCGAGCACGAGGATCTGGTCGGCCTGGCGGACGGTGGTCACGCGCTGGGAGATCATGATGACGGCGGCGTCCGCGCAGTCGCGGCGGATGGCGCGGCGCAGCGCGGCGTCGGTGGCAAAGTCGAGCGCCGACGAGGCGTCGTCGAGCACGAGCACGCCCGGGCGGCGCGCGAGGGTGCGGGCGACGGCGAGGCGCTGGCGCTGGCCGCCGGAGAAGTTGCGGCCGAACTGCTCGACCTCTGCCTCGAGCCCGCCCTCCTTGCCGTCGACGACGCCCGCGGCCTGCGCGGTCTCGAGCGCGGCACGCAGGTCCTTCTCGCCGGCGCTGGGACCGCCCCAGCGCAGGTTGGAGGCGATGGTGCCCGAGAAGAGCGTGGCGCCCTGCTCCACGAGCGAGACCACGCGGCGCAGGCTCTGCCGCGTGAGCTCGCGGACGTCGGCGCCGCCCACGCGCACGGAGCCCTCCGTCACGTCGTAGAAGCGCATGAGCAGGCTCGCGAGGGTGGACTTGCCCGAGCCCGTGCCGCCGATCACGCCGAGCGTGCGCCCCGGCATGAGCGAGAAGGACACGTGGCTGAGGGCGTGGCCCGCCCCTCCCGGGTAGGTGAAGCTCACGTCTTCGAAGGCGACGGCGGGCTCGCCGGGGACGAGCGCCGCCTCGCGCGCGCCGTCGGCCATGGAGGGGCGCGTCTCGAAGACCTCGTTGACGCGGCGCGCGCAGGCGGAGGCGCGCGAGAGCAGCATGATGAGGTTGGTGAGCTTGAGCAGCTCCACGAGCGCCTGGCTCACGTAGCTCACGAGGGCGACGAGCTGGCCCTGCGTGAGGTGGCCGACGCTCACCTGGCCGCCGCCGATCCACAGCAGGGCGATGAGCCCGCAGTTGATGGCGGCGTAGGTGAGCGGGTTCACCAGGGCGGAGACGTCGCCGGTCGAGACCTGGCGCGTACGGACGGTGCCGGTGGCCTCGGCAAAGGTGGCGCGCTCGCTGTCCTCGCGGCGGAAGGCGCGCAGCACGCGGGCGCCCTCGAGGCTCTCGGAGACGCGCAGCTGCACCTCGTCGAGGCCGCGCTGGATCTGGCGGTAGCGCTCGGTCGTCACGCGCATGAAGCCCATGACGATGGCGCCGGAGACGATGACGGCGACGAGCAGCGCCGCGCCCTCCAGGCCGTCCACCAGAAACGCCGCGATGACGGTGCCAAAGGTCACGAAGGGGGAGCGCAGGATGAGCCTGAAGAACATGTTGAGGCCGTCCTGCACCTGCTGGGAGTCGTTGGTGATGCGCGTCACGAGGCTCGCGCGCCCGATGCGCTCGACGTCCTCGCGCGAGAGGCTGAGCACGTGGCGGAAGAGGTCGTCGCGCATCGCGGTGCCGAAGGCGGACGCGAGCTTGGAGCAGAAGTACTGCGCGGTCACCGAGATGGCCCAGGCGAAGACGCCCACGCCCACGAGCAGCGCGCCGTGCCCGAGCACGTAGCCGGCGTCGCGGCTGGCGATGCCGACGTCGATCACCTGCGCCATGACGAGCGGGACGAGGAGCTGCAGCAGAGCCTCGAGTCCCTTGAACAGCGGGGCGAGCACGCACTCGACGTAGTGCCCCGCGAGGTACCTTCTGAGCTTGAACATGCGGCCTCCGGTCGGGTTTGCAATCCTTCCATTCTAACGTGGGCCGCGAGGCCGCGTTCTTCTCGGCAGATTGATACCGGGCTGGTTCCGGTCGTTTTGGGCGGGGAAAGTGACCACAGCCGGCCCGCTATTCTCGGTAGAAAAATAGCGGGCTGGTTCTGGACGGTCTGAAGGCTCAGAAACGACCAGAACCAGCCCGCAACCGTCCGCAAAGACGGGCGAGAAGAACCCGCGCCCGCGGCTACTCCGCCGCCAGCACCTTGCTCGGCGTGATCGGCAGGTCGCGCACGTAGCGGCCCGTGGCGTGCGCCACGGCGCTCATGACCGCGGGGGAGGGCGTGTTGATGACGACCTCGCCGATGGACTTGGCGCCGAAGGGGCCGGTGGGCTCGAAGCTCGGCATGAACTCGACGCGCGGCTCGGGCACGTCCATGCGGGTGGGCAGCTTGTAGGTCATGAACGACCCCGTGCGCAGGTTGCCGCGGTCGTCGCGGCTCACGTCCTCGGTGAGGGCCATGCCGATGCCCTGGGTGATGCCGCCCTCGGCCTGCACGCGCGCGAGCGCCGGGTTGATGACGGTGCCGCAGTCCACGACGGCCGCGTAGTCGGTGACCGTGACCTTGCCGGTGGCCTTGTCGACCTCGACCTCGGCGATGCCGGCCATGTAGGGCGGCGGCGAGGTGGGCTGGGCGTTGGTTCCGTGGCCCTCGAGCATGCCGGGGTGCAGGCCAAAGCCGATGAGCTTGTTGGCCAGCGCGGCGACGGTCATCTCCTGGTCGCCGCAGCGCACGGACTCGCCGTCGAACTCCACGTCCTTCTCGTCAACGCCCAGGACGCGGGCCGCCTGCTCGCGGATCTGGCGCACGAGGTCCTCGGCCGCGCGCACGACGGCGCCGCCGGTGGTGTAGGTGCCCGAGGAGGCGTAGGCGCCGGTGTCGAAGGGGGAGGTGTCGGTGTCCACGCCCTTGGTGACGATGCGGTCCACGTCGCAGCCGAGCGCCTCGGCGGCCATCTGGGCGAGGATCGTGTCCGCGCCGGTGCCCACGTCGGTGGCGCCGATGGAGAGCACGTAGAAGCCGTCGTCCTCGAGGCGGATGTCGACGTTGGCGATGTCGACCATCGCGATGCCGGAGCCCTGCATCGTGAGCGCGCAGCCGATGCCGCGCACGCGGTCGCCGAGGTCCTCGCGGAGGGGTCGGCCCTTCCAGCCCGTCATGTCCATCGCGCGCTCGAGGCACTCGTCGAGGCGGCAGCTGTAGAGGTGCTCGTCGTTGAGCTGCCAGAGGGTCTCGCCGGGCTTGACCAGGTTCTTGAGGCGCAGCTCGCACGGGTCCATGCCGAGCTCGTCGGCGAGCTCGTTGACCGCGGACTCCACGGCGAAGCAGCCCTGCGTCGCGCCGTAGCCGCGGTAGGCGCCGCCCGGCGTGGTGTTGGTGTAGGCCACGTCATAGGTGAAGCGGCTCGCCGTGGCGTGGTTGTAGATCGGCAGCGCCTTGCCGCCCACGAGGGTGACCGTGGTGGTGCCGTGGTAGCCGTAGGCTCCGGCGTTGGAGAGCGCGTAGAGGTCGATGGCCTCGATCGTGCCGTCGCGCCGGGCGCCCATGCGGACCTTGAGGACCATCTCGTGGCGCGTGTTGGAGCAGCACATGGTCTCCTCGCGCGTGTAGGTGCACACGCACGGGCGGCCGGTCGCCATCGCGGCGAACGCGGCGAAGGGCTCGTTGCAGCCGCTCTGCTTGGCGCCGAAGCCGCCGCCCACGCGCGGCTTGATGACGCGCACCTGGTGCTTGGGGATGCCGAGCGCGTTTGCCACCTGGCGGCGGATGTGGAAGGGCACCTGCGTGGAGCTCACCACGGTGAGGCGGCCGAAGGCGTCGGTGTAGGCGAAGGAGCGGAACGTCTCCATCATGGCCTGCTGCGTGGCCTGCGTGCGGTAGGTGCGCTCGATCACCACGTCGGAGGCGGCGAAGGCGGCCTCCAGGTCCCCGTGGACGCGCTGGCCGTGCGCCACGAGGTTGCGGGCGGGATCGCCGGACTTGTCGCCGCCGTGGGCCCAGTCGTCCTCGTCGTGGATGACGGTCGTGTTGTCGAGCGCCTGCTCCACGTCGAGCACGGCGGGGAGCTGCTCGTAGGTCACCTTGACGGCCTTCACGCCCGCGGCGGCAGCGGCCTCGTCCTCGGCGACGACCAGGGCCACCTCGTCGCCCACGTAGCGCACGTGGCGGTCCAGGAGCACGGTGTCGTAGGGGCTCGGCTCGGGGAAGCTCTGGCCGGCCAGGGTGAAGCGGTGATGCGGCACGTCGTCCGGGCCAAAGACCGCGACGACGCCGGGAACCGCGAGCGCGACGCTCTTGTCGATGCCCGTGACCAGCGCGTGGGCGTGCTTGGAGCGCACGAGCTTGACCACGAGCGCGCCCTCGGGCGCGAGGTCGGCCGTGTAGACGGGCGCGCCGGCGAGAAGGGCTCCGGAGTCCTTCTTTGCGACGGGCCGCGCGATCTGGGCGTGCGATGCGCCCGACTCGGTGACGGGGTCGTCGGGCACCGCGCGCGGCGGCAGGGCGCCGCCGTTGCCGTGGCGCGCCAGGAACCGGCGGATGGCGCGCATCTGGCTCGCGTAGCCCGAGCAGCGGCAGAGGTTGCCGGAGAGGTAGCGGCGCACGGTCTCGTCGTCCGTGCCCGGGTGGGCGGCGTCGAGCGCGAGCACGGCCATCTCGAGGCCCGGCGCGCAGAAGCCGCACTGCTCGGCGCCCTCCTCGGCGAGGCACTGGGCAAGAAGCTCGCGGCGGCCGTCGCGCATGCCCTCGAGGGTGGTCACCTCGCGGCCGTCGGCGCGCGCCATCATGACGGAGCACGAGAGCACCGGCTCGCCGTCCATGAGAACGGTGCACAGGCCGCAGTTGCTCGTCTCGCAGGCGCACTTGACGGACTTGAAGCCGTGAGCGCGGCAGAAGTCAAAGAGGGTCATGTCGGGGCGGACGTCCTCGGTGAGGGTCGCGCCGTTGAGGGTGAGGGTGATCTGCATGGGACTTACGCCTCCTTCTCGGCGCGGGGCTTGGCGGCCGCGGCGGCGACGGCGCGGCGGATGAGCGCGGGCGCCACCTGGCGGCGCCACGCGGCCGTGCCGCGCAGGTCGGAGCCATAGTCCAGACCCTCGGCGAGCTCGCACACGGCGTCGAGCTCGGCGGGGGAGAAGTCGCGGCGCAGCGGGATGCGCTCGCCGCCGGTGAGAAGCGTCGCCTTCTTGGGGCGCGCTCCCACGGTGACGTGCCAGGAGCCCTGCCAGCAGGCGGCGGCTGCGTTGAGCGCCGAGAAGTCCGTGGCGGCGTTGCGCACGGAGGCAAAGGCGGCCTGGTAGCGATGCTTGCGCACGATCACGTGCGTGAGGACGTCGTTTCTCGCCCCGCGCTCCGTGAAGGGGATGATCGGCATGACGCCCGCGCCCTCGAGCTCGACCTCGGTGTCGAGCGCCAGAAGCGCGCAGACGATGTCCGAGAAGCCCATGCGCGCGTAGACCGACCCGCCCACCGTGGCGAGGTTGCGGAACTGGGTGCCCACGATGTCGCGGACCGCCTCGGTGAAGATGCCGCAGGTCGACGCCGCGAAGCGCTCGTGGCGCTCGAGCTGGCCGAGCGTCACCATCGCGCCGATGCGCCAGGCGTCGTCGGTCTCCTCGATCTTGTCGAGCCCGCAGCGGGAGAGGTCGATGCCGAGCGACGCGGTGCGGTCGGCGAGCCGCAGCCACATCATGCCGCCGATCACCGTGGCGAGGCGGTTCTCCTGCAAGAGCTCGTAGGCCTCGCGCGGGGTCTCGGGGCGGACGTACTTCTCGAACCTGAGCACGTGTCCTCCTCATGGGTTGTTTCTGGAAACCCCTCAATGATACCGCAGGTGAGCGGCGCCATCCGGCGCTCCGTTATGCTTTCGTTGCTATAACGGGGACGCGCCCGACGGGCGTCGCTCCTCTGCCCCTCTACCGTCTCCCCGCGCGTCTCCGCCCCACTCCTCTTCTGTCCCGCTCCCCTTCTGTCCCTCCGGCAAAGTACAGAAGTTCGAGGTCCTTCTCGGCGCTTGCCCAGTTGCCAAGGTTGGTTGCCTTCAAACTTCTGTACTTTGGCGGAGAGGCGGGGCGGAGGCGCGGAGGGACAGGGCGGAGGAGACGTCCCCGCGGCGCGCCCGCCGCGTTGCGGGTAGAATGGATGGCCGTTTGGCATCGGGGGGAGGGGGTGAGATGGGCGAGAGGATCGTGGAGGCGCGCGACGTCCGCCACGCGTACGTGCCGGGCCGTCCGGACCTGCGCGGCGTCTCGCTCGACGTGGCCCCCGGCGAGCTCGTGGCCATCGTCGGGGAGAACGGCTCCGGCAAGACCACCCTGGCCCGCCACCTCAACGCCCTCATCCCTCTGCAGGCCGGTGAGCTCTTGGTGGCCGGCCTCGACGCCGCGGACCCGGACGTGCTCTGGGAGCTGCGCCGCGCCTGCGGCATGGTGTTCCAGAACCCCGAGAACCAGTTCGTCTCCTCCGTCGTGGGGGAGGACGTGGCCTTTGGCCCCCTCAACTTTGGCATGAGCGAGAAGGACGCGCGCGCCGCGGCCTCGGCGGCCCTCGGGGCCGTGGGGCTTGCGGGCTTCGAGCGGCGTGACGTGCACGCCCTGTCCGGCGGGCAGCAGCAGCGCGTGGCGCTCGCGGGCGTGCTCGCGAGCGGGCCCCGCGTGATCGTGCTCGACGAGGCCACCTCGATGATCGACCCGCAGGGCCGCGACGACCTCGTCCGCGCCGTCCTGCGCGCCCGCGCCGAGCGGGGCGCGACCGTCATCTGGATCACGCACGACATGGAGCTCGCCGCCCGCGCCGACCGCGTCTTCGTCATGCGCGCGGGCGAGGTCGCCGCCGCGGGCGCCCCCGAGGACGTCCTCGTGGACGAGGGCCTGCTCGCGAGCGCGGGCCTGGAGCCGCCGATGGCGGCGCGGGCCTGGCACGAGCTCGTCAGACTGGGGGCGGCGTCCGGGCCCGCGCCCGTGACCGTGGAGGGGCTGGTGAGCTCGCTGTGCGCGTGACGCTCGAGGGCATAGGCCTCTCCTTCGAGGGCGGCGCGGGCGAGAGGGTCCGCGCGCTCGACGGCGTCTCGCTCGAGCTCTCGGGCGGCGTGTGCGGCCTGATGGGCCAGACCGGCTCCGGCAAGACCACGCTGCTCGAGGTGATCGCCGGGGTCACGGCGCCTGACGCCGGACGCGTGCTCGTGGACGGCGAGGACGCGTCCCGGGGCGCCGGGGCCCGCGCGCTCGCGGGGTCGGTCGGCCTGGTCTTCCAGATCCCCGAGCGCCAGTTCTTCGAGCCCACGGTGGCCGAGGAGGTCACCTTCGGCCTGCTCGCGCGCGGCGTCGCGGCCGAGGAGGCGCGCCGGCGCGCCGCGCACGCGCTCGGGGTCATGGGCCTCTCGCTCGACGCGCTGGGGAGACGCTCGCCCTTTGCCCTCTCCGGCGGGCAGCAGCGGCGCGTGGCCATCGCGTCGGTCCTCGCCACGCGGCCCGGGCTGCTGCTGCTCGACGAGCCCACGGCAGGGCTCGACCCGCGGGCGCGCGACGCGTGCCTCGAGGCCGTCCGCGCGGCGGCGGCCGAGGGCGCGACCGTGGTCATGGCGAGCCACGACGCCAACGCGCTGGCTGCGGTGGCAGACCGGCTCGTCTGCCTCGAGGCCGGCCGCGTGACGCTCGACGGCCCCGCGCGCGAGCTGCTCGGCGACGCGCGGCTCATGCGCGACCACGGCCTCGAGCCGGCCTGCGCGGCGCGCGCCGCGGCGGCGCTCCGGCGCGCGGGCGTTGCCGTGGACGGAGCCCCGCTCACGGCGGTCGAGCTCGCGCGGGCCGTCGCGCGGGGAAGGGGGCGCTCATGAGGGGCGTCCCCGGATACGTGTGGACGGACTCGCCGCTCCACCGCCTGCCCGCCGCGGCAAAGCTCGTGGGCCTCGTCGTCTGCGCCGCGCTCGTCGTCTTGGCGTCGAGCCCGCTCGAGCTTCTCGCGGCCGCTGCGGGCGTGGCGGCCCTCGTCGCCGTCTCGCGCGTGGGATGGCGCGCCGCGGCGCGCGCGGCCTGGGGGCTTCGCTGGTTCCTGCTCATGGTGCTCGCGCTCAACGCGCTGCTCTTCAGCGACGTCGATCCGCTCTTCTCGCTGGGGCCTGCGCACCTCACCTCTTCGGGCCTCGCCCAGGGCGTGCGCATCGTCGTGCGCACGCTGCTCGTGGTCGTCCTGGGCACGCTGCTCACGGCCACGACGCGCCCGCAGGAGCTCGTCGCGGGCGTGCGTCGTCTGCTGCGGCCCCTCGGGAGGCTGGGTCTTCCCATCGAGGCGGCGGCGCTCGCCGTTGGCGTGACCGTTCAGTTTGTGCCCACGCTCCTGCGCGAGAGCCGCCAGCTCATGCGTGCGCAGGAGATACGTTGCGGCAACGTTGCTACTCGTGGTATTATGCGACGCGCCGTCAGCTATATACGGCTGCTCGTCCCCATGTTCGTGTCCGCCGTCCGCCGTGCCGACGAGCTCTCCGTCGCCATGGAGGCGCGCGGCTACCGACTGTCCTCGCCGCGGGGCTCCGCCGGCGGGGGAGAAAGGAGGAAGCGCTCATGAGCCAGGTCAAGAGGATCGTCATTGCCGCCGTCTGCGCGGCGCTCTGCATCGTTTTGCCGATGGCCTTCCACTCCATCCCCAATGCGGGCGCCACGTGGCTGCCCATGCACATCCCCGTGATGATCTCGGGGCTCGTGGCCGGGCCCGTCGCAGGTGCCATCACCGGCGTGCTGGGCCCCGTGCTCTCCAGCCTGCTCACCGGCATGCCCGCCGCCCCGATGGTGGCGCCCATGACCTGCGAGCTGTTCACCTACGGCCTGGTCGCGGGCCTGCTGTCCACGTACGTGCGCACCGGCAACGTGACCGTGGACCTCTACGTCTCGCTCATCGGCGCGATGCTCGCCGGCCGCGTGGTCAACGGCGTGCTGCGTGCGCTGATCTTCTCGCCCGGCGCCTACACGCTCGAGGCCTGGGTCGCCGCGTCCTTCCTCACGAGCCTCGTGGGCATCGTGCTGCAGCTCGCCGTGGTGGTGCCGATCGTGGTGTCGCTCGAGCGCGCCGACCTCGTCCCGCCCCGCTATCCCGAGAAGGACGCGTAGCCGCGTTCTTCTCGCCCCTCATCTTCCCTGCCTCTGACGGCGGAGTGTACACCTCACCGCGTTGTGTACACTCCGCTGCGTTGTGTACACGGGCCTCGAGGTCCTTCTCGGCAGAAGCGCAGGTAGATGCGCTGGCGAGAAGTGCGCACAACGGCGCGGAGCGTACATAACGCCGCGGAGCGCGCACAACGGCGGCTACGCGGCGGCGACGCGCTCGAAGAAGGCGAGCGCGTTCTCTGCGCAGAGCTTGCGCGCCACGGTCTCGCCAAAGCGGGAGACGAGAAGGACCTGGAAGTCCGGCATCGTCTGGGCGCCGTTCAGGAACGCGGGCACGTCGCAGCCGTCATAGTCGCTGCCGAGCGCGACGGCGTCCTCGCCGCCGAGCTCGAGCCAGTGCTCCACGTGGGCGGCGACGTCGTCGAAGGTCACGCGCCCGGGTGTGCCGCCGTCGGCGAGGAAGGCGCAGCAGTAGTTGAGGCCCACGACGCCGCCGCGGTCGACGATCGCACGGAACTGGTCGTCGGTGAGGTTGCGCGGGTGGCCGCAGACGGCACGGGCGTTGGAGTGGCTCGCGGCGAAGGGGCGGCGCGCGAGGCGGCAGACGTCCGCGAGGCCCTCGTCGTTGAGGTGCGAGACGTCGAGCGCGATGCCCGCTCGCTCCATCTCGGCGAGCACGGCCGCGCCGAGCGGGGAGAGCCCGGCGTGCGAGTCGTGCCCGCTCGCGAGCGGACCGGCGGCGTTCCAGGTGAGCGAGGCCATGAGGACGCCGCGCTCGGCGAGACGGGCCACGAGCCCGAGGTCGGCGGCGAACATCCGCGCGTTCTCGATCGTGCGCACGGCAACGAAGCGGCCGGGGGCCAGCGCGGGGCGGATGTCGGCGGCACGCCGCGCGAGGGTCACGACATCCGCGTTTTTCTCGGCCTGCGCCTCCGCGTGGGCAAAGACGTGGTCGCAGAAGCGCGCCGCCTGCTCGGGCGAGAGCTCGTCGGGGACGTAGCACGCCAGGCACTGCGCCCAGGGCGTGTCGCCCACGGCCTGGAGCGAGAGGTGGCAGCGGTTGCGCGCGAGCTCGCGGCAGGCGTCCGGGTCCGTCTCGTCCCCGGGGCCGTAGAAGTCCCTGCCCGTCGCGGCGCGCAGGTCGGCGGGAAGCGTCTGCCAGGCCAGGCGGTCGGCGGTGTCGCAGTGCAGGTCAAAGACGGGAAAAGCCATGTGAGCCCCCTCGGTCGCGGCGTCCGCCCAGTCTAGCACGCGGCGGTGTGCGCACTCCCCGGCGATGTGTACACCGGCCTCAAGGTCCTTCTCGGCAGAAGCGCAGGTAGATGCGCTGGCGAGAAGTGCGCACAACGCCGTGGGGCGTACACAACGCAAGGGAGTGCGCACAACGGCGAGAAGTGCGCACAACGCCACAACCGCCACAAGAAAACGCCCGCCCCCCGGCGGGGACGGGCGTCGAGGCGCTTCTCCGGTCGGCGCCTAGCGCTCGGCCTGCTCCTTGATCTTGCCGGCGAGCACGAAGCACGCGACGGCAAACACGATCGAGACCACGTACATGACCGTCTCGGCGCCCACGCCGTCGAGGGCCACGCCGAGCAGCATGCCCACCACCGCAAAGATCACGGCGATCAGGCTCATGACGCGGAAGGGGCCGATCTTGCGCGGGGTGTTGGCGCCGCGGATGCCCGCGCCGGCGTAGATGAGGTAGAAGACGCCGGAGACGATGCCCCAGATGCCAAAGATGACGGCCCACGCCTGCAGGCCGAAGTCGATGCCACCCACGGTCACGACGTCGGAGGCGTCGAGCAGGCCCATCCCGGCGAGCGTGATGCCGCCGAAGATCAGGCACGCGATGGCGTCGAGCACGTACAGAAAGCAGATGATCTTGAGGAGCTTGCGCTCTTTGGACATGGTTCCTCCTTATGAAGACACGGTCGGGTCAACTATACCGCTCGGCGGCGGACGTGCCATCCCTATAATGGGGCGCACGACTTTTTCTGAAGAGAGGCTGGACATGACCAGGGTTGCCCTAATCTTCGGCGGGATCTCCGCCGAGCACGACATCTCGTGCAAATCCGCGGACAACGTCATCGCCGCGCTTGACGGTCGCTTTGACCTCGTTCTCATTGGCATCACGCGCGAGGGGCGGTGGCTGCGCTACGCCGGCGACCCCTCCGAGGTGACCGGCGCGTGGGATGCGCACGACTGCACCCCCGTCTCCCTGGTTCCGGGGGAGGGGCTCTTCGAGTTCTGCGGCGACGGTGCCGCGCGTCCACTTTCCGTTGACATTGCGCTGCCGGTGCTGCACGGCCAGGGCGGCGAGGACGGCACGGTCCAGGGCGCGCTCGAGGTCGCGGGCATCCCGTACGTGGGCTGCGGCGTCATGGCGAGCGCGGTCTGCATGGACAAGGACGCGTCGCACCGCCTGGCGGCGTCGGCGGGCGTGCGGTCCCCGCGCTGCGAGGTGCTGTGGCGCGGCTGCTCCGACGAGGATCGCGCCGCGGCGGCCGAGGCCTGCGGCGGATTTCCCGTCTTCGTGAAGCCCGCGCGCGGCGGCTCCTCGATCGGCGTCGCGCGCGCCGCGGACGAGGCCGCCTACGCGCAGGCCCTCGACGCCGCCTTCGCCCTTGACGAGAAGGTCGCGGTGGAGGAGGCCATCACCGGCGTGGAGGTGGGCTGCGCCATCGTGGGCGACGCCGTGCGCGGCACGTGGATGGGCGAGCCGGACGAGATCGTGGTCTCGGGCGACGGCTTCTTCCGCATCCATCTGGAGAAGGACCCGGGCGCCAACACCGAGCTGCGCTGCCCGGCCCAGCTTCCCGCTGACGTCATGGACCGCGTGCGCGCCGCCGGCACGGCCGTCTACGAGGCGCTCGGCTGCGCGGGCCTGGCGCGCGTGGACCTCTTCGTCACGCCCGAGGGAGAGGTCGTCTTCAACGAGGTCAACTCGATGCCCGGCCTCACGTACTACTCGCGCTTCCCGCAGATGATGCGCGTCGCCGGCCATGAGCTCGGCGACGTGCTCGCCAATCTGATCGACGACCGGCTGGCGCGCCGCTAGCGCCTCGAGAAAGGGCTTCGCATGACGAGAAGAGCAATGATGAACCGCCGCCAGGCGGTCGTGGCCGCCGGCGCCTGCCTGGGCCTCGCACTCGGCGCCTGCTCCAACGACGCCGAGGCCGACGCCCCCGCGGCCGACCAGACCCCCGAGGTCGACGACGTGGCCGAGGAGACCCCGGAGCCCGAGCCGGAGCCCGATCCCGAGCCTGAGCCCGAGCCGGCGTCGGAGGTCGACCAGATCATCTCCGGCATGACTCTCGAGCAGAAGGTCGCCCAGCTCTTCGTGGTGCGCCCCGAAGCGGTCACGGGCGTGAGCGTCCAGACGGCGGCCGGCGAGGCCACCCGCCAGGCGCTCCAGGCCATGCCCGTCGGCGGCATCTGCTACTTCGCCGCCAACCTCGTCGACACCGACCAGACGATGCAGATGCTCTCCAACACCGCGCGCTACTCCGAGGAGATCTGCGGCCTGCCCATGTTCCTGTGCGTGGACGAGGAGGGCGGCACGGTCTCGCGCGTGGGCGGCAACCCCGGCTTTGGCGTGGACAACGTCGGCAACATGTGCGACGTGGGCGCCACAGGCGACACCGACTACGCCCGCCAGGTCGCCAAGCACATCGGCACCTACCTGCAGTATCTTGGCTTCAACGTGGACTTTGCGCCCGACGCCGACATCGCCAACAACCCCAGCGGCACGATGGGCCTGCGCTCGTTCGGCTCGACGGCCGACGTCGTGGCGCCGATGGTCTCCGCGCAGGTGGAGGGCTTTGCCGAGGCCGGCGTGCTCTGCTCCGCCAAGCACTTCCCGGGCATCGGCGGCGCCGCGGGCGACTCGCACGACGGCCGCATCTATTCCGAGAAGACCCTCGACCAGATCCGCGCCGAGGAGCTCCGCCCCTTCCAGGCCGCGATCGAGGCCGACGTGCCGTTCATCATGGTGGGCCACCTCTCGCTGCCCAACGTGACCGGTGACAACGACCCGGCGACCCTCTCCAGCGAGATCGTGACCGACCTGCTGAGAAACGAGCTCGGCTACCAGGGCATCATCATCACCGACTCCATGGCGATGGGCGCCGCGACCGACTCGCTGACCATCGGCCGCCTCGGCGTCGAGCCGCTCAAGGCCGGCGTCGACATGGTGCTCATGCCGGAGGACCTGCAGGCTGCCTACCAGGGCGTCCTCGATGCGATCGCGTCCGGCGAGCTCACGGAGGAGCGCATCGACGAGTCCCTGCGCCGCGTCATCCAGACCAAGCTCGACCGCCTGTAAGCCGGGGCGGGGCGTGACAATTCAACCTGTCCAAATTGTCACGCCCCGCCCCCGGCCTTCCTCATCAAAGTACAGAAGTACGCGACTTCGATTGGCTTTTCCCCAGTTGGGCGCAAACGAAGTCGCGTACTTCTGTACTTTGGCGGCGGGGTCTGCCGGCGGCAGGCCTGCTGGCGGTGGGACCTGTCCGCAGGGGCTAGTCCTTCTCGACGCGCATGCAGCGCATGGCGTTCAGGATGGCGATCATCGCCACGCCCACGTCCCCGAAGACCGCGAGCCACATGTTGGCGACGCCGACCGCGGCGAGCAGGAGGATGAGGATCTTCACCCCCAGCGCAAAGACGATGTTTTGCCACACGATGCGCATCGTCTTTCTCGCCACGCGCATGGCCTGCGCGATCTTGGAGGGGCGGTCGTCCATGAGGACCACGTCGGCGGCCTCGATGGCGGCGTCGGAGCCCATCGCGCCCATGGCAATGCCCACATCGGCGCGGGTGAGGACGGGCGCGTCGTTGATGCCGTCGCCCACGAAGGCGAGCCTTCCGCCGTCCTTCTCGGCCGCGAGCAGGCGCTCGACCTCGGCGACCTTGTCCTGGGGCAGGAGCTGCGCGCGCACCTCGTCGAGCCCCAGGCGCCCGCCCACGGCCTTCGCGACGTCTGCGCGGTCCCCGGTGAGCATGACGCAGCGCTGTACGCCGGCTGCGTGTAGGTCGCGGATCGCCTGCTCCGCGTCGTCCTTCACCACGTCCGCGATCACGATGTGGCCGACGTAGGCGCCGTCGACCGTGACGTGCAGGATGGTCCCCGTGAGGTCGCAGTCGTGCCACGAGGCCCCGTGCTCGGCCATGAGCTTGTCGTTGCCGACCATGACCAGGTGCTCGTTCACACGGGCGCTGACGCCGTGGCCGGACTCCTCGCGCACCTCGTCGATCTTCTCGCGATCGATCTCGCCGGAGTAGGCAGCGCGGACGGAGACGGCGATCGGGTGGTCCGAGAAGGACTCGGCGTGCGCCGCCATGGAGAGCACATAGTCAGGGTCCACGCCCGCCTCGGGATGGACGGCGACGACGTTGAAGGTGCCGCTCGTGAGCGTGCCGGTCTTGTCAAAGACCACGGTGTCCACGTGGGCGAGAAGCTCGAGGTAGTTGGACCCCTTGACGAGGATGCCGAGGCGCGACGCGCCGCCGATGCCGCCGAAGAAGGAGAGGGGCACGCTGATCACGAGCGCGCACGGGCAGCTCACGACGAGGAAGGTGAGGCCGCGCAGGATCCAGTCGGACCAGGCCCCCAGTCCGGCGAGCGGCGGGATCACGGCGAGCGCGAGCGCGGAGAGCGTGACGGCCGGCGTGTAGACGCGGGCGAAGCGCGTGATGAAGTTCTCGGTGCGGGCCTTCTTCTCGCTCGCGTTCTCCACGAGCTCGAGGATGCGCGAGACGGTGGACTCGCCGTAGGGCTTGGTCGTGCGCACGCGCAGCAGGCCGGTCATGTTGACGCAGCCCGAGATGACGTCGGCGCCGGGCTCCACGTGGCGCGGCACGGACTCGCCGGTGAGCGCCGCGGTGTCGAGCTGGGAGACGCCGTCTGTGACCACGCCGTCGATGGGCACGCGCTCGCCCGGCTTGACCACGATGATCGTGTCCGGCGCGACCTCGGCGGGGTCCACCTGCTCGAGCGCGCCGTCCTTCTCGATATTGGCATAGTCGGGCGCGATGTCCATCATGGCCGCGATGGACTTGCGGCTCTGGCCCACCGCATAGCTCTGGAAGAGCTCGCCCACCTGGTAGAAGAGCATGACCGCGGCGCCCTCCGCCATGTGGGGCTCGGTCTCGGGGAACAGTACCATCGCAAAGGCGCCGAGAGAGGCCACCGACATGAGGAAGGCCTCGTCGAAGGGGTCGCCGCGGCGGATGTTGCGCGCGGCCTCGAGCAGGGTCTTGTAGCCTACGATGAGGTAGGGGACGAGGAAGAGCACAAAGCTCGCGTAGACGTCGCCCGGCGTGCCAAAGGCGCTGGCGAGAAGACCCGTCTCCTCCACGACCATCACGGCCGCGAAGATGACGAGCGCGACGATGATGCGGTTGCGCCAACGGCGCTGCTTCTTGTTCACGATGGCTCCTCTGTCAATTGGGGACAGTCCCCAATTCACATAAAAGATTTCTGTTAATTGGGGACTGTCCCCAATTGACAGGGCTAGCGGATGATCTCGCAGTCGGGCTCGAGGTCGGCGGCGCGGGCGACGACGCGGCCGAGGACCTCGTCGAAGCGCTCGTCTGCGGCGGAGAGCGTGAGCTTCTGGGTCATGAAGTTCACGGACACGGCGTCGACGCCGTCCACCTTGGCGAGTGCGTCCTGCAGCTTGCGCGCGCAGTTGGCGCAGTCGATCTCGTCGAGCTTGAATGACTTGCGCATGGCTCCTCCTATTCGCAGATGTGGGACATGCCCTGGTTGAGCATCGTGTAGACGTGGTCGTCCGCCAGCGAGTAGACGACGTTGCGGCCGTCGCGCTGGAACTTCACCAGGCGCGCCTGCTTGAGCGTGCGCAGCTGGTGGCTGACGGCGCTCTGGGTGGATCCCGTCTGCTCGGCGATGTCGGCGACGCAGAGCTCGCGGCCCATGAGGGCGAAGAGGATCTTGATGCGCGTGGTGTCGCTGAAGACCTTGAAGAGGTCGGCGAGGTCGTAGAGCAGCTCCTCGTCCGGCATCTCGTCGGGCGTCTCGCCCACGGTGAGCTTCTCGGCCATGACGCTCCTTCCATATGAACATCTGAGCATGCGCTCATGCGTTATCTTGAGACTGATTATATGAGCATATGTTCATATGTCAAGGAAGATTAGGGGAGCGAGAAAAAAGTCCCCCGGCGCCATGCGGCACCGGGGGACGCCTGTGCGGGGATGCCTACGCGAACTCGATCTCGCCGGTCGCGGCGTCCATCGACTTCACCACGGCGAGCGACTCCACCTGGTAGCCGCGGGCGCGCAGCTCGGCGCCGCCGGGCTGGAAGCCCTTCTCGATGGCGATGCCGATGCCCTCGACGATGACGCCCGCCTCGTCGCAGATCTCCAGCAGGCCGCTCATCGCGCAGCCCATGGCCATGAAGTCGTCGATGACGAGCACGTGCTCGCCGGGGGAGAGAAAGCGCCGCGCGACGATGACCTGGTACTCGCGTCCCTTGGTGTAGCTGCGCACGTTGGTGCGGTACTGGTCGCCGTCCAGGTTCTTTGACTCGGTCTTGCGCGCAAAGACCACGGGTACGCCGCCAAAGTGGGTGGCCGCCACGCACGCGATGCCGATGCCCGAGGCCTCGATAGTGAGGATCTTGTCGATGCGCTTTCCCGCGAACAGGCGCGCCCACTCGGCGCCCATGTGGTCGTAGAGGGCCACGTCGCACTGATGGTTGAGGAAGTTGTCGACCTTGAGGACGTTTCCCTCGCGAACGATGCCGTCCTTGCGGATGCGGTCCTCAAGCTCCTTCATCGTGTGCGCCCCTCTCGCGTCGCGGTTTTGGCTTCACCCATTATGCACGCTCGACGCGCATTCTGCCGGGCTCGTCAAAAGATCGTCTCGCGACGCCGTGCGAGAAGGACGAGGGCTAGCGCGTCTTGCGGCCGAAGAACGGAAGGCGCGGCAGGCGTCCGCGGAACGGGCTCACGAAGTCCTCCTCGCCGATCTGCTCGGCCTCCTCGACCTCGGGAGGCACGGTCTGGACCACGCCGTTGGGCACGTCGGCGACGGGCATGTCGGTGATGTCGGGGACGACCGTGGCGACGGGGCGCTCCTCGCCGGCCTCGCGCGCTGCCGTCTCCGCCTTCTCGCGATAGCGCATCATCATGTCGCGCTGCAGCTCGACGACGCTGGGCGGCGCCCAGATGAGCGCGTTGGCGCCGGCTGCGACGGTCGCCGCGGCGCTCGCGTCGTCGCGACCGCCGCTCGCGATGATGGGCAGCGCGGGGAAGGCCGCGCGCAGCTCGCGGATGACCTCGGCGGTGCCGCGCCCGGCGGCGACGTTGATGATGCGCGCGCCGGCCTGGACCTTCTCGGCGGCCTCGTTGTCAAAGCGCGTGATCGTGGCGACGACGGGGATGTCCACGGTCGAGACCACCTGCGCGACGGTCTCGGGCGTGGCGGGGGAGTTGAGCACGACGCCCGCGGCGCCCTGCATCTCGGAGACCGCGGCGAGCTCGGCGGCGCGCCGTCCCGTGGTGGTGCCGCCGCCCACGCCCACGAACAGCGGCGCCTCGGCCACGGTGAGCAGCGCCTGCGTGATGGCGGGCTGCGCGGTGAAGGGGTACACGGCGAAGATGGCGTCGGCGTTGGAGTTGCGGATCGCGGCGACGTCGGTCGAGTAGAGCAGCGTGCGGATGCGGCGTCCAAAGAGGGTGAAGCCGGTGCACTCCTCGTAGTTGTCGGGCACGCGCAGCGGGGCCTTGCGCAGGCGCCCCTCGATGGGCGTCGGGCCGTCCGCGGCGGGCACGAGGTCATGGGCCGCGTGGCCCGCCTCGAAGATGCCGGAGACGATGCTCTGCCCGGAGGCCTGGTTCTTCTCGTCGATCGTGTTGCTCATGGGGCCTCCCGGGTCTCGCTCAACTTCAGACACTTTTTTGTTCCCCGCAGGGGCGCCGCCTATTCACGGGCGAGAAGAACGTGACAACCTCGTCACGAGCCCCTTACTTATCCTCGGTCTCGAACTCCGCCGCGACCTCGCGCAAGAGCTCGCGGATCGGCAGGTGCTGCGGGCAGGCGCGCTCGCACGCCCCGCAGCCGACGCACTCCGACGCCAGCCCGTGGCCGTGGCCGGTGTGGACGGCCTTGTAGTAGAAGCCCGCGGAGTCCTCGCCGTAGGCGCGCTTGGCGTTGAGGCAGGAGAAGACGTCGGGGATGTTGATCTTCTTGGGGCAGCCGTCCACGCAGTAGCGGCAGGCGGTGCACTCGATCGCGTTCTGGCCGCGCAGGATCTGCGTGACGCGCGCGACGGCCTCGCGCTCGGCGTCCGAGAGCGGCACGAGCGGCGAGAAGGTCGCCACGTTCTCGGCGATCATCTCGGGTGTGCCCATGCCGGAGAGCACCATCTCGACGCCCGGCAGCCCGGCGGCGAAGCGCAGCGCAAAGCTCGCGGGGGAGCCGTCGCCGACGGCGGCGAGCACGGCGCGCGCCTCCTCGGGCAGGTTGACCAGGCGGCCGCCCTTCACGGGCTCCATCACGATGACGGGCTTGCCGTGGGCGGCGGCGACCTCGCAGCACTCGCGGCTCTGGATGACGCCGTTCTCCCAGTCGAGGTAGTTGACCTGCAGCTGGACGAACTCGACGTCGGGGTGGTCGGTCAGGATGCGGTCGAGGAAGGCGGCGTTGCTGTGAAACGAGAAGCCCACGTGGCGCACCAGCCCGGCGTCGCGCGCGGCGAAGGCCTCCTCGTAGGCGTGCTCGCGCTGGTACTTCTCGTAGTTGCCCATGCCCTGGGAGTGCATGAGGTAGAAGTCGAAGTAGTCCACGCCGCAGGCGCGCAGCTGGTCCTCGATCAGCGGGCGGATGTCCTCGCGGCGCTCGAAGCCGTTGGGGGAGAGCTTGTCCGCGAGCAGGAACTCGGAGCGGTCGTGGCGCGCGGTGAGGGCCTGGGCGAGCGCGGGCTCCGAGCCGCCGGAGTGATAGGGGCGCGCGGTGTCGAAGTAGTTGAGGCCGCCGTCGAGGAAGGCGTCGACCATCTGCGAGAACGTGGCGACGTCGACGGTGCCGTCCTCGAGCTTGGGCAGGCGCATGCAGCCAAAGCCGAGCTTGCCGCGGGCTTCCTCGAAGGGCGCGACGTGCGTGGTCGTGGTGGTGCTCATGGGGTCCCCTCTCCCTCGTGTGCTCTGCGGGACATTCTACGCCGTTGCGCGCCGCGCGGGGGCAGTCGCCACGGTGGCGACGTTGCCGCAAAATCGAGGTTGTGTGCAAAATCGTGCCTCGTGCTTCTCGCCCCCGCCGTTTTCGAAGGAAAGTGCCGGTTGTGTGCAACAAGTTTTATGCCCACGGACGGGATGGCCGTCGTTGTGGGCCGGAATGGGCGAGAAGAACGTGTTTTGGGCCGGTTGTGTGCAACATCTTTGATGTGTTTAGGCGCTCAGGGCGCCGCGGCATCAAAGATGTTGCACACAACCGGGATTCGGATGCGCCGCTGCCCTCAGTACAGCCCGAAGATCGACTCGACCGTCTCGTCGAGGCCCTGCTCGTCCACGGCCCACGCGTCGCCCGTGCGCTCAAGCAGGAAGACGTACGTGCCGGCCTCCGGCTCGGCAAAGCTCGCGAGGGCCTCCTCGGCCGCGGCCGCGATGTGTGCGCGCTGGGCCTCGTCGGGCAGGGCGTGGTCCCGCCCCCAGAGGTCGTTGTCGAGCAGGTAGTCGCCAAAGGCGTCGTCGAGCGCCCAGAAGAGCTCGTTGGCGCTGCGGGCGGTCACCTCGGCGTAGGCGGAGGCGGTGCCGTCGCTGAAGGCGTAGGCGTAAGCCACCTCGACGTCTGTGCCCTCGAGGACAAACGTCGCGAGCTCGTCCGCGTCCAGGCCGAGCTCGGAGGCGTGGTAGCCCTCGATGGTGAGCATCTTCTCGTCGAGGCAGGCGGCCACGCGGTCGTGGAGCTCCCCGGACGCGGGGTCGGCAAGCAGCTCGGACAGGCGCGCCCTGAGCGCTGCCGCGGCGGACTCGTCGTCGGCGTCCTGCTCGGGGACGTAGTCGTCCCACTCGGCATCGTCCTCCTCCTCGAAGAAGACGTCGCCCAGGCTCTCCATCGCGCTCCCGATGCCGTCCGCGGCGCTTCCCACGAGGCCCACGGCGCAGCTCACGAGCGACGACCCAAAGCTCACCAGGATGACGAGAAGAACGATGATGCGCGTCACGACCCGCCGGTCGCGCGCCGATCGCTCCCGCACTTCGCCGGAGGGCGCGGGGGAGCGCCGAGCCCGCGTCCTTCTCGACCTGCGCGGCTCGTCGATCGACGGCGCGTCGTAGTCGTGCCCGCGCGTGACGGGCGCCCGGTAGTCGTCCTCGGGCTTGTGGGGCGTGCCGCCGGGCTCTCCGTGCGCCGTGTACTCGCCCTGGCCCTCGGGCTCGTCGGCCTCCGCCAGGGTCTCGGGCTCGCCGCCCGGCAGCTCTGGCTCTCCGGCGTTAAAGGGGTCGACCTGGGACCCCTCGGTGCGCGAGAAGCGGAACGCGGCCACGTCTGCCCCCTCCGTACGGCGAAAATGTTGCCCACAGTATATTGAAAGCAACCTTGGTTGGGTATGCTGTGAGGACTAACGGCCGTTCTAGGGAGTGCCAATGGAGCTACTCGGTCTCATCCTCATCGTCCTCGTGGTGTTTCTCGTCGTCGGCCTGGTGACCGGCAACCTGTTCTATGTGGTCAAGCAGCAGCACGCTGTGATCATCGAGCGCCTGGGCAAGTTCCACAAGATCGTGGGCGCGGGCTTTCACGTGAAGATCCCGTTCGTGGACCGCAAGGCGGCCACGGTCTCCCTGCGCACGATGAAGAACGGCTTCAACATCGACGTCAAGACGCAGGACAACGTGACCATCGGCCTCGAGGTCTCGGCCCAGTACCACGTGAGCTACGAGCGCGGCGAGCGCCCGCAGGACTCCGGCGTCTACAAGAGCTACTACATGCTCCAGCAGCCGGTGGCGCAGATGCGCGACTTCATCACCGACGCGCTGCGCTCCTCGATCCCGGTGTACACGCTCGACGAGGTCTTTGCCAAGAAGGACGACATCGCCAAGGACGTCAACGCCACCGTGTCCGAGCAGATGGCGGCCTATGGCTTCACGCTCGTCTCGACGCTCATCACCAAGATCGCGCTGCCGGCAGAGGTCGAGGACTCGATGAACCAGATCAACGCCGCCCAGCGCACCAAGGCCGCCGCGCAGGACCTCGCCGAGGCCGACCGCATCCGCCGCGTGACCGAGGCCGTCGCCGAGGCCGAGGCCATGGAGAAGGCCGGCGAGGGCATCGCCAACCAGCGCAAGGCCATCGCGGCCGGCATCAAGGAGTCGCTCGAGACCATCCAGGAGACGGGCGTGGGCAACGACGAGGCCAACCAGCTCTTCATGTTCACGCAGTGGACCGAGATGATGGCGGAGTTCGCCAAGACCGGCAAGAGCTCGACGGTGGTGCTGCCGAGCGACTTCACCAGCACGGCGAGCATGTTCGAGCAGATGGTCGCCGCCGGCGCGGCGGCTGAGGGCGCCAAGGTGCCGCCCGTGCCCGGCGCCGGGACGGGCGCCGACGCAAAGAAGTAGGCGCGGCGGGCGGCAGAGGTTTCGGGCGGGTTCCGGACGCTTTCTCATCGAGAGGCGACCGGAGCCCGCCCGTTTTTTTCGGCAGATGATTGCGGGCTGGCTGCGGTCACTTTGGACTGAAAAAACGACCGGAGCCGGCCCGTTATCCCAAACCTTCGAAAACGGGCTGCCTGCGGTCACTTTGGGATGGTGAAAACGTCCGCAGCCGGCCCGCTCTTATCGGCCCAGGATCGCGGCGGGCAGCTCGCGCAGGCTGCCGAGCACGCCGGCGCAGCGGTCCACGAGCTCGGGCGAGGGCGTGGCCCACTCGGGCACCAGGTAGGTGGCCATGCCCGCCGCGCAGGCGGCGAGCGCCCCGTTGATGGAGTCCTCGACGGCCGCGCAGGTCGCGGGGTCGAGGCCCAGGCGGCGCGCCGCCTCGAGGTAGATGTCCGGCGCCGGCTTGGCGTGCTCGATCTGGTCGCCGAAGGTCATGGACGAGAAAAGCGGAGCCATCCCAAAGCGTTCCATGAGGGGCAGCGCGTGCTCGCGGATCGTCGAGGTGGCCAGGGCCACGGTGACGCCGGCGTCGACGAGCGCGCGCAGCGCCTCGAGTGCGCCGTCGCAGGGCTCCAGGCTCTGCTCGCGAATCTCAAAGAAGAGCTCCACCTGGTGCGCGAAGAGGCGGTCGGTGAGGGCGGGGTCGCCGAGGTGCTCGTTCATGATCGCGCGGGCGTTGGGCAGGCTGCAGCCTACGTACGCGTTCCAGATGCTATCGGGCACGTCGATCCCGAGGTCGGCGGCGGCGCGGCGCCACGCGGTCTGGCTCACGCGCTCGGTGTCGACGAGCGTGCCGTCCATGTCGAAGATCACTGCCTGGGGGAGAGCGCGTGCTGCGGTCATGCGAGGTCCTTCTCGGTCGTCGGGGGTATCGACGTGGCATTGTATCCGGCCTGCGCCTCGCCGCTCGCCGAGTAAGAGTTTTTTACCAAATCCCGACGAATTCCAGGGCCCTTTTGGCACATTTCTCTTACTCGACGAGCGGTCAGGTGGCGGGAAGAACGTGCCGCCGCACCTCCCTACAGCGCCTCGGCGCGCAGGGCCTCCACGAGGTTGAGCGCGTGGGTCTTGCGCAGCGCGTAGGCGACGCTCGCGGCGAGCACGGCCACCACCACGCCAAACGCGAGCGCGAGATGCCCCCAGGGCACCGCGAACGCAAGCCCGCTCACCGAGAGCGACATCGCGCGCCAGAGCACGAGCTCCACCACGAGCGCGAGCGTCGTCCCCAGCACGAGCCCGCGCAGCGCGTAGTCGGCACACTCCGCGAGGATCATGCGCCGGAACGCCCGCTCGCCCATGCCGGCGGATCGCAGCGCGGCGAACTCGCGCGTTCTCAGCATCATGCCCGAGGCGATGGTGTTGAAGACGTTGGCCACGGCTATGAGCGCGAGGATCGCGGCAAAGCAGACGAGAAAGACCTGGACGGTGAAGGACATGGCGCGGGCGTCGCGCTGCTGGGCGACGAGGTTGGTGGTGCCGAGGCTCACGGCGGCGGGCGCGTCCGCTGCGGCGTCGGCCATCTGGCGCAGGACCTCGGCGTCGTCCGCGCCTGCCGCAAGGCGCACGTGGTAGTAGGTCCACGGCGTGCGCGAGCCGTCGAGAAGGGCCTCGAGCGCGCCGGCGGACTCGCGCACGGCGCGCGCCGGCATGACGAGGGCGGGGAAGTCGCCCTTGAGCTGCGCCGCGCCAACGGGTGCGCGCTCGCCGATGTCGTCGGGCGAGGCCACCGTGACCGGCACGGTCACGGCGACGTGGGTCGCCTTCTCCACGGGGACCTCGACCTGCTCGGAGGCGTTCTCGGTGTCCTCGGGCACGTAGTAGGCGGCCGGCTCGCCGTCGCCCCAGGCGATGAGGGGGTCGCCGTAGCCCTCGCGCGCGTCCAGCGCGAGCAGCTCGGCCGTGCCGCTCGTCCCCGCGCCCAGAAGCTCGCGCTCGCCGAAGCGCACGCCGTCGTTGGCGCTCACGGTGCTCGCGAGCAGGGCGGAGAGGCGCGCCGGGTCGGCGTTCTCGGCGGCGACGACGCCGGCGTCGGCGAGCGCGCGCCAGCTGGCGTCGTCCACGAGGTAGACGCTCGCCGAGGCGATGCCGTCGGCGGAGACGTTGACCCCTCCGCTCGACCCCGGCGTGACGCCCTCGGGCACGGCGGGGACGAGGGCATCGGAGAGGCGCACCGTGGCCTGGGCCTGGACCTCGTAGGCCGCAACGGAGACGCCGTCGATCGAGGCGATGCGCTCGAGGACGCCGTCGGCCGCGTCGAGGGCCGCCGAGCGCGCGTCCTTCTCGCCCGCCGCGATTGGGGAGCTGTCATCGGCGGTATAGAGCTCGAGGTCGTAGGCAAAGGCTCCCGTGCCGTAGGCCACGCCCACCGCGCCGGAGAGCATGTCGTTCACCACGCCCGCGGTCACGAGCAGCGTCACGGAGACGGCGAGGGAGAGCACCGCCACGCGGGCCTTGCCCGCCGATACCGCGAGCGTGCGGCGGGCGAGAAACGCCGGCATGCCGCCGAGGCGCGCCGCGAGGCCGCGCGGCCGTCGGCGGTCGGCGGAGAGGTCGTCCAGGGGAGCGCGGCGTCGTCGGAAGACGCGGCGCAAGCGGCGGCTCGGGCGGACGTCGGCGGAGGAGCGGATGGCGTCCACGGCGGAGACGCGGCCCGCGCGCACGGCCGGCACCATCGCGCTCACCAGCAGCGTGAGCACGGCGAGAAGAACCGTGAGCCCCACGCACCACGGGCGCACGGTAAGCGTCACCGCGGAGGCGGTGCCGACCATGCGCGCCCACCCCGTCCCGGTGACGGCGAAGGCGACGGCCGCGCCCGCGAGCCCGAGCGCGACGCCGAGCGGGATGCCGACTGCGCCCAGGACCGCGGCCTCCACGAGCACGGTGTGCCTGAGCTGGCGCTTGGACGCGCCGAGCGAGGAGAGCAGGCCGAACTGCCGCGTGCGCTCGGAGACCGAGATGGTGAAGGCGTTGGTGATCAGGCTCACCGCGGCAACGACCACGACGGTGGAGAGCGTGGCCGCGAACATGCCGAGCGTGTCGAAGATGAGGCGGTCCGAGGCGAGGCCCTCGTAGGCCAGCAGGCCCGCGTTGAGCGCTGCCCCGCCGCGCGGGCGCACGGCCTGGACGAGCTCCGTGAGCTCCTCGTAGCTTGCACAGGAGGTCGAGAAGTACGCGGTCTCGCGGGGCATGCTCGCGCCTCCGGCGGCGTCCGCGCTCACGTAGGCGGCGTAGCCGGGGATCTCCCAGTCGGGGTCGACGAAGCCGACCACGGTGTAGGTGCGCGGCGCGGAGACGCCCTCGAGCGTCTCGGCGATCGGGCCCTGCTCGACGTTGGGCATGCCGTACGGGTCGGTGCCCACGATGACGCTCTGGTACATGACGCCGCTCTCGGCGCCGACCTCCTGGGACGCCCCGCCCTCGTAGTGGGCGACGCGCCGGCCGAGGGCGAGCGTGACCTCGGAGCCCACGGCGAGCGGGCCCTCCGCGGCCACTCCGGCGGCCACGCCGGGCAGCTCGGAGGCGCCGGGCGTGAGCTCGGCGCCGCGCAGGTTGGAGGTGAGCGCGATCTCGCCGTCCCTCTCGGGCAGGCGGCCGGAGTCGAGGGCGGGACTCGGGATCACCTCGTAGGCGAGGTCGCCCCGGGAGCGCGCGGTGCCGTCCTGCTCCTCGGGCAGCGTCAGGACGGAAAGGTAGGTGCCGCACGTCTCGGCGTCTGTGGCCGAGAAGGGCGCGGCGCCGAGGTCTCGCCGGATGGCGAGGCGGTCGAGCCGCGCGCCCGCGACCTCGCGCAGCCGCGCGAGCTCGGCTTCGTCGGTCTCCCGGAGCTCCACCTGCCAGACGCCGCCCGTCTCGCGGCTCTGGTTGGCGAGCCCCTCCTGCAGGCTCGTGACGCTGGCGAGCACGGCCATGAGCAGGCCCGTGGCCAGCGCGATGCCCACCACGGTGACGGCGGTGCGCACGCGGTTGGCCGCCAGCGACCGCAGCGTGTACCTCACGAACACGGAGCGGGTCAATTGGGGACAGACCCCTTTTGACCCATCGTCCGCATGGGTCAAAAGGGGTCTGTCCCCAATTGACCCGCGAAGGTGCCGGGCGGCCATCACATCACGTCCGATCTGAGGGCCTCGACGAGGTTCATGGCGTGCGTCCTGCGCAGCGCGTAGCCGGCGCTCGCGGCGAGCACGGCCACCACCACGGCAAACGCCAGTGCGACGTGACCCCACGGCATCTCGAACACGAGCGTGGAGATCGAGGCGCTCATCGCCTGGAAGAGCGCGTAGTTGATGAGCGTCGCCAGGGCCACGCCGCCAACGAGCCCCTTGACGGCCACGTCGGAGCACTCGACCACGATCATGCGCCGGAAGCCGGGCCGCCCCATGCCCGCGGACTGCAGCGCCGCGAACTCGCGCGTGCGCAGAATGAGCCCCGAGGCGATGGTGTTGAAGACGTTTGCCACGGAGATCGCAAGCGTGATGGCCACGAAGCAGTAGAGGAACACGTTGACGGTGAGCTCCATCGCGCGGCTCTGGCGGGCCAGCTCCACGAGGTTGTACGTGCCCAGGGAGCCGTAGTCCTCGATGCCCTCCAGCGCCTCTTCCAGCGCGTCGAGCGTCTCGGCGTCGTCGGCTCCCGGCGCAAGCGTCGCGTAGACCGTGCTCGAGGACATCCCCTGGCGCACGGTCTCGTCGGCGCCGCTCGCCGCCACGGCACGCGCGGGCATGATGACGTTGGGGGCGTTGGCGCCCAGGTCGTCTGACGAGAAGGGCGCGGCGTCGCCGAGCCCCTCCGCGTAGGCGGCCACGGGCACCTGAGCGACGGCGGTCATCCCCAGCTCGTCCGCCGGCACGGCCACGACGGTCTCCATCGTGTCGTCGTCGGTGGTGACGAGGCCGAAGGTACCGTCGTCCGCGGGACCGAGCCACTGGTCGGAGGCCTTGCTCTCGGGGTCGGCGAGCAGCTCGATCGTGCCCGCCGCTCCCGTGAAGGGCCGCACCGTGCCATAGGTCTCGCTGTTGGAGACGTTTGCGGCGTTGAGGACGACGCAGGAGAGCGTGGCCGGGTCCTTCTCGTCATCCGAGAGCCCGAGCGACTCCGCGAGCGCGCGCCACGTGGCGTCGTCGAGGAGCACGAGATGCGCGGATCCGTAGCCCGCGGCGTCAAGGTAGTACGCGCCGTAGGGGCTCTCCTGCATGAAGGTCTCGAGCGCGCCCGCGTCCACGCCGGCGGCGTCGAGGCGAAGCGTCACGGAGCCCTGCGAGGTGACGCTCGCCGCCGACACGCCGGAGATCTGCTCGGCGCGCCCGACGAGCACGTTGGCCTGCGCCACGAGGTCGCCGGTCGGGAGGTAGTCGTCGTCCGTCTCGGCGAAGAGGTTCACCCTGAGGTCGGCCGTTCCCGTGTCGATGTAGCCCGTGGCGCTATGGAGGTAGTCGCTCACGAGGCCGGCGGTCACGAGCAGCGCTACGGAGACGGCGAGCGCGACCACGGAGACCCGCTGCTTGCCGGCCGAGACCGCGAGCGTGCGCCGGGCGAGAAACGCCGGCATACCGCCGAGGCGCGCCGCGAGGCCGCGGGGCCGGCGGCGATCGGCGGAGAGGTCGTCCAGGGCCGTGCGGCGGCGGGCGAAGATGCGGCGCAGGCGACGGCTCGGGCGGATGTCGGCGGAGGAGCGGATGGCGTCGACCGCAGAGACCCGGCTCGCGTGCAGGGCGGGCGCGAAGGCGCTCGCGAGCAGCGTGACCGCCGAGAGGCCGACGGCGAGCGCGAGGTCGACGGGCGCCACGACCAGGCTCACCGAGGTCGTCTCCCGCAGCATCGCCGTCCAGCCGTCGGCCGTGACGGCAAAGGCGACGGCGGCCCCGCCCACGCCAAGCGCCAGCCCCAGCGGGATTCCCACGATCCCGAGGATCGCTGCCTCTGCGAGGACGGTCCTTCTCAGCTGGCGGCGCGACGCCCCGAGCGACGAGAGCAGGCCGAACTGTCGCGTGCGCTCGGAGATGGAGATGGTGAAGGCGCCTGAGATGAGCGAGACGGCGGCCACCATGATCACGACGGCGAGCACCGCGGCGATCTGCGCGAGCGAGTCGATGATGGCCCGCCCCCGGTCGAGGCCCTGGTAGATGAGGAGCGTCGTGTTGTAGCTCCACGAGTCGACGCCGGCGGAGGTGAGGGCGGCGCCGATCTGGCCCGCGCTCTCATAGCCGACGGTCGAGAAGTACGCGGTGCCGACGACCTCCCCGGAGGCGGTCGCGGCGGGCTCGTCATAGCTGACGAAGGCGGCGCTGCCCGTCTCGTAGTCCGTCTCGACGAAGCCGACCACGGTGTAGGCGCGCGGCTCGCCCACGTCGGAGAGCGTCTCGCCGTCCATCAGTGAGGCGCCGGAGTGCCAGCGGTGCGTCGGGTCCGCGCCGTCATGGCGCTGGCCGAGCGCGAGCGCGATCGTGGAGCCGAGCTCGAGCGTGCCGTCCGAGACGGCTCCCGCCTCGACGCCGGCGATCTCGGAGGGGCCGGCCGTGAGCTCTGCCCCCTGAAGGTAGGCGGGCAGCGCGATCTCGCCCGCGCGCTCGGGGAGGCGCCCCTCGGCCACGGTGGGGTCGGGGATGACGGCGTACTGGTCGTCGCCGGCGGAACGCGCGGTGCCGGCCTGCTCCTCGGGCAGGGAGAGCACGCCGAGGTACGTGCCGTTGTCTTCGGCGCTCTCGGCGCTGAGCGCGGCGGCGCCGAGGTCGCGGCGCAGCGCGAGCCGGTCGAGGTGCTCGCCCGTTGCGGCGCGCAGCTCGCCGATCTTCTCGTCGTCCTCGTAGGTGAAGCCCGCCTGCCAGATGCCGCCGGAGGCGCACGCCTGGGCTATGAGCGCCGCGCGCAGGCTCGTCACGCTCACGAGCACCGCGGCGAGCAGCCCCGTCGCCAGCGCGATGCCCACCACGGTGACGGCGGTTCGCACGCGGTTGGCCGCCAGCGACCGCAGCGTGTACCTCACGAACACGGAGCGGGTCAATTGGGGACAGACCCCTTTTGACCCATCGTCCGCATGGGTCAAAAGGGGTCTGTCCCCAATTGACCCGCGCAGGTGCCGGGCGGCCATGGCTAGCGCACCCTCGTGTCGGAGGCGATGCGCCCGTCCTCGAGCGCGATCACGCGGTCCGCCGTGAGCGCGATGTCCTCGTCGTGCGTGATCACGATGAGGGTCTGCCCGAGCTCCTTGTTGGACGTGCGCAGCAGGGACATGATCTCGGCCGAGTTCCTGGAGTCGAGGTTTCCGGTGGGCTCGTCGGCCAGGACCACGGCCGGCGCGTTCATGAGCGCGCGCCCGATGGCGACGCGCTGCTGCTGGCCGCCGGAGAGCTGGTTGGGGAGGTGGTGCTCGCGCCCCTCGAGGCCGAGCACGTGGAGCATGCTGGTCAGGCGCCTCTCGTTGACCGCTCGGCCGTCCATGAGCACGGGCAGGCACATGTTCTCCACCACGTCGAGCACCGGGACGAGGTTGTAGAACTGATACACCAGCCCGACCTCGCGCCGACGGAAGACCGCGAGCTGCTCGTCGGAGCGCTGGAAGACGTCCTCGCCGTTCAGGCGGACCGTGCCCGAGGTGGGCCGGTCGACGCCTCCGATCAGGTGCAGCAGCGTCGACTTGCCCGAGCCCGAGCTGCCGATGATCGCCACGAACTCGCCGGCTGCCACCGTGAAGCTCACGTCGTCGAGCGCGCGCACGGCCGTGTCGCCGGTGCCGTAGGTCTTGGTGAGGTGCTCGATCTGCAGGATGTCCATGCTGCCTCCTCGTTCTTCTCGTCAATTCTATGATGGGGGAGGACGGCTGCGCCGCCGTGACGCGCGCGTGACGGATTCGTCACGGAGGACGCGTCGCCGCCGCGGGCCGAGCCGCGAGGGTATGTACAGCGGCCCCTTAGGGTATGTACACCCGCCGGTTTTTGGTTGGTTGCAAACGCGCAGGTAGATGAGCTGCCGAGAAGAACCCGTGCCTCGAAGCGGTGTACATACCCTCGAGGGGCGGTGCACATACCCTCCCGAGCCTGGGTCGGCGCCCGGAGTCGGGCGGCCCCGGGAGCCGCCCTACACCACGGCCTTGAAGAACACGACGTCGAAGCGCGCGCCGCCGCCCGCGGCGTTGCCCGCGCGGATGGTGCCGCCCTGCGCCGTGACGAGGCTGCGGGCGAGCGCAAGCCCGATGCCCACGCCCGCGGGGTCCACCTCGGAGCCGGCGCCCGCGGCCCGCGCGTCCTTCTCGCCCCCGCGATAGAAGCGCTCGAAGACGTGCGGCAGGTCCTCCGCGGCGAT
Source organism: uncultured Atopobiaceae bacterium (assembly GCA_944320385.1). GTDB lineage: Bacteria > Actinomycetota > Coriobacteriia > Coriobacteriales > Atopobiaceae > Thermophilibacter. Next base: position 60,257 of record CALUHH010000004.1, on the reverse strand, counting down.
GCCCGTCCCGGTATCCTCCACGCAAAGCCGAAAGGCCAGCGCGTCCTCCGCGCAGCTCACGCGCACCTCGCCGCCCGAAGGCGTGTGCTCGAGGCAGTTCTTGAGCACGTTCTCCAGCGCCTCCGCCGTCCAGGAGAGGTCGCCCTCAAAGCCCGAGCCCGGCGCCGCGTCCACGACCAGGCGCACGTCGGCGAGGTCGAAGGCCACGGCCAGGGGCTCGGCCGCCCGCGCCACGAGCTCGGAGCCGCTCACCCGCGCCCGCGCGAAGCTCACCACGCCCGCGTCGATGCGGGCGAGCTTGAGCAGGGAGGAGACGAGCCACTCCACGCGGTCCTCGAGGCGCTCCATCGTGCGCAGACGCGCGAGCTGCTCCGCGTGCGCGCCGTCGGCCACGAGCTCGCGCCGCGCGAGCGACGTCATGAGCGCAAGCGAGGTCAGCGGGGTCTTGAGCTGGTGCGATATGTCCGCCAGCGCGTCGGCGAGGGCGTTTCTCTCGTGCGCGAGGTCCTCGTTGGCAAGTGCCAGCCGGTTGCACATCTTATCGAGCTCGGAGGCCAGGATCGCGAGCTCGCCCTCGCGCATGCGCTCGAAGCTCACGTCGCGCGCGCCGTGCAGGATGTCGTCCAGCTGGGCCGCCATGCGCGCGAGCGCCCGGTAGCGCGCCCGCGTGGCCGCGAGCCACACCAGGAGCAGGACGGCCGCCGTGCCCGCGACGCACGCCGCGCCGCCCGGCCCCGCGAGCCTCCACGCAAGCAGCATCCCCGCGGCGCCCACGACCGCGGACACCCCAGCAGCCCGCCTGACCTCCCGGTTGCGCAGGAGCACGGCCGCCCCCTAGCCCTCGTCGCCCGCGCGGTAGCCCAGGCCGCGCACCGTGACGATGAGCGAGGGCTCCGCGGGGTCGTCCTCGAGCTTGTCGCGCAGCCGCTTGATGTAGACCGAGAGCGTGTTCTCCTCCACGTAGGCGCCCGCGTCGTCCCAGAGCGCCTCGCGCATCATGTCGCGCGTGACCAGGCGTCCCGAGTTCTTCGCAAACAGGAGCAGCAGGCGGTACTCCAGCGCGGAGAGCACGACCTCGCGCCCGTCCTTCTCCACGTGCGCGCGGTCCGGCTCGATGCTCACGCGGCCCAGCCGCAGGACGGCCCTCTCGGGTCGGGCGCGGCGGATGGCCGCCTGGATGCGCGCCACGAGCTCGCGCGGGCGGAAGGGCTTGGCCACGTAGTCGTCGGCGCCCATCGAGAGGCCGGTCACGGTGTTGAGCTCGTCGTCGGCGGCGGTGAGAAAGATCACGGGGACGTCCGGCGTGGCGGAATTGATGGCGTTGCACACCGCAAACCCGTTGCCCTGGGCGAGCGTCAGGTCCACGAGCGCGAGCGCGTAGTCGGCGTGCGGGCGGCACGCCAGCTCGACGGCGCCTGCCTGGGTGGGGGAGGAGTCCACGACAAAGCCCTCGTTGGCCAGGAGCTCCGAGAGCCCCTCCACGATCAGCGGGTCGTCCTCGGCGAGCAGTATCCGGAGCTGGTTCATGGCCCTCCCTTCGTCGTGACTCGAGTATAGGCGCCGAGAAGGACGCGGTCTCGTGACGCTTTCGTCACGCGCCCCGCTCGCACGCCTCGCGCGCGGGGCGCCGCAGGAGGGCGCGGGCGGCGGCCTCCTCGGGGAACGCACGGGCGAGAAGAGCATGGAACCGCGCGTTGTGGCTCGGCTCCAGCAGATGCGTAAGCTCGTGCGCCACGACGTAGTCGAGGCAGGCGGGCGGGTAGGCGGCAAGCCGCACGTTCACGCGGATGCGCCCCGTGCGCGGCGTGCACGACCCCCAGCGCGTCTTCATAATGCGCAGCTGCCAGCCGGCCGCCCGCACGCCGAGCACGGCCTCCATGCGCTTCGCGACCTCGGGAAGGCGGGCGGCCAGCTCGCCGCGCCAGAGCTCTTCGGGGGCGGCGTCGGCGGGCGGCGACACGAGCCGCCCCCAGAGCGGGACCAGCCCGTCGTCCGGCTCCGCCGCGCGCTCCGCCCGGCGTGCCACATGCGTGCGCAGCCATGCCTCGTGCTCGTCGAGGAAGCGCTGCGCCTCCGCGAGCGGGCAGCGCCACGGCACGCTAAGGTGCGCCGAGCCGTCCGCGCGCACCCGCAGGTTGAGCCGCCGCACGCGCCTGCGCTCGACTTCCACGGGAATGCCGCCGGGCCCGCCCGCGGCGAGCGTCGTGATGGTGGTTCTTCTCGTCATGCGGGCATTGTAGCGCCTTCGCCTCGACGGCACGCCCCCGCGTACGTGCCGATTGCGTCGCGCGGGTCTGCCGGGCCGCTCGGATGGGTACCATGTGATGGTTGCCCAAGGCCACCCGGAGGACCCCCATGCTCGAGCTCAAGGACATCTGCAAGCGCTACGTGACCGACTCGTTCACGCAGGTTGCGCTCGACCACGTGTCCGTCGCCTTCCGCGACAACGAGTTCGTCGCCGTGCTCGGCCCCTCGGGCTCCGGCAAGACCACTATGCTCAACATCGTGGGCGGCCTCGACCACTTTGACGAGGGCGACCTCGTCATCGACGGCATCTCCACCCGCGAGTACAAGGACCGCGACTGGGACACCTACCGCAACAACCGCATCGGCTTCGTGTTCCAGAGCTACAACCTCATCCCGCACCAGACGATCCTCGCCAACGTGGAGCTCGCGCTCACGCTCTCGGGCGTGGGACGCGCCGAGCGCCGCCGCCGGGCGCTCGACGCCCTCGCGCGCGTGGGCCTCGCCGACCACGTGAACAAGCGCCCGAGCCAGCTCTCCGGCGGCCAGATGCAGCGCGTGGCCATCGCGCGCGCCCTGATCAACGACCCGGAGATCCTGCTCGCCGACGAGCCCACGGGCGCCCTCGACTCGGCAACGTCCGTGCAGGTCATGGACCTGCTCAAGGAGGTCGCCCAGGACCGCCTCGTCGTCATGGTCACGCACAACCCCGAGCTCGCGCGCCGCTACGCCACCCGCATCGTGGAGCTGCGCGACGGCCACATCACCGCGGACACCGACCCGCTCGACCCCGACGCGGTCCCGCGCCGCGAGGCCAAGCAGGCACGCCGCACCTCGATGAGCTTCCTCACGGCGCTCGGGCTCTCCTTCAACAACCTGATGACCAAGAAGGGCCGCACCATCATGACGGCCTTTGCCGGCTCGATCGGCATCATCGGCATCGCCGCCATTCTGGCGCTGGCCAACGGCGTGAACGGCTACATCGCGCGCGTCGAGGAGGACACGCTCTCCAGCTACCCGCTCTCGATCACCAAGCAGAGCATGGACATCTCCGGCATGCTCTCCGAGGACGGGGGCTCCGCCGCGTCGGGCGAGAAGGACGAGGACCCCCAACAGATCCCCGAGTTCATGATGCTCACGGACATGTTCGCCTCCGTGGGCTCCAACGACCTCTCCGGGCTCAAGTCCTACCTCGAGACGAACCCCGACGACCTCGACGGCTACGTCAACGCCATCCAGTACGACTACGGCCTCACCCCGCTCGTCTTCGAGGCGGACACCTCTGAGGGCGCGGTCCAGCTCAACCCCAACGCGCTCGGGACCGCGATGACCGGCGGGGCCTCCGGCACGGCGACGGCGGGCATGACGGGCGGCGGGATGTCGGTCTTCAACGAGATGATCGACGACCCCGAGCTGCTCGCGTCCCAGTACGACGTCGTGGCCGGCCGCTGGGCGACCGAGGCAAACGAGTGCGTGCTCGTCCTCACGCAGAGCGGCCGCATCTCCGACTACACGCTCTACGGCATCGGCGTGCTCGACCCCGCCGAGCTCACCCAGATGGTGACGACGGCCATGAGCGGCACGGCGGGGGAGACCGACATCGGGCACGAGGACGTGGACTTCACCTACGACGACGCTCTCGCGCTCTCCTTCAAGGTGATCAGCCCCGCCGACGAGTACCGCGCCAACGCCGAGACCGGAGGCTGGACCGACATGAGCTCGGACGCCGAGTTCATGGCCGCGGCGGTGGAGGGCGGCCTCGACCTGCGCGTCGTGGGCGTCGTGCGCCCCAACGAGAGCACCGACGCCAAGGCACTCTCGGCCGGCATCGCCTACACCCACGGTCTCACCGAGGCCCTCATGGAGCGCGCCGCGAGCTCAAAGATCGTCCAGCAGCAGCTCGCCAACCCCGAGACCGACGTCTTCACCGGCAAGAGCTTCGCCACGCTCCAGGAGGAGGCGCGCAAGGGCGTGGACCTCGAGAGCCTCTTCTCGGTCGACGAGGCGCGCCTGCGCTCGGCCTTCTCCTTCGACACGAGCGGCCTCTCGGCCGCCTTCGACCCCTCGGGCATCGACCTCTCCGGCGTCTCCGTGGACCTCTCGAGCGTGGCGAGCTCGATTGACGTGGAGTCGCTCGTGGCCGGCGCGCCCTCGCCGGACTTCTCGTCGATCCTGGAGGAGGCCGTGGCCGACCCGCCGCTCTCCCTCGAGCAGCTCGAGGAGGCCGCGCGTCTCGGAGGCGAGCTCACGAGCGGGTTTGTCCGCTGGTGGGGAGAGAGCGCCGGGGCGCTCGACCCCGACGACCCGGCCTTCGTCCAGGGCGTCGTCGACCTTCTGGGCCAGTACCTTGAGACCGAGGAGGCGCAGGCGACCCTCGCCCAGATCGACGCCGTCGCGGGCGCGCCCGTGCGCGAGCGGGTCGACCAGATCGTGCGCGACTACGTCTCCGGCCAGCTCGCCCCGTACCTTCAGTCGTTTATGCAGGGCATGTCCTCTCAGATCGGCGCGGCGATCTCCTCCCAGCTCCAGTCCGCCATCTCCCAGGTCCTGGGCAGCTATGCGAGCCAGGTCGCCGGAGGCCTCTCGAGCCTCCAGAGCGCCTTCTCCGTGGACGCCGAGGCGCTCGCGGGCGCGATCAGCTTCAACATGGACGCCGAGGACCTGGCCTCGCTCATGGAGAGCTACGCCAACGCGGGCCAGCTCACCTATGACAACAACCTCCAGACGCTCGGCTACGCCACGCCCGACGACCCGGCAGCGATAGAGATCTACCCCAAGGACTTCGAGGCCAAGGAGAGCGTGCTGGACATCATCGAGCGATACAACGACGAGCAGCGCGCCGCGGGCAACGATGACGCGGTGATCTCCTACACCGACTACATGGGCGTGATCATGGGCAGCGTGACCGACATCGTGAACATGATCTCGCTCGTGCTCATCGCCTTCGTGAGCATCTCGCTGGTGGTGAGCTCGATCATGATCGGCATCATCACCTACATCAGCGTGCTCGAGCGCAAGAAGGAGATCGGCATCCTGCGCGCGATCGGGGCCTCCAAGGGCAACGTCGCGAGCGTCTTCAACGCCGAGACCTTCATCGAGGGGCTCATCTCGGGCGTCTTCGCCATCGCCGTGGTCGCGGCGGTCTCCGTGCCCGTGAACGCGTGGGTGCTCGCGGACTTTGACGTGGAGAGCATCATGAGCCTTCCCTGGACCTCGGCGGCGGTGCTCGTGTGCATCTCGGTGGCCCTGACGCTCGTGGCGGGCCTCATCCCGTCGAGCGCCGCGAGCCGCCGCGACCCCGTGGAGGCCCTTCGCAGCGAGTAGCGCGCGGCTGGGGCGTGACAATTAGGACAGGTTGAATTGTCACGCCCACCGCCCCGCCGCCCCACAGCGGTATCCTAGGGTGCGATAACTCAGCGAGAGGAGCGGGCATGCTGCAGCGTGACTACATCTTGGAGATCGTCGGCCAGTTCGTCGAGGGGGTGTCCGACGCCCTGAGGCGCGCCGTGGGTGGTGACCCCTCGGGCGCCGCTGACGTCGAACGCCAGATCGGCGACCTTCTCGACCTCGACGCCGCGACGGCCCTCGCCCTCTCGCCCGACTCGCTCGTGACGATGATGCTGCTCTCCGGCATGGGCGACTCCGTGGCGAGCTACGTCTGCTACGCCCTCGAGCGGCTCGCGCGCTTCTACGAGGGCGCGGGCGACGAGGACCTCGCGGGCCTGCGTCGCATCCAGGCGCGCGCCGTCGCCGAGTCGTTCAGCTGCGATCCCGCGGACGTCCCCGCGGAGCTGGCCTCGCTCGACGCGGAGCTCTTCTCATAGGCTCTCCCGTACCTGCGGGGATCGCGGATTGGTCGTTGACTCCTACCGCAAGACGGTTCTTGAAAGGCTCCGACCGCGGCTCCCCGCAGCGCTGAGGCGACTGCGCCCCGCGGGACTCGCGGGAGGCGTCGCCCCGATCTTCGCGCGCGGCGGTCTGTCCGGGGGCTCGGCTACAATCAGAGGTCCCACGTGCGGACAGGGGGCTGGCGAGAAGAACGGAGGGCCGCATGCGCTACGCGAGCGTCGCGCTCGACATACCGGCACGGTCCCTCTCGGGGACGTTTGCCTACGCGATTCCCGAGGCCCTGGCGTCGGAGGTGACGGTCGGCGCGACGGTGCTCGTGTCCTTCTCGCATCGCCTCGCCGTGGGCTACGTGCTCGCGACCTCCGACGTGCCGCCGGACGGCCTCGACCCGGCGCGGGTCAGCCCCGTCGAGCAGCTGCTCGCCCCGTCCGCCTTCGACGAGGTCTCGGCACGCGTGGCTGCCTGGATGGCGCGCGAGTACGCCTGCCCGCTCAGCGAGGCGGTCCGGCTCTTTCTCGCCCCAGGGCAGAAGGTGCGGGTCACCCGACCCTCCGACGACGCGCCCTGGGAGCTCGTGTGCGAGCGCGCCGGGGCCGTCGACGCGCGCTGGGCCGCCCTGACGCCCGCCGCCAACGACTACGCGCCGCCGCGCACGGCATCGCGCCAGCGCGCGGTCATCGACGCCCTGCGCGAGGGTCCCCAGCGCGTCTCCGAGCTCTCCGCCACCATCCCGGGCGCCGCGAGCGCCGTCTCCGCCCTCGAGCGGCGCGGCGTCGTGGCCGTGGAGTCCCGGCGCGTCCTGCGCGGCGGGGAGGGCACGACGCTCTCCTCGGCGGCGGCCCCGCGCCCGGAGCGCCTCACCGACGGCCAGCGCGCGGCGCTCGCGGCCATCGACGAGGCGCGCGCCGCGGGCCGCGGCGACGTGGTCCTCGTCGACGGCGTCACGGGCTCGGGCAAGACCGAGGTCTACCTCGCCGCCATCGAGCGCGCGCTCGCGGCGGGGCGCGGCGCGCTCGTCCTCGTGCCCGAGATCTCGCTCACGGCGCAGACCGTCGGCCGCTTCCGGAGCCGCTTCGGCGACGACGTGGCGGTGCTCCACTCGCGCCTGTCCGCCGGCGAGCGCTTCGACCAGTGGGACCTCGTCCGCGCCGGCAGCGCCCGCGTGGTCGTGGGCGCGCGTTCGGCCCTCTTCGCCCCGCTCGCGGACCCCGGCCTCATCATCATCGACGAGGAGCACGAGGGGTCCTACAAGCAGGACAAGTCCCCGCGCTACCACGCGCGCGAGGTCGCGGCGCACATGGCCGCCGAGCGCGGCTGCGCGCTCGTGCTGGGGTCGGCGACCCCCTCGCTCGAGAGCCTGGGGCGCTGCCGGGCCGGGGCGTTCCGCGGGGCGCGCTGGACGCGCGTCGAGATGCCCGAGCGGCCCGCGGGCGCGGTCCTTCCGCGCGTCACGGTCGTGGACATGGCGGAGCAGTTCCGCGGCGGCGGGCGCTCGATCTTCTCGGCCCCGCTCGCGGACGCCCTGCGCGGCGTGGCGCAGCGCCGCGAGAAGGCGGTGCTCATGCTCAACCGCCGCGGCTTCGCGAACTTCCTCATGTGCCGCGAGTGCGGCTGCGTCCCCGAGTGCCCGCACTGCTCGACGGCGCTCACCTACCACGAGCGCACGCACGCGCTCGTCTGCCACACCTGCGGGCGCACCTGGCCGGTGCGCGCGTTCCCGGACCCCTCGACGAGCTGCCCCAACTGCGGCAGCCGCTACCTCGCCGCCTTTGGCGTGGGGACGCAGCGCGTGGAGGACGAGCTCGCGATGCTGCTCCCCGAGGGCGTCGAGATCATCCGCATGGACGCGGACACCACGCGCGCCAAGGGCGCCCACCAGAGCCTGCTCGAGCGCTTCGACGCCGCGGAGTGCGCCGTGCTCGTGGGCACGCAGATGATCGCCAAGGGCCTCGACTTCCCCGAGGTCACGCTCGTGGGCGTCGTCAACGCGGACACGATGCTCAAGCTGCCGGACTTCCGCGCCGCGGAGCGCACCTATGACCTTCTCGAGCAGGTGGCGGGCCGCGCGGGCCGCGGCGAGCGCCCGGGCGAGGTCATCGTCCAGACCTACTGGGCGACGCACCCCGCCATGCACGCCGTCGCCTCCCATGACCGCTCCGTCTTCCTCTCTGCCGAGCTCGAGGAGCGCTCCGAGGCGCTCTACCCGCCCTTCTCCCGCCTCGCCAACGTGGTCGTGTGGGGGCGCGACGCCCGCGCCGTGCGCGCGGCCTGCGACGAGCTCGCCGCCGCGGTGCGCGAGCGGGTGGGCGCCTCGGGCGGCTGGGAGGTGCTGGGCCCGGCGGACTGCGTCAAGGCGCGCGTCAAGGACCAGACGCGCCGTCACCTCATGGTGAAGGCGCCCGCGGACGCGGACCTCGGGGGGATCCTCGGCTCGTGCGCGGGCTCGCTCGGCCGCCGCGCGGGTATTAACATTGCTGTGGACATAGACGCCTACGACCTGATGTAGGCACGGCGCGCGGCAGGCCGCCGCCCGTCGCGCAGAAGGAGGACCATGAACGAGCTCAAGCAGATCGTGCTCTCGCCCGACCCGCGCCTCTCCGAGGAGTGCGCCCCCGTCGAGCAGATCGACGACGAGGTGCGCGCCCTCGCCAAGCGCATGCTCAAGATCATGTACGCCGCGGACGGGTGCGGCCTCGCCGGCCCGCAGATCGGCGAGATGCGCCAGATCGTGGTCATCGACGTCGACTACGCGGGGCGCGGCAGCAAGAAGAACCCCTACGTGCTCATCAACCCGCGCGTCATCGCGGCGGACGGCCCGGAGAAGGAGGGCTCCGAGGGATGCCTGTCGTTTCCCGGCGTGAGCGTCAAGGTGAGTCGCCCGAGCCACGTCGTGGTCCAGGCGCTCAACCTCGACGGCGACCTCATGCAGTACGAGGCCGAAGGCGACCTCATGGCCGTGTGCCTCCAGCACGAGATCGACCACGTCCACGGCGTGACGATGTTCGACCACCTGGCGCCGATGCGCCGCGCCGAGGCCGAGCGCGAGTACGAGGCGGCCCTCGCGGCGGGCGCGCGCCCCGGCGAGACCGAGGTCGCGGAGTAGGGGGTGCGCATGGCAGACGAGAAGGACCGCGGCGCCGGACGCCTGCGCGTCGTCTTCATGGGGACGCCGGAGTTCGCCGTCCCCTCCCTCGAGGCGCTGGCCCTAGACCACGACGTCGCGCTCGTGCTCACGCGCCCGGACGCCGTGCGCGGCCGCGGCCGCGCCCTCGTGCCGTCCCCGGTGAAGGCCCGCGCGATCGAGCTGGGGCTTCCCGTGCTCGAGGCGTCCCGCGTGACGCCGGAGGTCATGGGGGCCCTGCGCGACGCGGCGCCCGACGTGATCTGCGTCGCCGCCTACGGCTGCATCCTTCCCGACGAGGTGCTCGAGCTCGCGCCCGGCGGGTGCGTGAACGTGCACGCGTCGCTGCTGCCGCGCTGGCGCGGGGCGGCGCCGATCCAGCGCGCCATCCTGGCGGGTGACGCCGAGACGGGCGTCTCCATCATGAGGATCGGCCACGGCGTGGACACCGGCGCCTACTGCGCCCAGATGTCCACCCCGATAGGCGAGAAGGACGCGGAGGCCCTCACGTCCGAGCTCGCCCGCATGGGCGCCGAGCTGCTCGTGGCGACGCTGCCGTCCGTCCTGGACGGCACGGCGGCGTGGGTCGAGCAGGACGAGGCGCTCGTGACGCACGCCGCCAAGATCGACAAGGCCGAGCTGCTGCTCGACCCGGCAGAGGGGGTGCGGGAGAACGCCCTGCGCGTCCAGGCGTCGGGCGACACGGCGCCGGCGCGCTGCGTCGTTGCCGGTCGCGGTGCGCGCGTGTGCGCGGCGCGCGTGGGCGAGCGCGACGTCGCCCCCGGTGCCGTGGCCGTTGCGCGCGGAAGGGTCTGGCTGGGATGCGCCGACGGCGCGCTCGAGGTCCTGCGCGTGAAGCCGGAGGGCAAGCGCGAGATGGAGACCGTGGCGTGGGCGGCGGGCCTGCGCGGAGACGGCCTCGCCTGGGGGCGCGCGTAGTGGCCCGCGCCACGGACGCGCGCCGTCGGGCGCTCGTCCTTCTCGGCGAGCGACGCCGACGCGACGCCCGCGCCCGCGACCTCCTGCGCGTCTCGTCGGAACTCGACGCGCTGCCGGAGCGCGACCGCGCCTTCGCCACGCGCCTCGTGCTCGGCGTCACGGCCGCCGAGGGCGCGCTCGATGCCGTGCTGAAGGGGCACCTGCGTCCCGGCGCCCGGCTGGAGCCCCGCGTCCGCGACGCTCTGCGCCTCGCGGCCTTCGAGCTGCTGTACCTGGGAGGGCGCGCCGACGTCTGCGTGAGCCAGGGCGTCGAGCTCGTGCGCGGCGTGGCGCCGCGCGCCGCCGGGCTCGCAAACGCCGTGCTGAGGCGCGTGGCCGAGAGCGACGCCCCCGCGCTCGACGCGGCTCGCGCGCGCCTCGCGGGCGGCTCGTTCGACGCTTCCGACCTCGCGCTCGTCGGCGCGCTCCCCGCATGGCTCTGCGGGCGCGCCCTCGCCTCGCTCGGAGCGGCGGACGCCGCCGTCTGGGCCCGCGCCGCCCTCGAGCCCGCCGGCGCCTGGGTCGCCGCCAACCGCGCCCATGATACGAAGGGACAGTCCCTTCGTATCATGTTGCGGGAGGCGGGGTGCGAGCCCGAGGAGGGCCCGGTGCCAGGTTCGTATCTTCTCGGGGCCCCGGCGCGCCTCGCCCCCTCCGGCCTCGTCGAGCGCGTCGCCGTCATACCGTGCGACCTCGCCGCCCAGGAGGTCGCGCTTGCCGCGGCGCCCGCCCCCGGCGAGCGCGTGCTCGAGGTCGGGCAGGGCCGCGGCACCAAGACGCTGCTGCTCGAGGGGGCCGCCTGCGCGGCGGGCGGCCCGTGCGAGATCGTCGCCGTCGAGGTCAGCCCGCGCAAGTCCGAGGTGGCCGCGCGGCGCATGGAGGCGGCCGGCATCGCGGACCACGTGCGCTGCGTCTGCGCGGACGGCCGCGCCCTGGACGACGGCCTCGGCGACTTTGGGCTCGTGTTCCTCGACGCTCCCTGCACCGGTACGGGAACGCTCGCGCGCCATCCCGAGATCGCGTGGTCGCTTGCGGCCGACGTACCCGCGGAGCTCGCCGCCCTGCAGCGCGCGCTGCTCGTGTCCGCCGCCGCCCGCGTGGCGCCGGGCGGGCGCCTGGTCTACGCCACCTGCTCGATCCTCGCGGAGGAGGACGAGCGCGTGGTCGAGGCGTTTCTCGCCAGTCCCGCGGGGGGCGCCTTCGAGCTCGTGCGGTCGGGGCGCACGCCCGTGCGCGCGGGGGTCGACACGCACTACCACGCCGAGCTCCGTCACCGCGGCTAGCCCCCGCTTGCCCGCGCCCGCCCCGCTTGCCAATCGCGACCCGTCCGGGCCCGCGGCCAGACGCGATTAGGAAGGCGCGCCCATCCGCCACCGCGGCCCGACCGCGCTTAAAGATCGCCTCCCATCCGGGAAAGCGGCCCGACCGCGCTTAAGGATTGGCTCCCATCCGGGAAACCGGCCCGACCGCGCTTAAAGATCGTCGCCTATCCGAGTGTGCCCGTTCTTCTCGCTTAGAGAATCGCTTCCATTCTCATGGGTCTGCCGTCGTGCACGCCCTCTTCTTCAGGATGGGGGCGGTATTCTAAGCAGGGATTGTCCCGTCGTCCGGATGGGAGCCAATCCTTAAGCGCGGGCGGGCCGGATTACCGGATGGGCGACGATCCTTAAGCGCGGTCGGGCGGGATTCCCGGATGGGAGCCAATCCTTAAGCACGCGGGCCAGGCGAGAAGAGCCGGGCACCCCGGCGGCTAGCCGGGAAGACCCTCCCAGCCCTCGATCGCGAGGTCCGCCTCGCGAACGAGCTCCCGCCAGGGCTGGCGCGGGTCGGCGCAGCGCACGGCCACGGCCCCCATCCCGGCGTGGTGCGCGGAGAGCACCCCGGGCAGGATGTCCTCGAAGACGACGCAGTCCCGCGGGGCCGCCCCGAGCCTCCGGGCCGCCTCGAGGTAGATGTCGGGGTGGTCCTTGCCGCGCGCCACCTCGCGCCCGCAGACGACCTCGTCGAAGAGGCCGTACACGTCGACGCGGCGCATCGCGCCCAGGACGTGCGGGTCGTTGGTGGTGGCCAGCGCCAGCGGCACGCCCGCCGCCCGCAGCGCCCGCAGGTAGCCCTCGGCGCCGGGCCGCAGGCGCACCTCGGTCTCGTAGAGCGCGGCTCCCAGGCGGTTCCACTCCTCCACGATGTCGGCGACCTCGTCGCGCAGCCGGTAGCGCTCGACGCACCACTGCGCGCCAGCCGCAAAGCCGAGCGTCGCGAGCGTGGCGGACGCGTCCTCGTCAAAGGGGAGCCCGCGCGTGGCGAAGAAGATCTCGTCCACGCGCCGCCACAGGTGCCAGGTCTGCGCGAGCGTGCCGTCAAAGTCGAAGATCGCGGCCGAGAAGGACGGCGGCCAGAGCCGCGGGCGCACCGTGGCCCCCATCAGCGGTCGGGCTCGTCCTCGAGCGAGCGGAGGATGCCGTAGGTGACGTCGTCGCGCGAGAGCGCGCACAGCGACCGCGTGAGGTCGCGGGCCACGCCGAAGAGCTCCGCGTCCGTGGCGGCCCGCGCCCCCTCGAGCAGGGCGCCGGCGACGGCCTCGGTCGGCGCGAGCGGGATGCCGGCGGCAAGCAGCACGGAGTCGGCCTGCTCGGCCGTGAGCTCCCCGCCCGCCGAGGCCCCTACGTGCCCGATGAGGGCCACGACCGCGAGGCCCGCCACGAGCGCGGGCGCCCCGAGGTGGCGCGTCGCGCGCTGGTAGCAGGCCTGGGCGGCCAGGACGCGCCCGCGCTGCCACTGGAGCTGGGCCATCTGCAGGTAGCCCACGCCCACCGACTCCGCGTCGTGGGCGAGCGAGAGCATCCGCGCGAGCTCCTGCTCGGCGCCGTCGACGTCGCCGGCGGCCTCGAGGCACTGCGCGAGGTTGAGGACGGCCTGCGGCGAGAGGGGGGCGACCTCGCTCGCGCGCCGGGCGTGCGCCAGCGCCTCGTCCGCGCGCCCGCGCGCGAGGTCGCACACAGCCGCGATGGTGTGGGCCTCGGGGTAGGCGGGCGGCATCAGCGCCGCGCGCTCGCCCGGGGGCGCCACGAGACGGTTGTAGAGGACGCGCTCGGTGGGCGAGGCGAAGGAGAGCCAGCGCGTCCCGTCGGCGCCGTCGTAGGTCCCGAGCCCGTCGACCGGCAGCAGCGCCTCCTCGGCGAGGCGCGCGGCGCCGTCGACGTCGCGCTCCCCGAGGAGCTCGCGGGCGCGCCCGCAGGCGCGGGTGAGGTCGTCGCCCGCGACGAGCGCCTCCTCGATGGCAACGGGGTCGTCAGCGAGCGTGGCGTCGATGAGCTGGGTGACGCAGCGCGCGGCCGCCTCCAGGACGTCCGGGTGACCGCTGGCGCGCGCCGCGCCGAGTATGGCGCGGACGTTCTCCTCGGTCGAGCTGCCGAGCGAGCGCGAGAGCTCGCGGGCGAGGGCGCGCCGCGCCGCCGCCTCGTCGGTGGCGAGGTCGCTCACGCGGCGGCAGCCGAGCGCGGCGGCTGCCTCATCGGAGAGCTCGCGGCCCGAGAGCTCCACGGGGTCATGGCGGGCGGCGGGGCAGAGCAGCTCGTCGTCGAGCGAGAAGCCCTGGGAAACGGGCGCGAGGGTCCGGTCGCGCTCGTCGAGCGCGGCGCCGGCGTCCCGGAGGACGGCGAGGGGGTCGCGGACGTCGTCGAGGTCGAGCGCCTCGACGAGCGCGCGTCCCAGGCGCGCGGAGTAGTAGCAGGCGTGCCCGGTCGCCCCGTCGACCACCCCGGCGACCCAGACCTCGCGCAGCTGCGGGCAGGCAAGGAGCGCGTATCCGGCAAGAAGGACCGCGAGCCGCGCGTTGTAGTCCGTCGCGGCGCGGCGACGCATCTCCGTCGTCGCGGGAACGACGCCCAGACCGTCGACATAGGCGCTCTGCGCCCAGACGCTCGGCCGCACGAGGTCGACCTCGAAGGCGGCGATCCCCAGGGTGACGTTGACGCGGAAGCGCGCCGTCAGGCGGTGGGGGAGCCTCAGCGCCTCGATGCCGTACGAGAGCGCCCGGCGGACCTCCCACTCCCCGTGCGCGGGCGCGTCGGCGCGTGCCGCGACCTCGGCCGCCTGCGACGTGATCGAGCGGGCGACGCGCTGCTCCGCGCGCACGAGCTCCTCGACCGTGGCGGCGCTCGACTCGCCGACCACATGGCTGGCGAGAAGGACGTCGTTGAGCGCGGCCTCGATGCGCAGGACGCGCGTGCGCGCGAGCTCGGGGACGCGGGGCTCGTCGACGCGCAGGTAGAAGAGTCCCGAGGTGCGGGGGCGCACCACGTGCAGCGCGGGAAGCTCCACGTCGGTCTCGAGCAGCCCCGCCTCGGCGAGTCGCGTGGAGAGGTGGACCTCGAGCGGGCTCGGGGGCAGCGCGGACGATCCCGGCAGCGCCGTCGCCTCGATCCGCCCTCGCACGTCGACGACAAAGCCGGCGAGCAGCGCCATGGGGTCGGGGGAGGTCATAAGCGAGCTCGAGAGCTCCTCGATGTCGAGCACGGAGGTGTTGGCGTCAGGTGAGGCCTCGCGCCCCTCCTCAGCGTCTCCCTCGGTGCTCACGAGCGCCGCGAACAGCCGTCCCAGGCGGCCGCGCCCCTCCTCGGGAACCTCGTCCATGTCCACCCCCTTCCGTGGATGCCGCCAGCGAGCTGCGCGCCTACTGGCCCTTCTCGTCCGAGCGCCTGCGGCAGCCGTCGAGGATGCTGTTGCGGTGGCTGACGCGGCGGACGAACAGGCCGCTTCTGAGCTTGGGCTCGAGCCAGGTCGACTTGGGGGGCATGAGGAGCCCCGCGTCGGAGACGGCCATGAGCTCGCTCATCGTGGTGGGGAAGAGCGAGAACGCCACGCCCTTCTCGCCCGCCCTGCGCTCGAGCCCCTCGGGTCCCTCGACGCCGCCCGCAAAGCTCACGCGCGGGTCCTCGCGCGGGTCGGCGACCCCGAGGACGGGGCCGAGGACGCGGTCCTGGAGGATCGAGGCGTCGAGCGAGCCCGCCGGGTCGTCAGGGCGCTCGCCGACATAGGAGAGCTCGCGCCAGCCGCCGAACGCGTACATGCCAAACCGGCCGCGCCCCGAGGGCCAGACGGGCTCGGCGCGCCGCGCGCCGACGAGCATGCCCGCCCCCTCGAGCGCGCTCACGAGCCCCGCCTCGTCGAGCCCGGCGGCGTCGGCGACGACGCGGTTGTACGGCTCCACGACGAGCTGGCTCGTGGGGAAGAGGGCGCAGAGCAGGTAGTTGTAGGCCTCCTCGCCCGTGTGACCCTCGCCGCCCTCGGTGCGCATGCGCTGGCAGACGCGGGCCGCCGCCGCGGCGCGGTGGTGTCCGTCCACGATGTAGGCGCACGGGACGTAGGCGAACATCGCGCGGAAGCTCTCGACCGCGGCCGGGCGCGCGACGCGCCAGACCGTGTGGCGGACGCCCTGCTCGTCGGTGAAGTCGTAGAGCGGGTCGGAGAGCTTTGCCGCCTCCACGAGCGCCTCCATGACGGGGTTGTCGCGGTAGGCGAGAAAGATCGGCCCCGTCTGGCAGCCGGTGGCCTCGATGTGGCGGACGCGGTCGTCCACCTTCTCGGGACGCGTGAGCTCGTGGCGCCGGACGATGCCGTTGGCATAGTCGTCGAGGGCGCAGGCCGCCACGATGCCGGTCTGCTCGTGTCCGCCCTTGATCAGGCGGTAGAGGTAGTAGCAGGGCGTCCCGTCGCGCAGGAGCGTGCCGTCGGCCACGCGCTCGGCGAGGACGTCGTGGGCGCGCTGGTAGACGTCGTCGGCGTACATGTCGTGGTCGGGCGGGAAGGTGGCCTCCGGGCGCTCGACGGCGAGAAACGACGTGGGGTGCGCGGCCACGTGGGCGGCCGCCCCCGCGCGGTCGAAGACGTCGTAGGGAAGCGTCGTGAACTCGGCGGCCGCCTCCGGCCGCGGGCGATAGCAGGTGATGGGCTCGGCGCGCATGGCTCCTCCTCGCGTGTCCGCGCACGTTGCGATTGAGCCATGATACCCCGAGCGCGTGTCAGGGGTGTGACGCGCCCGGCGGGCGGCTGGGACCGGCTCGGCGCTGCCGCCCCGGCGTGCCTGTGCTACGCTGGGACCTCGCCAAGAGAGGGGAGGCGCCGATGGCGCTCACGGGAGAGGACGTTACGGGCCACGCGCTCGTGCTCTTTGACTTTGACGGCACGCTGGCGGACACGGTCGACGGCATCTGCGCCACGGCGCGCACGGTTCTGCGCGCGCACGGCGTCCCCGAGGGGGAGCTCGCCCGCGTGCCCCAGATCATAGGTCCGCCCTTCCCCCAGGCGTTCTCGCTCGTCTTTGGGCTCTCCGAGGAGGAGGCCGCCCAGGTGACGGCCGAGTATCGAGCGATCTACCAGGACCTCGGCATCAAGGGCTGGCCGCTCTACCCGGGCATGCGCGCGCTGCTCGAGGAGCTGCGCGCCGCCGGCCGGCGCCTCGCGGTGGCATCCTCCAAGCGCGAGGCGCTCGTGATCAAGGCCGTCGCCGACAACGGCGTGTCCGACCTCTTTGACATCGTCCTCGGCAAGAAGAGCGACGACCAGGTGAGCAAGGCGCAGACCATCGTCCGCGCGATCGACGGGCTGGGCCTGGCCCCCTCCGACGCGGTCATGGTCGGCGACCGCCACCATGACGTGGAGGCCGCGGCCGCATGCGGCGTCCCCTGCGTGGGCGTCACCTACGGGGGCACGGCCGAGCCCGGCGAGCTCGAGGCGGCGGGCGCCTGCGCGGTGGCTGCCAGCGTCGACGAGCTGCGCCGCGTTCTTCTCGGCTGAGAGGCTCCGCCTGCGACGCCAGCCCCGACGCCCGCGCCTGTCGCCGAAATCACGCCGCGGCTTGTGGGTAGAAGGGTGAGCATAGGGGATGACGCCGACGGAACGACGCGCCGCGCGTCTCAGGACGAGAGAAGGGAGCACAGCATGTCTGAGTTCGATGTGACCGAGGGCCTGAAGAAGCTCTTCCTCGCGAGCGTGGGCGCCGTCGCCATGGGCGCCGAGAAGTCCCAGGAGGTGGTCGACGAGCTCGTCAAGAAAGGCGAGCTGACCGTCGAGCAGGGCAAGACGCTCAACCAGGAGCTCACCCGCAAGGCGCGCGAGGTCATCGACGGCACCGCCGACAAGGCCCTGCGCTCCCGCCTCGAGGCCATGACGCCCGAGGAGCGCGCCGCCTATGCGGCCAAGGTGGCGGAGATGTCCGCCGAGATCGACGCCCAGTCCGTAACGGTCGACGTCGAGGGCGAGACCGAGGACGAGGCCGAGTAGGGGAGCCGCGTGGCTGACGCACGACAGGACAGCGGCCGGGGCCGCGGCGAGAGCCCGGCCCCGCCTGATGCCTGGGAGGCACCAAAGGACGCGCAGGCAAAGAGCGACGGCGCGCCCGAGGTCGCTCCCGGGCCCGCCGTGGCGCCCGACGCCGCCCCCGCCGCCGAGCCGCGCCGCACCTGGGGCCACGTGATGGGCGCCGAGCTGCCGCGCCGCCAGGTCCCCACCACCTCCAAGACGCCCGAGGAGGTCTTCGACGCCTGGTACGCCGCCGTGAAGAAGCGCGAGGCCCGGCGCGAGTCCGCCCAGACGATCGGGCTTTTCGGCGGGCGCTCCGCCGGCTCGGACGACTTCGAGCTCACCACCGCCTCGCGTCTGGCGCGCATCGGCGAGATGGTCAAGATCGTCCGCCGCTACGACATCTTCCACGGCCTCACGCCCGAGGGCCTGCGCCGCATGCTCGAGGAGCTGGGCCCCACCTTCGTCAAGGCCGGCCAGATCCTCTCCATGCGCTCGGAGATCTTGCCCGAGAGCTTCACGCGCGAGCTCGGCAAGCTCCGCACGAGCGTCGAGCCCATGGGTCGCGAGACCGTCATCGAGGCCCTGCGCGCCGAGTACGAGACGCCGATCGAGGAGATCTTCGACGCCATCGACGACCGGCCGCTCGGCTCGGCGTCCGTGGCGCAGGTCCACAAGGCCCGGCTCGTGTCCGGCGAGCTCGTGGCCGTGAAGATCCAGCGCCCGCACGTCAAGGAGATCATGGCGCAGGACATCTCGATAATCCGGTCGCTCGCGCGCTACGCGAGCCGCTTCATGGGCGAGGACCAGTTCATCGACCTGCAGTCCGTGGTCGACGAGCTCTGGCAGTCCTTCCGCGAGGAGACCGACTTCCTCGTCGAGGCGCGCAGCCTCGAGGAGTTCCGCCGCAACAACGCCGGCTGCCGCTTCATAGACTGCCCCAAGCCCTATCCGGCGCTCTGCACGAGCCACGTCGTGGTCATGGACTTCGTCGAGGGCATCCCCATCAACGACACCGCGCGCCTCCTCGCGGAGGGCTACGACCTCGCCGAGATCGGCACCAAGCTGGCGGACAACTACACCACCCAGATGCTCGACGACGGCTTCTTCCATGCCGACCCGCACCCCGGCAACCTCGTGATCCGCGGGGGCAAGATCGTCTACATGGACCTCGGCATCATGGGGCGCCTCTCCGCGCACGACCGCCAGGCGGTGAGCGACATGGTCCTCGCCGTGGGCCGTCGCGACTCGGCGGCGCTCGCCGACGGCCTGATGCGCTTCTCGGTCTCCAGCGTGGCAGACGTCGACCAGGCACATCTGCTCGCCGACCTCGACGCCATCGTCGCCGACTACGGCACGGCCGACCTCTCAGAGCTCGACATCGGCGCCTTCATGAACGCGATCATCTCCATGGCGCAGAAGAACGGCATCGAGCTGCCCGGCTCGATCACCATGCTCGCGCGCTCGCTCGTGACGCTCGAGGGCGTGGTGCACGACCTGCTGCCCGACGCCTCGATCGTCGGCATCATCCAGAGCCACGTTCAGGCGCACACCGCCCTGGACGACCTCGCCGTCGACGAGCTCAAGCGGCTCGCGCGCGAGACCGCCGCCGCCACGCACGGCCTGCTCGGCGCGGCCGGCGAGCTCGGGCTCGCCATGCGCATGCTCACGCGCGGCCAGCTGCGCGTCAACCTCGACCTCGCGGGCACCGAGGACCCGCTCGAGGACGTCTCCAAGATCGCAAACCGCCTCACGATGAGCGTCATCGTGGCGGGCCTGTTCATCGGCTCGTCGGTGGTCTACTACGCGCGCATCCAGCCGGTCATCTTTGGCATCCCCATCATCGGCTTCGTGGGGTATCTCATGGCGCTCGTCCTGGGCGTGTGGGTCGCGCACGACGTCATGCGCGAGAACAAGCGCCGCCGGCGGCGGTAGGGCGCGGCTCTCGGCGTTGTGTACACTCCGGCGGGCTGTGTACACTGCGCCCAGTTAGACGTTCTTCTCGGTAAGGCATCTACCAGCGGATTTGCCGAGAAGAACCTCATGTCAGAAATGCGGGCGCGTACACAACGCCAAGAAGTGCGCACATCCCGGCCGAGTGCGCACAACGGCTCGGACGCGGCGCTAGTAGCCCATCGCGGCGAGCGTCTCGTCGTCGTTGCCGAAGTAGTGGCCGACCTCGTGGATGACGGTGCGGCGGATCTCGTCGAGCAGGACGTCCTCGCCGTCGGCGGCGAAGCAGCGCTCGTGGGGCCCCTTGAAGATGGTGATGACGTCCGGGAGCTCGCCGGTGCCGTAGAAGCTGTCGCGCTCGGTCATCGGCGAGCCGTCGTAGAGCCCGAGCAGCTCGTCGTCCACGCAGACGGCGTTGTCGTCGCCGGCGCACGAGAGCTGCTCGTCGCTCGGCTCGTCCTCCACGACAAAGATGACGTTTTCGAGCTCGTCGAAGAACTCGTCGGGCATGGCGTCGATCGCCGCCTCCACGGCGGCCTCGAACTGCTCCTGCGTCACGGTGCCTCCTTCCGTCGCTGCCCCCACTGTACCCCGTGGTTCAGCCGCGGTCGAGCCATGTGTCCAAACGGTGTGGTCGGGGCTGCTTTCAGAATTGTGAGTTAAAAAGTAGCAATTTGGGCAGAAGAGGTGTAGGGCGCCGGCACCCAGCGGGCGCCGCCAACGGAAGGAACCTCACATGCTGCACTACGGACCTGGCTACAACGAAGCCAGCGACCTCATCGACCTCTGGAACGACGGCGTGCGTCGCACGCGCGGCCTCACCATCGCCCTCGGCGCGCTCCTGCTGCTCGCGGGCATCGCGAGCGCGCTCTCGCCCCTCGGCCTGTACGCCCTCGTCCAGGCTGCGGTCTCCGCCGCGCTCATCGTCGGCGGCATCGCCGGCGTCGCCTCCTGGGTGACGACCCCCGACCCGCTGCGCAGTCCCGTGACGGTCGTCATGGGCGTGCTGAACGCGCTTCTCGGCATCATGCTGCTAGCGGTGCCCACCTACCTCACCGCCGAGACCATGGCGCTGCTCCTGGCGGTGCTGTTCCTCGCCTCGGGCGCCGAGCGCATCGCGTTGTCGCGCCGCTTGAGCCGCCTCGGCGTCGAGGGCTCGGGCGTCTCCCTGGCCACCGGCATCATCAACGTGGTCGCGGGCGTCTCCTTCTTGGTCCTGCCCTTCCTCTCGAGCCTGATGCTCGTCTACCTCATGGCGGGCTACCTCGTCGTGGGCGGCGCGAGCCTCCTGGTAGAGGGCATCGCGATGCACAGGATCGAGCGCTAGCGGACGCGCCTCGTCCGGGGCACCGGCGCCGCCGCGCTTAAGAAACGCAATCCATCCGGGATTTCAGGGTGGCCGCGCTTAGGGATCGCGTCCCGTCCGGAGGGCGCCCGGGCCCCGGAGGCCCGCGGAGCCCGGACAGGCGCGACATCCTAAGCGCGGCCTGTTCTTCTCGCCGGACGGGGGGCAATTCTTAAGCAGAGAGAGCGGCTCGGCCCGGACGGGAGACAATCCTTAAGCGAGAAGAACGTTCCCTCCCGGACGAGGGGCAATCCTTAAGCAGCGAGAGCGGCTCGGCCCGGACGGGGCGCGATTGTTAAGCGGCACGGCTGCCGAGAAGGACGTCGGCTCGCAACTCCGCGCACGTGGTCCGGCGGGGCCGCCCGCCCCGCCCCGTTGTGCGCACTCCCCGGCGTTGTGTACGCCGCTTGGCGTTGTGTACACTGCCCTCGATGTCCTTCTCGGCAAACCCGCAGGTAGACGAGCTGTCGAGAAGTGCGCACATCGCCGGCGAGTGCGCACAACGCCGGGGAGTGCGCACAACGGGGGAGCCCCGCCCCCCGCGGCACAAAAGGCCCCGCCCCGCTCCGAGGAGAAGGCTCTCAAGGCGCTTCTCGCGGGAGCGGGGCGGGGCGGGGCGGACGGAGCACGTGGCCGGGTCTACTCGAGCTCGAAGGCTCCGGTGTAGAGCTGGTAGTACGTGCCGCGCTTGGCGATGAGCTCGTCGTGCGTGCCGCGCTCGATGATGCGGCCGTGGTCGAGCACGATGATCACGTCGGAGTTGCGCACCGTGCTCAGCCGGTGCGCGATGACGAAGGTGGTGCGCCCGGTCATGAGGGCGTCCATGCCGCGCTGGACGATGGCCTCCGTGCGCGTGTCAATCGAGGACGTGGCCTCGTCGAGCACCATGACCGGTGGGTCGGCCACTGCGGCGCGCGCGATGGAGAGCAGCTGGCGCTGGCCCTGGGAGAGGTTGGTGCCGTTGTCCGTGAGCATCGTGTCGTAGCCGTCCGGCAGGCGGCAGATGAAGTCGTCCGCGCCGGCCAGGCGCGCCGCGGCCTTGCACTCCTCGTCGGTGGCGTCGAGGCGCCCGTAGCGGATGTTGTCCATGACGGTGCCCGTGAACAGGTTCACGTCCTGCAGGACCATGCCCAGCGAGTGGCGCAGGTGCGGCTTCTTGATCTTGTTGATGTTGATGCCGTCGTAGCGGATCTTGCCGTCCTCGATGTCGTAGAAGCGGTTGAGCAGGTTGGTGATTGTGGTCTTGCCCGCGCCCGTGGCGCCGACGAAGGCCACCTTCTGGCCGGGCTTGGCGTAGAGCGAGACGTCGTGGAGCACCGTGTGCCCGGGCTCGTAGGCAAAGTCGACGTCGAAGAGGCGCACGTCGCCCGCGAGCGGGGTGTAGGTGACGGTCCCGTCCGCCTGGTGCGGGTGGCGCCACGCCCACTGGCCGGCCCAGTGCTCGTCGCGGCGCTTGCACTCGCGCACGGTGCCGTCGCGCCCCACGGTGCAGGCCACGAGCTCGACGTAGCCCTCGTCCTCCTCGATCGGCTCGTCCAGCAGCTCGAAGATGCGCTCCGCGCCGGCCAGGCCCATGACCACGGAGTTCACCTGGTTGGAGATCTGGCCGATCTGGTTGGCGAACTGCTTGGTCATG
Source organism: uncultured Atopobiaceae bacterium (assembly GCA_944320385.1). Classification (GTDB taxonomy): domain Bacteria; phylum Actinomycetota; class Coriobacteriia; order Coriobacteriales; family Atopobiaceae; genus Thermophilibacter. Next base: position 37,832 of record CALUHH010000004.1, on the reverse strand, counting down.
TTGAGGAAGGGCACGCCCACGGCGATGGTGAGCGTCATGCCGGACAGCGACGGGTTGGGGATGCCCAGGACGAGGAACACGCCGATCGCCACGGCAACGATGACGTAGAGCAGGTTGCCGGAGTTCATGAGGATGGGCATGAGCGTGTTGGCGTAGGAGTTGGCCGTGCACGCCGCGTCCTGGTACTCGTCGTTGAGCTCGTCGAAGGCGCGCTCGATCTGGCGCTCGTGCGAGAAGACCTTGACGACCTTCTCGCCGTTCATGACCTCCTCGACGAGACCCTCCACGGCCGCGACCGCGCGCTGCGTGCGCAGGAAGTTCTTGGCCGAGCGCCCGGCGAGCGCCTTGCCGAGAAGCGCCATGATGACGGCGCCGCCCACCACGACGAGCGTGAGAGGAAGGCTGTACCAGAGCATGATGCAGCCCACGGAGCAGAGCATGAGCATCGTGAGGAACAGCTGCGGGAGCGACTGCGCGATCATCTGGCGCATGGCGTCGATGTCGTTGGTGTAGTAGCTCATGATGTCGCCGTGCTGGTGCGTGTCAAAGTACTTGATCGGCAGGTCCTGCATGTGGTCGAACATGAGGCAGCGGAACTTCTTGAGCGAGCCCTGGGTGATGATGGCCATGCACTGCTGCCACGTGGCGTTGCAGATGAGGCTCGCGAAGTAGAGGGCGGCCAGGATGGCGGCGTTGGCGAAGACCTCTGGCTGCGCCGTCGCCCAGTCGCCCGACTCCCAGGTCTGGCCAACGACAGTGAGGGCGCGCTCCATGAAGACGTTGGGCATCGCCTGGACGATGCACTGCACCAGGATGCAGCAGGCCACGGCCGGCAGCATCACCGGGTAGAAGGAGCGCAGCATCTTGAGGACGCGCAGGGTCGTCCTGCCCATGGACTTGGGCGCACGCCCGCGGTGCATGTTCCTACTCATCGGCGCTCACCTCCAGCTCGCCGAGCTCGCGCTCGTCGTGGCTCTGCTTGTTCTGCGAGAGGTAGACCTCGCGGTAGATGGCGTTTCTGCGCAGCAGCTCGTCGTGGGTGCCGATGTCGTTGATGCGCCCGGAGTCCATGACCACGATGCGGTCGGCGTCCTCGACGCTCGAGGTGCGCTGCGCGATGATGAGCTTGGTCGTCTCGGGCAGGTAGTTGCGGAAGCCCTCGCGGATCAGGCGGTCCGTCTTGGTGTCGACGGCGCTCGTGGAGTCGTCGAGGATGAGGATCTTGGGCTTCTTGAGCAGGGCGCGCGCGATGCACAGGCGCTGCTTCTGGCCGCCGGAGACGTTGGTGCCGCCCTGCTCGATGTAGGTGTCGTACTTGTCGGGGAAGGTCTGGACGAACTCGTCGGCCTGCGCCAGGCGCGCCGCCTCGACTACCTCCTCGTCGGTTGCGCTCTCGTTGCCCCAGCGCAGGTTCTCGGCGATGGTCCCCGAGAAGAGCACGTTCTTCTGGAGCACCATGGCCACGGCGTCGCGCAGGGTCTCGAGGTCGTAGTCGCGCACGTCGCGCCCGCCCACGCGCACGGAGCCCTCCGTGACGTCGTAGAGGCGCGGGATGAGCTGGACCAGCGAGGTCTTGGCCGAGCCCGTGGACCCGATGATGCCGACGACCTCTCCGCTTCTGATGTGCAGGTCGATGTCGCGCAGGGCCTCGCGGTCCTTGTCGCCGCTGTAGGAGAAGCCCACGCCGTCGAAGTCGATCGAGCCGTCGGCGACCTCGGTCACGGGGTCGTCGGGCTGGTCGATCGTGGTCTTGGCGTCGAGGACCTCGTAGATGCGGCGTGCGTTCTCCTCGCTCATGACCACCTGGGCGAAGATCATCGAGAGCATCATGAGCTGCATGAGCATCATGAAGCCGTAGGTGATCAGCGACGAGAACTGGCCCACGTCGAGCAGCTCGCCGCGGGTGGAGACGATCGCGTAGGAGCCCGCGTAGATCACGAAGACCATGACGGTGTAGACGCAGAAGTTCATGATCGGCGCGTTGAGGGCGAGGATGCGCTCGGCGTAGGTGAAGTCGTTCTGGACCTCGGTGGCGGCGCGCTCGTACTTCTGCTTCTCGTAGTCTTCGCGGACGTAGGACTTGACCACGCGGATGCCGGCGAGGTTCTCCTCGGCGCGCTCGTTCAGGGCGTCGTACTTGCGGAAGATGCGCCGGAAGACCGGGACGACCTTGCGAATGACGCCGAAGAGGGCGAGCGCGAGCACCGGGATGATGACCACGAACACGAGCGCGAGCCACCCCGCCATGCTGTAGGCGGCGATGAAGGCGAGCACGAGCATGAACGGCGAGCGGACCGCGGTGCGGATGAGCATCATGTAGGCCATCTGCACGTTCATGACGTCGGTCGTGATGCGCGTCACGAGCGAGGAGCTCGAGAAGCGGTCGATCACGGCAAACGAGAAGGTCTGGATGTTGTAGAACATGTCCTTGCGGAGGTTCTTGGCAAAGCCGGTGGACGCCTTGGCGCACGTGAGGCCCGCCGCCGCGCCAAAGGCGAGCGAGATGAGGGCCATGATCGCGAGGACGGCGCCCGTCGAGACGATCTCGCCCAGGTCCGCGCCGGCCTTGATGGCGTCGATGAGGTCGGCGGTGAACAGCGGGATCATGACCTCAAAGACGACCTCGCCGAGGACGAGCAGGGGAGTGAGGACGGCCGCGCGCTTGTACTCGCGCACGCTGCCCATGAGCTTGCGGCCGACGGTGCCGTAGCCCACGTGCGCGGCGGTCTTCACGAACTCCTGGTCCATGACGGGCTTCTGAGGAAGGATGCTCATCTCCCATCTCCCTTCTCGGTCTTCAGGTCCTTCTCGCCCCGCTCGAGCTCCTCCCAGCGCGCCGCGATGCGGTCGAGCGTCTCGGCGAGGCGCTCGCGCTCGGAGGGCTCGAGGCAGTCGAAGGCGCGGCCCTCGAACTCCCTGCGCGTGCGCAGGACCTCGCGGGCGCGGTCGGTGCCCTCGGGCGTGAGGGTGACCGTGAGCTGGCGTCGGTCCGTCTCGGAGCGCTTGCGGGTGACGAGCCCCTCGGCCTCGAGCTTTGCGATGACCTCGGAGAGCGAGGCGGAGGTGATGCACGAGGCCTCCTGCAGCTCGCGCTGCGTCATCTCCGAACCGTTGGCGAGAAGCTCCACGAGTATGTGCTGCTTGCCGTTTCGACCGCCCCAGTGGACGTGGAGGTAGTAGCCAAAGTAGCCGAAGTTGCGCATGATGCGCAGCTCGGTGCTCGGCTCGCTGGCCTTGTCCCCCGAATCACACACGGCAGCCTCCTTCCCTTCAATCAAAATGTGCACTTCACCCAACACTTTGGAGCCTTGGCGAAGCGATGTCAAGGTACCATGCGATATGCTCAAGGGGACGAGAGATGCGACGCTCAACGGGTCCGGACGCTCCGGTTTTTCCTCACAGCTCGCTGTTGCGCGCGGTTCTTGCTTGGGGTAGGTCTCACGCCCGGGAAACAGGCGCGGCAAGCGAGAAGGACGTCGGCTCGCAACTCCGCGCACGCGGTCCGGCGGGGCCGCCCGCCCCGCCCCGTTGTGCGCACAACTCGGCGTTGTGTACGCCGCCCGGCGTTGTGTACACTGCCCCCGATGTCCTTCTCGGCAAATCCGCAGGTAGAAGAGCTGACGAGAAGTGCGCACACCGCCGGCGAGTGTACACAACGCAGGGAAGTGTGCACAACGGGGAGCCCCGCGGCTCAAAAGGCCCCGCCCCGCTCCGAGGAGAAGGCTCGCAGGGCGCGCTTCTCGCGGGAACGGGGCGGGGCGGACGGAACACGCGGCCAGGGCTTACTCGAGCTCGAAGGCCCCGGTGTAGAGCTGGTAGTACGTGCCCTTCTTGGCGATGAGCTCGTCGTGGCTGCCGCGCTCGATGATGCGGCCGTGGTCCAGGACGATGATCGCGTCGGAGTTGCGCACGGTGGAGAGCCGGTGCGCGATGACGAAGGTGGTGCGCCCGGTCATGAGGGCGTCCATGCCGCGCTGGACGATCTCCTCGGTGTGGGTGTCGATCGAGGACGTGGCCTCGTCGAGGATCATCACGGGCGGGTCGGCCACGGCGCAGCGGGCGATGGAGAGCAGCTGGCGCTGGCCCTGGGAGAGGTTGGAGCCGTTGTCGGAGAGCATCGTCTGGTAGCCCTCGGGCAGGCGCTTGATGAAGCCGTCGGCGCCCACGAGGCGCGCCGCGGCCATGCACTCCTCGTCGGTGGCGTCGAGGCGGCCAAAGCGGATGTTGTCCATGACGGTGCCCGTGAACAGGTTCACGTCCTGGAGCACCACGCCCAGCGAGCGACGCAGGTCGCTCTTCTTGATCTTGTTGACGTTGATGCCGTCGTAGCGGATCTTTCCGTCCTCAATGTCGTAGAAGCGGTTGATGAGGTTGGTGATCGTGGTCTTGCCCGCACCGGTGGCGCCGACGAAGGCGATCTTCTCGCCCGGCTTGGCCCAGACGCTCACGTCGTGCAGGACGGTGTGGCCCTTGCGGTAGGCAAAGTCGACGTCGAAGAGGCGCACGTCGCCAGCGAGCGGGATGTAGGTGAGCGAGCCGTCCCCGTGCGGGTGGCGCCACGCCCACTGGCCGGCCCAGTTCTCGGCGCGGCGGTCGCACTCGTGGACGGTGCCGTCGCGGTCGATCGTGCAGGCTACGAGCTCGACGTAGCCCTCGTCCTGCTCGACCGGCTCGTCCATGAGCTCGAAGAGGCGCTCTGCGCCGGCGAGGCCCATGACGACGGAGTTGATCTGCTGGGAGATCTGGCCGATCTGGCCGGCGAACTGCTTGGTCATGTTGAGGAACGGCACCGTGACGGCGATGGAGAAGGGCAGGCCCGAGATGGAGAGGTTGGGCACGCCGGCCTCGATGAACACGCCGCCCGCGAGGGTCACGATGACGTAGATCAGGTTGCCGAGGTTCATGAGGATGGGGCCGAGGGTGTTGGTGTACATGTTCGCCGCGCGGCTCGCCTCGTAGAGACGGCGGTTGCGCACGTCGAAGTCCTCCTGCGCGGCGTCCTCGTGGCAGAAGACCTTGACGACGCGCTGGCCGTTCATGACCTCCTCGATGTGGCCCTCGACGATGCCGATCTCGCGCTGCTGCGCCACGAAGTTGCGGGCGGAGCGCAACCCGAGCACCTTGGTCATGTAGCCCATGAACAGCACGCCCGCCACGATGACGATGGCCATCCACACGCTGTAGTAGATCATGACCGAGAAGACCGAGACGAGGGTGACCATGGTCAGCGTGATGTTGGGCAGCGACTGGCCGATCATCTGGCGCAGGGCGTCGATGTCGTTGGTGTAGTGGCTCATGATGTCGCCGCGCTGGTGCTGGTCGAAGTAGCTGATCGGCAGGTCCTGCATGTGGCCGAAGAGGCGCTCGCGGAACTTCTCGAGCGAGCCCTGCGTGATGACGGCCATGGCGCGCGTCCAGGTGAAGTTGAGCACGAGCGAGACCGCGTAGATGCCCACGAGCGTGAGAATGAGCGAGGTTATGCTGCCGGCGACGGCCTCCCAGTCGCCGTCCTGCCAGGTGGCGGTCACGATCTCGAGCGTGCGCTGCATGAATGTGGCGGGCAGCGCCGAGAGGACGGCGGAGACCACGATGCAGACGATGACGAGCGGCAGCATCTTGGGATAGAACGAGAAGAGCATCTTGATGAGGCGGCCGAGGGTCTTGCTGCGCCCGCCGCGGCGGCGGGGCTGGTCGGCAACCTGGCGGCCGGCGACGTTCTGGCGCTCGGGCAGGCGCTCGGGCTCGGTGGGCTGGTTGGAGCCGGTCACGTTCTTGAGGACGTTCTCGGCGGAGTTGTTGTTGGCTGCCATTACGCCTCACCTCCCTTCGCGGCCGCGGCGGGCGCGGCGGTTGCGGCGGCGGGCTCGTCGTCCTTCTCGGCCTCCTGGCTCGTGCGGTTCTGGGCGAGGTAGGTGTCGCGGTAGAACGGGCAGCTCTCCATGAGCTCGTCGTGGGTGCCCAGGCCCGCGATGTGACCGTTGTCCAGCACCAGGATGCGGTCGGCGTCCTGAACCGAGCTCGTGCGCTGGGCGATGATGATCTTGGTGGCCTCGGGCAGGTAGGTCTTGAGGCCCTCGCGGATGAGCGCGTCGGTCTTGGTGTCGACGGCGCTCGTGGAGTCGTCGAGGATCAGCACCTTGGGGCGCTTGAGGAGGGCGCGCGCGATGCACAGGCGCTGCTTCTGGCCGCCGGAGACGTTGGTGCCGCCCTGCTCGATGTAGTAGTCGTACTTGTTGGGGAGGCCCTGGATGAACTCGTCGGCCTGGGCGAGCTTGCAGACCTCCACGAGCTCGTCGTAGGTGGCGTCCGGGTTGCCCCAGCGCAGGTTCTCCTTGATGGTGCCCGAGAAGAGCACGTTCTTCTGCAGCACCACGGCGACGTTGTTGCGCAGGAACTCGAGGTCGTAGTCGCGCACGTCGACGCCGCCGACCCTGACCGAGCCCTCGGTCACGTCGTAGAGGCGGCTGATGAGGTTCACCAGAGAGGTCTTGGCCGAGCCCGTGCCGCCCATGATGCCGATGGTCTCGCCGCTCTTGATATGCAGGTCGATCTCGGCCAGCGCGCGGTGCTCCGCCTTCTCGGAGTACTTGAACGTCACGTTGTCGAAGTCGATCGAGCCGTCGCGCATCTCGGTCTCGGGGTGCGCGGGGTTCTTGATCGTGGGCTCGGTCGTGAGGACCTCGCAGATGCGCTCGGCGCTCTCCTGCGCCATCGTGATCATGGCGAAGACCATGGAGACCATCATGAGCGCCATGAGGATCATGAAGCCGTAGGTGGTCAGCGCCGAGAGCTGGCCCACGTTGAGCAGCTCGCCGCGGCTGGAGATGATGAGGTAGCTGCCGAACTGCAGCACCACGGCAAAGACCGTGTACACGGCGAGGTTCATCATCGGCGTGTTGAGCGCGAGGATCTTCTCGGCGCGGGTGAAGTCGGCGCAGACGTCCTGCGCGGCGCGGCCGAACTTCTCCTTCTCATAGTCCTGGCGCACGTAGCTCTTGACGTCGCGCATGCCGGTGACGTTCTCCTCGATGGACTCGTTGAGCGCGTCGTACTTGTGGAAGACCGAGCGGAAGATCGGGTGGACGGTGCGCACGACCTTGAACAGGCCAAAGCCCAGGACCGGCACGATGACCACGAACACCAGCGCGAGCGGCCCGGCCATGATGAAGGCCATGACGATGCCCGCGAGCAGCAGAAACGGGCAGCGGATGGCCGTGCGGATGACCATCATGTAGGCGAGCTGCACGTTGGTGATGTCGGTGGTGAGGCGCGTCACGAGCGAGCTCGACGAGAACTGGTCGATGTTGGCGAACGAGAAGCGCTGCACCGCGGCGAAGACGTCGTGGCGCAGGTTCATGGCGAAGCCGCACGACGCCTGGCTGCACGTGATGCCGGCGCCGATGCCAAAGGCGAGCGACGCGAGCGCCATGAGGACGAGCACCCCCGCGTAGGGGAGCAGCTGGGGCAGGCCCGCCCCGGCCTGGATCGAGTTGATGAGCTGTGCGGTCACAAACGGGATCGCCACCTCCATGACGACCTCGCCCGACACGATGATCGGCGTGGCGACCGAGGGCGCCTTGAACTCTCGGAGGCTCTTGGTGAGCGTGCGGACGACGTCGCGCCCGCTGAGCCCGAGCTCCTTTGTCTTCTTGTGCATATGACTCCTTTCGACAACGGGTCATTGTGCGACGGTTTGCGGGAGATTTCAAGGTACCGTGCGATTAACGTCTCGGTACCGAACAAAAACATCATCAAGGGCGGGCCGGACACAAATGTAATGACCCGGCGAACGGTGGTTTTGCCAGCTCGAGGCATCCGGCGAACGGCAGCTTACAAACGGGGGCGCAATTGTAAGGCGCTCTGTAAGCCACGTGTAAGCCACGGTCAGGCTCCCGTAATGGGTGGGCGACGAGGCCGCGGCGGCAGGCGAGAAGAACCTAGGATGCAAGCGAACCGGTCCTGCCCCCTTGGGTTGGGCCACATCCACGGGAAAGGATACGTTCATGTCCAAGTTCGATCTCTCGCGTCGTCAGTTCATCGGTGCCTTTGGCGCCACCGCCGCTCTCGCCGGCCTCGCCGCCTGCAACGGTTCCACCGAGCCCGCCGCCGAGGGCACCGAGGGCGAGGGCACCGAGGGCGCCGCGCTCGTCGGCTCCATCTCCTGCTCCGGCGCCACCTCCTTCCAGCCGCTCGTCGAGAAGGCCCGCGACGCCTTCCAGGACGCCAACCCCGACGTCTCCGTCGCCATCTCCGGCGGCGGCTCCGGCCAGGGCCTCTCGCAGGTCGCCGAGGGCTCCGTCCAGATCGGCCGCTCCGACGTCTTTGCCGAGGAGAAGCTCGAGGCCGACCAGCTCGAGGGCCTCGTCGACAACCAGGTCTGCATCGTGGGCATGGGCCCGATCGTGAACGCCGACGTCGACGTCACCGACATCACCACCGAGCAGCTCAAGGGCATCTTCCTCGGCGAGATCACCGACTGGGCCGACCTCGGCGGCACCGCCGGCACCATCCAGGTCATCCAGCGCGAGGCCGGCTCCGGCACCCGCGCCACCTTCGAGGCCGCCGTCCTCGGCGGCGAGGTCGCCCCGGACAGCTTCCGCCCGGTCGCCGAGGTCGACTCCTCGGGCACCGTCGTGGAGCAGGTCGCCGCTACCGCCGGCTCCATCTCCTACGTCGCCTTCAACTACATGGAGAACGACGGCATCAAGGCCCTCACCGTCGACGGCGTCGAGCCCACGCAGGAAAACGTCGAGTCCGGCGACTTCACCATCTGGGCGTACGAGCACATGTACACCCGCGAGGACGAGGACGAGTCCACGGCTGCCGTGACCAAGGCCTTCATCGAGTTCATGCTTTCCGATGACTTCGCGGCCACGGTCGTGGAGGAGGGCTTCATCCCCATGGGCGACATGAAGGTCAAGAAGGACGCCGACGGCAACGTCACCGCCGCCTAGCTTCGGTTTCCTCCCTGCGGCGGCGTCCCCTCCCGGGGGCGCCGCCGTTCCCTTGACGAGAAAGGCTCCTCCATATGGCAAACCTCATGCCCAAGCGGAGGCTCGAGAACATCGGACTGGGCGTCACCGGGTTCTGCGTCGCGCTCGTCGCGCTCGTCGTCGTCACGCTGATCTTCATGGTGGCCCAGCAGGGCCTCACCACGTTCTTCGTCGACGGCCTCAACCCGATTGACTTCTTCTTCGGCCAGAACTGGATCCCCGAGCAGGAGCGCTATGGCGCGCTGCCCATGATCGTGGGTTCCTTCGCCGTCACGCTGCTCTCGACCGCCTTCGCCCTGCCCGTGGCCATCGGATCGGCGATCTTCGTCGTCGAGGTCGCCCCGTCCTTTGGCCGCCGCGTCTTCCAGCCGTTCATCGAGCTGCTCGTGGGTATCCCGTCGGTCGTCTACGGCGTCCTGGGCCTCTACGTGATCAACGCGCTCATCAAGGCGATCTTCGGTGACGCTGCGCCCACCGGCGCCGGCATCCTCTCCGGCTCGCTCGTGCTCGCCATCATGATCCTCCCCACGATCACCACGCTCTCCATGGACGCCCTGCGCGCCGTGCCCAACCAGTATCGCGAGGGCTCCTACGCTCTGGGCTGCACCCGCTGGCAGACCACCTGGCACGTCGTGCTCAAGAGCGCCCTGCCCTCGCTCATGACGGCCGTCATCCTGGGCATGACCCGCGCCTTCGGCGAGACCCTCGCCGTCCAGATGGTCATCGGCGGCGTCGAGCGCTCGATGCCCATGGGTCTTCTCGACCCCGCCTCCACGCTCACGGCGGCGCTCACGGCCGGCCTCTCCAACGCGGTCTCCGGCTCGGTCTACTACCACGCCCTGTGGTCGCTCGGCCTGATCCTGCTGGCCATGTCGCTCATCTTCATCCTGATCATCCACCTCATCGGCCGGAAGGGGGCGAAGGCCAATGGCTAGCGAGAAGAACGCGCGCTCCGTCGCGCTCGACGCGCACGTGCGCCGCATCGACTCCCAGGACAAGGTCGCGACCGGCGTCCTCGCCGTCATCGTGGGCTTGGTCATGCTGCTCGTCGTGGCCATCATCGCCTACATCCTCGTCCGCGGCGCGGGCCGCGCCCTCACGCCCGGGTTCCTCACCAACCCCTACAACGACGAGGTCGTCCCCGGCATCCTCTACCAGCTGTGGGACTCCTTCTACATGCTGCTCGTCACGCTCGTCATCTCGGTGCCCATCTCGCTCGGCGCGGCCATCTTCCTCGTCGAGTACGCGCCGGACAACTGGGTCACCTCCGCCGCCAAGACCGCCATCGAGACGCTCTCGTCGCTCCCGTCGATCGTGGTCGGCATGTTCGGCTCGCTCTTCTTCGTCGTGACGCTCGGCTGGGGCATCTCGATTCTCGCCGGCGCGTGCGCGCTCACGATGTTCAACATCCCCATCCTGGTGCGCACCATCCAGCAGGCCCTCGAGGACGTTCCCCGCAGCCAGCGTGACGCTGCGCTCGCCATGGGCCTCACGCGCTGGGAGACCACGATCAACGTCCTGCTCCCCGCCGCCATGCCCGCCATCGTGACCGGCATCGTGCTCTCCGCCGGCCGCGTCTTCGGCGAGGCGGCAGCCCTGATCTTCACGGCGGGCTCCGCCCCCGCGCGCCTCAACTTCACCTCGGTGAACTTCCTGAGCCCCACCAACCCGTTCAACATCTTCCGCCCGGCCTGCTCGCTCGCCGTCTACATCTGGCGACTCACCTCCGAGCCCACGGCCGGCTCCACGGAGATCGTCTGGGGCACGGCCACGGTCCTTCTCGCCTGCGTGCTCCTGTTCAACCTGCTTGCCCGCCTGCTCGGCAAGCTCCTCTCGAGGAGGCTGACCGCAGAATGACAGACGCCACCACCGCGCAGGCGACGCCCGCCGAGGGCTCCCTGCTCACCACCAAGGACGTGACCGTCACCTACGACCTCACCCACGAGGCGCTGCACCCCACGTCGCTGACCTTTGAGAAGGGCCAGGTCACGGCTCTCATCGGGCCGTCCGGCTGCGGCAAGTCCACGTTCCTGCGCTGCCTCAACCTCATGAACCGCGAGATCCCCAAGTGCTCGATCGGCGGCGAGATCTTCTACCACGGCCGCGACATCAACACGCCCAAGGAGAACCTCTTCGAGCTGCGCAAGTCTATCGGCATGGTCTTCCAGCAGCCCACGCCCTTCCGCAAGTCCATCCGCGAGAACATCCTCTTCGCGCCGAAGAAGCACGGTCGCGTGCGCACGCGCGAGGAGGAGGACGAGCTCGTGGAGACGTCGCTTCGGCAGGCGGCGCTCTGGGATGAGGTCAAGGACAAGCTCAGGCAGTCCGCCCACGCGCTCTCGGGCGGCCAGCAGCAGCGCCTGTGCATCGCACGCACCCTGGCCATGAAGCCGGACGTCGTGCTCTTTGACGAGCCGTGCTCCGCGCTCGACCCCATCTCCACCTTCGCCATCGAGGAGACGATCCGCGACATCGCCTCGACGGGCATCTGCGAGATCATCGTCACGCACAACATGGAGCAGGCCACGCGCGTCTCCGACCGCACCGCCTTCTTCTACGTGGGCGACATGGTCGAGACGGGCACCACGCAGCAGATCTTCCGCAACCCGCACGACCAGCGCCTGGTCGACTACCTGACCGGCCGCTTCGGCTAAGAGGGAGGCACATTGGACGCAACGATCACAGGAGACTCCCACCGCAGCATCGCCGGGGCCGAGACGGCCATCACCATCCGCGACTTCGACCTGTGGTACGGGGACTTCCAGGCACTCAAGAAGATTAACCTCGAGATTCCGCGCAACCGCGCCACGGCCTTCATCGGGCCGTCGGGCTGCGGCAAGTCGACGCTGCTGCGCACGTTCAACCGCATGTGCGACTTCGTCGAGTCCGTGCGCACCGAGGGCACGATCGAGTTCGACGGCAAGGACATCTTCCAGATGGACGCCAACGCCCTGCGCGTCTACGTGGGCATGGTCTTCCAGCACCCCAACCCCTTCCCGATGAGCATCCGCGAGAACATCCTCTACGGGCCCAGGCGCATGCGTCGCATCTCCAAGTCCGAGGGCGACGAGATCTGCGAGCGCTGCCTCACCCGCGCGGCGCTCTGGGACGAGGTCAAGGACGACCTGGACAAGAGCGGCCTGGGTCTCTCGGGCGGCCAGCAGCAGCGCCTCTGCATCGCGCGGGCGCTTGCCACCGACCCCGAGATCCTGCTCATGGACGAGCCCACCTCGGCGCTCGACCCCATCTCCACGAGCATGGTCGAGCAGCTCATGACCGAGCTCGCCGAAGATCACACGGTCGTCGTCGTCACCCACAACATGCAGCAGGCCACGCGCGTGGCCGACAAGACCGCCTTCTTCTACCTGGGCGAGCTCATCGAGGAGGGCCCCACCCGCGAGCTCTTCGGCAACCCCAGGCAGCAGCGCACGCAAGAGTACCTATCCGGGAGGTTCAGCTAATGGTCATCAGCACCCGCACCAAGTTCACCGACCAGCTCAACGAGGTCGAGGGCTACATCAGGCGCTTCGGCGAGAAGACCGTGGCGGACGTCCGCGCCGCCGGCCTCGCCGCCCGGGGCGACAAGGGCGCCGCCGAGGGCGTCATGGACGGCCGCAAGGCGGAGGACCGCCTGCGCTCGGCCATCGAGAACACGTGCCTCGACATCATGCTGCTCCAGCAGCCGCTCATCGGCGTGGACCTGCGCTTCGTCTCGGGCTCCTTCCGCATGGTGAGCGACCTCTCCCACATCGACTCGATGACGCGCGACGCGGTCTTTCTCACCGAGGAGATCCCCGAGAAGGCGTCGAGGAAGATCGAGGCTGAGATCTCTCAGATGAGCGAGAGCGCCGCGAACATGGTCCAGAAGGCCGTCGACGCCTTCTGCGCCTCCGACGTCGAGGCCGCCCAGCAGGTCATGGAGGCCGACGCCGCGGTGAACCAGCTCTACGTCGAGGCCGAGGAGAAGCTCGTCGCCCTCATCCGCGACGGCAAGTCCTCCGCGCAGTATCTGCCGGAGCTCCTCATGGTCGCCAAGTACTTCGAGCGCATCGGCGACCTCGCGAAGCGCATCGCCGCCTGGGCGATCTTCCGCGTGACCGGCGAGCACACCATCGCCGAGAAGGAGAGCCAGCGGCAGGCCCCGTCTGCGGAGTAGGGTAAAGTAGAGTGGGTTCAAGGCGTCGGGAGGATACTGCGGTGGTCTACTACGTAGAGGACGACAAGAACATCCGGGAGCTGACGGTCTACGCCCTCGGCCAGGGAGGCATCGAGGCGCGCGGCTGCGCCGACGACGCCGAGTTCCGTCGTGCCTGCGCCGAGCGCACGCCTGACGCCGTCCTTCTCGACATCATGCTCCCTGATGCCGACGGCCTCGAGATCCTCGCCCGCCTGCGCCGCACGCCCGGGCTCTCGCACGTCCCCGTGATGATGCTCACCGCCAAGGACACCGAGCTCGACACCGTGCGCGCCCTCGACTCCGGCGCCGACGACTACCTCTCCAAGCCCTTCGGCATGATGGAGATGGTGAGCCGCACGCGCGCGCTGCTGCGCCGCTCCGGCCGCGAGGCGGCCGTGCAGGACAAGCCCACCTCCCTGGTCTCCGGCGAGGTGACCCTGTGGCCCGAGCGCCGCGAGGTCACCGTCGGGGGCCGGGAGGTCCAGCTCACGATGCGCGAGTTCGACCTGCTGGAGTTTCTCATGCGCTCCCCGGGCGTGGTCTTCTCGCGCGAGACGCTGCTCCAGCGCGTCTGGGGCTGGGACTTTGACGGCGGGTCGCGCACGGTCGACGTGCACGTGCAGCAGATCCGCGCCAAGCTCGGCGACGCGTCCGACCTGATCGAGACGGTTCGCGGCGTCGGCTATCGCGTCCGCGACTAGGTTGGGCCAGCGTCAAGGCCGGGAGGAGGCCAGATGACCAGGCAGCCCGGGGGCAAGGGCTCGCTCTCGCACAGGATGTTCGTGGCGCTCGTCGCGGCGTGCGCCGCCGTGGCCGTCGTGGTTACCGCGGCGGCCTCGCTGCTCTACCAGTCGGCGTTTCTGGCCGACGAGCACGAGCAGCTCGCCGCCGAGTGCCGGACCCTGGCCTCGCTGCTCGACCAGACCGATGACGACGCGGCCGTCCTCGCGGCGCTCGAGCTGGGCGACATCCGCGCGACGCTCATCGACCCCGACGGCTCGGTCACCTTTGACTCCCAGGCGGAGGCCGGCGTCCTGGAGAACCACGGGGACCGCCCCGAGGTGATCGCCGCCTTCGAGACCGGCTCCGGAGCCTCCGAGCGCGCGAGCGACACCGTGGGCTACACCAGCCTCTATGAGGCGGCGCGCCTCGAGTCCGGCCAGGTCATGCGCCTGTCCGTCGACCGGGCCGGCGTCCTGGCGTTCCTCTTCCAAGATCTTGTCCTTCTCGCCCTTCTGGCCGTGGTCCTGGTGGCCGCGAGCTGGGTTGTGTCGCGGCGGCTCTCGCGCCGCTTCGTCCAGCCCATCCTGGAGATCGACCCTTCCTCCGGAGACGGCGTGGCTCCCTACGTGGAGCTCGACCCGCTGGTCACGCGGCTGAACGAGCAGCACGAGGAGCTCCTGCACCGCATGCGGGCGGTCCAGGACGCCGCCGACCTGCGCCGCGAGTTCACGGCCAACGTTACCCACGAGCTCAAGACGCCCATCGCCTCCATCCAGATGGCGGCCGAGCTCATCCGCGACGGCATCGCCAAGAAGAAGGACGTCCCCGAGTTCGCCGGCCGCATCTACGACGACGCGCGCCGCCTCTCTGACCTTGTGAGCGACATCCTCACCCTCTCCAAGCTCGACGACTCGGAGCGCAACGGGGACCAGGAGCTCTTTGAGCCCTCGGAGCCCGTCGACCTGCTCTCCGTTGCCCGCGACGTCACCGACCGGCTGGGGGCCAAGGCGCGCAAGGTCGGCGTGGACGTGAGCGTGGGCGGCGTGTCGTGCCCCGTCCGCGGCAACGCCCGCCTGCTCGACGAGCTGGTGACCAACCTCTGCGACAATGCCATCCGCTACAACCGCGTGGGCGGCAAGGTCTACGTCTGGGCGCTGCCGGTCGACGGCCGCCCGGCGCTGCGCGTGAGCGACACGGGCATCGGCATCCCGGCCGAGGCGCAGCCCAAGGTCTTCGAGCGCTTCTATCGCGTGGACAAGGGGCGGAGCCGCGACATGGGCGGGACGGGGCTGGGGCTTGCCATCGTCAAGCACGCGGCCGCCTACCACGGCGCCGAGATCAGGCTCGAGAGCGAGGTCGGCAAGGGCACCACGATCACCGTGCTGTTCCCGGCGACGGCATGAGCGCCTGACGCCCGTCCCTCTCGAGAAATCCTGTCAGGTTTTGTCCCCTCGTGCGTATCGTAGGTAGAGACGACGAGGGGAGGGGGCATGCGCACGAAGCAGCGCGCGGTGCGGCTGGTGGGCGACTACGCCGACCTCATCCTGCGCCTCTCCTACACCTATCTGGGGTCAGCGGCGGACGCCGAGGACGTCTGCCAGGAGGTCCTCCTCAAGCTGCTGGGCCGCGCGGAGGGCTTCGAGAGCCCCGAGCACGAGCGCGCCTGGGTGGTGCGCGTGACCGCCAATCGCTGCAAGGACCTGCTGCGCCGCCGCGCCGCGCGCCCGACCGTCGCGCTCGACGAGGCACCGGAGCCCTCCTCGCCGGAGCCGGTCGACGCGCGCGAGCTCCCCGCGCTCGTCCTGCGCGCCGTCATGCGCCTCCCGCTCGAGTACCGCGAGGCCATCTTTCTGCGCTACTACGAGAACTACTCCGTTCGTGACATCGCCCGGGCGTGCGGCTGCAGCGAGGACGCGGCCGCCGCGCGCCTGAGCCGCGGCCGCGCAAAGCTGAAGGTGCTGCTCAAGGAGGCTGGTTACGATGAAGAAGACCTTTGACGCGTATCGGGAGGGCCTCGACGCCCTGTCCTTCTCGCCTGCCGAGAAGAACGAGCTGGCAAAGGGGCTGGTTGCCGCGGCTTCGCCGCGCCGGCACCCTTGGGCGGCGCGCGCCGCGGCGGCCGGCGTCGTGCTCGCGCTCGGAGCGGGCGCGGTCACCGCATACGCCACGGGCGCGCTCGGGGCGGCGGCGGAGTTTCTCCAGGACGTCTTTGGAATGCGGGACGAGCAGGTCGAGGACGTGTCCCGCATGGCCGGCGTCGCCGGTTCGTCGGCGACCGACGGCGGGGTCACGGTCTCCGTCTCGGCCGTGATCGGCGACGACACGTTCTACGCCGTCGTCTACACCCTCGACCCGGAGGACCCCACGCTCTTCGATGGCGTCGAGCGCTTCGAGGATGGGAAGGTCGGTCTGGCGCTGGGACCCGAGGGGTCGTTCTTCCCGCTCGTCTCCGACAGCGATTCCGGCGGCGCGAGCGCCTACTTCTACGACGCCGACCCCGAGGACCCCGCCCTGCAGCTCGTGCAGCTGTGCTGGGCCCAGACGGAGGGAGGGCTCTCCGGCCAGACGGCCCACGTGACCCTGCATGACCTCTATGGCTGGGGCGACGAGGGACGCTCGGCAGAGCCGATCGCCACGGGAACCTGGGAGCTCGACGTGCCGCTCGAGTACGAGGACACCTCCGTGGAGCTGGCGAGCGGGCTTGAGACGACCTACAACGGCTGCGACGTGACGATCGATCGGCTGACGCTCTCTGCGATTGGCGTCCACGTCGAGTACACGCTCTCGGGCGAGCCGCTCGAGGCCGGCCGGCAGGGCTGGGAGCTCAACCTTCCGGTCGTGGTCACGCTCGAGGACGGCCCCTCCATCGACGCCACGTGGTCCGGCGGCTCCGGCGAGACGCTCGAGGCGGGCGGGACGGCTCAGATGACCAAGGGCATGGGCTTCGACCGCATCATCGACGTCGAGGACGTCGCGAGCGTGCGCGTGGGCGACCTCTGGATCGAGCCGAGCGCGTAGGCGGCTTCGGAGCGCCCCTTCTGAGCGGCGGCCCCGGCGACTCGGGGCCGCCGTTGTGCACATTCGCCGGTGGTGTGCGCACTCTTTGGCGTTGTGTACACTGCCCGGCGTTGTGCGCACTTCTCGCTAGCTTGTCTACCTGCGGATTTGCCGAGAAGGACCTTTCGGGAGGTGTACACAACGCCGGAAAGTGTACACAACGCCAAGGAGTGCGCAACGGCGAGAAGAACGCGCGGTGCGCTACAGCTCCAGCTCCCAGAGGTTTGACCATCCGGGCAGCGGCAGCCCCGGGTAGGGGAGCCAGACCGGGCGGTGGCGCGTGAGGTCGCGGCTGGCGTAGAGCGCGTTGGCCGGAACGTTGGCGACGTTGGTGTTGAGGCGCACGACCTTGGCCCCCAGCTCGCGCGCGGCGAGGGTGCCGGCGCAGACGAGAGCGTCGGCGACGCGGCGCCCGCGCGCGGCAGGGTCGACGGCAAGCAGGTGCCAGCACGCCACGTCCTTCCCGGGGCGCCGCTCCCATCCGGGGCCGCCGAGGCCGGAGCCGTGCCCGGGCGCGCGCCCGTTGCCCATGTCGGCACGGCGGTCCACCGCCACCGCGCCGAGAAGGGCGGCGTCGTCGGCGGGCTGGCCGTCACGCACCGCGCCCGTCTCGAAGGCGCCCCAGTACGCGCCGGCCGCCAGGAGTTCGCGTGCCATGCCGACGGGCGGCCAGACGTCCTGGACCCAGCCTGACGTTCCGGGCTCGGCGTCCACGTGACGGTAGAGCTCGTCGAGCTTCTCGGCCCAGAGGCCCGAGACGGGGACGCGGCAGACGGCGATGCCGTCGGGCATCTCAGCGGCGCGGCGGGCGTGGCGGCGGTCGTTTCTCGCCACGCAGGCGAGCAGCTCGCGCGCCACGGCGTCGGGCGCCATCTTGGGCAGGTTGTGGTCGATGCCGGGCTCCACGACCTTGACGGCGCCGGGGATGGCGCTGACGATGCGGTCGGTCTCCTCGGGCAAGATCTCGTCGAACTCGCCGACCATCACGGTGACGGGGCAGGCGATGCCCGCGAGCGACGTGGCCTCGATCTGCGGGTTGTCCACCATGAGCTGCAGGAGCTCGGCGATGCGGGCGGACTCGGCGGGGGAGGGCACGGGCGTGCCGTCCTCGAGCTCGGCGCCCTCGTAGCCCTCCTCCGCCCAGCGGCGGTTCTCGGCGACGGCGAAGGCCATCCAGTCGGTGTCCTCCTGCGGCAGGCCCGCGGGCGTGAGGTTGGCCCCGAGCGCGGTGAGGGAGAGCACGTGCGCACCCCAGTCGCGGGCGAGGAGAAGCCCCAGGATGCCTCCGTCGGAGAAGCCGAGCACGTGAACCTGCGGCACACCCATCCGCGCGCAGACCTCGACGGCGTCGTCGGCCATGAGCTCATAGGTGAGCGGGGCGGTGCCGCGCGAGGAGGCTCCCTGGGCGCGGGAGTCCACGGCAATGACGGAGCGGCCGCTCGCGCACACGGCGTCGATGACGGGACCGAAGATGCCGTGCTCCTCGCCGTTGCCGTGCAGCATGAGCACGGGCGGCGAGCAAAGATCGATGCCGTAGGGAGTGCCGGGTACGTCCGTCATGCCGGCGGGCGCATATGTCCAGGCCACGATGGTCGCGCCGTCCGGCATCGGGCACTCCACGCGCGCCGCGAGCGGCGTCTGCGGCAGCGCATAGGGGCGCGGGACGTGCACGGGCGGGAACTCGACGGCCATGTCGTATCTCCATCCTCGGGGTGACGGGCGCCTCTATCATACCCGCGCTCTGGATGCACGTGAGCGACTCGTGGCGGTTGCATAGGGTATCAAGCTCTCCGACCCAAATCCGGTTTTGTGTCCGCCAAGGACCCAAATCCTCATTTGTGTCCGGAACCGAGGGCGCTTCTCGACTTTCGGGGCGTCGCTGGACCGGGGGTTATCCTGCAAGGTTAAGTCCATAACCAGAAGGAGCCAACGGAATTGGAAGCCCCTGCCGGCGCGGACCCAAATCCTCTTTTGTGTCCGCCAAGGACCCAAATCTGGATTTGTGTCCCGAGCAGGGACACTTCTCGGTTGCCAGGTGCTTCCGCGTGCGCTGCAAAACCCCGTTTGTGTGCAAATGGGCCGTCGTCGTTCTTCTCGCCCCGTATTTTCACATGCTTTTGCCGATTGTGAGCAACACCTTTTATGCCGCGCGTTCCCGAGCATAAATACTGTTGCCCACAACCGAGAAGAACATGCGGGTTCGGGACGACGTGCGACCGATTGGGGGCCTGCGCAGCCGCGGATCGCCTTCGGGCATCAAAGATGTTGCACACAATCGCCCCGCGGGCTTGCGGGCCTGCGGGGCGACTGGGGCTGGGACTGGGCTCGGGGCGGGCTACTTGCCCTTGACCTGCGACGGGTGCTTCTCGAAGAAGTCGAAGCGCGGGGGCAGGGGGACGATCTGGTGCTGCGCGGGTGTCTCGCCGAGGGCAGCGGCGAGCTCGACGGGGCCGTCGAAGGCGTGCTCCCACGAGAAGAAGAGCGCAGGCGAGAAGCCCATGTGCTCGCAGATCTTCTCGCACCCAAACGGAACGGCAGGGTGCATGAGCAGCGCGGTCGCGCGCAGCGCCACGAAGGCGTCGGCCAGAGCCTGCTCGTAGGCGGCGTCGTCGCCCTTGGCGGCCTTGGAGGCGTCGTCCCAGCGCTTGTTGGCGGCGCGGGCGTACTCCTCGGCCACGGCCAGCGCGCCGTGGGCGTCGAACTCGTAGGCGCGGCGCTCGAAGGCGAGGACGGCCTCGCGCGCGGCCTCGACGGCCTCGGCGGCGGGCGCGGCGGCGGGCAGGTGCGCGTCGCACACGTTGGCGGCGCCGTAGAGGCACGAGCGCGCCAGGCGGTTGAAGATGTTGGTGAGGAAGGCGCTCTCCTTGAGGGCCGGGTCGACCACGCGCGGGTCGTCGCGGACGAGCACGTCCTCGCCCGTGGCCTTGTCCTTGTGGGAGACTGAGGTGTCAAAGGCCTTGGGGTTGAACGACACGGCCTTCTGGTCGAGGCCCAGGGACAGCCAGTGCGCGCGCAGCTGCTCGGGCGTGTAGGCGTCCAGCAGCTCGGCGGCCATCGGAGGGGCGATCTTGCCCGAGCTCGAGGCCTTCTTGTTCATGAACAGGATGTGGTAGTTGGCCACGGGGACGTCCTGGGTGAGGCCCCAGTCGAGCGCCTCCCACAGGGCGGGCTGCGCCACGCAGTAGAAGTAGATGTTGTCCTGACCGATGAACTGGTAGACGCGGGCGTCCTCGGAGCACCACCAGTCGCGCCAGTCGGGGCTCGAGTAGCGACCCTCCGGCGCCAGCGAGAGCGCGGTCTGCGTGAACGAGATCGGCGCCCACAGGCTCTCGGGCCACACCCACACGGTCAGGCCCTCGGAGCCCTCGAGGTCGGGCGCGGGGACGCCCCAGTCGATGTTGCCGGTGATGCGCAGCGGCAGCAGGCACTTGCCGGTGCGGAAGCGCACCCCCGCGGCGTCGAGGACCTCGCGGGCCTCGTCGCGCGCCTCCCAGCCGGCGAAGGTGAGCGAGAAGGACTGCTGGCCCTTCTCGGCCTCCGCGAGCGTGTGCTCGGGGAGCTTGTCGGCGACGGCGTCGTAGGCCTCGCGGAACTTGGTCTGGACGTAGATCACGGGGTCGACGAGGCTCTCGCGCACGGTCTTGGTGACGACGGCGCGCACCTGCGGGTCGAGGTCCCACTCGTCCATGAGGCGCTCGAGCTCCTCGCGGAAGGCGGGCAGGTCGAAGTACCAGTTGTCGACCGGCCGCAGCTCGGGCGTGGTGCCGGTGAGCTGGGAGACGGGCGCGATGAGCTCCTCGGGGTCAAACTGGTGGCCGAGGTCGCACTCGTCGGCGTAGGCCTTCTCGGACTTGCAGCCGCGCACGGGGCAGCGGCCCTGGACCTGGCGACCGTTGAGGAAGGTGCCGGCCTCGACGTCATAGAACTGGCGCGTGGTGCGGCGGTGCAGGTAGCCGCGCTCGTGGAGGCGGCGGATCAGCTCGTCGGAGAGCCTGGCGTGGACGTCGCGCGCGGGCTGGAGGCCGGAGCCGGCGAAGAGGTCGAGCGAGATGCCGTAGGCGTCGAGCGCGGCCTTCTGGGCGTCGTGGTTGGTGCGCACGTAGTCCTCGATCGTGCCGTCGTATCCCTCGTTCTCGACCTTCTTGCGAAAGCCCTCGGCGATGGGGGAGCCGTAGCAGTCCGTGCCGGAGACGAAGATCACGTTCTCGGCGCCGATGCGGTCGCGCAGGAAGCGCGCGAAGAAGTCCGCGGGGACGAAGACGCCGCCGATGTGGCCAAAGTGCAGGTTCTTGTTGCCGTAGGGCATGCCGCCGGTGATGACGGCGCGCCGGGGGAAGCTCGGGCGAGAGGAGGTCTCGGGCATGGGTGCTCCTTCGTGTCTGGGTACAGCCCTCCCATTCTCGCACTTCTCGGGATGGGGTACCATGACCACATGCAAAAGATAGCCTCGCTGGATATTCTGACCGACAAGGACCTGCAGCAGCGGGTGCTGCGCCTGTCGCTCGTCATCGCGGGCGCGACGTCTGCGGCGACCGCGCTCGTCTTCGCGCTCGGCGCGGGCGAGGGGGTCGACGCGTGGTGGTGGGGCGCGCTCGTGCTCGGCGCCCTCGTGCCGCTGCCCGTCCACGAGCTCGTGCACGGTGCCGCCTTCAGGCTGCTCTGCCCGGGTCGTCGCGTGAGCTTCGGCTTCCAGGACGGCTTTCTCTACACCAAGACCGACGGCGCGACCGCGCGGCGCGGGCGCATGGTCGCCGTGCTGCTCGCGCCCGCCGTGCTCGTGACCGCCGGCATTGTCGCGATCTTTCTGGCAGCGGGGCGCCCCGCGCTCGCGGTCCTTCTCGCCGGGCTGCACCTGGCAGGCTGCGCCGGCGACCTCACGATGGCCGTCGCCGCCCTGCGCGAGCCTCGCTGCACGCACGTGCGCGACACCGAGACCGGCGTCGACCTGCTCCGCGATCGCGAGGAGGGCCTGCGATGACCCCGCTTTTGCTACACGCGTGCTGCGGCCCGTGCTCGCTCGAGCCGGTGCGCCTGCTGCGCGCCGAGGGCTACGAGCCCACGATCTGCTGGACCAACCCCAACATCCAGCCCGTCTCCGAGTGGCGACGCCGTCTGGACACCCTGCGCGCCTGGGCCGACGAGGTGGCCCACGTGGACGTCATCGTGGCGGGCGACGACCGCGCCGCCTGGGAGCGCGCCGCCGCCCCGGCCGGCTTCGACCGCGAGCGGCGCTGCCGCGCCTGCTACGCGCTGCGCCTCGCGGAGGCGTGCCGCGTCGGGCGCGAGCGGGGCTTCGAGTTCGTGTCAACGACGCTCGTGGTCTCGCCGTACCAGCTCTTCGAAGCGTGCGGGGAGATCCTTTCCGCGGTGGCCCCGCGCTATGGCCTCACGCCCGTGTGGCGCGACTTCCGCCCGCACTACCCCGAGGCAACGCGAGAGTCCCGCGAGCTCGGCATGTACCGGCAGAACTACTGTGGGTGCCGCTTCTCCGCTGCGGAGGCCGCCATCGAGCGCCATGAGGCCCGCGACGCCCGCAAGGCCGCCAAGGCCGCGGCCCGCGCGGGCTCGGCATAGGCCACGACTGCCCCTGTTGTAAGGATTTGGCAAGCGCGGCCGCTCGTCCTTCTCGCCCGCGGCACCATGGTCTACCGTGGTGGGGCCGCAAGAACCACGAGAGGCGAGAAGGACGGTGGTAAAGATGATCGAGTGCCTGCTTACCGGCGCCAACGGAACTGCCGAGAGAGTGGAGGCCCCGTGCCCGGGGTGCTGGGTCAACGCCGTCGCGCCGTCCGAGGAGGAGCGCGCCTGGCTCGAGAACGAGGTCGGCGTGCTGCCCGAGTTCGTCCGCTCGGCCCTCGACGAGGAGGAGACCTCCCGCGTCGACTACGACGAGGACGCCCGCCAGATCTTTGTCATCGTGGACTACCCCGTGGTCGACGAGGACGGCGGCGCGGTGCGCGCCTCGCTGCCGCTGCAGTACGACACCATGCCCCTCACCATGGTGTTCCTTCCCGAGAAGGGCCTCTTCGCCACGATCAGCACCCGGGAGAACGAGGTCGTCGCCGACCTGCGCGACGGGCGCGTCCGCGGCGTCGACACGCGCTACCGCACGCGCTTCCTGCTTCAGGCGCTGCTGCACATCAGCCAGCTCTACCTCGTCTACCTGCGTCGCATTGACCGCATCTCCTCCCACACCGAGGCGCGCCTCCACGCGTCGGTGCGTAACGAGGAGCTCATCCAGATGCTCAACCTCGAGAAGTCGCTGGTGTACTTCTCGACCTCGCTCAAGGCGGACGAGGTGACGCTCAACAAGATCGCGCAGGGCCGGATCATCCCGCTCTACGAGGACGACCAGGACCTCCTCGAGGACGTGCTCGTCGAGGTGCGCCAGGCCATCGAGATGGCCAACATCTACTCCAACACCCTCTCCGGCACGATGGACGCCTTCGCGAGCATCATCTCCAACAACCTCAACATCGTGATGAAGGTGCTCTCCGTCATCACGATCGTCATGGCTATCCCCAACATCGTCTTCGGCTTCTACGGCATGAACGTGGACCTGCCCTTCGACGGCGTGCCGCTCTTCGACAACTGGGCCTTCCCGCTGCTGCTCGCCGCGATCGGCTGCCTGGTGGCGGCCCTCATCTTCAAGCGCAAGGGCATGTGGCACTAGGCGAGAAGGACCTCGGGTCGCCCGCTCCGGGTGAGAAGGTCCGGCTTCGTCCGCTCCGGGTGAGAAGGTCCGGCGCTCGAACAGTCCTCGCCGCAAAGAGCGCGGCTGCGGAACTCGCGGCGGACCTTCTCACCCGGAGCTACCGTAGGCCGGCCACCGCGTCTCCCGACGGGCGACTTCGCGCAGCGAGCGAGCGAAGCGAGCGCTGAGCCCGTGGGAGACGCGGCGGCCGGCCGGTGGTATCGTAGTGCGCTGGAAAACTGCCGAAAGGACACTCATGCGCACCGATGACTTTGACTACCCGCTGCCCGACGAGCTGATCGCGCAGGCGCCGGCAGAGCCGCGCGACTCGTGCCGGCTGCTCGTGCTGCATCGCGAGGACGGGTCGGTCGAGCACCGGCGCTTCACCGACGTCATCGACTATCTCGAGCCCGGGGACCTGATCGTTGCCAACCGCACGCGCGTGATGCCGGCGCGGCTCGTCGGGCGCAAGCGCGGGACGGGCGGCGTGTGCGAGACGCTGCTGCTCAGGCGGCGCGAGGACGTTGATCCGCTCGGCGGCGTCTGGGAGTGCCTCGTCAATCCCGGCAAGCGGCTGCGCCAGCCCGGTACCGTCATCGAGTACCGCGCGGGCGGGCTGCACGCGCCGGAGTCCGCTCCGGTCGTGCTCACCGGCGAGATCGTGGACTTCGTCGAGGGCAGCAAGGGCGTGCGCCTCGTGCGCTTTGCCCCGGCGGGGGAGGGCGCGGACGGCCGTCCCCGCACGCTCGACGAGGCCATCCACGCGGCGGGTCACGTGCCGCTGCCTCCCTACATCACCCAGTACGAGGGCGACCCGGAGAAGTACCAGACCGTCTACGCCATGACCGAGGAGCACTCCGCGGCGGCGCCCACGGCCGGGCTCCACTTCACGCCCGAGCTCATCGAGCGGATTCGCGAGAAGGGCGTGGGCTGGGCGACGGTCGAGCTCGAGGTGGGCATCGACACCTTCCGCCTGGTCACCGAGGACGACCCCACCCAGCACGTGATGCACACCGAGCGCTACCACGTGCCCCAGGATGTCGTCGACGCCGTGCACGCCACCAAGGCCGCCGGACATCGCGTGATCGCGGTGGGCACCACCTCGGTACGCTCGCTCGAGAGCGCGTGGGAGCAGGGCGCCGCGCCCAGCGACCCGCCCGTGGCCGCGCGCCGCTTCGAGTCCGCCGCCGTCTCCGGCGACATCGTGGTGCGCGAGGACGCGACCACCAACCTCTACCTCATGCCCGGGTCGGACTTCCACGTGGTCGACGCCATGATCACGAACTTCCACGTGCCGCGCTCGACGCTCATGATGCTCGTCTCGGCCTTCGCCACGCGCGACCAGATCATGGCCGCCTACCACGAGGCCGTCGAGGAGCGCTACCGCTTCCTCTCCTTCGGCGACGCGATGCTCATCGTGTAGGGGTCATCCGGGCGCCCGGGCCGTCTCGTGACGCGCTCAAACGTCACAGCTAGTGGTACGTACCACTAGTTGTGTGTAAAGGCATAAACCCAACGATTTAAGATATTTTTTTGAGTCAGACTACCTGTGACGTTGGGGTGGCGCCGGGGCGACGTTGGGGTGGCGCCGGGAGCGCGCAGGGGCGACGTTGGGGTGGCGCCGGGAGCGCGCAGGGGCGACGTTGGGGCAGGCGCGTCTCAGCGCGTGACGAGAAGAACGACGATCACCACGATGAGCGCCACCACGGCAACGGCTGCCGCGAGCAGCGCGAGCCTCGAGCCTCGTGTGCTCACGCGTAGGCTCCGCTCGCCCTCCGCGAGGTCGTCGACGACGCCCTGCTGCGCCTCGACCTCGACGCGCTGCTCGGCGATGCTCGCGCGGAGGCGCTCCGTCTCCTCGGGGGTCGCGTGCACCTGCTCGGCCTCGTCGAGCAGCGCCTGCGCCTCGTCGTGGCGCTCCGCCGCCTCGTCGTGGGCGACCTTCGCGTCGTCCTCGTCGCGGCGCAGGGCTGCGATCTTGTCCTCGAGGTCCTCCTCGGCGTCGTGCGCGCGGGCTGACCGCTCGTCGTACTCCTGCTTGCGTGCCTCGTACTCGCGCTTGGCGGCGTCGGCCTCGCGCTGCGCCTCCTCGAGCGACTTCTTCTGCGTCCAGAGGTGGGTCTGCGCGGCGTCGACGGCCGACTGCGTGTCGTGGGTCACCGTCGCGACCTCGGCGCGCGCCGCCTCGACGTGCGCGAGCTCGGTTGCGACCTCGTTCTGCAGCTGCTTGAGGGCGGAGCCGTCCGCGTGCTCGTCGCGCGCGCGGCTGAGCGCGTCCTGAACCTTGCGCAGGCGTCCCTGGGAGGCGTCTATCGCGCGGTTTGCCGAGGAGATTCCCTGCTCGCGTCGCTCGGTCGCGTCCTTGACCTGGTTCTCGGCCGACCGCACGGCGCGCTTGGCCTCGGAGACCCCGCGCGCAGCCTCCTCCGAGCGCCCGCGGGCCGCCTCGACGATGCGCTTGTACGGGCGAAGCTCCTGCTCGTGGTCCTTGCGGAGCTGGTCGAGCTGGGTCTCGAGCGCCTCGCGCTGGGACCGCGCGCGCTCGACGAGCTCGCGCTGGCGGGCGACCTCCGAGGAGCTCTCCGCGACGACGGCGCTCTGCTCCTCGACGATCTGCTCGTAGTCGGCGGCGACCTCCTCGCGGCGCGCGAGCGTCGCCTCGTCGGCGGAGAGCGCCTCGCTCATCTCGCGCAGCAGGCTTCTCGCGGAGGAGTGGCGCCGCGAGGCGTTGCGGACGTCGCGCATGGCGGCGATGCCGCTTCTCAGGGTCGCTGCGGCCCCCCGGGCCGCGCCGCGTGCCGTCTCGAGCGCGCGCTCGCCCCGAGCGGGGGTGTTGTCGACGGGCTCCTTCTCGGGGGCGTTGTCCAGCTCGTCCATCATGCGCTCCTCTCCGCCGCCCGTCTCCGACCGGCCACGCTCGCAGTCTCTCCTATTGTGCCCCATCTACCGCGCACCCCGTCAAAACATTCCGCTCATCCCCTCACTTTGCACCTTGGCAGACCTCGCCAGCCAAACGACCAACCGTTTGCTAATATGATTCCTGTGTTTTCGGGGGTATCACAGATAGTCCCCGTTCGTAGGGAAATCTGGAAAGGAAGTTCACAGCATGGTTTCTAAGCAGACGAGCATCATCAACGCCACCGGTCTTCACGCCCGTCCCGCGTCCGTCTTCGTGACCGAGGCCAAGAAGTATCAGTGCAACGTCACCATCAAGAACGTTGACAAGGACTCCGCTCCCGTCAACGCCAAGTCCATCATGATGATCCTGGCCGCCGGCCTCGGCACTGGCACCAAGGTCGAGGTTGCCTGCGACGGCGCCGACGAGCAGGAGGCTCTGGACTCCCTCATCGCCCTCATCGACTCTGGTTTCGGCGAGTAGGCACAACCAAAAACCACATCGGTTCGGCCCGGCGTCCCAGCGACGCCGGGCCGTTTTGTGTAGGATGGGTCATTGTTTCGACCATGGGGCTGGCGAGAAGGACGACGAGGTCCGCCGCGAGTTCCGCAGCCGCGCCCTCTGCGGCGAGGACTGTCCGAGCACCGGACCTCGTCGTCCTTCTCGCCAGCCTTCCACGCGAGCGGAGGAAGCCGTGGATACCAGCCTGTTCAAGTATGACATCGTCGCCGAGGACCCCGGCACCCACGCGCGCGCGGGCGTCCTGCACACCCCGCACGGCGACGTCCCCACGCCGATCTTCATGCCGGTGGGAACCAAGGCCACGGTGAAGGGTATCCTGCCCTCGACCCTGCGCGAGCTCGGGACCAAGATCCTGCTCGCCAACACCTACCACCTCTCCATGCGCCCCGGCGCGGACCTCGTCGCGGAGATGGGCGGCCTGCACGACTTCATGGGCTGGCACGGCCCCATCCTCACGGACTCCGGCGGCTTCCAGGTCTTCTCGCACGAGGAGTTCTTCAAGCTCTCGCGCGACGGCGTGCGCTTTCGCGCCGTGGACTACGACGGCCGCTGGATCACGTGGACGCCCGAGGAGAACATGGCGATCGCCCAGAAGCTCGGCGCCGACATCGTGATGCAGCTCGACCAGTGCGTGGGCTACCCGGCGC
Organism: uncultured Atopobiaceae bacterium; assembly: GCA_944320385.1. GTDB lineage: Bacteria > Actinomycetota > Coriobacteriia > Coriobacteriales > Atopobiaceae > Thermophilibacter. The sequence goes on along the minus strand of CALUHH010000004.1, from coordinate 10,123 downwards.
CGCGCTCCAAGGTCGAGCGCTCCGTCGAGCTCTCGAGCCTGTGGGCGGAGCGCTGCTATGCCGCTCACACCCGTCCCGACCAGGCTCTCTTTGGCATCGTCCAGGGAGGCATGCACCTCGACCTGCGCCTGCGCTCCCTGGCGCACCTCGAGCAGATCGGCGACTTCCCCGGCTATGGCATCGGCGGCTACTCGGTGGGGGAGGACCACGAGACCATGTTCGAGACGCTCGCCCCGCTGGTGAGCGAGCACATGCCGCGCCACAAGCCGCGCTACCTCATGGGCGTGGGCAACCCCACCACGCTCGTGCGCGCCGTCGCCTGCGGCGTGGACATGTTCGACTGCGTGCTGCCCACGCGCACGGCCCGCACCGGCTCGGCCTTCTCGAGCGAGGGGCGCCTCAACTTCCGGCACGCACGCTTTGCCCACGACCACGGCCCGCTCGACCCGGCCTGCTCCTGCCCCACGTGCACCGGGGGCTTCTCGCGCGCCTACCTGCACCACCTCGTGCGCCAGAAGGAGATGCTCGGCTCGATCCTGATCTCGCAGCACAACATCTTCTACCTGCTCGACCTCATGCGCCGCGCGCGCGAGGCCATCATCGCCGGCACCTACGCCGACTTCGTTGACGCCTGGATGGCCTCCGACGCCTCCCACGACTGGTGATGGGTTAAAAGGGGACAGACCCCTTTTGACCTATTCTCGCGAGCGGTGCCCCTTGCCGTGCGCTCCCGCTCACGTCGGCGCGTGAGAGCGGGGGCGCACGTTTAGGCGGGCCGATCGTGGGAAAACCGTGCGCTCAGGCTCGCGACGGCGCGCGCGAGCGCAGAGGCTCGGTTTGTCCCGCGCCCGCGCCGCCCGCAACCCCCGCGCCCGCGCCGCCCGCAAGCCCCGCGCCCGCGCCGCACCAGTGCCCCCACAACCATCGACGCCCCGTCCATCGCCCCGGCGGACAATGACCCCACGAGGCCTCGCCCCGCCCATCCCAGGGCCAAGGCGAGGGCAGCACCGCAGGTTGCGAGCAAAGAGGCAGGGCAATGGGGGAGAGGGTCATCACGCCAGAGATGGTCGAGCGCTACGGGGAGCAGCTGCGCGCGGACGAGAGAAGCGCGGGCACCGTCTCGAAGTACCTGAGGGACGTGCGAGCCTTCGCCGCATGGCTCGGCGGCAGGGAGGTCACCCGCGAGCTCGCGGCGGGCTGGAGGGCGTCGCTCGTGGGCTGCGGCTACGCGCCGGCCACCGTGAACTCCATGCTATCGGCCGTGAACGGTCTCATGCGCCGCCTGGGCTGGGACGACTGCCGCGCGCGGTTCCTACGCGTGCAGAGAAGACTCTTCCGCGACGAGCGACGCGAGCTCACCCGGGCCGACTACGACAGGCTCCTCGCGGCGGCCCGCACGCTCGGCAGGCGTCGGGTCGCGCTCGCCATGGAGGCAATGTGCGCCACGGGAATCCGCGTGGGGGAGCTGCGCTACCTCACCGTGGAGGCGGCGCGGAGGGGCAGGGCCCAGGTCTCGCTCAAGGGCAAGGTAAGGGTCGTGCTCATTCCCCGCGCGCTCGCCTCCAAGCTCCTCGCCTACGCGAGGGCCCGCGGGGTGCGCTCGGGCGAGGTCTTCCGCACCGCGTCGGGCAGGTCCCTCGGGCGAGGTCAGGTCTGGGGCGACATGAAGCGGCTCTGCGCCGCGGCCGGGGTGGAGCCGGCCGGGGTCTTCCCCCACAACCTGCGCCACCTCTTCGCGACGACCTTCTACGACTCCTGTCGCGACATCGCACGACTCGCCGACGTCCTCGGCCACTCCTCGATAGAGACGACAGGGTCTACCTCGTGACCTCAGGCCGCGACCACCGGAGGCTCGTGGAGCGACTCGGCTTGGTGACGTAGGCAAGAGACGCCTCGATCCGTTCCGCGCCCGACGGGGCGTCACGCTAAGAGGAGAGGCGGCTCGTCCCGGTCCCGCGGCCCCTCGCTAAGAAGGGAGGGCGCCCCGGCTGGGACGCCCTCCCGACGAAGGGGGCCGTCCCCCTCGTCACCCGGTCTGTCGCTCTCGCGCTACGCGGTCGGCAGGAGGCCCGCCTCGGCGGCGCGCATGATCATCGCGGCCATCTCGCCGCGGGCGATCTCGGCGGAGGCGCGGAGCTCCGTGCCGCCGCTGCCGTCGTCGGAGCCCTTGAGGACGCCCGTCTGGACGGCCCAGGAGACCGCGGGCACGGCCCACCCGGCGACCTCGCCTCCGTCGGAGAAGCCGTCGAGGGCGGACGGGTCGGCCTTCGAGAGGTCGGCCTTCGCCACGCGGGCGACGATGGCGGCGAACTGGTCGCGCGTGAGCGCGTCGCCCACGCCGAAGAGCCCGGAGCCGTCGTCGTAGCCGGTGACGAGGCCGGAGGCCACGGCCCAGTTCACGGCGTGGGCGTACCAGTCGGCCTGCGAGACGTCGGCCAGGCCGCAGGCCGGGGCCTGGGCGCCGGCGCCGAGCGCGCGGTAGAGCACCGCCGCGGCCTGCTCGCGGCCGAGCGCGTCCTCGGGCCCGAAGAGGGTCGTGCCCTCGTAGCCCGTCATGAGGCCCTTCGCGTAGACGAAGGAGACCGCGCCGCGGTACCAGTCGCCCTCGGCGACGTCGGTGAAGGGCAGCTCGACCGCGGGCGCCGAGGCCTCGAACGCCACCGTGACGGTGACGTCCCCGGCGGGCATCACGAACGTGAAGGTGCCGTCGCCGTTGTCCGTGACGTCGACCTGCTTCTCGCCGCGCGTGACGGAGACGGAGGCGACCTCATGGCCCTCGGCGGGCGTGGCGGTGACGGTGACCTTCTCGCCGGCGGAGGCCGACGTCTTGTCGACGGAGACCTTGCCGTTCTCGGCGGCCGCGACGGTCACGTCGTGGGTCGTCGGGGCGGGGGCCGTGATCAGGCTCCAATGTGCGGTGAGAGTCGCGCCGCTGGCGACCGTATAGGGGCTTTCGACCTTGCTCCCACGCTCGTTGTACCATCCCTGGAAGGTGTAGCCGCTGCGGGTGGGCGTGCGCAGGGGAACCTTGGTGTTCTCCGCCACCTTATACACAGAATCCGCGGTGGCGCCGTCGTTGTACCTCAGGGTCAGGGTGACGGTATTGCCCTCATCAGCTGTCAGGTCGATGATGTTGTCGCCTTGCTGGGCAGCTCCAAAGGCTGCATCCATTGTGGTGTAGTAGCTGTAGGTATTGCCGCTCTGCACCTGGGCTTTAGCACCATCTGTAGCATCAATAAACTTTTCAACACTAGCGCCAAAGGAGCCGCCGTTGATGGTGATATTGGTCTTCAAGGATTCGATGGTTTCTTCGACCTGATTGGAATCAATGGTTCGATCCAGCTTCAGTTCTCCGGTAATCGTACCACCATTGACGGTCAGCGCGCTCTGACCGGCATATGCAGTCTTTCCCCAAAGACCCAGCTCCACATTGCCCTGAATGGTCGCGCCCTCGTTTACCGTCACACGGGCACCATCCGTATAACTTTTCGCCCAGCAGACGTCCATGGCGATCTCTTCATCTGCACGGGGGATAATCGTTGTCCCGGTGTTCAGGATGATTTCACCGTTGTTGTTGGACAGGGTGTAGTTGAGGCCGGTATAATCAGTCAAGCCGGTGCCGTCCAGCGTGACATTTTCCAGGGTGAGGTTGGAATAGTTCTGGATCAGGATCTTGACTTCCTGTCCATTCGCAGGATCCGCGGCAATGGTCCCGTTCTTAAAGGTAATGTTGTTATCTTTGATTAGCTGGAACCCGTTGGTCTCAGTATCGGGAGAACCTACGCCGCTGGTGACCGTATAGGTGTGTCCGTCCAGGTCAAAAGTAAGATTTCTCTTCGCGTTGCCATTCACGACTACGCCGTCGCCGGCAGTATCTTTCAGCAGAGTAATCGTCGTATTCTCAGGCGTGGTCACCGCGTTAACGGCTTCCTGGAGAGTACCATAGCCGGTGGAGCCGATGCGGGCGACGTAGGCATTGTTGATGGCTCCATCGCCGTCGACAGTGCCGTTCACAGTGCCGACCTGCTCAAAGGTTGCGCCAGAAGCCACCGTCATTTTGGACGAGTCGTCCATGTCGATAGTGCCCACATTGGTGAGGGTCTGGCCAGTTGACACCGTTGCCTTCACGTTTTTCAGGGTCAGCGTACCGGTTTCAGAGACCAGGAATGTGTTTACGCTTGCATTGGAATGAGGCTTGAATTCCGCAACACTGATGTTCAGCGGGTCACCGGATTTTTCAACGGTAATGTTATCCAGGGTCGCGGTAGTCTGGTCATCCTTGTCGCGCTTTGCCAAGGGGGTGAGTAGTGCCGTCTCCACCTTTGTCTGACCATCAATCGTCCACGAAACAGAGCCGGTGATGCCGCTACCGTCGGGCTTGCCGGAGTCGGTCTCAAAGCAGCCAGTGGTAGCGCCAGTCATCAACAGCTTAACATCGCATTCTTCCAGGGTAACGTCTGCTGTTTTGATAAAACCGCGATTTGTGGCAGCCAGTTCTTCGGTTATTTTGCAGCCTGTGGCTTTCAGCGAAGACGTTCCCATTTCGCCATTGATACCGCTGGCGTAGAGATACTGCACGGTGCATTTGTTCAGCGTCACAACGGCAGAATTCACCTTAGTGCTGCCGCTGCCACCGCCGCCAATGACGCACGCGGATGAGCTGTCGGCGTTGATCACGACATTGTTCACCACGGCGTATGTGGTCATGGTGCCTTCTTCAATGTTGCGGACGCCTTCTGTACCATGACCAAGAACGCCGCCATTGACATAGCAACTTGGCCCTAACGCCACATTGTTGAGCGTAATTGTGACGGTTCCATTCACACAGGCGTTGTTTTCGCCGCCGCCGTAGATCAAATAGTTAACTTTACCGCCGGTAACGGAAATGTTTACATCGCCCGTCACAGCGGAGCAGCCTTCCTCGTTTGCATTCGCTTGTCCCAAATTGCCACCGAGAATATTGCGCACGGTACCGCCGGTCATGGTGATGCTGGTGCTTTCTACCGACACCGCATCCGTCCTGCCGTCGGCGCCGCCGTAGACAGATGCGTTACTGTCCACGCCCACATACTTGGTCGCGCCATTGACGTCCCAGCTGATATAGGCTGATGTGCCCGTGGCGGAAAAGCCTTCACCTAGGTTCTCCAATGTGCCATTCTCCGGCTCCGCTGCCGTGATGGTAATTGGTGTGCCGTTGGCGAAGAAGTACGTATCGCTGGCTGTGGGACTTGACGGGACCTCTCCCAGCGCAACCGATGGGGCCATTACCAGTGCCATGGCAACCGCCATGACGAGGCCCACTAGCCACGATCGTGTTTTACTCATGCTATCTCTCCTTTCAGAAGCGATAATGACCTTTGGGGACTCTAGATTCGCCCCCAAGCCGCCAAACGAATCCTTGCCGGAGCCTCCTTCCGTGAAACGAAATCAGCGTTTCGTCCAACGCGCCTGCGCGCGTCCCACGCGAATAGCACGTCTGCTGAAATTGTACTCCGGCTAAAGCGGTAACGTACTATTTCTTGCGCACTTTGACAGCGGAATAGCGTCCAGGTAAGGAAGGGGGCACGGCCCGCCCCGGTATGATTCGAGTTGCCTAGACAGGAAGCATATTGGAGGAAGGCCATGCCCGAGCCCTTCGTAACACTGAACGAGGAGTCCCTGAGGGCCGACCTGCGCGAGCTGGTGAGGAGGACGGTCGAGGAGATGCTCAACGGCCTTCTGGACGAGGAGGCCGACGACCTCGTCGGGGCGGAGCGCCACGAGAGGGCCGCCGACCGCGGGGCCTGCCGCGCCGGGCACTACGAGCGGAGGCTCGCGACGACGTCCGGCGAGGCCGCGATCCGCATGCCCGAGCCCGAGGGGGTGAGGCTCACCACGGCGATCGTCGAGCGCTGCCGGCGCCGGGAGACCTCGGTCGAGGAGGCGATGGTCGAGACGTGCCTCGCGGGCGTCTCCGCCGGGCGCATCGAGGGCGCGGGCGAGATCCCCTGGGGCTCGAGCGTCTCCGCGGCGACCGTCTCCAACCTGAGCGAGAGGGCCTCCGCGTCGGTCGAGGAGCGGAGGGGCAGGCCCCTGGAGCGCGCCTGCCCCTACGCCTGCGTGGACGGGACATGCCTCAAGAGATCCTGGGGCGGGAGCCACGAGAGCGTCGCCGCGATGGTGGCCGTCGGCGTGAGCGACGACGGCTGCCGCGAGGCCATGGGCGCCGCGGAGGGCTTCGCGGAGTCGGCCGAGTGCCGGCGGGAGCTCCCCTCGTGGCCGAGGTCCCGGGGGCTGCGCGGCGTGCGCATGCTCGCCGGCGACAGGGCGGCCGGCATGGTCGGCTCGATCGCCGGGGTCTTCCCCGGGGCCGCCTGCCAGCGCCGCGCCGCGCACTTCTACCGGAACGTCCTCGCGAGGGTGCCCAAGTCGAGGCGCCCCGGGGTCGCCGCGATGCTCAGGGCGATCCGCGCCATGGGGTCCCGCGAGGCCTCCGAGGCCAAGGCGCCGGAGGTGGCCGCCGAGCTCGACGGCATGAGACTCAAGGGGGCCGCCGGGGCGGTCGGGGACGGCCGCGCGGAGACGCCGGCCTACGCCAGGTTCCCCCGCGGGCACTGGCGCCGCATGCGCACCAGCAGCGCCATCGAGCGCCTGAGCCGGGAGATCCGCAGGCGCGCCCGCGCGGTCGGTGCGTTCCCCGACGGGAGGGGCGCCCTCATGCTCGTGACCGCGGGGCTCAGGCACGTCGCCGAGAGCGAGTGGGGCTCGAGGCGCCACCTGGACGCGACGCTGCTGGAGGGGTGGCCGCACCGGAGGGCGGGCCTATGGGGCTGTCGGAAAGTGAGCAAGAATCTTGACAGTACCTGGCAAGCTTTCAGCTGAACTATAATCGCGATAGATGGGTTGAGCCTCAAGCCGGAACAAGGGGCATGGCTCATTGGACAAAACGCCGATTTTATTCCAGAGAGGAGGTATTGCCCGCCGCCCGATCGGGCCCGCGGGCGTCGGGGCCGGAGAAGCGGCCCCCAGCGGATTAGTCCACAGCATAGAGAGGAAGAGGCATGCGAAGAGCACCGAAACTCTTGCTTGGCGCGCTCGTCGCCCTGTCGGTTGCGTTGGGGACTGGCCCCGTGATGGTGCTTGCATCCCCTATAGGCGGCAGGGTGGAATATGTCAGAGATACCACCAACTGGTACCAGGACGCGACGAGTGAATTTGTTAAGGAAGATGGAACTTACTGGAATGATGTGGTTACCAGCGCGCCGGCAGATTATTCAAAAAACGATTCTTCTAGTACCGTTTCTATCGGCAGTGCGGAGGCCTTGGTCTGGTGGGCCAAGCAGGTCAACAATGGAGAATCTTTTGAAGACTATACTGTGAGCATCACGGGCAACCTGGATTTGTCGGCTCACTATTGGACTCCAATTTGTACCGGGAGATACGAGAAGGACAACTCCGGAAAATGGGTCGTTAACGATGCAACCGTTCTGGAGGGCGCCACAATCCAAGGCAATGGCCATACCATTACCGGCTTGACGACGTCTACCGGCCTGCGTGGCCCCGATCAGGACAGTAAGCCCGGAGACGGTAGCAATTGCTTCTACGATGCCGCTTTCATTGGCTATAGCAGTTGCGACATAACAATTGAGCAACTCACCTTTGACGACGCGCGCATTGCAATTAGCGCTCCTTTCGAAGATGTTGTTAACACCTACGGCTCTAGTATGCTGGCCGTGATCGTCGGTTGCCAGAGCGGCGGATCTCTGACTCTGCGCAACGTGACCGTCAATGGTGCGGATGTCCTAGCCATGCAGAAAGCGTCGGCTTTCGTTGGCAACCTGTTGGGCAATTCCACTCTGACGGTGGAGCAGTGCTCCATCACCAACAGCCGCTTCTCCGCATACTTCCAAGTAGCTCCCATAGCTGCCTATGGCAAGACCACGCAGGTGAGCGTCAATGGAATCAAACTGGAAAACAATCTCATCCGTATGGTTGACCAAACTTGGCCGGAGGATTATTTCCAGAATCAGGACAGCGGGGCATGGTATATCAATGAAGGCAGCGGCTACGATCTGAACGCTAGTACCACGGCTGTTTTCTATGATGGTGACAGCACAATCGGCAGTACGCCTGTCAATGGCACCGAGTGGATGCCTGTGGCTGAAGTGAACGGTCATCAGTTTGGTTCATTGGCGGATGCTATTGAGGCTGCCCGGGATGGCCAGACGATCGAGCTGCTGAAGGACGTCACGGAAACCGACCTGCCCCACATCGCGGAAGCCGTGACTCTTGACCTCAACGGCAAAACCCTGACTACCGGCAAGCTTGTCAGCGAGGGGGACCTGACGATTGTGGACTCCACCGCCACCGCCGGACCGACGGTCAGCGGGGACTTCGAGACGGTCGGCTACGAGTCCGGCAAGATCAAGGTGAGCGATGCCGTCTACGCCGCAGGCGGCGGCACGGTGACGCTGGAGAGCGGCACCATCGAATCCAGCTATCTGGGCGCCTACGCCCAGGGCGACACGACGGGCGCGAGCGAGATCGGCTCGACCTTCAACATCGAGGGCGGCTACGTGTGCGCCCAGGAGTTCGCGGCCACGGCCCAGGGCAGGGGGGCGACGCTCAACATCAGCGGCGGCGTCCTGGTGGCCAGGGACAACGCCGCGGTCGCCGGAAACGGGACGAAGACTGCTACGAAGGACCTGGGCGGCACCACCATCAACATCTCCGGCGGCACCATGATCGGCCACATCATCACGGCCGGCTACATCGCCTGCGGCGTGTACCACCCGCAGCAGGGCGTGCTCAACATCTCCGGCGGCACCATCTACGCCGACGGCGGCGTGGGCGTGGAGATGCGTGGCGGCACCCTGAACATGACGGGCGGCAGCGTGACGGCTACGGGCACCGCCTCTGGCAAGGTCGGCGACTCCAAGGTGGCGCTCAACTGCTACGGGATCCAGGTCGACGGAGACAGCAACTACTACGACTACGGCAACTGCCGGGTTACCATCTCGGGGGACGCCCGCGTGTCCGCCGACGAGGGGGTTCCCAGCGTCATCGTCACGCCCGACGGGGACGGGGAGAAGATCTCCATCTCGGGCGGCTACTTCACCAGCGACCCGAGCGCGTATCTCGGCGAGGACCTGATGGCCGTCGAGAGCGGCGAGGAGGGCTACCTCTTCACCGTGGGCGAGCGGGGCGACTCCTCTGCCAAGGTGGTGGAAGCTCCCGCCGAGGTGAAGCTCTCCAATGCTATCCCGGAGGACGCAAAGGGCGTGGCCGAGAGCGTCGCCGCCGCGCTTGGCCAATCGGGCACGGGCGCGAAGCCCGGCATCGGCGAGGCCCTGGGCGCCGCGGCCGGCACCGTGGCACAGGGAAACGCGGTTACAGTAGGGTCGAAGACCGAGGGCGGCCAGACCGTCCTGGAGGCCCTGCAAAAGGTTTACCCCGGGTTCATCGGGGCGGAGGACGTCACCATAGTGATCCAGCCCTACCTGAGCATCGCGGTCACGGGCGCTGAGGCCGCTGCCGACGGCACTGCCACCTCCGTCACGCTCGACATCACGCCCATGTACCGCACCGTGGCCACCACGGATCCCGATCATATCATCCTCCCGGGCGGCGCAAGCATGCCCAACGCGGTTCAGGTCGGCAAGGAGAGGGAGCTGGACATCACCAAGCCGGTGACCGTCACCATCCCGCTGCCCACCGGCTTTGCGAGCGATGGCACCCTCTATGTCGAGCACAAGAAGGACGGCCGCTCCTACTTCTACACCGGCAAGGTCGAGACGAACGTCCTGACCTTCACCAACCCGCACGGCTTCAGCGAGTTCACCATCTCCGCGACCAACGGCGCGGCGGCCGAGCTCGACGGCATCGGCTACGGCTCGCTCGACGACGCCCTTGCCGACGCGGGGGGCGGCGACATCGTCAAGGTGCTGCAGAGCGGCCTGACGGCCACCATGTCCGGCCAGAGCCGCGAGGTCACGATCGAGAACGGGACGGGCGAGGCGATCACCGTGACCATCAACGGCACGGAGCTGAGCATTGAAGCGAACGGCACTAAGCCCTACTCCTACACCGCCCCGTCCGGCGGCGGCACCGCCCCCGCCCCGACGACCCACGACGTGACCGTCGC